>CANGLW010000008.1 GCA_947454955.1 Comamonadaceae bacterium
GACGGTGCAGTTGGTCTTCTTGATGGTGGCGGTGAGCTTGCGCAGGGCCTGGCTCATCAGGCGGGCTTGCAAGCCGGGCAGGGAGTCGCCCATCTCGCCTTCAATTTCAGCCTTGGGGGTGAGTGCGGCCACCGAGTCCACCACCACCAGGTCCACCGCGCCGGAGCGCACCAGGCTGTCGACAATTTCCAGGGCTTGTTCGCCGGTGTCGGGCTGGGAAATCAGCAAGTCGGGCAGGCTCACACCGAGCTTGGAGGCGTATTGCACGTCCAGCGCGTGCTCAGCGTCCACAAAGGCGCAGGTGCCGCCGATTTTTTGCATCTCAGCAATCACTTGCAGGGTCAAGGTGGTTTTGCCTGAGGACTCAGGACCGTAAATTTCGATCACGCGGCCGCGGGGCAGGCCGCCGACGCCCAGAGCGATGTCCAGGCCCAGCGAACCGGTGGAGACCACCTGGATGTCTTCAATCACCTCGCCCTCACCCAGGCGCATGATGGTGCCCTTGCCGAACTGCTTTTCGATCTGCGCCAGCGCGGCTTGCAGGGCCTTGGCTTTTTCACCGTTGGCGGCGTTGGCGCCGGCGTTGTTGGGCTTGAATTGGTTGTCCATGAGGGGCTCCTAGGGTTGAGGTTTTATCCAGTGTTTTTATCAACAGGCTGGATGCTTGAACAGTAGTTTAGCCACTTGTCTTGGGCTGTAAATAGATTTTTTAGTCAGTTTGCTTTACCATTTACACATGCCTTTGCTGACCCACACCCGGCTGCGCGCCAGCCCGAAAAACTCCCAACACCCCTCACAACAAACCCCCAGCCAAACCGCCCGCCAAGCCCCACGCACAAAGACGGCATCAAGCACCCCGGCCACCCCACCCACCCTGAGCGACGACCGTTGGCGCGCCTCGCATCTGGGGCGTTGGCTGGGTCACGCCATGCGGCGCTTTGATGCGCGGGTGTTGGAGTTGATGGCGCACAACGAGAACGTCCCCCTGGCCCTGGCCAACCTGGCCGCGCGCGAACAGGTGAGCGCCGCGCACGTGCACATCACCCGACATCTGGGGCTCAACGGCTCGCGCCTGACCGACTTGGCCGCGCAAGCCGGCATGAGCAAACAGGCCATGGGCACCCTGGTGACCCAGTGCGAAGCGTGGGGACTTGTCAGACGCGAGGCCGACCCGCTGGATGCGCGTGCCAAGCGGGTGTGCTTCACCCCCGACGGGCTGGCGTGGCTCAGCGCCTTCCAAGTGGCCGTCAACCAGGCCGAGGACGAGCTCAAGGCCGCGGTGGGCGACGAGGTGGCCACGGTGATTGCCATTGGGCTGGAGGCCTATGCCAGCGCCTGAACGCCAGCCTAAAATGGCAGATAGACGAACGCACAGAGCGCTATAAACTTGCGAGCATTCCCCCAAGAGCTGACAAGAAGCCACTGAGAACAACGAGGAGACCGCCATGCGAATTCTGATTGCCGAAGACGACCAGGTGCTGGCCGACGGCTTGCTGCGCACCCTGCGCAACTCAGGCGCCGCGGTCGACCATGTGGCCACCGGCACCGAAGCCGATGCCGCGCTGATGACCAACAGCGAGTTGGACCTGCTCATCCTCGACCTGGGCCTGCCACGCATGCACGGCCTGGAAGTGCTGAAAAAATTACGCGCACGCGGTGCCACGCTGCCGGTGCTCATCTTGACCGCAGCTGACAGCGTGGAAGAGCGCGTCAAAGGCCTGGACTACGGCGCCGACGACTACATGGCCAAACCCTTCAGCCTGCAAGAGCTCGAAGCACGTGTGCGCGCCTTGGTGCGTCGCGGCATGGGCGGGGTGAGCAGCAACATCCGCCACGGGCCGTTGATGTACGACCAGGCCGGGCGCGTGGCCACCATCGACGGCAAGATGGTGGAGTTGTCGGCGCGTGAATTAGGCTTGCTCGAGGTGCTGCTGCAGCGCTCAGGCCGCCTGGTCAGCAAAGACCAGTTGGTCGAGCGCCTGTGCGAGTGGGGCGAAGAGGTGAGCAACAACGCCATTGAGGTGTACATCCACCGGCTGCGCAAAAAGATCGAGAAGGGCCCCATCCGCATCGCCACCGTTCGCGGGCTGGGGTATTGCCTTGAAAAAATCCCCAATTGAACATGACCCCCACGTTCGGCACTGACGTGCTCGCACTGTGAAACTTTTCAAGCGCGAGCAGCGCTCGCTGTTTGGCGAGATTTTGGATTGGATGCTCACGCCACTGCTCTTGCTGTGGCCGGTGAGCTTGGTGCTGACCTGGCTGGTGGCGCAAAACATCGCGGGCAAACCGTTTGACCGCGCGCTCGAATACAACGTCAACGCGTTGGCGCAATTGGTCACGGTCAGCAACCAGCGCGTCATCATCAACCTGCCGCTGCCTGCGCGCGAACTGCTGCGCGCCGATGACGCCGACACGGTGTACTACCAGGTGCTGGGCGCGGATGGCGAGTTTTTGAGCGGTGAGCGCGACTTCCCGATTCCATCCGACGAATTTGCCAAGCCCCCGGTGGGCGAGGTGGCGCTGCGCGACGACGAGTTCCACGGCGCGAACGTGAAGGTGGCCTACATGTGGGTGGCGCTCAACTTGCCCTCCACCGCCACCGGCGAGCGCGCCACCGCACTGGTGCAAGTGGCTGAAACGCTGGACAAACGCTCGCTCTTGGCGGCAGAAATCATCAAGGGTGTGATGCTGCCGCAGTTCGTCATCTTGCCTATGGCGGTGTTGCTGGTGTGGTTGGCACTGGTGCAGGCCATCAAGCCGCTGCACCGCTTGGAGGAGCGCATCCGCGCGCGCAAACCTGACGACCTCAGCCCCCTGGATACCGAAGCGGTGCCGGTGGAGGTCTCGCCGTTGGTGTCCTCGGTGAATGATTTGCTCTCGCGCTTGACCGATTCCATTGCCACGCAAAAACGTTTTTTAGCCGATGCGGCCCACCAGCTCAAAACCCCGCTGGCGGGCTTGCGCATGCAGGCAGATTTAGCGCAGCGCGAAGGCAGCAACACCGACGAGCTCAAGCAGTCGCTGCGGCAAATCGGGCGCTCGAGCATCCGCGCCACCCACACGGTGAACCAGCTGTTGGCACTGGCGCGTGCCGAGGGCGGCAGCAGCCAAATTCAGCAGCCCTGCGACCTGGCGCGCCTGACCATGGAGGTGGTGCAAGACGCGGTACCGCGCGCCCTGGACAAGCGCATCGACCTGGGCCTGGAGGGCGTGCAACAGGGCAGCCCGGATGTGAGCTTCACCGGCAACCCCACCCTGGTCAAAGAGCTGATTCGCAACCTGGTGGACAACGCGATCAACTACACCCCCTCCACGCCAGACCGGCCTGGCGTGATCACCGTGCGTGTGCTGGCCGACCCCTTCGGGCAAGTGGCGGTGCTGCAAGTGGAAGACAACGGCCCGGGCATTCCGCTGCCCGAGCGCGCGCTGGTGTTCCAGCCTTTTTACCGCTCGCTGGGGGTGGAGGCCGATGGCTCGGGCCTGGGCCTGCCCATCGTGCAAGAAATTGCGCAACAGCACCACGCCAGCGTGAGCGTGGACGACGCCAAACCCGGCCAACACCCGCCAGGGGCTTTGTTCACCGTGCGCTTTCAGGTCAAGCGCGGCGGGGCGATGCCGGTTTAACTCAGCGCTCGCAGCTTTGCCAACTTAGGCGTGGAGCCTCGGGTGTTGTCGATGATGCGGGCAAGCTCGTCAAGCTGGGCAACAGGGCATCGAGTTGCGTGCGCCCTACATCCCCCGTCCACACCGAGACCATGTGCCCCGCGCGTGAGCCGTGGTCGCGCAGCACGCGTGCGGTGCGTACGCCCCGTTGGCTCACATCGCTCAGGGCTTGCTGCGCCAACTCGGAGGTGTCAAAGCGCCCCAGGCTCAAGCCTTGGCCCCACTTGGGGTGCGTGACGGGCCGGGGGACTTCGCGAGCGTTCAATTTCAAAGCCTGCAGCTCAGTGAGTTTGCGTTCCAGCACCGCGGGGCTCGCATATGGCCCCATGAACAGCATCCAACGCTCGGGCTCATCCACTTGCTGGCTTTGCCAATAGGGCGCAGGGCTCAAGGCCTGCAAAGCTTGGTCCAGGCTGCTGTGGCTGGCCTGGTCCAGCGGGCCAATCTGCCAGCACGGCAAGGTGCGACTGGCTTCCTTCAACTCGGCGCGCGCGAGGTCTTCGGCACTCAGCAACGTGAGTTGGTCAGGCTGGATTTGCTGCTGCACACGCCAGGGCTCAGATGAGGTGATTGGCGCAAAACCCCAGGGCCGCGCCCAGCCTTGCAGCCACACCAGCAGCAACACATTGGCCAGCAGCAGAACCAGCACGACCAGCTTTAACCAGCCTGGTGCGGCGCTGGCTCTGTCAGCTGTGTCGTTATGAGCTTGCGGTGCCGCCATGGCCGTGCGCCATCAAGCTTGGGTGGTGCCGGGCTGCGTGGGGCGCACGCTCACCTCGGCGCTGTTCACGATCACCCAGCCAGCAGCGGTTTGCACACGCAAGGCGCCACCTGCGTCCACACCGCCGGCCACGCCTTGCGTGCCGTCGCTCAAAGTGACCTCGCGGCCAGCCAGCGCGTCGCGCGCGGCAAAAGCCGGGGCAAAGGGCGCAAAGCCGGAGGCCTCGAATCGTTTGAGGGTTTGCAGCAGGGGCACAGCCACGCGGCCCAGGGCCCCAGGCGCGTCGATGGCGGGCAACAGGGTTTGCAAGGCGGCAGGCGGCATGCTGAGATTTTGCGCTGTTGGCAGGGCGATGTTCAGGCCCACACCCACCACCACGTAGCGCGCGATCCCAGCCGGGGCATAGGGCCGGGTGCTGGCGTACTCGGCCTGCGCGGCCTCGCTGAGCGGCGTGGTTTCAATCAAGATGCCGCCCAGCTTGCAGTCGTTCACCCACAAATCGTTGGGCCACTTCAAGCGGATGTCGGCATGCAGGCTCAGCGCCAGGCTCACGCCCACCGCCAGTGACAGGCCCGACCAATCGGCCGCGGCCAAGGGCAGGCCGATGGAGAAGGTGAGTGAGGGCAATTTGGCGGGGTCTACTTTGCTGGGCTGGCCTGAGCAAGCGATTTCCTCAGCACTTTGGCCAGCGTCTGCGGATGCCTGCGCGGCGCCGCTGACCCAGCTGCGACCCAAACGGCCGCGACCTGCGGTTTGGCTTTGGGCCACCAACAGCACTGGCTCGGTGCGGTCTTGGCGGGCGCGGCGCATGAGCTCGCTGTTGGTGGAGTCGATCTCGGGCAGCACCTCCACCGTGAAACCGCTCAGCAAGGGGCTGGCAGCCTCCCAGATCGCCTCGGCGGGCCAACGCAAGGGGATAGGTGCGGTCATGCGCAGCAAGCGCCCTCAGGCTTTTTCAGTCTTGGCTTTGGCTTTGTTTTTGGCCTTGACCTCAGGCTGCGCTGACTTCTTAGCAAGCTTCTTATCCGCCTTCTTGTCGGCTTTGTCGGCTTTCTTGGCCTTCACCGAGGTCTTGGCCTTGTCGGCCTTTTTGTCAGCTTTCTTGGCTTTGGTCTTGGTCTTAGCTTTGGACTTAGCCTTGGGCTTGGGATCCTTGGGCGACAGCAAGGTGCCGCGGCAATGGGCCGAGCCGCACCAGCAGGGGTACTCGGCCTTGAGGGCCTTGGTGTAGGGCTCGTCGATGATCAGGCCGTAGTCGTAATTGAGCTCAGTGCCAGCCGGGATGTTGCGCAGCGCTTTGATGAACACGCGCCCGTCTTGCTCGTCGGCTTCGCAGTTCGGGTCGCAGGAATGGTTGATCCAACGCGAGGAATTGCCACCGAACTTGGCGTCGATCACATGGTCTTCGTCAATATGGAAGTAAAACGTGTGGTTGGGGTCTTTCGGGTCGTGCGGGTGGCGGTCTTGCGCCTCTTGCCAGCTGATGACCTCGCCCACGTACTCGATGATGGTTTCACCCTCGGCAATGTCGGCCACGGCGAACACCCCGTTGCCATGCACACCAGAGCGGCGGGTTTGAATGCGGCGGGAAGCTGGGGTTTTTGTTTTTGGCGGCACGGCTGAAAATTTGATAAGGTGAACTCGTATGGGCGTGCGCGTGTGCGCGCTCAAGCGCGTGCGTGTGCACGTGCGCGAGAGAGGATTGTAGTCAGATGAAAACCTTAGTCATTGCAGAGAAGCCTTCGGTGGCGCAAGACATCGTGCGCGCGCTCACGCCCACAGCGGGCAAGTTCGAGAAGCACGACGAGCATTTCGAGAGCGAGACCTATGTGGTCACCAGCGCGGTGGGCCACCTGGTGGAAATCCAGGCGCCCGAGGCTTTCGATGTGAAACGCGGCAAGTGGAGCTTTGCGCACCTGCCCGTCATCCCCCCGCACTTCGACTTGAAGCCGGTGGACAAAACCAAAACCCGCCTCAACGCGGTGGTCAAACTCGCCAAGCGCAAAGACATCGACCAACTCGTCAACGCGTGTGACGCGGGGCGTGAAGGCGAATTGATCTTTCGCCTGATTGAACAGTACGCCGGCGGTGTCAAGCCCCTGGGCAAGCCCGTCTCGCGCCTGTGGCTGCAAAGCATGACGCCCCAGGCGATCCGCGACGGCTTTGGCAGCCTGCGCAGCGACGCGCAAATGCGCCCCCTGGCCGATGCCGCACGCTGCCGCTCTGAGGCCGATTGGCTGGTGGGCATCAACGGCACGCGCGCCATGACCGCGTTCAATTCGCGCGATGGCGGCTTCTTTTTGACCACCGTGGGCCGGGTGCAAACACCCACGCTGTCGGTGGTGGTGGAACGTGAAGAAAAAATTCGCGCGTTTGTCAGCCGCGACTACTGGGAAATTCACGCCAGCTTCGCCGCGCAAGCCGGCGAGTACCCCGCCAAGTGGTTCGACCCAGAGTGGAAAAAACCCGCCCCCGGGCCAGACGGCGTGGTGGACGCTGAGCAAAAAGCCGACCGCCTGTGGAACGAAGCCCAGGCCCGCGCCATTGCCGATGCCGTGCGCAACCAAAGCGCCACGGTGACGGAAGAGAGCAAGCCCACCACCCAGGCCAGCCCCCTGCTGTTTGACCTGACCAGCCTGCAGCGCGAGGCCAATGGCAAGTTTGGCTTCTCGGCCAAGACCACGCTGTCTTTGGCGCAAAGCCTGTACGAGCGCCACAAGGCCCTGACCTACCCCCGTACCGACTCGCGCGCCCTGCCCGAAGATTATTTGCCGGTGGTCAAGCAAACCTTTGAGATGCTGGCCGACTCCGGCATGCGCCACTTGGCACCGCACGCGCTCACCGCGCTGAACAACAGCTACATCAAACCCACCAAGCGGGTGTTTGACAACAGCAAGGTCAGCGACCACTTTGCCATCATCCCCACCCTGCAAGCGCCCAGCGGCTTGAGCGAAGCCGAGCAAAAGCTGTACGACCTGGTGGTACGCCGCTTCATGGCGGTGTTTTTCCCCAGTGCTGAATACCAAGTCACCACCAGAGTGACACATGTGGCCCCCACGCTCGGCACTGGCGTGTCCTTGCTGCCCCCCGAGGGGGCCGCGCGCAGCTTGGGGCGGCCCGGCACTGCGCCGTCTTCAGCCGGCTACCATTTCAAGAGCGAAGGCAAGGTGCTGGTCAAGCCGGGTTGGCTGGCCATTTACGGCAAAGAAGCGGCCGACGAAGTGGCCGATGCCAAAGACGGCGACAAGGGCCAAAACCTGGTGGCGGTGCAGCCCGGCGAGCGGGTGAACAACACCGAAGTGAACCCCAAAGGCCTCAAGACCCGACCGCCAGCGCGCTACAGCGAGGCCACCTTGCTTGGCGCCATGGAGGGCGCGGGCAAATTGGTGGAAGACGACGAACTGCGCGAAGCCATGCAAGAAAAAGGCTTGGGCACACCCGCCACGCGCTCAAGCATCATCGAGGGCTTGATTGCTGAGAAGTACATGCTGCGCGAAGGCCGTGAGTTGATCCCCACCGCCAAAGCGTTTCAGCTGATGACGCTGCTGCGCGGCCTGGGTGTGGAAGAGTTGTCCAAGCCTGAGCTGACCGGCGAGTGGGAATACAAACTCGCGCAGATGGAGCAGGGCAAACTCAAGCGCGAGACCTTCATGGCCGAGATCGCGGCGATGACCGAGCACATCGTCAAAAAAGCCAAAGAGTACGACCGCGACACCATCCCCGGCAACTACGCCACCCTGGCCACACCCTGCCCGAACTGCGGCGGCGTGGTCAAAGAAAACTACCGCCGCTACGGCTGCACCGGCAAAGCCGGAGCGGACGAAGGTTGCGGTTTTTCCTTTGGCAAGTCACCCGCGGGGCGCACCTTTGAGGTGGTGGAGGCTGAAACCTTCATCCGCGACAAACACATCGGCCCGCTCGATGGTTTCCGCTCCAAAGCCGGTTGGCCTTTTGTGGCCGAGATGGTGCTCAAATTCGACGACGAAACCAAGAACTTCAAACTCGAGTTTGATTTTGGCGACGACAAGAACGACGAGACCGGCGAGCTGGTGGACTTCAGCGCGCAAACCACGCTGGGCAAGTGCCCCAAATGCGGCGAAGGCACGGTCAATGCCGCAGGCGGCATGGTCTTCGAGCACGGCAAAAACTATGTCTGCGACCACGCCGTGCCCACCCACGCACAAGCCACCCCGAGCTGCGATTTCAAGAGCGGGCAGATCATCTTGCAGCAACCCATTGAACGCGCGCAAATGGAAAAACTGCTGGCCACCGGCAAGACCGACATGCTGGAGAAATTTGTCTCCATGCGCACCCGCCGCGCCTTCAAAGCCATGCTGGCCTGGGACCCGGAAGCCGGCAAAGTGAACTTTGAATTTGCCCCAAGCAAATTCCCCCCACGCAAACCTGCTGCTAGCAAAACAGGAGCGGCAGGGCCTGCTGTAGCAAGGGGTGCAGCCAAAACAGCTTCTAAAACTGCGGCTAAGAAAGCCCCGGCTAAAAAAGCAGCTGCCAAGAAAACTGCAACACCTAAGGCGCCGCGCAAAGCCGCAGCCGGCTCTGCACCCAGCGCAGAATTGGCCGCGGTGATTGGCAACGAGCCGGTGGCACGCACCGAAGTCATCAAGAAAATTTGGGACTACATCAAGGCCAACGGCTTGCAAGACGCGACCAACAAACGCGCCATCAACGCCGACGCCAAACTTCTTCCCGTGTTCGGCAAAGCGCAAATCACCATGTTTGAGCTGGCCGGCATTGTGGGCAAACACCTGAGCAAATCATGAACATCAGCAAAGACACGGTTGTCACCATCCAATACAAAATCATCGACGCCACCGGCAAAACCTTAGACGCCAGCGACGAGCCCATGGCCTACCTGCACGGTGGCTACGACAACATCTTCCCCAAGGTTGAGGCTCTGCTCGAAGGCCAGACGGTAGGCTTTGCCACCACCATCGATTTGCCGGTTGAAGACGCCTTTGGCGCACGCGACGAGAGCCTGGTGCGCAGCATCCCCAAAACCGAATTTCCCCCCGGCGTGAAAGTGGGCGGCCAACTGCGCGGCCGCACCGAAGACGGGCGCGAAGCGGTGTTCACCGTGGTCAAAATCAAAGGCCCGCAGGTGCTGCTTGACGGCAACCACGCCCACGCAGGCAAAGCGATTCGCTTCAGCGTGCGGGTGATGGGCGTGCAAGCCGCTAGCGCCGAAGAAATCGCCCACGGCCACGCGCACGGCGCGCATGGGCACCACCACTGATGTGTTGATGCAACTCAACGCCGACTTCGCCCAACGCGTGGTGCTGCGCCCTGATGAGCGCAGCTGGCAGGCCTCACCCATGCCGGGTGTGGCGCGGCAAATGCTCGACCGCGTGGGCGACGAGGTGGCCCGCGCCACCTCGGTGGTGCGCTACGACAGCGGCTCGCAGTTTTCGCCACACATGCATGGCGGCGGCGAAGAAATTTTGGTGTTGGAGGGCGTGTTCACCGACGAGCAGGGCGACCACCCTGCCGGCACCTACCTGCGCAACCCACCTGGCACGCAGCACACGCCCAGCTCAGCCCCAGGTTGCACGCTGTTCGTGAAGCTTTGGCAATTTGCGCCGGGCGACACCGAGCCATGCCGCATCAACACCCACACCGAACCCTGGCGCCAAGGCTTGCGTCCTGGCCTGCAGGTGATGCCGCTGCACGAGTTCGATGGTGTGCACACCGCCTTGGTGCGCTGGGCGCCCCACACCACCTTCGCCACCCACACCCACCCGGGCGGCGAAGAAATTTTTGTGATTGACGGCGTGTTCCACGACGAGCACGGTGCCTACCCCGCCGGCAGCTGGCTGCGCAGCCCGCGCTGGAGCCAGCACACGCCCTACACGCAAGAAGAAGGCGCCCTCATTTACGTGAAGGTGGGGCACATGGGCGCCAATTTTTTAACGCCACCACCAGCCTGAAACTAAAAAAGCCTCTTCAGGCCAACACCCGAAGAGGCTTTTGAACGACGCGCTTGAACGAGGCAAATGCTACTGATTCAGTAGCAACACAGCCTTATTTGGCAACGACGCGCACCATTTCCAGGCACTTGTTGGAGTAACCCCACTCGTTGTCGTACCAGCTCACCAACTTCACGAAGGTGCCGTCCAAAGCGATGGAGGCGTCAGCATCGAAGATGGAGGTACGGGTGTCGCCGCGGAAGTCGGTGGCCACCACTTTGTCGGTGGTGAAGCCCAGCACGCCTTTCAAAGCGCCTTCGGATTGGGCTTTGATTTCAGCGCAAATCTCGGCCATGGTGGCCGGGCTGTTCAATTCGCAGGTCAGGTCCACCACCGACACGTCGCTGGTGGGCACGCGGAAGGACATGCCGGTGAGCTTTTTGTTGAGCTCAGGAATCACCACGCCCACGGCCTTGGCAGCACCGGTGCTCGATGGGATGATGTTTTCCAGAATGCCGCGGCCACCGCGCCAGTCTTTGTTGGAGGGGCCGTCCACGGTTTTTTGGGTGGCGGTGGCCGCGTGCACGGTGGTCATCAGGCCGCGCTTGATGCCCCACTTGTCGTGCATCACTTTGGCCAAAGGTGCCAAGCAGTTGGTGGTGCAAGAGGCGTTGGAGATGATGGCCTCGCCCTTGTAGGTGGTGTGGTTCACGCCAAACACAAACATAGGGGTGTCGTCTTTGGAAGGGGCCGACAAGATGACTTTCTTGGCGCCCGCGTCCAGGTGTTTTTGCGCGGTGGCTTTGTCCAAAAACAGGCCGGTGGATTCGATCACCACATCGGCACCCACCTCGTTCCATTTCAGGTTGGCGGGGTCACGCTCTTGGGTCAGGCGGATTTTTTTGCCGTTGATGACCAGGGTGTTGCCCTCGATCTTCACATCGCCCTTGAAGCGGCCGTGCACGCTGTCGTACTGCAGCATGTAAGCCAGGTAGTCGGGCTCGAGCAGGTCGTTGATGGCCACGATCTCGATGTCGCTGAAATTCTGGATGGCCGAGCGCAGCACATTGCGGCCGATGCGGCCAAAACCGTTGATACCTACTTTGATGGTCATGGTGTTTCCTTAGAAAAACAAGATTGTGAAACTCTGGCCTGACGTGGCGCTTAAATCGGGTCGATATAAGCCACCTCAGGCACTTAAAAACTCAGCGTTTACGCAGCACCGCACGCACGGTGTTAGCCACGTTATCGGGCGTGAAGCCGAAATGCTTGAACAGCACCGGCGCGGGGGCCGACTCGCCGTAGGTGTCGATGCCCACCACCGCGGCGCAGCCGTATTTCCACCAGCCGTCGGTCGAGCCCATTTCCACCGCCACGCGGGGCAACTTGGCGGGCAAGACCGCGGTTTTGTAAGCCACGGTTTGATGGTCAAAGGTGGTGGTTGACGGCATAGACACGACCCGTACAGCTATCTTTTGTGTAGCAAGCAACTCCTGGGCCTTCAAAGCCAGCTGCACTTCCGAGCCGGTGGCGATGATGACGGCCTGCGCCGCTTTTTTCAGGCCCACATCGGCGGGCTCCGACAACACATACGCGCCGCGGCTGATGTCGCCCAGGTCGCGCTTGGGCGCGTAGGGCAGATTTTGGCGGCTCAGCAAGAGCGCGGTGGGCTTGTTTTTGTTTTGCAAAGCCACGGCCCAGGCCACGGTGGTCTCGGCTGTGTCGGCGGGGCGCCAAACGTCGAGGTTGGGAATCAAACGCAGGCTCGCGCCGTGCTCGATGGACTGGTGGGTGGGGCCGTCTTCGCCCAGGCCGATGGAGTCGTGGGTGAACACATGGATGACGCGCTGCTTCATGAGCGCCGCCATGCGGATGGCGTTGCGCGAGTAGTCGCTGAAGGTCAGGAAGGTGCCGCCGTAGGGGATGAAGCCGCCGTGCAGCGCCACGCCGTTCATGATGGCGGCCATGCCGAATTCGCGCACACCGTAGTTGATGTGGCGGCCAATACGGAAGCCCCCTTCGGTAGGCGTGCCTTCTTCGGTCTTCACCACCGCACCGTTCACATCCACACGCAGCGCAGGCGTGCTCTTGGTGTTGGTGAGGTTCGAGCCGGTCAAGTCAGCACTGCCGCCCAGCAACTCGGGCAGGGCCGCGGTGAAGGCTTCCAGCGCGAGTTGGCTGGCCTTGCGGCTGGCCACGGTCTCGGCTTTGGTGTGGGCGGCCACGGCAGCGTCCACCGCCACTTGCGCGAACTGCTTGGGCAAGTCGCCTGCCATGCGGCGCACAAACTCAGCGGCCAGCTCGGGGTGGGCGGCTTTGTAAGCGGCAAACGCGGTGTTCCAGGTGGCTTCTTGTGCAGCACCTGCGGCGTGGCTGTTCCAGGCTTGGGCCACGTCAGCGGGAATGACGAAGGGCTCGTGCGCCCAGCCCAGGGCCTCGCGGGTGAGTTTGATTTCCTCGCCACCCAGGGGCTCGCCGTGGGCTTTGGCGGTGTTGGCGCGGTTGGGGCTGCCTTTGCCAATGGAGGTTTTGCACACAATCAGCGTGGGCTTGGTGGCCGAGGTTTTGGCCTTGGCAATGGCGGCTGAGACTGCAGCGGCATCGTGGCCGTCGGCGCTCAAGACATTCCAGCCGTAGGCTTCGAAGCGGCGGGGGGTGTCGTCCACAAACCAGGGGGCCACTTGGCCGTCGATCGAGATGCCGTTGTCGTCGTACAAGGCCACGAGTTTGTTGAGCTTCCAGGCGCCAGCCAGGGCGCAGGCCTCGTGGCTGATGCCTTCCATCAGGCAGCCGTCGCCCAGGAACACATAGGTGTGGTGGTTCACCACGGCGTGGCCGGGGCGGTTGAACTCGGCGGCCAGCAGTTTTTCAGCCAGCGCCATGCCCACCGCGTTGGTGACGCCCTGACCCAGCGGGCCGGTGGTGGTTTCCACGCCTGGGGTCACGCCCACTTCGGGGTGACCCGCGGTTTTGGAGTGCAGCTGGCGGAAGTTTTTCAGCTCGGCCATGGGCAGGTTGTAGCCGCTCAGGTGCAAGAGCGCGTAAATGAGCATGGAGGCGTGGCCGTTGGAGAGCACAAAACGGTCGCGGTTGGCCCAGTGCGGGTTGCGCGGGTTGTGCTGCAGGTGGCCGGCCAGACCTGCGGTGCTCGGACCCCAGAGGGCCACGGCCATGTCGGCCATGCCCATAGGGGCGCCGGGGTGACCGGAGTTGGCCTGTTGCACAGCGTCCATGGCCAGGGCGCGGATGGCATTGGCCATGTCATGAACTGGGGGGGTATTGGCCATGCGTCGACTCCGGGTGGGTGAAAACCCGCTATTTTAAGGGGCTCAGGCACGTGCTCAGCGCTGCGGTCTGTCACTTTCAGGATCAGCTGGCGGGCTTGGGCATCGTCTAAAGTGGTGGGGTGAACGCTGCAACTTCTCCACACATCAGCGCTGTGATCTTGGCCGCCGGGCGCGGCGAGCGCATGCGCCCGCTGACCGATGCCACGCCCAAACCTTTGCTTTCAGTGCAAGGCCAACCCTTGCTGCGCTGGCATGTGGAGGCCTTGGCGCGCGCAGGCCACACGCAACTGCACATCAACACCGCGTGGTTGGGCGAGCAAATTCCAAGCTATTTTGGGCCACAGCCTACGTCGTTGTTGGGTATGCCGCTACAAATTTCATACTCGCATGAAGGTGTGGATTTTGGTGGCGCGCTGGAAACCGCTGGCGGTATTGCGCGCTTGTTGCCTCACCTGAGCGATGTATTTTGGGTGCTGGCCGGTGATGTGTACGTGCCTGGCTTCACTTTCCAACCAGACACAGTGGCTGCTTTTGCACAAAGCAACAAACTGGCGCATTTGTTTTTGGCGCCCAACCCAGCGCACAACCTCAAAGGCGACTTTGGCTTGGGGGCGTCCCAAACAGAGATTGGCAACGCCATCGGCGTTCAAGCCTGCCTGAACTTGCCCCCCGAGCACCCTGGACCGCGCTACACCTACAGCACCATCGGCCTGTACAAACGCGCCTTGTTTGAGGCGCCTTGGTGCGACATCCCTGCGGGCAACCCGCAGGGCGTCAAAGCCGCTTTGGCACCGCTCTTGCGCCGCGCGATGGACGCGGGGCTGGTGAGTGCTGAGCTCTACACCGGCGCCTGGACCGATGTGGGCACGCCTGCGCGACTCGCGCAGCTCAACACACCCCACGCTGACACAGCGAACACGCCCGAGAAACGCTAAGCTCTGCCCATGCAAGCCATCATCACGCCCCCAGCACATTTGTACGCCCAACGCCGCGCTGCCCTGGCCCGCCAACTCGGGGCCGATGGCATCGCGCTTTTGCCCACCGCGCCTGAGCGCGCGCGCAACCGCGACAGCGACTTCCCTTACCGGCACGACAGCTATTTTTATTACCTCACCGGCTTCACCGAGCCCAACGCTTGGCTGCTGATTGACGGACAGGGCCGCACCACGCTGCTGTGCCAACCCAAAGACCTGGAGCGCGAAATTTGGGACGGCATCCGCCTCGGCCCCCAAGCTGCCCCGCAAGCGCTGGGTGTGGACCAAGCGTTTTCGGTGGACGACATCGACCAGCACCTGCCCAAGTTGCTGGAAAACCGCCGCACCGTGTGGTACCCCTTTGCCACGCACACCGGCCTGGAAACCCAGGTGGACGGCTGGCTGCACAAAGTGCGCGCCCGCGTGCGTTTTGGCGCGCAATGCCCCGACCGCCAGCAAGACCTGTGCGGCCTGTTGGACGAGATGCGCTTGGTCAAAGACGCGCACGAGCAAGCGGTGATGCGCCGCGCCGCGCACATCAGCGCGCGCGGCCATGTGCGTGCCATGCAGTTGAGCGCCCAACGTCTGCGCGAAGGCGCTGATGTGCGCGAGTACCACTTGGACGCCGAGCTGCTGCACGAGTTCCGCCTGCACGGCTCGCAGTTCAGCGCCTACAGCTCCATCGTGGCAGCCGGCACCAACGCTTGCGTGCTGCACTACCGAGCCGATGCCGCGCCCATCCGCAGCGGCGACTTGGTGTTGATCGACGCAGGTTGCGAGCTCGATGGCTATGCCAGCGACATCACCCGCACCTTCCCGGCCAACGGGCGTTTCACCGGGCCGCAGCGCGCGCTCTACGACATCGTGCTGGCCAGCCAGGACGCGGCGGTGGCCGCCACCCAAGCCGGTGCGCGCTTCACCGACCCGCACGAGGCCAGTGTGCAGGTGCTGGCCCAAGGCATGCTGGACGTGGGCCTGCTGGACAAAAACAAGGTGGGCACGCTCGATGATGTGATCGCCAACCGCAGCTACTTTGCGTTTTACATGCACCGCACCAGCCACTGGCTGGGGATGGACGTGCACGACTGCGGCAGCTACGTGGAACCTGGCGACACCAGCGTGACCGAGCGCACCGACCCGCTCTCGGGCGAGCTCATCAAAAACCGGCCCAGCCGGGTGCTCAAACCCGGCATGGTGCTCACCCTCGAACCCGGCATTTACGTGCGCCCGGGTGAAGGCGTGCCCGAGCAGTTTCACGGCATCGGCATCCGCATCGAAGACGATGCGATCGTGACCGAGACCGGTTGCGAGCTCATCACCCGCGATGTGCCGGTGAAGGCCGATGAGATTGAAGCCTTGATGCGGGCTTGAGTGCTGTGCAACTTTTGAGCATCAACGTCGGCCAGGTGCGCAAGCTGCGTGTGGGCGAGCGCCAGCTCCCCAGCGCGATTGGCAAGCAAACCGTGTCTGGTGCCGTGGCCGTGGGCAAACTGGGTTTGAGCGGCGACACCCAGGCGGATGACAGCATTCACGGTGGCTTGAGCAAAGCCGTGTACGCCTACCCTTTGGAGCATTACCCCTTCTGGCAGCAACTGCGCCGCGACCACGGCGTGAGCCTGTTCGACGAAGACCTGCCCCACGGCTTCATGGGCGAGAACCTGACCATCGCCGGCCTGTTGGAGCAAGAGGTGTGGGCCGGTGACGAATTGCACTTTCCCGACTGCGTGCTGCGCGTGACCGAGGCCCGTTCACCCTGCGGCAAGTTTGCCGCTGTGATGGCCTTTGCTGGCGCGCCCAAGGCCATGTTTGAGGGCAACACCTGTGGCTTTTATTTGGCGGTGGACGTGTCCGGCACCCTGCAAGCCGGGCAAAGCTTCACGCTCAAACCGGGTAGCCGCTCGGTGAGCATCGCCACCTCTTTGCAGGCCAAGCGTTACAAGCATGTGCGCTGACAGCGGGAAGCGGAAAAGAGCCGATCTGCGCTGAATTAACCGCGAAGTACCGCACCAACATTTAAGCTCTATCAATGGATTAGCAAGTTTCAATTGGTCGAATCAATTGAACATGCCTACCATTTGTCCTGTGTTGATCCATGTCATCTATTCACAGGAGTTCACCATGAGCACACCGCGCCCCGAGATCAAAACCATGGCCAATTTAGAGGCCGCCTTTGCCGGCGAGTCCATGGCCCACATCAAGTACCGCTACTTCGCAAAAATCGCCCGCGAGATGGGTGACGAGGCCACCGCCCGCACCTTTGAAGCAACCGCCGATCAGGAAGTCATGCACGCCTTTGGCCACCTCGATTTGCTCTACCCCAAGACCACGCTCACCCCGGCCAAGGCTTTGCAAATCGCGATCGACGGCGAGACCTACGAGTACACCGAGATGTACCCCAAGTTCCGCGACACCGCGCAGGCCGAAGGCAACGCAGCGGCAGCAGCCGAGATGAACGAGCAAATCGCCGAGAGCCGTGAACACGCGGCACAATTCAAAGCCACGTTGGAGAAAGCCCAGAAACGCTTTGCCGCCTTGGCCAAGGTGGAAGAGCGCCACGCCAAGCATTACCAGGCGCAGTTGGATGCCATCAAAGCCTGAGGCGATTCAAGCTTGATGCGAGCTTGAGCCGCAAGGCTTGATGCCTTGCGAATTTATTTTGCTACGTTATTCATAGCGCGCTGAGCTTGCTAAATAGGGCTCAGCCGCTGATTTGATGTGAAAGAGTGAACACCATGAAAAGCTATATCTGCATTGTGTGCGGTTTTGTGTACGACGAAGCCGCGGGCCGCCCCGAAGACGGCATCGCACCCGGCACCTTATGGGCCGACGTGCCCGAGAGCTGGACTTGCCCCGACTGCGGCGTGGCCAAGTCTGATTTTGAAATTGTGGAGGTTTGAACCATGAGCGCACTGTCCCCCATCGTCATCATCGGCAGCGGCTTGGCGGGCTGGACGACGGTGCGCGAGTTTCGCAAGCTCGACAAAACCACCCCCATCGTGATGTTCACCGCCGACAACGGTGACTTCTACGCCAAGCCCTCGCTGTCCAACGCTTTGAGCGACCAGCGCAGCCCCGCGCAATTGGTGACCACGCCGGCGGTAAAAATGGCCGAGACGCAAAACGTCACCCTGCACGCCCGCACCTCCGTGCGCAGCATCGACACCGCCGCCAAAACCGTCACCACCGACGCCGGTGTGACGCCCTACAGCCGCCTGGTGCTGGCCACCGGCGCGCAGCAAATCAAACTGCCCTTGCAAGGCAACGCTGTGGCTGAGGTGCTCAGCGTGAACTCGCTGGCCGACTTTGCGGTGTTTCATGAGCGCTTGTTAGGCGCCGCCGTTGATGCGCCCAAAAAGCACGTGCTCATCATGGGCGCGGGCTTGATTGGTTGCGAGTTCGCCAACGACCTGGCCGCCACGGGCCACCGCGTGAGCGTGGTGGACCTCAGCCCCCGCCCCCTGGCCGCCTTGCTGCCAAAGGACGCCAGCGAGCAACTGCAAGCGGCTTTGAGTGGCCTGGGCGTGCAATGGCACTTTGGCACCAGCGTGCAAAGCATCGACCGCGAAGGCGCGGCGCTGCAGGTCACCCTGGCCAATGGCGACAAAGTGCAAGCCGACCTGGTGCTCAGCGCCGTGGGCTTGCGCGCTGACACCGCGCTGGCGCAAGCCGCGGGCATCGCCTGCGAGCGCGGTGTGCTGGCCAATGAACTGCTGCAAACCAATGTGGCCGATGTGTACAGCGTGGGCGACGGCACGGCTTACGCCAGCGCGCAGGGCCGCACCCTGCCGTATGTCATGCCCATCATGCAAGCCGCGCGCACGGTGGCGGGTGTGTTGGCCGGGCAGCCCAAACCCTTGGTGTTCCCGCTCATGCCGGTGGGCATCAAAACGCCCATCTACCCGCTGGTGGTGGCCTTGCCCGCACCCGGCACCCCGGGCGCCTGGGTGCTTGCCGAAGAGGGTGTGTGGCAGTTCAAAGATGGCGAGGTGCAGCGCGGCTTCGTGCTCTCAGGTCCGCAAACCAAGCGGCGTGCTGAGCAAGCGGGTTTGACGCAGGTTTGAGCCAACTTTGAGAGCCCAGCGATTGAGCCGCTGGGCTTCACTAATCATCATTCGGTTCGGGCTGACTTAACCATTTAAGTCATGAATGAGGGGTGTAGCGCAACATCCAAGACCTACAATGCCCACACAAGCTGACAAGCTCGGTGCGAGCGCAGACATCCCGCCTGCGCGCCGGCCCAGGAGATCCGAATGTCCACAGACGACCAAGAACAAAAGCGTGCGCAGTTGCGCAAAGCCGCGCTGGAATACCACCAGCTCCCCACCCCCGGCAAGATCGAGATCGCAGCGACCAAGCAGCTGATCAACCAGCGCGACTTGGCGCTGGCCTACTCTCCCGGCGTGGCCGCACCTTGCGAAGAAATCGTCAAAGACCCCAACAACGCCTTCAAGTACACCAGCCGCGGCAACCTGGTGGCCGTGATCACCAACGGCACCGCGGTGCTGGGCCTGGGTGACATCGGCCCGCTGGCAGCCAAGCCGGTGATGGAAGGTAAGGGCGTGCTGTTCAAGAAGTTCGCGGGCATCGATGTGTTTGACATCGAGATCAACGAAAAGCACGACCTGGACAAATTGGTTGACATCATCGCCGCGCTGGAGCCCACCTTCGGGGGCATCAACCTCGAAGACATCAAGGCGCCCGATTGCTTCTACATCGAGCGCAAGCTGCGCGAGCGCATGAAGATCCCGGTCTTCCACGACGACCAACACGGCACCGCGATTGTGGTGGCCGCCGGTTTGATCAACGGCTTGAAGGTGGTGGGCAAAGACCTGAAACACGTCAAGCTCGTGACCTCGGGCGCCGGTGCTGCGGCTTTGGCCTGCCTGGGCCTGTTGGTGAAGATGGGCATGCCGCGCGAAAACATTTTCGTGACCGATCTGGCCGGTGTGGTTTATGAGGGCCGCACCGAGCTGATGGACGACGATAAGCGCCAGTTCATGCAAAAAACCAGCGCGCGCACCCTGAGCGAGGTGATTGAAGGCGCTGATATTTTCCTGGGCCTCTCGGCCGGTGGTGTGCTCAAGCAAGACATGGTCAAGCGCATGGCGCCCAAGCCCATCATCTTCGCGTTGGCCAACCCCAACCCCGAGATCAACCCCGAAGACGTCAAAGCCGTGCGCGACGACGCCATCATGGCCACAGGCCGTACCGACTACCCCAACCAGGTCAACAACGTCCTGTGCTTCCCCTACATCTTCCGCGGCGCACTCGACGCTGGGGCTTCGACCATCACCGATGAGATGGAAATTGCCGCGGTGTACGCCATGGCCGAGCTGGCCCAGGCTGAGCAAAGCGATGTGGTGGCTGCGGCCTATGCCGGTGAAAAACTGGCCTTTGGCCCCGAGTACCTGATCCCCAAGCCGTTTGACCCGCGCTTGATGATCAAGATCGCGCCGGCCGTGGCGCAAGCTGCCGTGGACAGCGGTGTGGCCCAGCGCCCCATCAAAGACATGGACGCCTACCGCGAGCAGCTGCAAAGCTTTGTCTACGCCTCAGGCACCATGATGAAGCCGATCTACACCGCGGCCAAGAAGGGCTTGAAAAAGCGCGTGGCCTACGCCGAAGGTGAAGACGAGCGCGTGCTGCGCGCCACCCAAATTGTGGTGGACGAGGGCCTGGCCCGCCCCACACTGATTGGCCGCCCCGCAGTCATTGCGCAGCGCGTCGAGAAATTCGGCCTGCGCTTGCGCGAAGGGCAAGACTACGATGTGGTCAACGTTGAGCACGACGAGCGTTACCGCGACTTCTGGCAGTCCTACCACCGCCTGACCGAACGCAAAGGCGTGACGGTGGAGATCGCCAAAATTGAAATGCGCCGCCGCCTCTCGCTCATTGGCACCATGCTGCTGAGCAAAGGCTATGTGGACGGCTTGATTTGCGGCACCTGGGGCAACAACCAGCACCACCTGCAGTACGTCGAGCAAGTGCTGGGCAAGCGCGCCGGCGTGCATGTGTTTGCCGCCATGAACGGCCTGCTGCTGCCTGACCGTCAGGTCTTCCTGGTCGACACCCACGTGAACTACGACCCCAGCGCGCTGGAGCTTGCCGAGATCACCATCATGGCCGCGCAAGAGATGGTGCGCTTTGGCGTCAAGCCCAAAGCTGCGCTCTTGTCGCACTCCAACTTCGGCACCAGCAACGAGCCCAGCGCCATCAAAATGCGCGAGGCCCTGGCCCTGCTGCGCGAGAAAGCGCCTTGGCTGGAAGTGGACGGCGAGATGCACGGCGACCTGGCCTTGGACGCCACGGCCCGCGCCAAAATCATGCCGGCCAGCACCTTGAATGGCTCGGCCAACCTGCTGGTGTTCCCCAACATGGACGCGGCCAACATCGCTTACAACCTGCTCAAGACCGCTGCGGGTGGCAACATCGCGGTGGGACCGATCTTGTTGGGTGCCGCCAAGCCGGTGCATATCCTTACCCCCAGTGCGACTGTTCGCCGTATCGTGAACATGACCGCACTCACCGTGGCCGACGCTAACGCGGCTCGCTAAGACTTTCGGCGAGGGTTAGTGCCCACTTCACTCTCGCCGAGTCTGTTTTTTTTAGCATTTAGTCTGCTTATTTCTTAAGCAAGCACTTGCCTTTTTATTTCAAATCTGCGACACTCTTTACCTTGATATTTCGGGTTAACCCGTAGGTTCTTTATAACTCTGGGTGTGTGACTTTTTTGTCATGTGGAAACTCCGGCATGTCAAGCTGTTTCTGGCCAGTCTCGTACTGGCCGTGTTTTGCACCGGTTTGGTGCATTCACGCGAAGCCATCGAGGCTGCGCAGGCCACAACAGTTCAGGTAGCCGAGCTACCGCGACAGGCACAGGACACGTACCGTTTGATTCCCTCAGGCGGCCCGTTTCCTTATGAGAAAGATGGCACGGTGTTCGGCAACCGCGAGCGACAGCTCCCGGCTCAGCCCCGCGGTTATTACCGCGAGTACACCGTCACCACACCGGGTGAGCGGAACCGAGGGACACGGCGCATTGTGTGCGGCGGGCCTGCCAAGGCGCCCGAGGTTTGTTTTTACACGGCCGATCACTACGCGAGTTTTCGCAAGATCGTGCCCTGAGCTTGTTGGTTTGATTTTTTGAAAGATAACGGGGATGGACATGCCACTTCGTAACGTTAGAAGCAACATCGTTCAGTCGATCCGCGCCTTCCGGGTGCAGGATCTGCAGGACGCCGCCCAAAGCCTGGGCCACCACTTCTTGTATGCCAACTTGGCCAACGCACAGTCCAAGCAGGACGTGCTTGAGCTCATCGGTCAGCAGTTCATGCTGGCGGTGAACGTGGGCAAGAACTTTGACGCCTTGTACGACGTCATCACCGACCCGCTTCACAAGTCGGGCCCCCAGCCTGGCTTCATCGCCGTGTTGGAACACATCCCGGCCAACGCCAAGTTTGACAAAGAAGCACGCGAGCAACTGCTCGACATCTTCCGCGACGCTGCCGACTACTGGAGCGACCGCAAGATTCCTTTCCGCTGCTTCTACTCTTTCTCGGTGGCGCGCGCTGCCAGCGGCCAAGCCGAAGGCGCCCCAGTGCCCGAAGGTGTGGCCCTGACCGCGGCTGAAGAGGTGACCGAAGAAGCCGGCGAAAAAATGCCGACCGACAAACTCCTGGACGTCTCGCCCCTGGCCCTGCGCATGAGCAGCCCGTTCAATGCGGGTTACTGGTTGTCGGCAGCCTGATACGGCTTGATGTTCAAAAAAAAGCGAGCCCCAGGGCTCGTTTTTTTTCGTCCGCTGCATCCTGCTTCAGAACTCAGTTGCGCAGTTTGAGCGATAACTCGCCAAACCCATCCAGCATCTATTTGCTATGCTATTGATAGCGCAAGCACCAAGCTCTGCAGGGCTTAGGCGCCCACCAAGTCTGCCAAGCGGAATGCGCCTATCTTGTAGATCTGCTGCAAACACTCGCGTCGCTCATCGTCCACTGAGTTGTTCAGTCGCTGTTCAAACAGCGCGATGATGCTGTGCCGGTTGTGCCCGCGCACCGCGACGATGAAGGGGAAACCGAACTTCGCGTTGTAGGCATCGTTCAAGGCGTGCAGCTTGGCAAACTCCTCGGCGCTGCACAGGTTCAGGCCCGCGCCACTTTGCTCGCGGGTGGACTCTTCGGTCAGCTCGCCACGCACCGCGGCCTTGCCAGCGAGCTCCGGGTGGGCGCGGATGAGCTTGAGTTGCGCGTCCAACCCTTCGTCTTCAATGGCTTGCACCATGGCCGCGTGCAGGGCTTGCACGTTGGCAAAGGGACGCTTGGGCGCCACGCGCTGTGCCACCCAGGGCGAGTGTTCAAAAATACCACCGAGCACCGCCACAAATTGCTCGGTGCTGGCCTTGTTGAGGTCTGCCAGGTTACTCATGCAGCGGCTCCATAGGGGTGGGTGGCTTGCCAGTGGCGGGCAATGTCGACGCGGCGGCACACCCACACTTGCTCGTGCTGCGCCACGTAATCCAAAAAGCGTTGGAACGCGGCAAAGCGCCCGGGGCGGCCGAGCAGTCGGCAGTGCATGCCCACCGACATCATCTTGGGCCGGTTCAAACCCTTGGGGTCGCCTTCGGCGTACAGCACATCAAACGTGTCTTTGAGGTACTGGTAAAAATGCTCGCCGGTGTTGAAGCCCTGCGGCGTGGCAAAGCGCATGTCGTTGGCGTCCAGCGTGTAAGGCACCACCAGGTGCGGCACCGTGCGGTCACCCGTGGCCACCTCGGTCCAAAACGGCAGGTCGTCGCCGTAGTAGTCCGAGTCATACAGCAAGCCACCGTTTTCTACCACCAAGCGGCGGGTGTTGGGCGAATCACGCCCGGTGTACCAACCCAGAGGCGTGCTGCCGGTGAGCTGCTTGATGATGGCCAAGCCCTGCTGCAAGTGCGCGCGCTCGGTGGCCTCGTCAATGTTTTGGTAGTGGATCCAACGCAAGCCATGGCAGGCAATCTCGTGGCCCAGGTCCACAAAGGCTTGCGTCAAATCCGGGTGGCGCTGCAAAGCCATGGCCACACCGAAGATGGTGAGCGGCCAGCCGCGCCGCTCGAACTCGCGCAGCAAGCGCCACACCCCAGCACGTGAGCCGTACTCGTAGATGGACTCCATTGACAAGTGACGATCCGGGTAAGAGGCCGCGCCCACAATTTCAGACAAAAACTGCTCCGAGCCACCGTCGCCGTGCAGCACGCAGTTCTCCCCGCCCTCCTCGTAATTGAGCACAAACTGCACCGCGATGCGCGCGCCGCCCGGCCAGCGGGCGTGGGGCACGTCGCGGCCGTAGCCGATCAAGTCACGGGGGTAGGCGGGGGTTGTCATGGGGTCACTCGGCTCCGTGGGTGTTGGCAGCACTGTCACGTGCGGCTTCTTCGTCAGACTTTAGGCCGTTGAAGAACAAATTGAGCAGCACCGCAGCCAACGAGGCCAGAAGGATGCCGCTTTCAATCAGGGGGTGCAGGCCGTGCGGGAACCACTGCAGGTAGCGCGGTGCAATCAGCGGGATCATGCCGATGCCGATCGAGATGGCCACGATGAACAGATTGTTGCGGTTGTTCTTGTAGTCCACCGAGCCCAGGATACGGATGCCCGTGGCGGCCACCATGCCGAACATCACCAAGCCAGCGCCGCCCAGCACAAAGGTGGGCAAGGACTCGACCAACGCAGCCATCTTGGGCAGCAAGCCCAACAACAACAGGATGACACCGGCGGCCACGCACACAAAGCGGCTGCGCACACCGGTCACGCCCACCAAACCCACGTTTTGCGAGAAGCTGGTGTAGGGGAAGGTGTTGAAAATGCCGCCAATCAAAGTGCCCAAACCGTCCACGCGCAGGCCGGCCGAGAGTTGCTTTTGGTTGATTTTCTTGCCAGTCAAATCAGAGACGGCCAAGAACATGCCGGTGGACTCGATCATCACCACGATCATCACCAGCGTCATGGTCAGGATCAGGATGGGGTCGAACACCGGGGTGGCGATTTCAAAGGGCAGGACCAGATCGAACCAACTGGCCTTGGCCACTTTGTCGAAATTCATATAGCCCATCACTGTGGCGATCACACCGCCCACCACAATGCCCAACAGCACCGAGATGTTGGCAACAAAGCCGCGGGCGTACTTGGCGATCAGCATGATCGAGAACAACGACACGGCAGCGATCGCGATGTGCGGCAGCTGGGCGTATTTGGGGTTGGGCGTGGTCGCCACCAGCGCCAAGCCAGGTGGAATGGCCGGCACCGTGGTGGCTGCCGATGCAGCTGCGGCAGCGCCAGCGTCGGCGGCTTGTTGGACGGTCGCGCCGGCCATGGCCTTGATCGAGGCCAGCCACTGCGCGTGCTCGGGGCTGACGATCTGCGGCGCTGTCGGGCCCGCAGGCACACCAAAGATCCAGTTGATGCCCACGCGCATCAGGCTGATGCCAATCACCGCGATGATGGTCCCGGTCACCACCGGCGGAAAGAAGCGCAACATGCGGCTGACCACGGGGGCCAGCAGCATGGAAATGATCCCTGCGCCGATGATGGCCCCGAAGATCAGCCCCGCGCCTTCCACACCCGGTGTGGCATTGGCCATGGACACCATGGGCGCCACGGCAGCAAAGGTCACGCCCATCATGACGGGCAGCTTGATACCGAACCATTGGGTCGCACCAAAGGACTGGATCAGGGTAACCAGACCGCAGCAGAACAGGTCTGCCTGGATCAGCATGGTCACTTGCTCGGGCGAGAGCTTGAGCGCGCGGCCAATGATCAGGGGCACGGCCACCGCGCCGGCATACATCACCAGCACGTGCTGCAGGCCCAAGGCGGTTAAGCGCCCAGCGGGTAGTTTTTCGTCCACCGGGTGGACTGTGGTTGATAAGCTCATGGAAGTCTCCTCTTGTTGTCGTGGGTGTCAGAAATCTCAGGACCGAACCAGGGCGCTGCGTAAATCGAAGCGCCCCTCATCGGGCAGGGTGGCACGGTGCGCACAGCCCGCGAGGTGCGTGGCCATGCTCTTCAAGGCCGCCGCTTTGTTGCCAGCAGCCAGTTGCTCGATGATCTCGAGGTGATCATCGAAAGAACACACGTTTTGTCCGGGCGCCTCCACGCTGGCAATGAGCAGCGTGGTGCGCGAGACCAGGCGGCGCAGCATGTCCATCAGCAAGCCGTTGCCCGAGAGCTTGGCCAGGGCCAAATGGAAGTCGGCCGAGAGACGGATCCAGCTGGCGCGGTCGCCGCTTTGCCAGGCCTCGCGCTCACGTGCGACCATCTCGCGCAGGCCCGTCAGGTCTTGGTCTGAAGCGGTTTGCGCCACTTTCTGTATCACCAGGCGCTCGAGCGACTGGCGCAGCTCGAACATCTCGTTGGCTTCTTGGGGCGTGGGGTTGGCAATGAAAGCGCCGCGGTTGGGCGAGAGCTCCACCAGGCCGTCAGCGGCCAATTGGGCGAGCACCTTGCGCACGTTGTGGCGCGCCAAACCATAGATGTCGCACAGCACTTGCTCGGTGAGTTTGGTTTGCGGGGGCAAGCGATGCTCCATGACAGCGTCATAGATATCGGCATACATCTTGCCTTCGTCTTTCTCACTCACGCGCAGATCCTTGTTGGTGATCCGGCTTGGTGCACCGCGCCTCAAAGCAGCACACCCGGCCAGCGGGTTTTACTTGACGCGATTATGGTGAAGTCTCTATGATTGTCAACAATTTATCTGTATCGTGTTAACAATCGCGACATCAGGCGTCGCAAGAAAGTCAATTCATGGGCAAACTAACCACGCACGTTCTCGACACATCACAGGGAAAACCCGGACACGGCGTGGCCATCCGGCTTTTTAAAATTGTTGACAATTCGCGTCAGCAACTGGCGGCCACCGCCACCAACAGCGACGGCCGTTGCGACCAGCCGCTGCTCGAAGGTGCGGCCTTAACCGCTGGTGTGTACGAGTTGGATTTTTCGGTGGGCGAGTACTTTGAGCGCATGGGTGTGGCCACCGCCAAACCCGCGTTCCTCGATGTGGTCACCCTGCGCTTTGGTGTGGCTGATGCGCAAGCGCATTACCATGTGCCCTTGGTGGTCACGCCTTGGAGCTATTCCACTTACCGCGGATCTTGATTTCACTGCCGCAGCGGTCCTGCCCATTGGGGCGCGGCATTAACCTCCCTTCGCAGCCCCGCCGTGGCGAAGGAAATTTCCGGATGCAATGATGGAAACCTTCCTTCCCTATGTACTTGACTGGGCCAACCTGCTGCTGCGTTGGCTGCACGTGATCGTGGCGATCGCCTGGATTGGCGCCTCGTTCTACTTCGTTTGGCTCGACAACAGCCTACACCCCCCCAAAGACGCGGCCCTGCAAGCACAGGGCGTGAACGGCGAGTTGTGGGCGGTGCACGGTGGCGGTTTTTACAACCCGCAAAAATACATGGTCGCCCCCCGGCATCTGCCCGAGCAGCTGCACTGGTTTTACTGGGAGGCCTACGCCACCTGGCTCTCGGGCTTTGCGCTGTTTTGCGTGCTCTACCTCTTCAACGCCAAAACCTTTTTGGTCGACCCGCAGGTGCTCAACATCACACCGGGCACGGCCGTCGGTCTGGCCCTGGGCTTTTTGGCCGTGGGCTGGTTGGTGTACGACACCCTGTGCCGCGTGCTGGCCAAACAAGCTGAACGGGTGCTGGGCCTGCTGATCGTGGCGTATGTGGTGCTGGCCAGTTATGTGGCCTGCCATGTGTTTTCGGGGCGCGCGGCGTTTCTCATCATCGGCGCCATGCTGGCCACCAGCATGAGTGCGAACGTGTTTGTCTGGATCATCCCCGGCCAACGCAAAGTGATTGCCTCGATGAAAGCCGGCGAAGAGCCCGACCCCATCCACGGCCAACGCGGCAAGCAGCGCAGCGTGCACAACACCTATTTCACCCTGCCGGTGTTGTTTGCCATGATGTCCAACCACTACAGCATGACCTACACCCACGCCCACAACTGGCTGGTGTTGGTGCTCATCATGGTGGCTGGCGTGTTGATTCGCCAGTTCTTTGTGCTGCGCCACAAAGGCGTGGTGAACTGGTCCTTCCCCATCGCCGCAGTGGCGGTGCTCACCGCTGTGGCCGTGTGGATTGCGCCCACCCCCGCACCGGTGCAAGCCAACAGCGGCCCAGCCCCCGTGCTGGCCGATGTGATGCCCATCATCGAACAGCGCTGCGTGATGTGCCACAACGCGCAACTGGCCAGCAAAAACGTGCGCTTGGACAGCCCTGAGGCAGTGCAGAAACAAGCCGCGCTGATCCATCAGCAAGCGGTGGTCACGCGCATCATGCCCATGAACAACGCCACGGGCATCACCGAAGCCGAACGCACCACCCTGGCCCGCTGGTTTGAAGCCGGCGCCCGATAACTATTTTTCAGAGCAAACACCATGGCCCTCATTCAACTCGACCCCAACGCCCCTGAATTCACCCAGCGCTACATGAACCTGGCCGACCCGCGCCTGGGCGCTGAAGCGATTGCCTGCACCGACGATTTCTTCGCGCCCATGAACCGCATGCTCACCCCTGAGCCCGCGCAGTTCATTCCCGGCAAGTACGACGACCACGGCAAGTGGATGGACGGCTGGGAAAGCCGCCGCAAACGCGTCAACGGCCACGACCACTGCGTGGTCAAGCTCGCACGCCGCGGCGTCATCCACGGCGTGGACCTCGACACCTCGCACTTCACTGGCAACTTCCCGCCTGCAGCCTCCATGGAAGGCTGCGACTGCGCCGGCACGCCCGATGACAGCACGGTGTGGACGCCCATCCTGGCCTCAGTCAACCTGCAGGGCAACCAGCACCACTACCACGCCATCGGCAGCGACCAGCCATTCACCCACATTCGCCTGCACATCTACCCCGATGGCGGCATTGCCCGCTTGCGCATTTACGGCCAGCCTCAGCGTGACTGGTCCACAGCCTCGCGCAACGAGTTGTTTGACCTGGCCAGCGTGGAAAACGGTGGTTATGTGGTGGCCACCAACAACCAGCACTTTGGCTTGGCCAGCAACATGCTCATGCCCGGGCGTGGTGTGAACATGGGCGACGGTTGGGAAACCCGCCGCCGCCGCGAACCCGGCAACGACTGGTGCGTGATTGCCCTGGGCCAGCCTGGCGTGATTGAAAAAATCGAGGTCGACACCTGCCACTTCAAAGGCAACTACCCCGACCGCTGCTCCATCCAAGCCGCGTTCGTGCAGGGCGGCACCGACAGCTCGCTCATCACCCAAAGCATGTTCTGGCCGGTGTTGCTGCCCGAGCAAAAACTCAACATGGACTTGCAGCATTACTTCGCTGCAGAGATTGCCAAGCTCGGCCCCATCAGCCACATCCGCTACAACATGCACCCCGACGGCGGCACCTCGCGCCTGCGTCTGTGGGGCCGATTGGCCTGATGTTTAGCTTGATGTCTTCAGGAGTTGAGATGCCCACTTTGAACATTGAACGCTTGAGCCGCGACGCCTTCGCCCCCTTCGGTGAAGTCATCGCGCTTGAAGGCGCCAAGCACTACCCGATCAACAGCGGCACCACCGAGCGCTTCCACGCCCTGGCCGCAGTAGACGCTGCCACCCAAGGTGGCACGCCCTACATCAGCTTGTTTCGCGGGCAGGCGCGCGCACTGCCTTTGCCCATCACCATCATGGAGCGCCACCCGCTGGGCAGCCAAGCCTTTGTGCCGCTCACGCAAAACACGGCCGACGAATACCTGGTGGTGGTCGCGCCCCCTGGCGAATTTGATGCGGGCAAGCTGCGCGCTTTTCTGGCGCGTGGGTTTGAGGGCGTGAGTTACGCCAAAGGCGTGTGGCACCACCCCCTGATTGCCCTGCACAAAACCAGCGACTTTGTGGTGGTGGACCGCTTGGGTGAAGGCGCGAACTGCGATGAGATTGAGCTGGACGGCTCGCTGGTGCTGGACGCGTCAGCGCTTCAAGCCGCGGCGTGAAACGTGGTGAGGCCTCAGAAGCCTCACCACCGTTTCTCATTCGGCGCGGCTAGATCTGCGCCAAGGCCACGTACTCGTGCACCGGCACTTCTTCGGCACGGCGCTGTAAATCAAAGGGCAGATCGATGCCCTGCGCTTCCATCCAACGGCCCAGGGTGTGGCGCAAGATTTTGCGGCGCTGGCTGAAGGCCACTTGCACCAGCTCTTGCAAGCGCGTCACATCGAGCTGCGGGGGTGCCGCCAGCGGCACCATGCGCACCACGGCGCTGTCCACGCGCGGGGGCGGGTCGAAACTCTCGGGCGGCACGAACAGCACGTTCTCCATGGCGTAACGCCACTGCAGCATCACACTCAAGCGGCCGTAGTCGCTGGTGGCGGGCTGGGCCACCATCCGGTCGATCACCTCTTTTTGCAACATAAAGTGCTGGTCTTGCACCACCGCCACGTGCTCGAGCAAATGAAACAAAATCGGCGTGGAGATGTTGTAGGGCAAGTTGCCCACCACTCTTAATTTTATAGCGCCCAAGTCTTGTGCCAGCCGGGTGAAATCCACTTTAAGCACATCAGACTCGATGACCTTGAGCTGCACATGGCTGCGCAGTTTGGCGGCCAAATCGCGGTCGAGCTCAATCACATTCAAGTGGCCCAGGCGCTCCACCAGGGGCTGGGTGAGCGCGGCCAGGCCCGGGCCGATCTCCACCATCGGGTCGCCGGGCTGCGGCGCGATGGCCTGCACGATGGCGTCGATGATGCCGTGGTCAGACAGGAAGTGCTGACCGAAGCGTTTGCGCGGGATGTGTTTCAAAACGTGGGGCGGTCCGGCAACGAGTGGCTCAAAGGACGTGGCTCAGGGTGTGGCCTGTGGGGGCTCGCGCAGCTCCACATAGGCTTTGGCACGCACCTCTTGCGCCCAAATGGCATACACCTCGTCGATTTTTTTCTCGCGCAACAGGTTGCGCACCTGTTCTCGTTGCTCGCGCTCGCTGATGGCCGCGTTGCGGCGCTCGAGCAGCTGAATCAAATGCACACCAAAACGTGAGATGAGCGGCTCGCTGATTTGGCCAGGCGCCAAGCGGTTGAGCACCTCTTCAAACTCAGGCACAAACTGCCCCGGGTTGGCCCAACCCAAATCGCCACCCGCAGACGCGCTGGCGTCTTGCGAGTTCTCTTTGGCCAAGGTCACAAAGTCGGTCTGGCCGGCGTTGATGCGGCGGCGGAAATCGTTGAGCTTGTCGCGCGCCATGCCTTCGGTCATTTGCGCGCTGGTGCGCAACAAAATATGGCGGGCACGCTGCTGCACCACGGTGGCGGCAGGCAGGCCTTCGCGGCGCTGCTCCACCAACTTCAACACATGAAAACCAGCCCCGGAGCGCACAGGCCCGGCCACCTCACCCACCGCGGTGGTTTGCAGCGCTTCGACAAACAAAGGCGGGTAACGCTCAGGGCTGCGCAGGCCGAGTTGACCGCCGTTGTTGCGATCAGCCGAGTTGGACACCTCGCGCGCTAAAGCTGCAAAGTCTTCGCCGCTCTTGGCACGGGCCAGCACCCAGTTGGCGCGCACGCGCAAATCGTCAATTTTTTTCTCGTCCGCATCGTCAGGCACCGCCACCAAAATTTGCGCGATGTTGATGAGCTGCGGGCTGTTTTGGGTTTGCTCCTGCAGGTACTGGTCCACCTCCAGGTCGCTCACCCGCGCGCGCGGCTCCATGTCGCGTTCACGCAAGCGGGTGATGAGCAATTGCTCGCGCAACTGCTCGCGAAATTGTTTGAGCTCCATGCCGTCTGCAGCAATGCGCTGGTGCAGCTGCGCCACGGTGAGTTGGTTTTGGCGCGCCACCGATTGCTCGGCCTGGTCCACCACCGCATCGTCCACCCGCACCCCGGTGTCACGCGCGAGTTGCAGCTGCGCTTTGTCGCTGACCATGCGCTCGAGCACCTGGCGCGCCAGGTCCACCGCATCGGGCGCGGGGCGGCGTTGGGCTGCGAACTGCTGCAGCACGCGGCGCAGCTCCACGCTCACCTGGTGGTTGGTGATGGGCTCGTTGTTGACCACCGCCACGATGAAGTCGGCCGCACGTTGCGCGTCGCTGGGCGGCGGTGCGGTGGCGGGCATCTCGGGGCCGATGTTGCGCGAGAGGCGCAAGCCCTGCGCAGCCAGCTGTGGGCTGGTCAGGGTGGCAAGGACGGCCAGGGTGAGGGCCAAAACAGGTGATTGCATAAGCCTCAATCGTAATTGCTGAACCGACTCGGGGCGGAGGTGGTCTCACGCAGGGTCTGGTAACGGGGAATGTTGGTCTTGAGGGTGGACAGCGGATCGATGCCCAAGCGCGAGAAACCGACAAACTCCAATTGGAACATCAGACGCTGGTTGCTGGTGACCAGGCCGGTGGAGAGCTTTTCCACCACCACGCGCCCAAGCCAGCACCCTGCATCGTACTCAAAGCCCACGATCGAGTCGACCAATTTGGCCTCGGCCAGGCTGTAGTTCATGCGGCCCACGCTGTACCAGCGGTCAGCGCCCAGGCCGCGGCCCGAACCGCCCGCATCCGGCGGCTCGGCCGACCACGGCGCGGACAGCGGCCACTGCCAGCCCACGTCGACCAGCTCGCTGGTGTCGCGCTGGAAACGGTAGGCCATGTTCACCACGCGGTAGTTGCCCGGGTGGTAACGCGCGCCCACGGTGGAGCGCACCGACTGCTGGGTGGTGGGGTTGTACTGCACCAGCGAGTCCAGCACCCAGCGGTTATCAAGGTTCACACCGGCGCCCAGCAAGATGTCGCTGATGCCTGAGGGCGAGTACGCGCCGTTGGGCAGCGTGACGCGCTGGTCTTCCAAACGAAAGCGCTGCGCCACAGCCAGGCGCACTTGCTCGGCCCCGGTGCGCGGGTCGAGGAAACGGGTGGTCACGCCGGTGGTCAGCAGGTTGTTATCCGAAATACGGTCGTGGCCGACGAAGGCGTTGTCGGTGTAAATGCTGGCGAAGTTGAAGTCGCTCAGGCCCGAGTCGTAATTGGGCAGATAGCTTTGGTTCCGGTAGGGCGTGTAGGTGTAATAGGCCCGCGGCTCCAGGGTTTGGGTGAGGTCGCGGCCGAAATAGTTGGCCGAGCGCTCGAACACCAAACCACTGTCCAGGCTGAAGGTGGGCACCGAGCGGCTGGCCGTCATGTCGCCGGTGGAGATCGGCATGTCAAACTGGTAGCTGGTGGTGTGCAGCTGCACCTTGGGTGTGACAAAACCAAAGGCGCTCACCATCGGGCGGCTGAGCTGCGCCAGCATGAAGCTGCGCTGGCCGTTGGTTTGCCCGGTGAGGGTGCGGTCGGAATAAAACTGGGTGTAGTCGCCGTCCACCGACATGTCAAACCCGTTCACATCCAACTTACCAAAACGACCGGCGAGCTGCGGCAAGCGGTCGTAAGGCGGCACGATGGGGGAGGTCGGGTCTTGCAGGGTTTGCCACTTGAGGGTGCGCAGGGTGGCGCTGTAGTCGCCACGCGCCCAGGTCAGCAGCGCGTCGCTGGGCAGCAAACGCTGGGTGAGCGAGGTGCCTGCGCGAGGGAAATCGCGCCAGTAATTGTCATCACTCACCCGGTTCAAGTTGAGGTTGAGCCCCAGGTTGCCCACACCGTCGATGCCGGTGGCAATCGTGCCCAGGTGCTGGTAAGAGCCGCCCCAGCGGTCGGTGCCGCTGAGCAAATCACCGGGCATGTAGTTCGCGCGGAACTTGCCGTTGTAGGTGGGCTCGAGATAGCGGAACTCGGCGCCCAAATCCAAGCCGCGCTTGCTCATCAAGGTGGGGTAGAGCGTCAAGTCGCGGTTGGGGGCGATGTCGAAATAGTAGGGCGCGGTGACCTGCGTGCCGCTGATGCTGTCCACCCCGAAGGTGGGGGCGAGCGCGCCGGACTTGCGCTTCTCGCTCATGGAAAAGCCCAGGCTGGAGATGTTCAAAAAAGGCACGCCCTGAAAGCTCAGTTGCGCGTCTTCGGCCACCCCCACCTCGTCTTCACCGTCGATGCGCAAGGTGACGGCGCGCATCATCCATTCGGGCATCCAACTCGGGCCGGGTTTTCGCTCACAGGTGGTGAAGGTGGCGTTGCGGATGACAGCGCGTTTGTCATCGATGAAATCCACACGGGTGGCTTGGCCGTGGGCGTTGTTGCTCAGAAATTGATAGCTGGGCTGGGTGAAGAAGCCCTCAAAGGCGTCCACCTTGAGCTCCATGGCCGGGCCTTCGAACACATTGCCCGCGCGGTTGATGCGCACATGCCCCTGGGCCTTGGCCAGGTCGTCGGGCTGGTAGTAGTCCAACTTGTCGGCGCGGATGGTGGTGTCGCCCCGGCGCAGCAACACCGAGCCGGTGATGAGCATGTCCAAGTCCGGGCGGCCGGTGAGCAGATCGCCGTACAAAAATGTGGGCAGGGCGCGGCGCTGCTCGTCCGAAATTTTCTCGTTCAAGCGTGAGGTGCTGCGCAGGCGGATGGGGGAGTCTGGCGCAGCAGCTGTGGGCGCAGGGCGCGAGGATTCAGTGCGCGTGGCTTCGGTCAGCATGCCGGTGTTGCCAGGTACTGGCTGCGCCCACACCGAGACGCTCATCAAGCCCATCAACCACACACCGCCCTGCCAAGGCCTTGGCCATCTGGCGTGCCGCACCGTGGCCCATGCACCTGAACGGGGCAAGACCCGGTTCAAGAACTCCGGCATAGCAGGGGGCATCAGGGCAAGTTTCACGGTGGCAGCTTTGTAGAATGGAATTATCCATGACACCCACCTCTGCCCCCGCCCAGGTCACCTGGGCCGACCCCCAGCGCAAAGCCGCGTTTGACGCTTGGTTGACCACCATCAGCGGCCCCCATCATCTGAGCGTGCCCAGCCTGCGCCTGGCCTCGGCAGATGCGAGCTTTCGCCGTTACCTGCGCATAGATGCGACACACGGCACGCGCATCATCATGGACGCGCCGCCTGAGAAGGAAAACTGCCAGCCCTTTGTGCAGGTGGCAAAGTTGATGCAAGCCGCCGGTTTGCGCGCGCCCGAGGTGCTGGCCTGGGACGAGGCGCAGGGCTTCATGCTGCTGACCGACCTGGGCAGCCACACCATGATGCAGGCCATGAAACAAGCCGGCACCCTGGAGACCTTCGCGCCCAACCTGCCCCTGTACCTGCAGGCGGTGGACGCGCTGATTGCTTGGCAACTGGCATCCAAGCCGGGTGTGCTGCCCGCTTACGACGAAGCGCTGTTGCGCCGTGAACTCGCGCTGTTTCCCGACTGGCACATCGCCCAGCACCGCGGCATCACCTTGTCGGAGACGCAACGCACCACCTTGGATGCCGCGTTTGACCGCATCGTGGCGGAGAACTTGCGCTGGCCGTCCGTCTACGTTCATCGCGACTTCATGCCTAGAAATTTGATGATGGGTGGTCCAGCGTCTGGTGATGCCTCCACGCTCGGCTCAGCCTTAGGCGTCCTCGATTTCCAAGACGCGGTCTACGGCCCCATCACTTACGACATCGCCAGCCTGATGCGCGATGCGTTTTTGACCTGGGACGAGGAGCATGTGCTCGATGTGACCATCCGCTACTGGCAGCAAGCGCGCAAGGCGGGGCTGCCGGTGGGTGATGACTTTGGCGAGTTTTACAAAGGCGTGGAGTGGATGGGTCTGCAGCGCCACTTGAAGGTAGCAGGCATTTTTGCGCGCTTGACGCTGCGTGACGGTAAGCCGCAGTACCTGGCCGATGCACCGCGCTTCATCGCTTACATCCGCGCGACGTGCAGCCGCTACATTGAGCTCAAACCTTTGCTGCGTTTGGTCGAAGAGATCGAAGGCATCAAACCACCCGAGGTGTTTGCGTTTGGGCGCAGTTAAGCCCGGTAAGCCTTGTCCTCCATCACCTCAAAGCTCCTGAATTCATAGCACCACATGCCACGTTTTTATTGCCCGCTTCCCCTGCAGGTCGGCCTTGAGCTCAACCTGCCTTCGGGTGCAGCGCGCCATGTGCAGGTGCTGCGGTTCCAGCCCGGCGACACGCTCACGCTTTTCAACCACGGCCCGGGTGTGGACAGCGCGGGCGGTGAGTTTGAAGCCACCGTCACCCACATGGGCCGCAGCGAGGTGGGCGTGCGCATCACCTCGCACCATGCGGTAGAGCGCGAAGTATCACGGCGCGTGCACATTGCCTTGGGCATGCCTGCGAACGAGCGCATGGACTGGCTGGTGGAAAAAGCCACCGAGCTGGGCATGGCCAGCTTGCAACCGCTGGCCACCGAGCGCACGGTGATCAAACTCAGCGGCGAACGGGCCGAGAAAAAACAAGCCCACTGGCAAAGCGTGGCGGTGGCAGCATGCGAACAATGCGGTGGCAACCGCGTGCCGCCGGTGCATCCAGTTCAAAAACTCGAGGCTTGGTTGGCACAACCTCGCAGCGGCTTGAAGCTGCTGCTCTCGCTCCAAACAGGTAGCCAGCCTCTGAGTTATCTGCTATCAAACCAAGAGCAAGACATCACCTTTCTGGCTGGTCCTGAGGGCGGTTTGAGCCCACAAGAAGAGGCTGCAGCCCTCGCAGCAGGCTTTGTGCCGGTGACTTTGGGGCCGCGTGTGCTGCGATCAGAAACCGCGCCCTTGGCCGCCCTGGCTGTGTTGGCGGCCTTGTCTTAATTCAGGTCAAGGCCTTCATGGCCTCGAGCATCTCGGCATCGGTGCGGTAGAGCCGCAAATCATCAGCCGGCAACAGTTCACCCGCGCGTTTGAGCGCCGTTTCTACCGGCAGCTTGATGCCACTGATGTGCAGCACCACACCGCGCGCATGCAGTTGCGCCCTCAGCTGTGCGAACACCTCCACCCCGGTCACATCAATACGGTTGATGGGCTGGGCCAGCAGCACCACGTGCTGCAGCTGCGGGTGCGCCAGCAAGTGTTCGCTGAGCTTGCGCTCGAACGCGCTGGCAGCGGCAAAGTCCAACTCAGCATCCATGCGCAGCGCGTAGGTGTGCGGCGCCAAAGGCGGCAAGTGCCACAGGTGGCGATCGCGCAGCGAGCCGTCCGGGTGCAGGCCCACCTCGATGATGCGCGGGTGCAAATGGTTGTGCAAAAAATGCGACAAACCCATCACCACACCAGCCAGCACGCCCCAGTAAATGCGCGGTGCGGTCAGCAGGGTGATGACAAAGGTCACCCCGGCGGTGGCCGCCTCGACCCGCTGAATGCGCCACAGCCGCACAAACGCTTGCGGGCGCAGCAAACCCGCCACGGCCATCACCACCACGGCCGACAGCACCGCGCGTGGCACGTCATACAGCGCCTCGGTCATCAGCAACGTTGTGCCCACCAAAACCGCGGTGATCACCGCAGCCCAGCCCGTGCGCGCCCCGGCCGCCAAGTACACCGCCGAGCGCGAAAACGACGCGCTGGTGGCAAAGCTGCCGCACAAAGCCGAGGCCAGCTTGGCCAGGCCTTGGCCCATCAAATCTTGGTTGTCATCCCAGCGTTTGCCCTCGCGCTGGTTTTCGGTGCGCGCGCTCGAGGCAGTTTCTAAAAAGCTCACCAACGCAATCACCATGGCGGGCACCAAGAGGCTGCTCAAGGTCTCGTAGCCCGGCCACATGGGCAGTTGCAGGGCAGGCAGGCCCGCCGGCAATTGGCCAATGACCTCGCCACCGCGCGCAGCAAACCCCGTGAAGTGGCTCACCACCGCAGCCCCCACCACCACCAGCATGATGAGCGGCCAGCGCGGCGCCCAAAGTTTGCCCGCCCACAAAACGAGCAAGCTCAGCACCCCGTAGCCCAGGGCGGCCGCGTCAAAGTGTCCTTGCTCGGGGCCACTGACAAAGCCAGACAAGCCCTGCGGCAAGCCCAACAAAGCGCCGAGCTGCGAGGCGATGATGAGCAAGGCCGCAGCCTGGGTGAAACCCGTCATCACCGGTGAGCTGATGAGGTTGAGCAACCAGCCGTAAGCCCCTGCGCCCAGCGTGAACTGCAACACACCCGAGAGCAGCGCGAGCCACACAGCAAGTTGCACCCACAACACACTGCCCGGCTCGGCCATACCGGTGAGCGAGGCGCTGATGAGCAAACACGTCAGCGCCGTGGGGCCGACCGACAAGCGCGTGGAGCCGCCCCACATCACACCCACCAAGGCGGGCAACACCGCCGCGTACAGCCCGGTGACCACTGGCATGCCCGCCAAGGCCGCGTAAGCCACCGACTGCGGCACCATCAGCAAGGTCACCGTCAAGCCCGCCAACAGTTCTTGGCGCCACAGCGCGGCATGGGGGCGGGGCCACTTCAAAAACGGCAAGAGGTGCTGCAAGCGAGGCATGGCCACCATTGTGCACGTGGGTCTGAGCCCATCAACCGTACAAGCCCTGTCGACCTGGTGACTGGCCGATGAACGCCAGGGCGCACAATAGATCACCCACCCACCATCAGACCCACCACAACGGCGCACAACGCTACCCCCTATGAACGCTAACCTTTGGTTGCTGGCCGTTTGCCAAGGCCTGTTTCTCACCAACAACGTGGTGTTCATCGCCATCAACGGGCTGGTGGGCTTGAGCCTGGCACCCGCGCCCTGGATGGCCACGCTGCCGGTGATGGGCTATGTGGTGGGCGGTGCCTTGAGCACCTCGCTGGTGGCGCGCAGCCAATCGCGCTGGGGCCGTCAGGTGTCGTTTCAACTGGGGCTGGCTGTGGCGGTGTTCTCCGCACTCTTGTGCGCCTTGGCCGTGTGGCTCGGGCAGTTTTGGCTCTTGGTGTTGGCCACCTTCATCGCCGGTTATTACAGTGCCAACGGGCAGCTGTACCGCTTTGCGGCAGCGGAATTGGCCACCGCGGCCGCGCGTGAAAAAGCGATTTCTTTGGTGCTGGCCGGCGGCCTGATTGGCGCGATTGCTGGCCCCAACCTGGCCAAGTTCACCCGCACGGCCATGGCGGTGCCTTTCATGGGCGCTTACCTGGCCTTGGCCGTGGTTGCATGCTTGGCCATGCTGCTCATGGCGCGCATTCGTTTTGCACCGCCGCCTCCCTTCAAACCCAACAGCGCACAGGGCCGCAGCGTGTGGGTGCTGATGGGCCAGCCCGCGTTTTTGGTGGCCATGTTCGCGGCTGCACTGGGCTATGGGGTGATGAACCTGCTCATGGCTGCCACACCCTTGGCCATGCAGGTCTGTGGCTTTGGTTTTGACGACGCGGCCTTTGTGCTGGAGTGGCATGTGATTGGCATGTTCGCGCCGGGCTTTTTCACCGGCCACCTCATCAAGCGTTTTGGCACGCTGACCATCATGGGTGCGGGTGTGCTGCTCAACGCGGTGTGCATCGCGCTGGCCCTGAGTGGTGTGGGCCTGCACCAGTTTGTGGGGGCGCTGTTTTTGCTGGGCGTGGGCTGGAACTTTTTGTTCACCGGCAGCACCACGCTGGCCCTGGGCACTTACCGCCCTGAAGACAAAGACCGTGCGCAAGGCGCTATCAATTTTGCAGTGTTCGGGGTGATGGCCATGAGCTCCTTGGCCTCGGGCGCACTGGTCACCAGCCACGGTTGGCACTGGCTCAATGTGGGCTCCATCGTGCCGGTGGCGCTCACCGGCATCTTGCTGTTGTGGCTGACCTTCAAAGCAGCCGCCAAGCCCGCGGCTTAAAAACTGATGCTGGCATTCAGCCCGGTGTTCAGGCTGGCATCTGGGCGATGACCTGCGCTACCGCGGCCGTCAGGCGCTTGGCGTAAGACACGTGCAAAAATTCGTTGGGTCCATGCGCGTTGCTCTTGGGGCCGAGCACGCCGCACACCATCATTTGCGCCTTGGGAAACCCTTGCGAGAGCATGTTCATCAGCGGAATGGTGCCGCCCTGGCCGATGTAACCCACACCCGCACCAAAGTGCGCGGTTGATGCGTCATTGAGCGCGCGCTCAAACCAGGGCGCGGTCTCGGGCGCGTTCCAGCCGGTGGCCCCACCGCCACCCTCAAAAGTCACGCGGGCTTGGTAGGGCGCGTTGTCTTCCAGCAATTGTTTCAGCTCCTGCACCGCCTTGGCAGCGTCCACCAAGGGGGGCAGGCGCAAGGAAAGTTTGAAAGCGGTGTAGGGCCGCAGCACATTGCCCGCGTTGCCCAAATCGGGCAGGCCTTCAGCGCCGGTCACGCTCAGCGTGGGCACCCAGGTGCGGTTGAGCAGGGCTTGCAGCGGGTCGGTGGTGGTGGGCAGCGCGAACGCGGTGGCGCCGCCGCAGTCGTAGTGCGCCCAGGGAAAACGTTTGTAGAGTTCGTCGCCCAAAATCGCGGCGGTGGCTTGCGCTTGCTTCAAGCGCTCGGGCGGCACCTCGCAATGAAAACTGGCAGGCAGCAAGCGGCCGGTGGCGCTGTCTTCCAGGCGGTCAAGCACCTGGCGCATGATGCGAAAACTCGAGGGCACCAGGCCACTGGCATCACCCGAGTGCACGCCCTCGGTCAGCACCTGCACCTTGAGCGTGCCGCCGGCCATGCCGCGCAAGCTGGTGGTGAGCCACAGCTGCTCGTAGTTGCCCGCGCCACTGTCTAAGCAAATCACCAGGCCCACATCGCCCAGGCGAGTTTTGAGCGCGTCGACATAGGGCAGCAAGTCGTAAGAGCCCGATTCTTCGCAAGTCTCGATCAAACCCACGATGCGCGGGTGCGCCACACCTTGTGCTTGCAGGGCCTGGATGGCCGCGATGCTGGCGTACACCGCGTAACCGTCGTCCGCACCGCCGCGGCCGTACAACTTGCCGTCCTCGTACTTGGGCGTCCAGGGGCCCAGGTCGTTGCGCCAGCCGGTGAACTCGGGCTGCTTGTCCAGGTGACCGTACATCAGCACGGTTTGCTGAGATGTGGTTGTGGTTTTTGCTTCTGTTTTTGTAGCGTCACCTTGTTGCTGCGCCTGGCCTGGTGCCTGGTTTTCTTGAGAAGCACCAGAACTCGCCGGCACCTCGAAAAACAACACCGGTGTGCGGCCATCCAGGCGTATGACCTCGAGCTTCAAGCCACGCACTTTTTGCGCCTCCACCCAAGCCGCGGCGTTGCGCATCACGGTGTCGATGTAGCCGTGCGCGGCCCAGTCTTTGTCGAACCCCGGCGACTTGGCGGGAATGGCGATGTAGTCGGAAATCTGGCGCACGATGTCGCCGTCCCACTGCGCGCTCACCTGCGCGAGTACTTGGGCGGCGTCCAGGGAGCCGGCGGGCATTTCTTTGTGCAATGGGGCGTTCATGGGCGAGCTTTCACGTGTGGTCGATCCACATTGTCAGCCAGCCGCGTCCTCGGTGTCCAGCCAATGCAATTGGCCCTGCCCGCCGTCAAGCATGCGCGCTTTCAAAGACGCCGCGGACGCTTCGACCAATTGCCAGCGCAAGGTCACCACATCGCCGTGCTTGGCTGAGAGCAATTCAGCACCTACCGCTTGTGCTTCGCGCCGCGCCCAACCTTCCAACGCGTAGGGCACGGTGCAGGTGAGAGTAGTGAAGCGTTGCACCGCCACTTTGTCAGCGCTCAACAGGGCTTGCGCCACCGCATCGGTGTAGGCGCGCACCAGGCCGCCCGCACCCAATTTGACGCCACCGAAATAACGCACCACGGTGGCCAACACGCCTTCAAGCTGCTGATGCCGCAAAACCTCCATCATGGGCCGCCCGGCGGTGCCACCGGGCTCACCGTCGTCATGCGCGGCCGATTGACCACCGGCCATCAACGCCCAGCAGACATGCGCGGCACCGGGGTGCTGCGCGCGCAAATCAGCCACGATGCGCAGGGCTGCCGCACGGTCGGGCACGGACTGCACGCAGCCCAAAAACCGGCTTTTCTTGATGAGCAGCTCGGCGTGCACCGGCTCGCGCAGGCTGTAGGGCATCGCGGCTCAGGCCACCGTCAAACTCATGCGTGCTTGGCCAAGAAGCGCAGCACCGCCTCGCTCACCGCTTGCGGGTTTTCGCGCTGCGGGAAGTGGCCCAAGCCTGCCAACAATTCGCGCTCATACGGGCCGCTGAAAAACGCCTCTTTACCCGCTGAGGTTTCGGGCAAGCTCACGCCATCAGCAGCGCCGTGCAACATCAGCGTGGGCACCGCCAACACAGGCGCGGGGTTGAGCGCCGCGTCATCGGCCACATAGGCCGGGTCATCGGGCGCGTGGCCCCAGCGGTGGCAGTAGGAGTGCAGGGTGACCTCGGGCCAATCGGGGTTGTCAAAGGCCTGGGCGGTGGCTTCGAATTCTTCGGGGGTGTACCAGCCTGCGGGCGACCAGGTGTCCCACATGATCTTGGCAAAGTCTTTGCCTTGCGCGCGCACCGTGGCCTGACCGCGCGGCGTGGCCATGAACCAGTGGTACCAGTAGTTGCGCACCTGCGCCATGCTCAAGGTCTGGTTGGGGTTGTTGGTGCCGTAACCCACCGAGATCAGCACCAAGTGGCTGGCGATGCCGTGGGCCAAACCGCAAGCGTTGGCCGCGGCGCGTGCGCCCCAGTCGTGGCCCACCAAGACCGGTTTGTCCAGCTTCATGGCGTGCACAAAGTCGATCAAATCGCGCCCCAGGCTGGCTAACTGTCCGGTGCGCGGTGTGGCCTCGTTCAAAAACGTGGTGGGCGAAAAGCCACGCAGCGCGGGGGCAATCACCCGGTAACCAGCGGCCACCAAGGCAGGGGCCACCTGCGCCCAGCAACGCGGGCTGTCGGGCCAGCCGTGAATGAGCACGATGGTGCGGTCTTGTTGAGGCGCTTGGGGCAACCATTCCTGGTAGCCCACGCGCAGCGTGGGGGTGTTGATGAATTGCATGTGCGCAGTGTGCCACCGTGGCGTACATCGCTCCAGCACGAGGGCGCTGGTTTTGACGCGCAGGTGACGTTGCGCTGCCCAAGAAACGTCAACCGCAGGACGCCACTTCAACAGCCGGTTCGGCATGGGTGAAAATCAAGCTTTTGAGGAAGACCATGACCGACCCCACCCTCTCACGCCGCGCCCTCATGGGTGCCGCGGCTGCAGCGCTGGTGAGCGCAAGCCCTGTGAGCTTGGCTGCCAAGTCCACCTTGCTGCGCGTCTCCACACCAGCGGTGGCCGATGACTGGCACGCCAAGATGTGGACGGTCCTCAAAGAGCAGCTCGACAAACAAGCTGCGGGCCAGTTTGAGGTGCAGATCAACCTCAACGGCAGCTTGTTCAAGCAAGGCGCTGAAGCCGTGGCCCTGGCGCGTGGCAACCTGGAGCTGGCCAGCATCTCGGCCTTTGACATCGCCAAGGTGGTGCCCGCGTTCTCGCTGTTCACCGCGGGTTACATGCTGCGCGACCCGGCCCACCTCATGGCCGTATTAGGCGGGCCGATAGGTGCTGAGCTGTACAAAGAGGTGAGCGCGAAGATGGACATCACCGTGCTCTCGCCCCTGTACCTGGGCACGCGCGAGCTCAACCTGCGGCAAAAACGCGAGGTGAAAACCCCGGCCGATTTGAAGGGTCTGAAGTTGCGCATGCCCTCCACCAAAGAGTGGCTGTTTTTGGGCAACGCCCTGGGCGCCACCGCCACGCCCCTGGCCTTTGGCGAGGTGTACCTGGGCCTGAAAACCGGCACGATCGACGCACAAGACAACCCGCTGCCCACCACCAAGAGCGCGAAGTTTTACGAGGTCACTCAGCAAATCACGCTCACCCATCATTTGGTGGACAGCCTCTTCATCGTGGTCTCCAACAAACTGTGGAACAGCCTGGACGCGGCTGGGCAGCAACAACTCAAAAACGCAGCCGTGGCTGCGGCCAACTACAACAACACGCAACGCATCACTGACGAAAAAAACCTCTTGGCTTATTTCGAGTCGCAAGGGATGCGTGTGACCGCGCCTGATGTAGCGCCCTTCCGCACGGCCGTGCAAGCCGCTTATGCGGGCTCCGACATGGCCAAGCAGTGGCCCGCCGGCTTGGCCGAGCGCGTGGCGGCGGTGCGCTGACATGCCCGCTTGGCGACAGCGTTTGACACGGGTGTGCGAAGCGCTGGGCGTGTTGCTGTTCGCTTTGTTGTTCGGGGTGTTCGTGGTGCAGGTGATCGCGCGCTTGGTGTGGGGCCAACCCCTGACCTGGACGGACGAGGCTGCGGTGATCCTCTACACCTGGTTGGTGCTGTGGGGCACCACCGCGATTTGCAAACCGCGTGAACATGTGGCCTTTGATATCTTGTTCCAACAGCGCCCCGGCTTGCAACGCTGGGTCTTGTGCGTGGCATGCGCAGGGGTGGGGGGCTTGCTGCTGTGGGCGCTGCCCGGTTCGCTGGACTTCATTGCCTTCATGCGCCGCGAAAGCACCCCGGTGATGGGCTGGCCGCTGCACTGGGTGTACGCGCCGTTTGCGCTCATGCTCGCGGTGGTGGGCTTGGCTTATCTGTGGCGCGCACTGCGTTTGCTGGGCAAGCACTGGCGGCAGGTCGTGGCTGAATTTGAGGCGCGACCATGAGCACCGGTTTGTGGGTGCTTGCCGGTGTGCTGGTGACTTTGCTTTTGCTGCGCGCGCCGATTGGCTTGGCGATGTTGGGCGGGGGCATTGCTTACCTGGGTGTGACCGGACAAGACATGGGCTTGGCCGCCGAACAGGTGCTGGGCGGCCTGATGGGCGGCTATGTGCTGCTGGCCGTGCCGCTGTTTATTTTTGCGGCCAATTTGATGAACGCCGGCACGGTGAGCGAGCGCTTGTTTGCACTCTCGCACCTGCTGGTGGGGCGCTGGCGCGGCGGGCTGGCGCAGGTGGACATTTTGGTGAGCGTGATTTTTTCCGGCATGAGCGGCAGCGCGATCGCCGATGCCGCAGGACCGGGCTTGGTCACCCTCAAACAAATGCTGGCCAAGCCGCACTACACCCCGGGCTTTGCGGGTGCGGTGGTGGTGGCCAGTGCCACCATTGGCCCCATCATCCCGCCGTCCATTCCCATGGTGATTTACGCGCTGGTCTCAGGCACCTCGGTGGGCGCTTTGTTTTTGGGTGGCGTGGTGCCCGGCCTCTTGATGGCGGGCCTGTTGATGTTGGGGGTGCACATCATCGCCACGCGCCGCCAAATTCCCCTAGAGCCCTCTGTGCCAAAAGCGCAGCGCGCCGGCATGTTGTGGCGCGGCTTGCTGCCTTTGAGTTTGCCCGTCGTTTTGTTGGGCGGCATTTACAGCGGTGCTTTCACCCCCACCGAAGCAGCTGCGGTCGCGGCACTTCATGCACTTTTGCTGGCCTGGTTTTACAAAGCTTTGAGCCCGAGAATTCTTTACGCTGTGATGCTCGAGACCGTGCGTGCCAGCACGGTGGTCACCCTGATCATCGCCGCGGCGTATCTGATGAATTACGCCTTGACCGCCGAGGGCATGCCCGCGCAACTCGCGAACTGGGTGATGGGTTTGCAGCTTGCCCCTTGGCAGTTTTTGCTGCTGGTCAACGCCCTGTTTTTGGCGCTGGGTTGTTTCTTGGATGTGTCAGTGATGCTGCTGGTCATCGTGCCCATGCTGGTGCCTGCGGCACGCGCTTTGGGCATTGACCTGGTGCACTTCGGTGTGGTGGCGGTGGTCAACATGATGATCGGCATGGTGCACCCGCCCTTTGGCATGCTGCTGTTCGTCACCAACGCCCTGAGCGGCATTGCCGTGCGCGACATGGTGCGCGAGGGCTGGTTGTTTTTGGTGATGCTGCTGGTGGCTCTGGCCCTCATCACCTTTGTGCCCAGCCTGGTGCTGTGGCTGCCCCAAAGCATGGGTTATGTGACGGGCGGTTGATTCATTCAACGCCAAAAAACTCAGCGCAGAAAATTTACCGCGAGAACTTCAGCACCGTGGTGCTGGCGAACAAGTTAGGCGCCAAGGTCACGCGCTGGCCACGGTGCACACCAAAACTCTCCAGCACCTGCAGGCCGTTGCGCTGCGCCAAATCCAGCAGGTCCACATGGGTGCCCACACGGATGTTGGGTGTGTCGTACCACTGGTAGGGCAGGCGTTTGGTCACCGGCATGCGGCCGAGCAACACGCTCAAGCGGTTGGGCCAATGCGCAAAGTTAGGAAACGCCACAATGCCCACACGCCCCACACGCGCGGTTTCGCGCAGCACCACCTCGGCGTTGCGCAGGTGTTGCAGGGTGTCGCTTTGCAGCACCACGTCAAAACTTTGGTCTTCGAACATGTCCAGCCCCTCGTCGAGGTTGAGCTGAATCACATTCACACCGCGCTGCACACAGGCTAGCACATTGGCATCATCAAGCTCCACACCGTAACCGGTGCAGCCGCGGGTGGCTTGCAGGTGCGCGAGCATGGCGCCGTTGCCGCAACCCAAATCCAAGACGCGCGAGCCCGGTGGCACCAACTGCGCCAGCACTTTCATGGTGAGGTCATCGGTCATAAGCCCACCCCAATTTTGCTCTCAAAATAAGAGCGCACCAGCGCCAAATAGCGGGGGTCGTCCAGCAAAAAGGCATCATGGCCGTGCGGCGCGTCAATCTCGGCGTAGCTCACCTCGCGGCGGTTGTCCACCAGGGCTTTGACGATCTCGCGGCTGCGCGCGGGGCTGAAGCGCCAGTCGGTGGTGAAGCTCACCAGCAAAAACTTGGACTGGGTGTGCGCCAACGCGCGGGTGAGGTTGCCACCATGCGCGCGGGCCGGGTCGAAATAATCCAGCGCGCGGGTGATGAGCAAATAGGTGTTGGCGTCAAAGTACTCGCTGAACTTGTCGCCCTGGTAGCGCAGGTAGCTCTCGATCTCAAATTCCACATCTTGTGTGGAAAATTTGTAGTCGCGCTCGGCCTGGGTGGAGGTGACCGCATCGCGCAGCTTGCGACCAAACTTGTCATTCATCACATCATCACTGAGGTAGGTGATGTGGCCGATCATGCGGGCTATGCGCAGACCGCGCTTGGGCACCACGCCGTGCGCGTAAAAGTGGCCGTTGTGAAAGTCGGGGTCGGTCACGATGGCGCGGCGCGCCACCTCGTTAAACGCGATGTTCTCGGCGTTCAAGTTGGGCGCACTGGCCACCACCACCGCGTGCTTGACGCGCTGCGGGTATTGCAGCGTCCAACTCAAGGTTTGCATGCCGCCCAAGCTGCCGCCCATCACCGCGGCCAGGGTGTCGATGCCTAAAGCATCGAGCAAACGCGCTTGCGCGTTGACCCAGTCTTCCACCGTGACCACCGGGAAATCGGCGCCATAGACCTGGCCGGTGTCGGGGTGGGTGTGCATGGGGCCGGTCGAGCCAAAGCACGAGCCCAGGTTGTTCACCCCAATCACGAAAAATTTGTTGGTGTCCACCGGCTTGCCCGGGCCAATCATGTTGTCCCACCAGCCTTCGCTTTTGGGTTGGCCCTCGTACACGCCAGCCACATGGTGCGAGGCGTTGAGGGCGTGGCAAATCAGCACTGCGTTGGACTTGGCTGCGTTGAGGGTGCCGTAGGTCTCGTAGCTCAGGTGGTAGTCGCGGATCGACGCACCGCTTTGCAGGGGCAAAGCAGCGTCAAAGTGCATCGACTGTGGGTGAGCGATCAACATCGCGGCAAGCAACTCCAAAAAACAAAAACCCGGCTCAGCAAAAGCAGGGCCGGGTATCGCAGGGAGACACTTGCCGTCTTTAGCTGAACTTCGAGGCATGCAAGCCCGCAAAGGCTCGACCCCGGCGCCCGCAATCTGGTTCAAATCGGCGCATGCCCTGAGTATAAAACGAAGTGCCCCAGTGGCTTGAGGCTTTTTAGCGTCGCCCACAAACAGTGCGCAAACCCTCAGCACCAGCGTCAGGCCGCCCCAAAAAGCGGCAGCCCATAGAATTTGGCGTGAAAATTGCTTAGTTTTGGTGCAAATCCATTTTTTCGCTGTTTTTGCACCAATAACAGGCATTTTTACTCAAAGAGGTTCACATGGAAGCACTAAAACAGGGCGCAGACACCCTGTTCATCCTCCTCGGCGCCATCATGGTTCTGGCCATGCACGCCGGTTTCGCGTTTCTGGAGCTCGGCACCGTGCGCCGCAAAAACCAGGTCAATGCGCTGGTCAAGATCCTGGTGGACTTCTCGGTCTCCACGGTGGTGTACTTCTTGGTGGGCTACAGCGTGGCATATGGCACCAACTTCCTCATCGGTGCGGAGCAACTCGCCGCGAAAAACGGTTACGAGCTGGTGAAGTTCTTCTTCCTGCTGACCTTCGCCGCGGCCATCCCGGCCATCATCTCGGGTGGCATTGCCGAGCGCGCGCGCTTCTGGCCCCAGCTCTTGGCCACCGCGTTGGTGGTGGGCGTGGTTTACCCCTTCTTTGAGGGCATTGCCTGGAACCAACACTTCGGCATCCAAGCCTGGATCAAAGAGCTCACCGGCGATGAATTCCACGACTTTGCCGGCAGCGTGGTGGTGCACGCGGTGGGCGGCTGGATTGCCCTGCCTGCCGTGCTGCTGCTGGGCGCGCGCTACAACCGTTACCGCAAAGACGGCGCGATCTCGGCCCACCCGCCTTCGAGCATCCCCTTCCTGGCGCTGGGCGCCTGGATTTTGATCGTGGGCTGGTTCGGCTTTAACGTGATGAGCGCGCAGATGCTGGACAAAATCTCGGGCCTGGTGGCGGTCAACTCGCTCATGGCCATGGTGGGCGGCACCTTGGTGGCCTTGCTCATGGGCAAGAACGACCCGGGCTTTGTGCACAACGGCCCCCTGGCCGGCCTGGTGGCGGTGTGCGCCGGCTCTGACCTGATGCACCCCCTGGGCGCGCTGGTGGTGGGCGGTGTGGCCGGCGCCATTTTTGTGGTCATGTTCACCCTGACCCAAAACAAATGGAAGGTTGACGACGTGCTGGGCGTATGGCCCCTACACGGCCTGTGTGGCACCTGGGGTGGTATTGCCGCAGGTATTTTCGGCACGCAAGCCATGGGCGGCCTGGGTGGCATCAACCTCACAGCGCAGCTCATCGGCACCGCCATGGGTGTGGCCTGGGCTTTGGTGGGTGGTTTGGCGGTGTACGGAACCCTCAAGGTCACCATGGGTTTACGCCTGAGCCAAGAGGAAGAATTTGACGGCGCAGACCTGGCGATTCACAACATCAGCGCCACCCCTGAGCGCGAGGTGAACTGGTAAACCCAGCCCCACCCCCAGCACACGCCCGCTGTTGCGGGCGTTGTTTTTTCCACTTTTTGCAGTGTTTTTGCCCAGAAACCCTTTGTTTGCTTGATATTTGGCTATGCTTTTTGCATATCTAGCGCATAATGGGTCAGCTGTTTTTTTCAGCAGCTTATTTGGTTTGCGGTGTTTCAGTCGGTTTCGCGTCTTGAGAATTCTTCATTGGTTTGTTGATTGCGGCTCTGTGACCCATCGCTTTTTGAGTCTTTTTAGGAGTCCCGCATGGGCAACAAACTTTACGTGGGCAACCTGCCCTACGCATTCCGCGACAACGACCTGCAACAGGCATTCAGCCAGTACGGCACGGTTTCCAGCGCCAAAGTCATGATGGAACGTGACACCGGCCGTTCCAAAGGCTTCGGCTTTGTGGAAATGGGCGACGACGCACAAGCACAAGCAGCGATTGCCGGCATGAATGGCCAGCAATTCGGCGGCCGTGGCCTGGTGGTCAACGAAGCCCGTCCCATGGAACCCCGTCCTCCCCGCACCGGCGGCTACGGCGGCGGTGGTGGTGGCTACGGTGGTGGTGGCGGCGGCGGTTACGGCGGTGGCCGTGAAGGCGGCGGTGGCGGCTACGGTGGTGGCGGTGGCCGTCGCGAAGGCGGCGGTGGTGGCTACGGCGGCGGTGGCCGTGGTGGTTACTGATCTGCCCTGACCGGCACGATCACTCACCTGATCAACAAAAGGGTCCTTGTGGCCCTTTTTTCATGCCTGCGCCAAACCGCGTGACACACCACGCTTGCATGACGCGCATCAAGCTCTGTTGCGATCCTGCCAACAACTAGGCATCACTCCCACTTGTTGAGCAGCGATTTCTGTGGCAAAAAGCGATTGTCTTGCGGCCACAAGCTGCGAGCGACGGATTGCGGTGACCTGTCGATTTCGAAGCTACTTAGCGTTTGAGGGACTCCATCGCTTGTTTGATGTTTTTCAGGAGTCCTTTGCATGGGCAACAAACTCTACGTAGGCAATTTGCCTTACACGGTGCGTGACAACGACCTGCAGCAGGCGTTCAGCCAGTTCGGTACGGTCAGCAGCGCCAAGGTGATGATGGAACGCGACACCGGCCGCTCTAAAGGCTTTGGCTTTGTGGAAATGGGCGATGATGCCCAAGCCCAAGCCGCCATTACCGGCATGCACGGCCAGGACCTCAATGGCCGCAACCTGGTGGTCAACGAAGCCCGCCCCATGGAGCCCCGCCCACCGCGCACCGGTGGGTACGGTGGTGGTGGCGGCGGCTATGGCGGGGGAGGCGGTTATGGTGGCGGGCGTCGTGAAGGCGGCGGCGGTTACGGTGGGGGGGGTGGAGGTGGCTACGGCGGTGGCGGCGGTTATGCGGGCCAACGCGAAGGTGGTTACGCCAGCCCACGTGATGGCGGCGGTGGCTATGGTGGTGGCGAGCGTCAAGACCGCGGTTATGGTGACCGTGGTGACCGCGGAGATCGTGGCGACAGAGGCGATCGAGGGGACCGCCAGGACCGCAGCTATGGCGACGGTCAGGACGGTGGTTTTCGCAGCCCCTACGGCAACCCGCGCGGCGGCGGGGGTGGACGTCGCGGTTACTGAAGAGGACTAACCCCTTCAACACAAAGCCCCTGACGGCATCGTCTGGGGCTTTTTTCATGGGGGCCTAAAACTTTTCGGGCCGCAGCACCTGCACATCGGCGAAGAACAGCGTCAAGCCGTAATGCGGGGCGTAAGTGGCCAGCACATGGCGGGCGATCTGGTCGGCCACCTGGGCCTCGCAAATCACTTTCATCTCGATGGTGCGGTCGGCCTCCCAGTGGCCTTCGCGGGTGGCGTATTCGCTGCCGCCCCGCACATCGTGCACGGTGTAGCCATGCGCGCCGGCGGCGCGCACATCGGCCACCAAACGTTTTTCCAGCGCGGCCTCGGCAATGATGACCAGCAGTTGTCGGGGGTGTTTGTTCATGGCATCCATCGTTGCACCATCTCAAAGTACAGGGGAATGCCCAGCACGATGTTGAAAGGAAACGTCACGCCCAAAGCGGCGGTGATCGACAAACCCGCATTGGCCTGAGGCACCGCGATGCGCATGGCCGTGGGTGCTGCAATGTAACTCGCGCTGGCCGCCAGCGTGGCCATGATGGTCACACCGCCTTGGCTCAAGCCCATGAGCGCACCCGCCAAGGCGCCCAGCACCGCCAAGCCCATCGGGGCGATGAGCGCGAAGGCCACCAGCTTCACACCATGCTGGCGCAAATCGCCCAGGCGTGCACCGGCCACCAAACCGAGCTCCAACAGAAACAAGGCCAGCACGCCTTTGAAGGGGTCGATGAACACGTTTTTGATGGACGCGGTGCCCGCCTCGCCCATGAAGGCGCCTATGAGCAAACCACCCACCAGCAAGAGCACCGACTTGCCCAAAAACACATCGTGCGCGAGTTCGCGCCAGTTCAGGGCCGAGGCTTCACGCAAGCCGCGACGCGCCAGCCAAATGCCGGCGATCAAACCGGGGGCTTCCATCAGCGCCACCCACAAGGCTGCATGGCTTTCCACCGGCACACCGCGCTTTTGCAAAAAACTGTTGGCCACTGCAAAGGTCACCACGCTGACCGAGCCGTAGTGCGCGGCCAAGGCAGCGCTGTCCACCGCGCTCAAGCCCAAGCGGCGCAACACCGGCACCAACAAAAAGGGAATGGCAAAACCCAGGCTCAAGCACACCGCCACCTGAGGCGCGAGGTCGAGCAAGGACTGCTTGCTCATCTCGATGCCGCCCTTCAAGCCGATGGCCAGCAGCAGGTAAATGGAGAGGGTTTCGTAAAGCGCCTCGGGCAGCCGCAAATCGCTTTTGAAGCATTTGGCCGCCACACCCAGCACGAAGAAGAGCACCACCACATCCAACATGCAACCATGATGCTGGAAAACGATAAAGCCGATGGTTTGTGGGTTTAAGGCTTTTTGGGTTTGGTGTCCGCCTTCTCAGGCTTGGGCACCAGGGTGCCGCGCACCCGGCCTTGCAAGGCCATGACCGAGGTCACGTTGTCAAAGTCCAGGGTGTCGGCGGTGAACACATCTTGGCCGCGTTGCAGGTCCACTGGTTTGTGCGATTTGACGCGCTCGGTGTCCAAAAACGCGTGCAAAAACTCGCCCTTGAACTGCATGCGTGGCACGGTTTCACCACCGTCTTCACGCGCCTCACGCACCACCAGCGCGTTGCCGATGAGCTGCACTTCTGATGAGTCACTGTTGGTCACCGCCAGGTTGGCGCTGGCCACCGTCACATGACCACGGTCGTTGACCGAGCGGATGCGGACGTTATCGATTTCCAGGGTGTCGGTGTCGGGATAGTGGCGCGCGGTTTGGCCGGTGATGTCGCTCTTCAAACGGCCTGTGGCGTCATACGTTTTCAAGCCGAAGTTGCCCACCACATAGTCGGCCTCGTGGCGTTTGGGTTTTTCAGGCGCGGGCGGCTCAAACACCGGGGTGCTGCGCACCAACCAGTAGGTGCCCAAGGCCAGCACGCCCATGAGCGCCATGGGCAGGTACAGGGTGAGGCGCTCCAAGGTGGCGCGCCACAAGCGCAGAGCCAAAGCCAAGCCAGGGTTCACGCCTGGGTCTCTTTGAACAAGCGCGCGTAGTGGCCACCGGCCACCAGCAGCAGGTCGCAAAACTCACGCGCTGCGCCATGACCACCGGCCGCTGAAGTGACGTGGTGTGCCAAGGCGCGCGCCTCGGCGTGGCCGTGTGGCGGTGCGCATGCCAAGGCGGCGCGTTGCATCACCGGCAAATCGGGCCAGTCATCGCCCATGGCCGCAGCTTGTGCCCAACTCAAACCGAGTTGGCTCAGCATCGCTTGCGCCGCGGGTAATTTGTCTTCGGTGCCAAACACCGCATGTTCAATGCCCAAGGCTTTCAAACGCACACGCAGGGGTGCGGAGTCGCGCCCGGTGATGACCACCGGGGTGATGCCCGCGCGCGCGAGCAACTTCAAACCATGGCCGTCCAGGGTAGAAAAGCGCTTGATGGTTTCGCCCGCTTCGGTGAAGTACAAACCACCATCGGTGAGCACGCCATCCACATCAAAAAACGCCACGCGCACGTCTTGGGCGCGCAGCAGCAGTTCGGGGGCGAAATTCAAAGCGGGTGTGGTCATCAGATCACCTTGGCGCGCATCAGGTCGTTGCTGTTGAGCGCGCCGCACAGCTTGCCTTGCGCGTCCACCACCAACACGCTGGTGATGCGGCGCACCTCCATGAGTTCGGCCGCGTCCACCGCCAAAGCATCGGCACTGATGGTGGTGGGCTTGGGGTGCATGAGTTGCTCGGCCGTGCCCTGGCGCAGGTCCACGCCTTTTTCCAGCAGGCGACGCAAGTCGCCGTCGGTGAAGATGCCCAGCACGTGGTCGTTCGCATCCACCACCGCGGTGGCGCCCAGGCCCTTGGCGCTCATCTCACGCATGAGTTCGCTCAAGCCGGCGTTCACGCCCACGCGCGGCACATCGGCGCCGCTGCGCATCACATCGCTCACATGGGTGAGCAACTTGCGCCCCAACGACCCGCCGGGGTGCGAGCGGGCAAAGTCTTCCGCTTTGAAGCCGCGTGCGTCCAACAAGGCCACAGCCAATGCATCTCCCAGTGCTAACTGGGTGGTGGTACTGGCGGTGGGCGCCAAATTCAAAGGGCAGGCCTCTTGGGCCACGCTGGTGTCCAACACCACCTCGGCATGGCGCGCCAGGCTGGACTGCAGGCCACCGGTCATGGCAATCAGGGGCACGCCCAGGCGCTTGATGACCGGCAGGATGTCGGTGAGCTCTTGCGACTCGCCGCTGTTGGAAATCGCCAGCACCGCATCGGCCTCGGTGATCATGCCCAGGTCGCCGTGGCTGGCTTCGGCCGGGTGCACAAACATGGCCGGTGTGCCGGTGGAGGCCAGGGTGGCTGCCATCTTGCGCCCGATGTGCCCGCTCTTGCCCATGCCCATGACCACCACGCGGCCACGCACCGTGAGCAGGCGCTGCACCGCGCGGCCAAAGGGTTCGCGCACGCTGCTGCCCAGGCGCTCGCCCAGGGCCGCAACGGCTGCGGCTTCGATCTCGCAAGTCTGCCGGGCCAGGGCCACGGCCTTGTCGGCATCAAAAGGCACAGAGGTGGTGATGGCTTGCGTCATGGATCAATTCTATCGAGCCCACCCTTGTTAGGATGCAACCATGACCGCCTTGGACTTGACCCTCATCTATTTGCTGGCCGCTGTGCTGGGGGTGGTGGTCTGTCGCACCTTCAAATTGCCGCCCATGCTGGGCTACCTGGCCGTGGGCGTGGTGATCGGCCCCAACGCACTGGCCCTGGCGCAAAACTCGGAAGGCATGCGCCACTTGGCCGAGTTCGGCGTGGTGTTTTTGATGTTCGTGATCGGGCTGGAGTTCAACCTGCCCAAGCTGCGTGCCATGCGCCGCCATGTGTTTGCACTGGGTGGTTTGCAGGTGCTGCTGACCATGGGCGTGGTGACCTTGGGCTCGGTCGCCTTGAGCATGGTCTTACCGCAGTTCTGGCCCATGACCTGGCAAACCGCGTTGGCTCTCTCGGGCGCACTCACCATGAGCAGCACTGCGATCGTGGTCAAGCTCATGGCCGAGCGGCTGGAGTTGGAGAGCGAACACGGCAAGCGTGTGATGGGCGTGCTCTTGTTCCAGGACCTGGCGGTGGTGCCGCTCTTGATTTTGATACCCGCCCTGGGCGCGCAAGGCGAGTCGTTGGTGAACGCCATGGGCATGGCTTTGCTCAAAGGCGCTTTGCTCATCACCGTGCTCTTGGTGGGTGGGCAATGGGTCATGCGCTATTGGCTCAACGTGGTGGCGCGACGCAAAAGCGAAGAGCTGTTTGTGCTCAATGTGCTGCTCATCACCCTAGGCCTGGCGTGGATGACGGAGATGGCCGGTTTGAGTTTGGAACTCGGCGCGTTCATTGCCGGCATGCTGATTTCCGAGACGCCTTACAAGCAGCAGGTGGAGGGCGACATCCGCGCGTTTCACGATGTGTTGCTGGGCTTGTTTTTCATCAGCATCGGCATGATGCTGGACTGGCGCCTGGTGCTGCAGCGTTGGGAGTTGGTGCTGCTCTTGCTCACCGTGCCGCTGCTGTTCAAGGCTGCGCTGATCACCTTGATTTCGCGCGGCCTAGGCGCAGCCATGGGGGTGTCGGTGCGCACCGGTTTGTATTTGGCGCAAGCGGGTGAGTTTGGTTTTGTGTTGCTGGCCCTGGCGCAAAAAAGCCACTTGATTGAGCCCGAACTCATCAACCCGATTTTGGCGAGCATGGTGCTGTCGATGATGGCCACACCTTTCATCATCGAACACGCCAACAGCCTGGTGATGAAGCTCGTGGCCAGTGAGTGGTTGCAGCAATCGCTGCAGATGACCAGCATCGCGCGCAAGGCCATCAACACCAAACAGCACGTCATCATTTGCGGCTTCGGGCGTTGCGGCCAGAACCTGGCGCGCATGCTGGATCTGGAGCACATCCCCTACATCGCGCTGGACCTTGACCCCGACCGCGTGGCCCAAGCCTCGGCCGCGGGCGAGTCGGTGGTGTTTGGTGATGCGGCGCGTGCCCAAGCCTTGATGGCCGCGGGCTTGTCGCGCGCCAGTGCCGTGGTGCTGACCTACCTGGATGGGCCGGGCGCTTTGAAGGTGCTGCACACCATCCGCGAACAAGCGCCGCACATCCCGGTGATTGTGCGCACCCAAGACGACCACGACCTGGAAAAGCTGCAGCGCGCGGGCGCGACCGAGGTGGTGCCTGAAGCGATTGAAGGCTCACTCATGTTGGCCAGCCACGCCCTGGCTTTGGTGGGGGTGCCCATGCGCCGGGTGATCCGCATCGTGCAAGAGCAACGCGATGCGCGCTACAACCTGCTGCGTGGTTATTTCCACGGGGCCGACGACAGCACCAGCGATGATGGCGAGCAAGAACATTTGCGCAGCATCACCTTGAGCGAAGGGCTGGATGCGCCGCTGTCTGTGTGGCGTGCGAAACTGCGCGATGTGCGGGTGGTGCAGGTGCGGCAAAGCAACGGCAGCTTGTTACGCCCCGATGACAACCCGGTGCTGGGCAACGGCGACACCCTGGTGCTCAGCGGCACGCCGCAAGCCCTGGCATTGGCTGAAGAACAACTCTTGCGTTAAGGAGCCCCCATGCTCAACCCCAAAGTCAGCGAGTACATCCGCCAACACATCCGCACCGTGGCCGATTGGCCCGCACCCGGCGTGCAGTTCCGCGACATCACACCGCTCTTGCAAGACCCCAAGGTGTTTCGCGTGATTGTGGACACGCTGGTGCACCGCTACCTGGACAGCGAGCTCAAGCCCGATGTGGTGGCGGCGTTGGATGCGCGCGGTTTCATTTTGGGCTCGGTGCTGGCGTATGAACTGGGCGTGGGCTTTGTGCCGGTACGCAAAAAAGGCAAGCTGCCTTTCACCACGGTGGAAGAAACCTACGCGCTGGAATACGGCAGCGCCACCGTGCAGCTGCACACCGATGCGGTCAAACCCGGGCAACGCGTGCTTTTGGTGGATGATTTGATTGCCACCGGTGGCACCCTCATGGCAGGCAAAAACCTACTTGAGAAACTCGGCGCTCAGATCGTGGAGGCCTGCGCGATTGTGGACTTGCCCGACTTAGGCGGCTCTGAAAAATTGCGCGCTGCGGGCTTGAAAATATTCAGCCTGGTGAGCTTTGAGGGGCATTGAATTTTGAATGCCCCAGAGCTTCACGTCGCGCGAGCTTGACGCACCGCGCGCTCCCAACGGTCCATGCGCTCTTGCGCTTGCTCGGTGGGCAAGGTGGGGTAGAAGGTGCGGTCCACCCGCCACTGCGCGCTGAGCTCGTCCGTGCTGCTGTACACACCGGCGTGCAAGCCAGCCAGGTACGCGGCTCCCAGCGCTGTGGTCTCGATGACCGCGGGACGCACCACCGGAATACCCAGCAGATCGGCCTGCACTTGCATGAGCAAGTCGTTCACACACGCGCCGCCATCGACCCGCAACTCGGTGACCGCCACCGCCGCATCGCGGTTCATGCTTTGCAAGAGGGCCGCGCTTTGAAACGCGATGCTCTCCAGGGCCGCACGCGCGATGTGCGCCACCGTGGTGCCGCGGGTCAGGCCGACGATCGCGCCGCGCGCTTGCGCGTCCCAGTAGGGCGCGCCCAAACCAGTGAAAGCCGGCACGAACATCACGCCACCTGCATCAGGCACGGTGTGGGCCAAGCCCTCGACTTCAGCGCTGCTGGAAATCGCGCGCAGACCATCGCGCAACCACTGCACCACCGCCCCGCCGATGAACACACTGCCCTCTAAAGCGTACTGCGGCTTGTTGCTGAGTTGCGCGGCTGAAGTGGTGATCAAGCCGTTGTGGCTGCTTTGAAATTCTGCGCCGGTGTGCATGAGCATGAAGCAGCCGGTGCCATAGGTGTTCTTGGCCATGCCGCTTTGAAAACACGCTTGGCCAAACAACGCGCTTTGCTGGTCACCGGCCACGCCGCCGATGGGGATGGGGCCGCCGAGCCACTGTGCATCGGTGCGGCCAAAGTCAGCGCTGGAGGGCAAGACCTGCGGCATGAGCGAAGGCGGGATGTTCAAGAGGCCCAGCAGCTCATCGTCCCAGGTGTTGGTGTGGATGTTGAACAGCATGGTGCGCGCGGCATTGCTCACATCGGTCACATGCGAGCGGCCGTTGGTGAGTTTGAACATCAACCAGCTGTCCACCGTGCCAAAGGCCAGTTCGCCGCGCTGCGCCTGCTCACGCGCGCCTGGCACGTTGTCCAAGATCCACTGCAGTTTGGTGCCGGAGAAATACGCGTCGATCAGCAAACCGGTTTTGCTTTGCACCAAAGCTTCATGGCCTTGTTCACGCAGTTGCGCGCACAAAATTTCAGAGCGGCGGTCTTGCCAAACGATGGCCGGGTGGATAGGCTCGCCGGTTTGACGGCGCCACACCACCGTGGTCTCACGCTGGTTGGTGATGCCCATGCTGATGATGTCTGAGGCACTGAGATGCGCTTGCGCCAAGGCGTCTTGTGCGGTGGCCAATTGCGTGGCCCAAATTTCTTGCGGGTCGTGCTCCACCCAACCCGGGCGCGGGTAAATCTGACGAAACTCACGCTGGGCCATGGCCACGATCTGGCCCAAGGTGTCAAACACAATGCTGCGCGAGCTTGAGGTGCCTTGGTCCAGAGCGAGCAGGTAGCCCATGTCACTTCCCGATGCAGAACTTCGAAAAAATCACACCCAACAAATCGTCGGAGGTGAACTCACCGGTGATCTCGTTGAGCGCTTCTTGCGACAAACGCAACTCTTCGGCCAACAAGTCCAGGTGTTGGTCTTTCGCGGCCAAGTGTGCCGCTGCGTTGTCCACATGTTGATCCACCCGCTTGAGCGCTTGCACATGCCGTTCGCGCGCCATGTACACACCTTCAGCCGCAGACTGCCAGCCCGCCAAACTCAACAGACGTTGACGCAGATCGTCCAGGCCAGTGCCTTGTTTGGCGGAGAGATAGATCGCTTCCGGTTGCTGTGTCAGTTGTGGTGACGCTTGCTTTGATTCGGGCGCAGCATCGACCTTGTTGTACACATCCACCACCGGCACGCGCGCGGGCAACTGTTGTTGCAGCGTGTGTGCGATGTCTTGGTCAGCGGTTTGATAGTCGGGATCTGAGCAGCGGGTGAGGTCGTGCAAAAACAGCACCGCATCGGCCTGTGCAATTTCTTGCCATGCGCGTGCGATGCCAATTTTTTCCACCTCGTCTGCGCTGTCGCGCAAGCCAGCGGTGTCGATGATGTGCAGGGGCACGCCTTCAATTTGGATGGTCTGCGTGACCTTGTCGCGCGTCGTGCCAGCAATCGGCGTGACGATGGCCAACTCAGCACCGGCCAAGGCATTGAGCAGCGAGCTTTTGCCGGCGTTGGGCTGGCCCGCAATCACCACCTTGATGCCTTCACGCAAGAGCGCGCCTTGTTGGGCGTTGCGCATCACGGCAGCCAACTGTTGCTCTAATTTTGATAGCTGACCTGCGGCATCTGCCTTGGCTAAGAAGTCAATTTCTTCTTCAGGAAAATCCAACGTGGCCTCCACCAGCATGCGCAGATGGATGAGCCCGTCGCGCAGCCCATGGATGTCTCGCGAGAAATCGCCTGCCATGGAGCGCGTGGCGCTGCGTGCAGCGGCTTCGGTGCTGGCGTCAATCAAATCGGCAATCGCTTCGGCTTGTGCGAGGTCGATTTTGTCGTTCAAAAACGCGCGCTCGGTGAACTCGCCGGGTTGGGCCACACGCAAACCGGGCAGGGCGTCTTGTGCGGCTTCCAAGCAGCGCGCCAAGAGCATTTGCAAAACGACGGGCCCGCCGTGCGCCTGAAGTTCGAGCACGTCCTCACCCGTGAAAGAGTGCGGCGCGGGAAAGTAGATGGCCAGCCCTTGGTCAAGCGCTGAGCCGTCGGCCGCTTTGAACGGCAGGTAGGTGGCGACTCGTGGGTTAAGCGCTTTGCCACACAGCGCATCAATCAGCCCACCCAAACCACGACCCGACACCCGCACCATGCCCACCGCCCCACGCCCAGGCGCCGTGGCAATCGCAACTATCGGTTCCTGTTGGCGGGCAAGCATGCGGTGATTGTGCCCCGAAGTGACCCCAGATCAGAGACACCGCAGATCCGGCTTCGCCGGTCTGCTGGTGTCGCCCCCCTTCAAAGGGGGGAGGCGCCAAAGGCGCCTCGGGGGGTTATTTAAATTTCGGCAAGTTGAACTGCGGCGGCACACCCATGCGCACATTGATGATCCACTGCTGTGCGATCGACAAGATGTTGTTGGTGATCCAGTACAGCACCAGGCCGGCCGGGAAGAAGAAGAACATCACGCTGAACATCAGCGGCATGATCCACATCATCTTGGCTTGCATGGGGTCGGGTGGCGCGGGGTTGAGCGCGGTTTGCAGCAAGGTGGTCAGGGTCATGACCAGGGGCAAGATGAAATAAGGGTCAGCGGCCGAGAGGTCAGAGATCCACAGCATCCAAGGCGCGTTGCGCATTTCCACGCTGGACAGCAGCACCCAATACAGCGCGATGAACACCGGAATTTGGATGGCAATGGGCAAGCAACCACCCATGGGGTTGACCTTCTCCTCACGGTAGATTTTCATCATCTCCATTTGCATCTGCTGCGGGTTGCTCTTGAGGCGTTCGCGCATTTCCATGATGCGGGGGTTGATGGCCTTCATCTTGGCCATGCTGGCGTAAGCCTTGGCGTTGAGCCAGTAAAACGCAATTTTCAGCAGCAGCACCAAGGCCACAATCGCCCAGCCCCAGTTTTGGATGTAGCCATACAACTGGTCAAGCAACCAATACAAAGGCTTGGCCAAAATGGTCAGCCAACCGTAGTCTTTGACCAGCTCCAGGCCGGGGGCCAAGGTTTCAAGAATTTTTTCTTCCTGTGGGCCGACAAACAAGCGGCTGTCCACCACTTTGCTGGTGCCGGTGGCCAGGTCACCCAGTTGGGTGATCATGCCCGCGGCGTACAGGTTGGTGTCGACCTTGCGCAAGAAGTTTTCACGGGCCACGCCTTTGTCCAACAACCAGGCGCTGGCGAAGTAGTGCTGCACCATGGCCACGTAGCCGTTGTCGGCTTGCTTGTCGACCTCGAACTTGTTTTTCTCGATGTCGGCAAACTCCACCTTTTGGTACTTCTTGGCTTCGGTATAGACCGCAGGGCCGGTGAAGGTGGAATAGAACGAGGACTCGCCAGCGGGCTTGTTACCGTCGCGCACCAGCTGTTGGTAAAGCTGGGGTTGCACCACCGCGCCGCTGTTGTTGCTGACCTCGTGCTTCACAGCCAAGGTGTAGTCGCCGCGCTTGAGGGTGTAGGTTTTCACCAGCTTCACGCCGTTGGTCACGGGCGACTCAAATTTCAGGGTGAGCTCGTTCACGCCATCTTTGAGTTCTTTGTCGCCAGTGAAAGCCATCACGGTTTTGTGGGTAGGCAGTGCTGTGCCGGTGGCAATCAGGCCGGTTTGGGCCAGGTACACGCGCTCTTTGCTGTCGTCGAGCAAGACAAAGGGCTTGGCTTTGTCGTTCAGGTCGGCGTGCTTGAGAAACTCGGTGCGCACCAGTGAGCCGCCTTCGGTGTCAAAGGTGAGCTTGAGCACGTCGGTGGTGACCACCAGGCGCTCGCCTTGTGCGGCGGGGGCCGTTGTGGGCACCGCAGCTGACGAAGCGCCAGCGTTGGTTGAGTTGGTTGCAGCAGGCACGGCATTGGCGGCAGGGTTGGGCACGGCGGCGTCTTTGGCGGCACCCGCTGCGGCTTTGTCCACCTGAACCGGTTTGGGGAAGAAGGTGGGGGCGTGACCGTTGTAGACCTGCCATTGGTCCCACAGCAGCACCATGGAAAAGCCAAAAATCACCCACAGAATGGTGCGGCGGATATCGTTCATGTCGTCTTCTTCAAGGTAGAGGGGAACAGGCGTTCAAACAAAGAGGCGTGGGCGCGTGCCGCAGGCACCGGGTCGCAACCCCCGGCGCACGCCGGGTGGCAGCGCGCCAGGCGGCGCAAGGTCAGGTAAGAGCCCGCAAACGCGCCGTGCTCTTGCAAGGCACCCAAAGCGTACACCGAACAGGTGGGCTCAAAACGGCAGGCCGACCCCAACCAGGGGCTCAACAGCAAGCGATAGGCGCGCACCAGACCCAACAAAAGGTGTTTCATGCGCGAGCGCCCTGGGTGATTTCGAACAGCTGGTGCATTTCTGTGCGCACCGCTAATTTCAAGGCGTCTGAACTGGCACTCACAAAGCGCTTGGCATCGAAACCCTGACGCAAACGCACCACATAAGCGGCTTGCGGCAGGGCAAACCCGGCCGCAACGGCATAAACCTGACGCTTGATGAGGTGGCGAGTCACGGAACGCTTGGCCCAACGTTTAGGCAGCATGGCGCCCACCCAGACGTTTTTTTCACGAAACAGCGGGGTGAGCGGGGGGGGCGAAACAGGATCAGCCAAGGCGCAGCGGTGCATCACAAAGTGTGCTGTCTTGGCCACGGTTGACCCGGCCAAGACGGCTTGGAACTGTGCCCGTGTTCGGAGATGCAGCACGCGTTGGGCTCAGGCAGCCCGGCCTTGAGGGGCCAGAGTGGGCAGCCGGAATTAGACGGCCAGACGCTTGCGGCCCTTGGCGCGACGTGCGTTGATCACAGCACGGCCACCGCGGGTTTTCATGCGCACCAGGAAACCATGGGTACGGGCGCGGCGGATTTTGGAAGGTTGGTAAGTGCGTTTCATGTTGCTCTTCTATCAGGGAAACCCAGGATTATCACAAATTTTCTCAATCCTGACAATGCTTTGCCCACATCACTTGAACTTTAAGGGGGTTGTGGGGGCACCACACCCGCCGGTGTGGATATGCTCTTGATAAATTAGAATATGACCATGCGTCCAGAACAACTATCCACAGACCCCCAAGCGCCGACATGACCGAGGGAACCCCAGCACAGCATCTAGGCACCGGTGGCGACGCAGGCGAACAACTCTGGCAAAGCTGCGTCGAGCAGTTGGCCCAAGAACTCCCCGAGCAACAGTTCAGCACATGGATCAAACCCTTGGCCGCACAGGTGGCCGAGGACCTGAGCAAGGTCACGATTTTCGTGGCCAACCGCTTCAAAATGGACTGGGTGCGTGCCCAATACAGCCAGCGCATTGCCACCCTGCTAGAGAAGATTTACGGCCAGAAAATCCAGGTTGAGTTAGTGCTCACTCAGCGTGATAACACCGTCAAACCTAAAGACTTTACGTCGCCTGCGGACATGTCCAGCCTGGACGAGATGCCCGATGTGGTGGAAGACAAATCCGGCGGGATCAGCAAAAACCGGCTCAACGCCGCCCTGAACTTCAACACCCTGGTCGAAGGGAGTGCCAACCGCATGGCCCGCGCTGCCGCCCTGCATGTGGCGGGCTCGCCCGGCCAGCTTTACAACCCGCTGTTCATCTACGGCGGGGTGGGCTTGGGCAAGACGCACCTGATGCACGCGGTGGGCAACAAGCTGCTCTCGGACCAGCCGCAAGCCAAAGTTCTCTACATCCATGCGGAGCAGTTCGTCACTGATGTGGTTAAGGCCTACCAGCGCAAAACTTTTGACGATTTCAAAGACAAATACCATTCCCTGGATTTGCTGCTGATCGACGATGTGCAGTTCTTTGCCAACAAAGAACGCACCCAAGAAGAGTTTTTCAACGCCTTTGAAGCGCTGCTGGCCAAAAAGTCACACATCGTGATGACCAGCGACACCTACCCCAAGGGTTTGAGCGACATCCACGAGCGTTTGGTCTCGCGCTTTGACTCGGGTTTGACGGTGGCCATTGAGCCACCCGAACTGGAAATGCGGGTGGCCATCCTGATCAACAAAGCGCAGGCAGAGGGCAGCACCATGCCCGAAGAGGTGGCCTTTTTTGTCGCCAAAAACGTGCGTTCCAACGTGCGTGAGTTGGAAGGTGCGCTGCGCAAAATTTTGGCGTATTCGCGCTTCAACCAAAAAGAAATTTCCATCCAGCTCGCCCGTGAAGCACTGCGTGACTTGCTCTCCATCCAAAACCGACAAATTTCGGTGGAGAACATCCAAAAAACAGTGGCGGACTATTACAAGATCAAGGTCGCTGACATGTACAGCAAGAAGCGCCCGGCCAGCATTGCCCGGCCGCGCCAAATTGCCATGTACCTGGCCAAAGAACTCACCCAAAAAAGCCTGCCTGAAATTGGCGAGCTGTTTGGCGGACGCGACCACACCACGGTGCTGCACGCGGTCCGCAAAATTTCTGGCGAGCGTCAGCAGCACACCGAGCTCAACCAGCAGCTGCACGTGCTGGAACAAACCCTCAAAGGATGAGCTGTGGCCTGTCTAACAAAGCTGTTGATAAAAAAAGGACAAGTGGGTACTTATCCACAAGCCCTGGGCCTTTTGGCGAGTTATTCATGTTGGGCAGAAGCGCTCCAAGGAACTCACACACAGGGTTTGGGGTTTGCTAAAGCCTTGATAAAACAAGAGAAAATGGCGCTATTCACAGCTTAAGCGCTTGCTTACTACTACTACTAATTTGATATAGAAGAATTAAGGAAGAGATACATGATCGTCCTCAAAGCCACGCAAGCCAAGTTTTTGGGTCTGTTGCAATCCGTTGCCGGTATCGTCGAACGACGTCATACCCTGCCCATCCTGGCCAATGTACTGATGCGCAAGACCGCAGCAGGTCTGCAGCTCACCACCAGCGATTTGGAAATTCAAATCCGCACCACCCAAAGTTTTGATGGTGATGCAGGTGACTTCACCACCACAGTGGGCGCACGCAAACTCATCGACATCCTGCGCACCATGCCGGGTGACCAGACGATCTCGTTGGAGTCGAGCCAAAACAAACTCGTGCTCAAAGGTGGCAAAAGCAAGTTCACCTTGCAAACCTTGCCAGCTGAAGATTTCCCGCTGGTGCAGGAGTCTGCCAACTTTGGCCCCTCCTTCAGCGTGCCGCAAAAAACCTTGAAGGCTTTGCTAGCCCAGGTGTCCTTTGCAATGGCAGTGCACGACATCCGCTACTACCTCAACGGCATTTTGTTCGTGGCCGAAGGTCAGCAACTCAGTCTGGTGGCCACCGACGGTCACCGTTTGGCTTTTGCCTCGGCCAACCTGGATGTGGAAGTGCCGCGCCAAGAGGTGATCTTGCCGCGCAAAACTGTGTTGGAAATGCAGCGTTTGCTCAGCGATGCGGAAGGCGCGATCGAGATGCAATTTGCGAACAACCAAGCCAAATTCAGTTTTGAAGGCATGGAGTTTGTGACCAAGTTGGTCGAAGGCAAATTCCCTGACTACAACCGCGTCATCCCGAAAAACCACAAGAACAGTATCACCCTGGGCCGCACCGCGTTGCTGGCCACCTTGCAGCGCACCGCCATTTTGACCAGTGACAAGTTCAAAGGCGTGCGCTTGAACATCGACCCGGGCAGCTTGCGTGTGTCCTCGAACAACGCTGAGCAAGAAGAGGCCACCGACGAGCTCGACATCGACTACAGCGGTGACAGCATTGAAATTGGTTTCAACGTGACTTACCTGATCGACGTGCTGACCAACATGGAACAAGACATGGTCAAGCTTGAACTCTCGGATGCCAACAGCTCAGCGCTGTTCACCATTCCGGACAACACACAGTTCAAGTACGTGGTTATGCCCATGCGGATTTAATGAAAGACTTTGATGACAGACGATAACAAGGCGTTGGGCGACGATTCAGGTGCTGAACAAGCCCCTCAAAGCATCAATGCGCAACCCAAGATAGATGCTAACCAGGCTGGGGCCTCGGAAGGCTATGGCGAGGGTGCCATCCAGATTCTGGAGGGCTTGGAAGCCGTGCGTAAGCGCCCAGGCATGTACATCGGTGACACCTCAGACGGCACCGGTTTGCACCACCTGGTGTTTGAGGTGGTGGACAACTCGATTGACGAAGCACTGGCGGGTCATTGCGATGACATCGTGGTGACCATCCACACCGACAACTCCATCAGCGTGACCGACAACGGCCGCGGCATTCCTACGGGCGTGAAGATGGACGATAAGCACGAGCCCAAGCGCAGTGCGTCTGAAATTGCGCTGACTGAATTGCACGCGGGCGGCAAGTTCAACCAGAACAGCTACAAAGTGTCAGGTGGTCTGCACGGCGTGGGCGTGAGCTGCGTGAACGCTTTGAGCAAATGGCTGCGCTTGACGGTGCGCCGCGAAGGCAAGGTGCACCAGATCGAGTTCGCCAAAGGTTTTGTGCAAAACCGTTTGCTCGAGATGGTTGATGGTGTGGAAGTTTCGCCCATGCGCGTGACTGGCCAAACCGAGAAGCGTGGCACCGAGGTGCACTTCTTGCCGGACACCGAAATCTTTCAGCAAAACAGCGAATTTCACTACGAGATTCTGGCCAAGCGCCTGCGCGAATTGAGCTTTTTGAACAATGGCGTGCGCATTCGTTTGAAAGACGAGCGCAATGGCAAAGAAGACGATTTCTCGGGTGCGGGTGGCGTCAAAGGCTTTGTGGACTTCATCAACGCCAACAAAAAAGTGTTGCACCCCAATGCCTTCCATGCTCTGGGCGAGCGCCCTGCTGAAACCTATGGCGGTATTCCTGGCACCAGCATTGGTGTGGAAGTGGCCATGCAGTGGAACGATGGCTACAACGAAAGCGTGCTGTGCTTCACCAACAACATTCCGCAGCGTGATGGTGGCACCCACTTGACCGGTTTGCGCGCGGCCATGACGCGTGTGATCAACAAGTACATTGAAGAGCACGAGTTCGCTAAAAAAGCCAAGGTTGAGGTGTCGGGCGACGACATGCGCGAGGGCTTGTGCTGCGTGCTGTCGGTCAAAGTGCCTGAGCCTAAGTTCTCCAGCCAGACCAAAGACAAACTGGTGTCGAGTGAGGTGCGCGCGCCGGTGGAAGACATCGTGGCCAAAGCCTTGACCGACTATTTGCTCGAGCGCCCGAACGACGCCAAGATCATTTGTGGCAAGATTGTTGAAGCCGCGCGTGCCCGTGAAGCGGCCCGCAAAGCCCGTGAGATGACACGTCGCAAAGGTGTGCTCGATGGCATGGGTTTGCCCGGCAAACTGGCTGACTGCCAAGAAAAAGACCCGGCGCTGTGCGAGATCTACATCGTGGAGGGTGACTCCGCCGGTGGCTCAGCCAAGCAAGGTCGCGACCGTAAATTCCAGGCGATTTTGCCCTTGCGCGGCAAGATTTTGAACGTGGAAAAAGCGCGTTACGAGAAGCTGCTCACCAGCAATGAAATTCTCACGCTCATCACCGCTTTGGGTACGGGCATTGGCAAGGCGTCGGCCGAGTCAGGCAAGTCGGCCACCGACGACTTCAATGTGGACAAGCTGCGTTACCACCGCATCATCATCATGACCGATGCGGACGTGGACGGCGCGCACATCCGCACGCTCTTGCTCACCTTTTTCTACCGCCAAATGCCGGAGTTGGTCGAGCGTGGCCACATCTACATTGCCCAGCCACCGCTTTACAAAGTCAAGGCGGGCAAAGAAGAGTTGTACCTCAAAGACGCGTCTGCTTTGGACACCTTCTTGCTGCGCATTGCGCTCATCAACGCCTCGGTGTTGACCGGCGAAGGCGGCACGGTGATTGCTGGCGACACCCTGGCTGAGTTGGCGCGCAAGCACCAGGTGGCTGAAGGCGTGATTGCCCGTCTGCACAACTTCATGGATGCCGAAGCCCTGCGTTCGATCGCCGATGGTGTGGCTTTGAATTTGGACAGCGTGGCTGAGGCGGAAGCCTCGGCTGCGGCCCTGCAAGAAAAATTAGCAGGCGCGGAAGTGGCCGGCGAATTTGATGTGCGCACCGACAAGCCGATTTTGCGCATCAGCCGTCGCCACCACGGCAATGTGAAAAGCAGCATCATCACCCAAGACTTTGTACATGGCGCGGATTACGCCGCCCTGGCAGAAGCGGCCAACACCTTCCGCGGTTTGTTCAGCGAAGGTGCCAAGGTCATGCGCGGTGAAGGCGAGAAGCAAAAAGAAGAGCGCGTGAGCGACTTCCGCCAAGCCATGAACTGGTTGATCGGCCAGGCCGAAAATGCCACCGCCCGTCAGCGTTACAAAGGTTTGGGCGAGATGAACCCCGAGCAGCTGTGGGAAACCACCATGGACCCGCAGGTTCGCCGTTTGTTGCGTGTGCAAATTGACGACGCGATCGAGGCTGATCGCGTGTTCACCATGCTCATGGGCGATGAGGTGGAGCCGCGCCGCGAGTTCATCGAAAGCAACGCTTTGCGCGCAGGCAACATCGACATTTAAGGGCCACCTGGCCCATCACCAACCGCACAGTGCTGTTCAGAACTGTGCGGTTTTTTCATCCTTCACGCGCCATCTCTAACGCTTATTTACTATAGACAGCGCAGGGGCTTGGCCACACAGTCGCAGCATCGCGCAACAGGTGTGAGACCCTTGCGCGACCACAACACGCTTAAGTCACGACAGTCAGAGACCGCGAACAACCCGACGCATGAAACCGTCCAAACTCCTCATCATCGACGACCACCCCCTGTACCGTGAGGCTTTGCAGGGCTCGCTCGCGGCCCGCTTAGACCCCGAGGTCTTGACTGTGGTGGTGGCCAGTTCGGTGGACACGGCTTTGCAGCAACTCAAAGACGACACGCAAAGCCGGTACGAGGTGATTTTGGACATCATGTTTTACGGTGTTTCTTCGCTGGACTACATCCAGCAATTCAAAGCCTTGCCGCATGTGCACAAGCTTTTGGTGTTGACCAGTTTGGACGATGAACAAACACGTGCAGTTTGTCGCGATCACGGAGCCGATGGATTCATCTCCAAAAACGAAAGCACCGACAGCATTTTCAACACCATCAGCGAGTCTTTGGGTCACCGCAACGACCACAAGACCCGCCTCACGCAGCGTCAAATGGACGTGCTGGCCTGTTTGATGAAGGGCGAGTCCAACAAGCTCATCGCCGCTAACTTAGGGATCAGCGAGCAAACGGTGAAAATTCACATTGGGCAAATTTTCAAAGAGCTGCATGTTTCCAACCGCACGCAAGCGGTGTTGGAAGCGCGTAAGAAGCAGCTCATACCATCGGTGGTTTAAGGCAGCGTTAACCCATGAACAGCAACCTCACCGAGGCGCAACAAACTTTCATTGCGCGGCAAAAGTTTCTCTACATGTCGGCGGGCTCCAAGTCCAGCACCATCGGCATGTTGGTGGGCGCTTTGCTGTGTGTGCCTCTCTTCATCGACGCGGTCTCACCATTCCAGCTTTGGACGTGGATTGGTCTGATTGTGTTTGGCATTGTGGTGCGTTTGGTGTTGCTCAGAATTCCGAACCAAGAAGAGCAGCTGGCCAACAACGTGCAAGGCCTGATTCAGCGCGTGAGCTGGGCCACCTTTGCCACCAGCTTGGCCTGGGGTTTGGGCTGGTTCATCATCGCGTTTGACATGGGCCGTGAAGACCAGCTCATGTTCTTCCTCATCCTGCAGATGGTGGCCTTTCTGGGCATGATCAACTACTGCATCCACCTGCCCTCTTACGCCTACTTTTTCTTGCCGCTCAAATTGCCGGAGTTTCTGCTCGAGGTTTTTCAGTTTGGCAACATCAGCTGGCCGTTGATTTGTGGCTCGGTCATCACCACGCTGTACTCGCTCAAGATGGTCAAGGCCTTTGGCAAGTCGTGGGAGAGTGCCATCTTGCTGCAAATGAAGAACGACGAGCTGTTTGAAAAGCTGGTGCAAGAGCGCGATGTGTCGGTGGCGGCCAATTTGGCCAAGTCCAATTTCATTGCCATTGCCAGCCATGATTTGCGTCAGCCTATGCACGCCATCACCCTGTATTTGAACGCGTTGAAGATGGACGAGATAGGTGCGAAAAACACCGACATGTTGGGCAAGATCAAAACCGCGGTGAGCACCATCAACCAGATGTTCTCGGCCCTGCTCAACATCAGCCGCTTTGATGCCCAAAACGTCACCATCAAGCAAGAAAGCTTCAGCCTCTCAGACCTGGCCACCGAGCTCAACAACAGCTGTTCCCCGCAAGCCATCGGCAAGGGTCTGGCCTTTCACTTTGTTTACCAAGACGCGACGGTGCAGGGCGATTTGCAGCTGCTCAAACAGGCGTTGCTCAACATCATCAGCAACGCCATTCAGTACACCCAAAACGGCAGTGTGACGGTGATTTTTGTGTCGCGCGATGGTTGTTTGTCGGTGGAAGTGGCCGACACCGGCAAAGGCATTGATGCGGCCGACCGTGACAAAATTTACCAAGAGTTCTACCGCAGCCACAAAACCCGCAGCGACCACGATGGCTTGGGCCTGGGCCTGTCCATCGTTAAGCGCATTTGCGAGCTTACCGGTTCGAGCGTGAACTTTGAGACCGAGGTGGGTCTTGGCACGCGCTTCATGCTGCGCACGCCCTTTGCGTTGCAACTGGCCGCACCCGAGCAAGTGCCCGCGGTCAATTCGACACCCGCTGTTGTCCTGCCGTCCACCGAGGGACAGGGCCGCGTCATCGGTTTGTTGGAAAACGACCCGCACATCCGCGATGCCTATTTGCAGGCCTTGGGCAAGCACGGTTTTGAGGTGGTGGTGTTTTCGGAGGACGAGGCCGAGTTGCAGCAGCAGCTGGCCGACTTGAACCACATCGACTGCCTGTTGACCGACTACCACTTGACGCACAGCACGGGCGATGTGTTCATCTCGCGCATCCGCGATGAGTTCAACGAGAACATCCCTGCCATCATCGTCAGTGGCGACACCTCGCCGGCTGCTTTGCACAAGCTCCACGCATTGAACCTCTCGGTGTTGCACAAGCCCGTGGATGTTGAGCTGATTGCCCAGGAAATTCGACGTTTGACGTTACTTCCCGCCTAGAAACGAAGCGTCTTAGAGCTTAGGTTCTAAGCCCATTGTGCGATTGTTTTTGACAGGCGCGTATTTATGATGAATCTCACATACCTGAGCGAGAAACATCATGGGCCAACTCACACTCCACTACACCTTCACCGACAAAGCCGAGGAAGCGCGCATTGAGCATCCGCTGGTGACCTTGTTGCGTGCGGTCCGTGACCACGGCTCGATTTTGGCGGCTGCCAAGCAGCAACAGCTTTCTTACCGCTACTACTGGGGTGAGCTCAAGCGCTGGGAAAAAGACTTGGGTGTGGAGTTGGTGATTTGGGGCCGCACCAGCAAAGGGGTCTCACTGACGCCGCAGTCCCTGGCATTCTTGGATGCCGAGGAAAAGGTGCAGAAGAAATTCTCAGACCAGATTGCGCAAATCAAAGCGCATTTGAACCAGAGTGTGCGCCTTTTGAAGCGCCAAACAGCGCAACATACCGATCATCAAACCGCCGACCAAGCTGAGCTTGTGGCGGCTTGACGGGTGATGAGCGTTTAGCGTTTCGGACGGAAGCCGCCACCGCCGCCGGGCGTGCCGCGGTTCTCGATGTGGCGGAAGTTGATGCGGCCTTTGCTCAGGTCGTAAGGCGAGAGCTCCAAAGACACACGGTCACCCGCCAAAATGCGGATGTGGTTCTTGCGCATCTTGCCGGCTGAATAAGCAATCAGCTGGTGACCGTTTTCCAGGGTCACGCGAAAACGGGTATCGGGCAACACTTCGTTGACCACGCCCATCATTTCAATCAGTTCTTCTTTGGCCATGTTGGCTCCTGTCAGGCCCGGGGCCTGGGTGTCCGGCCGTGGCCGGTATTGCTAGGTGCAACCTCAAAAACATCGCAAGGGGCGACGCGCAGGCTGCGGCGGGATGTGAGAGGGATGAACTTGCTGCGCAGATGCCGCGCCATGCCGGTGCAAGCACAGGGTGGGCGGTTCAGCAAGAAGAGAAGCTCTGACAAGACCCCTCAATTTTACCATGTCGAGCGAAAACCGGCTCGGATAATCATCAGCACCCCTCTGAAGCGCGGCTTCCGTGGGCACTGACGGCAACCCCACATGGCGCACGACACGCATTTCGATCTGGTTCGCGAGACGCTCAAGGCGCTCTCTGAGCGCAAGCTCGTGGCCACGCCCGACAACTACCAGCGGGTGTATGACGAGATCCTGGCGCACCACCCCACCAGCGCGGACGACGCCACCTTGCGCGACGCCCTTTTGCGCCTGCTCATGCTGATCATCGACAACATGACGGTGCTCACCGCCGATGAGTCCTGGATCCAAGGGCAGATGATGGCCTTGCGCCGCGCTGCCGAGCCCCCTTTGTCGCTGCCCCAGCTCGAGCGGGTGGGTGGCCTGCTCAAAGACGTGATTGCCAAGCAGGGCGCGGCCAAAAGCCGGGCCGACCAGGCGCAGGCCGAGCTGCGCACCATGCTGGCGGTGTTCCTGGAGCGCCTGACCAGCATGACCGAGACCAGCGGTATTTTTCAGGGCAAGCTCGAAAACAGCGTCAAGCGCATTGAAGAGGCCAAGTCCATCGAAGAGATCGCCCCGGTGCTGCGTGAGGTCATCAGCGCCACCCGTGCCATGAGCGAGGAGTCGCTGCAGGTGCGCGATGAGTTGCGCAGCATCAAAGCGCGTACCGAGGCCACCGAGGCCGAGCTCAACAAGCTCTACACCGAGCTCAACCGCCTGAGCAACCAGGCCCGGCACGACGCGCTCACCGGCGTGCTCAACCGCCAGGGCATGGAAGAGGCGCTGGAGATCGAGATTGCGCGGGTGCGGCGCAAAGACAGCTCGCTGTGCTTGGCCATGCTCGACATTGACAACTTCAAAAAAATCAACGACTCGCGCGGTCACGCCGCTGGCGACGAAGCCTTGGCGCACTTGGCCAACGTGGTGCGCGAGGCCCTGCGCCCGCAAGACACGCTGGCGCGTTACGGTGGCGAAGAGTTTGTGGTGATCCTGCCCGAAACCGTGCTTGCCGACGGCGTGCACGCCTTGCAGCGTTTGCAGCGCGAACTCACCGCGCGGCTGTTCCTGTCGGGTCAGGATAAGATCCTCATCACTTTCAGTGCCGGTGTGGCCCAGTTGGGGGCCGACGAGACCGGGCTGGAGGCCCTCAAACGCGCGGACTTGGCCATGTACCAAGCCAAACGGGCTGGTAAAAACCGCGTCGTCGGGATCTGAACAGGGGTTGGTTGATGGACATGCTGCTCACCGGTTTGGTGGTGTTTCTGGCTGCGCATTCGGTGCGCATTTTTGCCGAGAACTGGCGCACCCACATGCGCGAGATGCTGGGCGAGAAGGCCTTCAAAGGCGCGTACTCGGTGGTGTCTTTGATCGGCTTGGGCCTGATCATTTGGGGCTTTGGCATGGCGCGCGAGCAGCCGGTGTACCTGTGGAGCCCACCTGTGGGCATGCGCCACGCTGCCAGCTTGTTGACCCTGTTCGCCTTTGTTTTGGTGGCGGCCGCGCATGTGCCTGGCAATGCCATCAAAGCCCGCATGGGCCACCCGATGGTGCTGGGGGTGAAGGTCTGGGCGCTGGCGCACCTGCTGGCCAACGGCACGGTGGCGCATGTGGCGCTGTTTGGCAGCTTTTTGGTGTGGGCGGTGTTGTGCTTTCGCGCAGCCCGCAAGCGTGACCGCGCCAACGGTGTGGTCTACCCCGCAGCTACAGTGCGTGGCAACCTCATCACCGTGGGGGTGGGCGTCTTGAGCTGGGCGGTGTTTGCCTTTGCCCTGCACGGCTGGCTCATCGGCATCAAGCCCATGGGCTGAAAATGACGCGCCTGTGGGCTGAGCCTCAGCCCATCTTGCCTGCGCGAAAGTCGTCCACCGCGGTCATCAACTCTTCGCGGGTGTTCATCACAAACGGCCCGTATTGGGCGATGGGTTCATTCAAGGGTGCGCCGGCGATGATGAGTACGCGCACCCCATCGTGGCTCGGGGCCTCTATGCGCACGCTTTGTCCTTGGTTCTCCAAAATCGCCATGTGTTTGTGGGGCACAGTGTTCTTAGCATCACTTGCTTCACCCACGATGGCCTGACCGCGGTACACAAACACCAAGGCGTTGTGCGCAATGGGCAGCGTGTGCTCAAACACCGCGCCCGCGCTCAAATGCACATCGAGCATCAGGCACTGCGTGGGGTGGGTTTGCGCATCGCGCAACACCGCGCCGTTCACGCCATGGGTGCTCCCGGCAATCACGCGCACTTTCACGCCAGGCGCTATAAATTCAGGAATGGTCTCGCTTTGGATGTCGCGGTAACCGGGCTGACACAGCTTGTTTTTGCCGGGCAGGTTGACCCACAGCTGAAAGCCTTCCATCAAACCCTCTTCTTGCTCGGGTAGCTCGCTGTGCGTCAGGCCAAAGCCGGCAGTCATCCACTGCACGCCGCCGTTTTGCAGCAGCCCTTCGTGGCCGGCGCTGTCGCGGTGGCGCATGCGCCCGGCAATCATGTAAGTCACCGTCTCGAAGCCGCGGTGCGGGTGGTTCGGAAAGCCGCCGATGTAGTCGTCGGGGTTGTCGCTGGCAAAGTTGTCCAACATCAAAAACGGGTCAAGCCGGCGCTGCAAATCTTGGGTGAGCACACGGGTGAGCTTGACCCCTGCGCCATCCGACGTGGCCTGGCCTTGCACCAGGCGCTCGACGTTTCTGGCGCTCAAGCTTTCACCTCGTAACCTTCTTCGCGAATCGCCGCAGCAATGGCTGGCACATCGATTGTTTGTTCAGACGATACGCTGACCTGGTTGTGCGCGCGGTCGATTTGCACCGTGGCTTGCGCGTCCAGATGATGGATGGCTTGGGTGACCGCTTTTTCGCAATGACCGCAGGTCATGCCGTGAACTTCAAAGGTGTGTTGCATGGTTGGGCGCCTCTGTGTTGAATTATCCGCGCTATCTTGCGCTTGTGAATGCGCAGCGTCTTGATGTGTATCAAGGCACAGGGGTGGGGTGCAGGCACGACAATGGGGTATGAGCCAAGACAGCACCGATGTTTGCACCCTGGACCTGGGGGTGGGCGGGATGACCTGCGCTTCATGCGTGAGCCGCGTGGAGCGCGCGCTCAAAAAAGTGCCCGGCGTGGTGGAGGCCAATGTGAATTTGGCCACCGAGACCGCCAGCATTCATTACAGCGCTCCTGAAAACATAGCAAATACCAATATGCCGGCCCTGCTGCGCCGCGCGGTGCTGCAAGCCGGTTACGAGCCGCGCCAACCCGCAGACTTGAGCGAGCCTGAGCCACCGCCCTGGGCCGGCTTTGCGCCCGTGGCATTTGGCTTGGTGGTTTGCGTGCCCTTGATGGCCCCTATGGTGGCCATGTTGTGGGGCCAGCACCTCATGCTCAGCGCAGCCTGGCAAGCGGCCTTGGGCACGCTGGTGCAGTTCACCTTGGGGTGGCGTTTTTACCGTGGCGCCTGGCATGCGCTGAGCAACGGCACGGCCACCATGGACGTGCTGGTGGCCCTGGGCACCACCGCGGGCTGGGCCTTGTCGCTGTGGTTGTGGTGGCAGGCTGCACCTGGCGAGATGCCGCATTTGTATTTCGAAGGCTCGGCGGTGGTCATCACCTTGGTGTTGCTGGGCAAGTGGCTGGAGGGCCGCGCCAAGCGGCAGATGAGCGCGGCCATCCGTGCCTTGCACGCGCTCAAACCTGAGCGTGCGCACCTGCTGCGCTCGGGTGAGGAAATCGACATCCCCGTCGCTGATGTGTTGGTCGGTGATGTCGTGGCGATTCGGCCCGGCGAGCGTTGCCCGGCCGATGGGGTGTTGACGCAGGGGCAAACCGAGATGGACGAGTCCATGTTGACCGGTGAGGCCCTGCCTGTGCCCAAGACCGAGGGCGCAGCGCTCACCGGCGGGTCGATCAACGGTGTGGGCCATGTGCACATGCGGGTGAGCGCCGTGGGGGCTGACACCGTGCTCTCGCACATCATTCGTTTGGTGCAAGACGCGCAGGCTGCCAAAGCACCCATCCAGCGTTTGGTGGACCAGGTGGCCGCGGTGTTTGTCCCAGTGGTCATCGTGATCGCTGTCATCACCGCCTTGGCTTGGCTGTGGGTCGGTCAGCCCTTTGAGGTGTCACTCATCCACGCGGTGGCCGTGTTGGTGATTGCCTGCCCTTGCGCGCTGGGTCTGGCCACGCCGGTGGCCATCATGGCGGGCACGGGCGTGGCGGCCAAGCATGGCTTGTTGATCAAAGACGCGCAGGCCCTGGAGCTGGCCCACAAAGTGGACCTGGTGGTGTTCGACAAGACCGGCACGCTGACACGTGGGCAACCACGTTTGCTCAGCACCGATGTGGCCGCGGGACTCAACGTGGATGAGGTCTTGCGCACCGCAGCGGCCTTGCAATCGCTCAGTGAACACCCGTTGGCGCGCGCGGTTCAAAGCGCGGTCCAAGACCTCGTCAAACCCGTTGTAGATGCCAACAGCGCGCAGGCCTTGGATGTGCACACGGTGCCGGGACTGGGCTTGCAGGGCACCTTGGGGGGCGTGACTTACCGCCTGGGCAGTTGGCGCTGGATGCAAGACATGGCGGCGGATGTGCAGGGCCTGGATGACGCCGCGCAAAAGCGCATGGCGCAAGGCGCCACGGTCTCAGCCCTGGCGGTACATACCAGCAAAGATGGTGTCTGGGCGGTGCAAGCCGTGCTGGCTTTTGGCGATGAGCCCAAGCCCGATGCCGCTGCTGCCCTGCAGGTGTTGCGCGCGCGTGGCTTGAAGCTCTTGATGCTCTCGGGTGACCACCCGCAAGCGGCCTTGGCCATGGCGCAGCGTTTGGGTTTACAGGTTGACGAAGTCAAAGCCGGCGTGCTGCCGGGCGACAAGGCGCAAGAGATCACTCGGCTGCGTGCTGCCGGTCATGTGGTGGCCATGGTGGGCGATGGTGTGAACGATGCGCCGGCCCTGGCCGCGGCCGATGTCGGTTTGGCCATGGGCCAAGGCACCGATGTGGCCATGCACGCGGCGGGCATCACCCTCATGCGCGGCGATGTGATGGGCGTGGCCGATGCGCTCGATGTGTCGTGCCGCACAGTGCACAAGATCCGCCAGAATTTGTTTTGGGCCTTTGCCTACAACGTGGCTGGCATCCCGCTGGCCGCGCTGGGCCTGCTCAACCCCATGGTGGCCGGTGCGGCCATGGCCATGAGTTCGGTCAGCGTCATGAGCAACGCCTTGCTGCTGCGGCGCTGGCGGCCGCAGCGTTAAAGCCTCAGTCTTTGCCGCGCAGTTTGCTGTTTTGGAACCAGGCCACGTACAGCACCGGCAACACCACCAGGGTGAGCAGCGTGGCGGTGACCAAACCACCAATCACCACTATGGCCAGGGGCCGCTGGGTTTCTGAGCCGATGTCGTGCGACAGCGCCATGGGCAAGAGGCCCAGGGCTGCCAGCATGGCCGTCATCAGCACGGTGCGCAGCCGCTGCATGGAGCCTTTGCGCGCGGCCTCCAAAGCACTCACGCCGGAGTTGCGCAGCTGTTGAAACACCGAGAGCATCACCACGCCGTTGAGTACCGCCTGCCCTGACAACGCTATGAAACCAATAGCAGCCGAGACCGACAGTGGAATGTTAAACACCCACAAAGCCACAAAACCACCAATGAGCGCCAAGGGCACGTTCACCAAAATCAGTGCCGCTTTTTTGAAGCTCTTGAAGGCATCGAACAACAGCACAAAAATCAGCAGCAGCGAGATCGGCACCACCACGGCCAAGCGCCCCATCGCGCGTTCCTGGTTTTCAAACTCGCCCGACCAGTTCACCGCGTAATTGGGCGGCACAGTCACGTTCTTGGCCACGCGCGCTTTCATGTCCTTGACCACCGAGCCCATGTCGCGCCCTTTGATGAACACGCCAATGGCCATGGTGCGCCGCCCTGCTTCGCGGGCGATATTCATCGCCCCGGTGCTTTGGCGGATGTGGGTGACCGCGCCCAGCGTGGTGTAGCCGCCGGTGGGGATGGCCAGCGGGGTGCTGGGCAAGACCGAGAGCACCCGCTCGTCTTCGGGCAGGCGCACGGCCACGCCGAATTTGCGCTCACCTTCCCACAGGTAGGTGGCTGCGCGACCGGCCAGGGCCGACTCGATCACATCTTGCACATCGCTCACATTCAGGCCGTAACGCGAGGCGCGTTCGCGGTCGATGTCAATCACCAACTGCGGCAACTCGCCCAGGCGGTCCACCTCGGCGCGTTGCACACCTTGCACCTGGCGGAACTCGCGGCGCATGGCTTCCACCGTTTGTTGCAAGGCGTTGAGGTCATCGCCTGCGACCTTCACCACAATTTGCCCTTTGATCTGCGAGATCGATTCGAGCACGTTGTCGCGGATGGGTTGCGAGAAGGCCGGGTCCACCCCCGGGATCACCGAGAGTTTGCGGTCCATCTCTTCAATCAGCATGTCGCGCGTCATGCCTTTGCGCCATTCCTCCACCGGCTTCACATCCACAAACACCTCGGCCATGGCCAGGGGTTTGGGGTCGGTGCCGTCTTCGGGCTGACCTGCTTTGGACACCACGGTGCGCACCTCAGGAATGGTGCCCAGTTGCTGACGCGCTTTGCGCAGCACGCGCGAGGCTTCTTCTTGCGACACGCTGGCGGGCATGTCCCAGTTCACCCAGAATGTGCCCTCATTGAGTTCAGGCAAAAACTCTGAACCCAAACGAGACGCTGCGCCCATGGACAAGGCAAACGCCGCCAGGGCCAGCACCACCACTTTGCGGCGGTTCTCCAGGGCCCAGTCCAGCACCGGCGCGTAGAGGTTTTTGGCGCCGGAGACCACGCGGTTGTCGCCATGTGGCAGCTTGCGTCGCAGCATCCAGTAAGCCAAAAGCGGCACCAGGGTGAGCGAGAAAATCAGCGAGCCCACCAGCGCGGTGGTGACCGACAAAGCCATGGGTTGGAAGATGCGGCCTTCGTGCCGCTGCAGCGCAAAAATAGGAATGTGCGCGGCGATGATGATGAGCATGGAAAACAGCGTGGGCCGCCCGACCTCGGTGGTCGCGTCGATGATGACCTGGCGTCGCTCGCTCTCCGACATGTTCTCGCGCTCATTCTCCAGGCGGTGCATGATGTTCTCGATCACGATCACCGCACCGTCGACGATGATGCCGAAATCCATGGCGCCCAGCGACAGCAAATTGGCCGGCACACCCAGAATTTTCAAACCCAAAAACGTGGCCAACAGCGAGAGTGGAATGACCACCACCACCGCCAAGCTCGCGCGAAAGTTCGACAAGAACAGATACAGCACCAGCGAGACCAGCAACGCGCCTTCCACCAGGTTTTTGAACACGGTCGACAGCGTCTTGCCCATCAACCAAGTGCGGTCGTAAAACGGCTCGATGCTCACGCCAGCAGGCAGCACCCGCTCGTTGAGTTCGGCAATGCGGTCTTTCACACCTTTGAGCACGGTGCTGGGGTTCTCGCCCTTGCGCATGATGACGATGCCAATCACCGCGTCGTCGTCTTTGTCTTGCCCGGTGATGCCCAGGCGCGGCACCGCACCGAGTTTGATTTGCGCCACATCGCGGATCAAAATCGGTGTGCCGTTGCGTGAGTCCAGCACGATGCGCCCGATGTCATCGGGCGAGCGCAAGAGGCCAATGCCACGAATGGCAAATTGCTGCGAGCCTTGCGCCACATAGCTGCCGCCCGCATTCGAGTTGCCGCGGCCCAGCGCGTCGAGCAAATGTTGAAACGTGAGTTTGTAAGCGCGCAGCTTGTCCAGGTCGGGCTGCACCTCGTACTGTTTGATGAAGCCGCCCATGGCCACCACATCGGCCACACCCGGTACTTGGCGCAGCGCGCGCTCAACCACCCAGTCTTCCAGGGTGCGCAAATCGGTGGTGGACACACCATCGCCCTTGAGGCGGTAGCGCATGACCTCGCCCACCGGCGTGGCGTTGGGCGCGATGTTGACCTGCGCACCATCAGGCAGGTCGATGCTGCGCAGACGCTCGTTGACCTGCTGACGCGCCAGGTTCACTTCAGCGTTGTCGTTGTACGTGATGACGGTGTAGGACAAACCAAACTGCGTGTGCGAGAACAAGCGGATGGCATTGGGCATGCCGGCTAGCGCGGTTTCCACCGGCAAGGTGACTTGCTTTTCCACCTCTTCAGCCGCGCGGCCGGGGTACAGCGCGATCACCGTGACCTGAGTGTCGGTCACATCAGGAAAAGCTTCAACTGTGAGGTTTTTGAACGCGATCACGCCGCTCATGACAAACAGCAGCGTGCCCAGCACGATGAACAGCGGCTGGTGCAGGGCGTATTGAATCAGGCGTTTCATTTCGCCGCCTGTTCTTTAGCTTCTGTTTTGATAGCTGCAGGCTTTGTGTTGACGGGGGCTCGGGCCTCTTCTTCCGCAATTCTGAGCAGGCGCGAGAGCAGCAAGGAGTTTTCCACCACCACCGATTCACCGACCTTGATGCCGTCGCGCAAGATCACCTCTTTGGGGCTTTCAAACACGATGTCCACCGTGCGGCGCTCGAACACACCGTCTTGTGTCATCACAAAGGCGGTGTGTTTGGTGCCGATGAGTTGCACCGCGCTGGCGGGCACCACGGTGCCTTCATTGAACTTGCGCTCAAACCGTGCGGTGACCAGCATCTCTGCTTTGAGCAGGCGCTGCGGGTTGGCCACCAGGCCACGAATTTTGATGGTGCGGGTCAGCGGGTCGATGTAGTCCGACACCGCCACCACCGTGCCGGTGAACAGCTGCCCGGGCAGCGAGGGCGAGGTGATCTCGAACGTAGCGCCCGGTGTGGCCACCGCCAACTCAGCTTCGCGCGCGTCGATTTGGATCCACAAATAACTCGGGTCGGTCACCACAAACAAAGCCGGCACGCCCGGGCCGGTGAGGTCGGGGCGCAGTTCCTGGCCGGGGTTGATGTTGCGTTCCACCACCACGCCATGGATGCTGGCGTTGAGCGCGAGCGACTGGTTCACCGTGCCTTGGCTGCCGTACAACTTGGTGCGGGCGTGTGCGCGGTCCAGCTCGGCCTGGGCGCGTGCGTGGTCAGCCTCGGCTTGTTCCAGGTCTTTGCGCGCCACGATGCCGGCGCTGAAGAGCTCGCGCTGGCGTTGCAAGGTGCGCTCGGTCAGGCGCGCCTCGGCTTGGGCTTTGCTGGTGTCGCTTTGGGCCATGCCGAAGTCGGGCGAGGCCAGTTGCGCCAGCACCGAGCCGGGGTTGACGGTTTGCCCCACATCGCTGTGGATGGCCACCACCCGCCCCGCAAAGGGCGCGTAAATGCGCTGGGTGTTTTCCTCGTTCCACACCAGCTTGGCCGGCATGTCGATCTTCAAGCTGGTGGCCGCCACCGCCGCGGACTGGCTCAGCAGTGCAAGCTGTGGGTGACCGGGTGCAAAGCGCACCTGCTCGTTTTGGATGATGGGCGCAGCGGGTTCTGCCACCGGGGTGGGCGCAGGGTTGCAGGCACTCAAGAGCACCGCGAGTGGAAGTGCGGCCAGCTTCAGGGGCCAAAGGTTGGTCTTCATGGTTTGCTTTGCTCTTGTGGGTTCAGGCGCAGTTGCCAGGCGCCGCTGGCTTTGGCGAAATCGGTGCGGGCGCTCAGGGCTTCCAAAAGGGTGGCGCGCAAGGTGCGACGCGCATCGAGCAGGTCGGTCAGGCTCAAAGCGCCTTTGCTGTAAGCCAGCTCAGCGCCCTCGGCCACGCGCTGGGCTTGCGGCAAGATGTTGTTCACATACACCTGCACCCGCTCGGTGGTGTTGAGGGTTTCTTGTTGCAAGCGCTGCAACTCAGAGGTGGCCAATCGGCGGGTTTTTTCCAGCGCGTCTTGGGCTTGCACGAGTTGCGCGGTGGCGCGTGCAATTTCACCCTCAAAGCCGTAGCCCCACTGCAAGGGCATTTGCATGCGCAAACCCAGCAAAGCGTTGGACGTGCCAGGGAAATGGTTGTAGGTCGTGCCCCAGGTGATGTCGTTGCTCTTGAGGGCTTTGGCGTTGTCCAGCGCGGCTTGGGCCGATAGCACGCGGGCCGAAGCTGCACGCACATCAGCGCGGGCCTCTACCACTTTGGCCCAATCGGGCATGGTTGTGCTGATGGCAGAAGGCCAATCGGCTTTGGCCGCCAGGGTTGGCGGTGCGAGGTTCAAGCCGCTGCTTTGCCACAAGGCCAGGGCGGCGCGTTGGCGGTCCAGCTCGGCTTGCTGCAGGTCAGAACGGGCGCGCTGCGCCTCGATGTCGGTGCGCAAACCGTCTTGCACCGCCAGGTCACCGGCGGTCACGCGGACTTTGGCGCTTGCCGCGGTTTGGGCGGCCAAGCGTTCCAGCGCCTGGAAGTGGCCCAGGCGCTCTTGCGCGGCCAGCAGGTCAAAGTAAGCGCCGTAAACCGCCAGTTGCTGCTGGGTCAGCACCTCTTGCAGGTCAGCGCCTGCGGCCGCTGCGGCTTGTTGGGCGGTGATGGTGCGCAAGGCGCGCTTGTTGCCGCGCTCCCAGGTCCAGTCGATGCCGATGGATTTGTCCAGCGTGCGGTCGGCCAGGATGCTGCCCGGGCCGTTGCCGTTTTGCAGGTCGATGTTGCTGATGCCGGTGCTCAGCACGGGCAACGGCGCGCGGTTGGCGCTGAGCACATCAGCCTGCGCGCCAGCCAGGTTGCTGCGGGCCAGGGCCACGTCCAGGTTGTTGCGCGCGGCGTCCAGGGCTTGCTGCAGGCTCACCACTTGGCGCTCAGCCGCCTGCGCTTGGGCTGCGGGCAGGGGCGTTGAAACCGGTGTCTGAACCTGCGCCTGAACCTGCGCGTGAAGCCCAGGGCTGGCCGCAGCTGCCCAGGCGCAAAGCAGCGCCAGATAGATCTGTCGTATTCTCATGGCAGCGATTCTCAACAAGCTTTGCTGACCACTGACTGACCTAGGAGCCCCTGACTGATGCGTATGTTGCTGGTGGAAGACGATCCGGTGCTGGCCGATGTGATGCGCAACAGCCTCACCGAGGCGGGCCACCGGGTGGACGTGGCCGGCTCCTTGGCGCAGGCGCGCTACATCTGGCAGATCCAGCCTTTCGATGCGGTGCTGCTAGACCTGAACCTGCCTGAGCACGAGCAGCCAGGCAGCCCGATGGCCAGTGGCCTGACTGTATTGCGCGAGGCGCGCGCCCGTGGCGACCGCACCCCGGTGCTGGTGCTCACCGCGCGCAACCGCACCGAAGAGCGCATCGCCGGTCTGGACGCCGGGGCTGACGATTATCTGGGCAAACCCTTCGAGTTGGCGGAGGTAGAGGCCCGCTTGCGCGCGCTGGTTCGCCGCACCCAAGGCACCCAAGACCAGGTCGAAGTTGGCCGCTTGAGCCTGGACCGCCAAGCCCGGCGCTTTGCGATGGACGGCGTCTTTCTAGATTTGCCCGCGCGCGAGTTTGAGGTGCTGTGGGAACTGAGCACCCCGCCTGGCCGGGTGGTGAGCAAGCGGCTCTTGTCAGAAAAACTCTCCACTTTTGATGAGATGCTGGCCGACAACGCGCTCGAAGCGTTCATCTCGCGGCTGCGTAAAAAACTCACAGGCTCGGGCGCGAACATCCGCACCCTGCGTGGCTTGGGCTATGTGCTGGAGCCCGGCGAATCATGAGCGTGATGAAGCTGCGGTCGTTGCGTGTGCTGCTGGGTCGCCATGTCATGTGGCCGCTGGCCCTGACCTGGACGCTGGGCACCATCATCACCCTGGCCGTGTCGCTGTTTTTCACACAGCAGGCCTTTGACCGCGCTTTGCTGGACGATGCCTACGCCATTGCCTCGCGCGTGAGCCAGCAAAAGCAGGGCCTGACCCTGGAGCTCTCCACCAAGGAAATGGGCGCGCTGCTGTTTGACCAAAGCGAGAGCGTGTTTTTCTCGGTGCAGCGCCAAGACGGTTCGGTCATGGCCGGCCACCCGGGCTTGCGCGCCCCTGCGCCCGACGACGCGCAAAAAGTGAGCTTTGCCGACATCACCTACCAGGGCAAAGACCTGCGCAGCGTGTCCTTGACCCGCCTGGACCCCGAGCCCTTTGTGGTGGTGGTGGCCCAAACCCAGGGCAGCCGCGCGGCTTTGTTGCGCAGCGTGCTGCTGTTCTCGGTGGTGCCGCAGGTGCTCTTGCTGCTGGGTTTGGCATGGTGGCTGCGCTCGGTCATCGGGCAAGAGCTCGCGCCCTTGTCGGCCTTGCAGCGCTCGGTGGGCGAGCGCGATGCCTCAGACCTCACGCCCTTGCCGGTCTCGACGTCGAGCCAGGAGATGGCCAGTTTGGGCAATGCCATCAACGCTTTGCTCGAGCGGGTGAGCCGCAGCTTGCAAGCCCAGCGCGAGTTCTCCGGCAATGTGGCGCATGAGTTGCGCACACCCTTGGCGGGCATCCGCGCGTTGACAGAATATGGCTTGGCGCATGCAGACCCAGCGGTGTGGCGCGAGCAATTGCAGCGAGTCGCAACCAGCGAGGCGCGAGCCAGCCGTTTGGTGGAACAGCTGCTGGCCCTGGCTTTGGCTGAAGAGTCCGACGTTCACTTGCCCATCGAGCCGGTGGACCTCGAAGAGCTGGCCCGCAACACCGTGCTGCGCTATTTGCCACGGGCCGATGCGTTGGGTGTGGACTTGGGGCTCGAGGTGCAGGGTGAGTCTTCAGCCTGGCAGGTCATGGGTCACGCCGCGCTCATCGAAGGTATTTTGGGCAATTTGCTGGACAACGCTTTGCGTTATGGCCGACCTGCTGAGGGTGTGGCCAGCTTGACGGTGGCGCTGATGGCCGAGGCCGACGTGGTCAAGCTGCTGGTGCTCGACAACGGCCCGGGCCTGAGCGCGCCCGAGCGCGAGGCGGTGTTGCAGCGCGGTGTGCGGGTGATGCCGCGCGGTGCGCGTCTGGCCATCGACGCGCCCGATATAGGCCAAGGCGCTGGTTTGGGCCTGGCCATTGTGAGCAAGTTTGCCGCGCTCATGCACGCGCGCTTGGCCCTGCACGAGGTGCCCGGCGGACCGGGCTTGTGCGCCAGTGTGAGCTTTGCGCGCGCTGTTGCACCACCATCCTCACCGATATCTTCTTTGGGGGCCTAAGCCGGTCTGCAAGTTGTCATGTGAACGTCATGGGGCTTACATACAATGGCCCACCCATGTCTTGTTTCTCCCTGCGCCGCACCCTTGTGCACACCTTCTTGGCGTGTGGCTTGTCGCTGGGCGTGCAGGCATCGTCATTCGCGCAATCGGTCAACGCTGCGGCAGATGGCGCCAGTGCCACAGCCTCTGACACCCAGCAGCGCGGCGCGTGGTTTCAGGCCACCTACATCTGGCAAACCAAACCCGGGTTCAACGCCGCTTACAGCGGCCCCAACAGCCTGATTCCTCAGGCAGAGATCAGCACCACCCTGTCGATGACGGCTTACCTGGGCTGGCGGCCCTGGGCGGGGGGTGAAATTTATTTCAACCCCGAAGGCGCGCAGGGGCGAGTGTTTTCCAATGTGACCGGCTTGGGTGGCTTTCCCAATGGCGAGGTGACCCGCACCTCCGGCCCGGATTTGACCTTCTACCGCCAGCGTTTGTTTTTGCGCCAAACCTGGAACCAGGGCGGTGGTGACGAGGTGCTGCCTTCAGGCATCAACCAGTTGGCTGGCACGGTGGACAAAAACCGTTGGGTGCTGACCGCGGGCAACTTCTCCACGCTCGATGTGTTTGACAACAACGCCTACGCCAAAGACCCGCGCCGCCAGTTCATGAACTGGGGCAACATGAGCTACGCGGCCTACGACTACGCGGCCGATGCGCGCGGTTTCAGCTGGGGCTTTGCGGCCGAGAAATATTGGGACAACTGGGCGCTGCGCTTTGGGCGCATGACCGGGCCGGAAACCCCCAATGGGCTGACGATGGACTTCAACATCCTGAACCACTACGGTGACCAGGTGGAACTTGAGCGCGGCCATGAGTGGGCAGGCCGACCCGGCAAGGTGCGGGTGCTGGCCTTTCGCAACCGTGCGGTGCTGGCGCGCTACCGCGATGCCATCAACCAAGCCACCCCGGGCAACGCACCTGACATGGTCAAAGCCCGCGCGGGTGAGCAGTTCAAAACCGGTTTGGGCCTGAACCTGGAGCAAGAGCTCAGCCCCGGCGTAGGGGTGTACGCCCGCATGATGCAAACCGATGGCGCCACCGAAACCTATGCCTTCACCGAGGCCGACCAGTCTTTGTCGGTGGGTGTGTCGGTGCGTGGCGAGCGCTGGGGCCGCGCCAACGATGTGTGGGCACTGAGCTTCATGCAAAACGGTTTGTCGAACGACCGTCGCGACTATTTGCGCGCGGGCGGCACCTCGTTTTTCATTGGCGACGGTGGCCTGAACTACGCGCCTGAAACCATCCTTGAGACTTACTACAGCGTGTCTCTGCGCAAAGACACCACGCTGAGCTTGAACCTGCAGCACATCAGCAACCCCGCCTACAACGCCGACCGCGGGCCGGTGGTGATTGGCGGGGTGCGCTTGCACACCGAGTTTTAAGTCAAGGTCTGGCCAAAGCGCTGCCCGCTGCAAGCGTGGCTGCATTAACATCGGCACCATGGGCTTCAAGGCTGCGCCTCTCGCGTGTCTGTGTGCCTCAACACCACCATGAAACACCACCTCATTTCGCGCGCGCTCTTGAGTTTGTCTTGCCTGGGGCTGCCCGTGTGGGCACAAACCGCGCCAGCGCCTGCGGCCCCTTCCCCTTCTCCTTTGGACAGCGCGGTGGTGCAACTGCAAGGCACGGTGGTGCTGCCTGCGCAGCAAAGCGAGGTGGTCAGCATGCCCCTGGCGGGTGTGGTGCAGGCGGTGCTGGTCTCGCCCATGAGCGTGGTCAAAGCCGGGCAGCCGGTGGCGCGCATCTTGAGCCCGCAGCTGGCTGACATGCAGCGCGAGTGGCGCGCCGCCGCCTCACAAGCCAGCCTGGCACGTGCCAAGGCCCAGCGTGACGAAGAGCTTTTCAACGACGGCATCATCGCCGCGCAGCGCCGCAACGAATCCCAGGCACAAGCCCAAACTGCTGACCTTGCTGCACAAGAGCGCCGACAGGCTTTGAAGCTGGCGGGTGTGGCCGAGGCGCGTTTGCAAGGCAGCAACGAACCTTTGTCGCCATCGCTGGACATCACCGCACCGACCGGTGGCACGGTGTTGGAGCAAATCGCCAGCCCCGGCCAGCGTCTGGAGGCGGGCAGCCCCTTGGTGCGTCTGGGCCGAGCTGACAAACTGGCGATTGAATTCCAAGCGCCGGCCACGCAATTGGCGGGCTTGCGTGTGGGTGATGTCTTGACGGTCGAGGGCTGCAACAAGCCCGCGCGTGTGAGCGCGATCTCGCCGCAACTCAGCAGCGCCACCCAAAACCTGATGGCCCGCGCCGAGCTCACCGCGGCTGAGAACTGCTTGCGCATCAACCAGTTTGTGCGCCTGCGCTGGCAGCGCGCCAAGCCGTGATGTTGCAGGCCTTGATCGGCATCTCGCTGCGCCAGCGCTTGCTGGTGTTGGTGGCCACGCTGGGTTTGGTGGTGGCGGGTTGGTTGGCGTTCAAAGACCTGCCGATTGACGCGTTCCCGGATGTGTCGACCACGCAGGTCAAGATCATCCTCAAGGCCCCGGGCATGACGCCGGGCGAGGTCGAGTCGCGGGTGGTGATTCCTATCGAGCAAGAGCTCCTGGGCCTGCCCAAGCAAACCATTTTGCGTTCGCAAAGCAAGTACGGCATTGCCGACATCACCCTGGACTTTGCCGACGGCACCGACATTTACTGGGCGCGCGCGCAGGTCAACGAGCGCTTGAGCACCGTCATGCAAGACCTGCCCCCGGGTCTGTCAGGCGGCTTAGCGCCCATCACCACGCCGCTGGGCGAGATGTTCATGTTCACCGTGGAGGGCGATGTGCCCCTGGTGGACCGCCGCACGGTGCTTGAGACGGTCATCCGCCCGCAGCTGCGCAGCATCCCCGGTGTGGCTGACATCAACACCCTGGGCGGTTATGCACGCGCGTTTGAGGTGGTGCCTGACCCCGCAGCCCTGGCCGCGCGCCGCATTTCTCTAGAGCAACTGCAAACTGCGCTGGCAGCGAACAACCGCAACGATGGCGCGGGCCGCTTGAGCAGTGGCGACACGTCCTTGCTGGTGCGCAGCGACGGCAGCGTGCGCGACCTTGATGATGTGCGCGCCATGGCCATCACCACCCGCGATGGCCAAGCGGTGCGTGTGGGCGATGTGGCGCAGGTGCGCATGGGCAGCCTCACGCGTTATGGCGCGGTCACCAAAGACGGCAAGGCCGAAGCGGTGCAGGGCTTGGTGCTGGGCCTGCGCGGTGCGAATGCGCAAAAGGTGGTGCGCGAGGTCACGGCGCGTTTGGAGGCGATTGGCAAAACCCTGCCGCCGGGCTTGTCCATCCAGGTGTCGTACAACCGCGGCGAGTTGGTGGACCGCGCGGTGGGCACGGTGTCCAAAGCGCTGATGGAAGCGATCGTTTTGGTGCTGGGCTTGTTGCTGCTGTTCCTGGGCAGCTGGCGCGCCGCCCTGGTGGTGGCGGTCATCTTGCCGCTCTCGGCGCTGGGCACCTTTGTGTTGATGGATGTGTTTCACCTCACCGCCAATTTGATGTCGCTCGGTGGCTTGTCGATCGCCATTGGTTTGCTGGTGGACGCCGCGGTGGTGGTGGTGGAGAACCTGCAAACCCGCGCGGCCAAAGCCGAGTTGCAACTCAGCGATGTGCTGCATGCCACGCAAGAGGTGGCGGTGCCGGTGGCGGCGGGCATGGCCATCATCATCATGGTGTTTGTGCCGCTGCTCACCCTGCAGGGGCTGGAGGGCAAGCTGTTCTCGCCCGTGGCGTTGACGATCGTGTTTGCGCTGGGTGTTTCGCTGCTCTTGTCCTTCACCGTCATTCCTGCGCTGGCTTCGCTCATGCTCAAAAGCGGCTCGCACGCCTCACCGCGCTTGGTGACCTGGCTGGAGCAGCGTTACGCACGCGTGCTCAATATCGCGCTGGATCACACGCGCGCGGTGGTGGTGGGCGCCGTGTTGTTGTTGGTCTTGGCCGCGGTGGTGTTTGCTTTTGCGGGCAAGTCCTTCATGCCCACGCTGGATGAAGGCGACATCATCATGCAGGTGGAAAAAGACCCGGACATCACGCTGGAAGCCTCGTTGTTGCAAGACATGGCGCTACAAAAAAAGATTTTGGCGGCCGTGCCCGAAGTGAAGAGCATGGTCACCCGCGTGGGTGCGGATGAGATTGGCCTGGATGCGATGGGCTTTCAAGACAGCGACGGCTTCATGGTGCTCAACCCGCCGTCCACCTGGCGCTTTGCCACCAAAGAGGCGCTGGTCGATGAGATCCGCCGCGTGCTCTCCGATGTGCAGGGCTTGAACATCAGCTTCACCCAGCCTATTGAGATGCGCACCGCCGAGATGTTGTCGGGTGTGCGTGGCGACTTGGCGGTGAAAATTTTCGGCAACGACCCGGCCACCCTCAACCGACTCGCTGAACAGATCGTGCAGGTGCTGCAAGGCTTGCGCGGCAGCGAAGAGGTGATCACCGTCAAGACCGAAGGCTTGCAGTATGTGCAGGTCAGCATCGACCGCGTGGCCGCCGGGCGTTTGGGTTTGTCGGTGGAACACATTCAAAACGATTTGCGCGCGCTGATTGAAGGTCGCCCGGTGGGCATTGTGATGGTCGAGGGCAAGCGTGTGCCGCTGATCGTGCGCGGCCCCGAGACCCTGCGCTTGACGCCTGCCTTGTTCGCGCAACTGCAACTACCTTTGGCGGATGGTCAGTCGATCGCGCTGAGCAGTGTGGCCAAGCTGGAGGTGAGCGAGGGGCCTGTGCGTATCGACCGCGAAGGCTCGTCGCGCATGGCGGTGGTGCGTGCCAATGTGCGCGACCGCGACCTGGTGGGTTTTGTGGACGAGGCCAAAGCCGCGGTGGCGCAACAGGTCAAGCTGCCCCCCGGTGTGCGCCTGGCCTGGGGCGGGCAGTTCGAAAACCAGCAACGTGCGGCCGCACGTTTGATGCTGGTGGTGCCGGTGGTGCTGGCCTTGATTGTGCTGATTTTGTTCATCACCCTGGGCAGTTTGCGCCAGGCTTTGCTGGTGCTGGCCAATGTGCCTTTTGCTTTGGTGGGCGGTGTGTTGGCGCTGGCCCTGGCAGGTGAGTATGTGTCGGTGCCGGCCTCGGTGGGTTTCATCGCGCTCATGGGCATGGCGGTGCTCAACGGCTTGGTGCTGGTGACGGGCTTTAACCAACTGCTCAGCGAAGGCATGCCACTGGCGGAGGTCGTGCGCGCAGGTGCGGTGCGCCGCCTGCGCCCGGTGCTGATGACCGCAAGCATCACCGCGCTGGGTTTGATCCCCTTGTTGCTGGCCACCGGCCCAGGCTCGGAAGTGCAGCGGCCCCTGGCGGTGGTGGTGATGGGTGGCTTGTTCAGCGCCACCGCACTCACGCTGGTGCTGTTGCCCATGATGTTCCAACGCTACGGGGTGCGTCGCTCATGAAAACTGCTGTTGTGTTGGCTTGTGGCTTGGCTGGTGCTTGGAGTGCCCTGGCCATGGGGCCTGCAGCGCTCAATGGCGTGCCGCCTGTTTCTGCGGCTTCTGCGTCCTTGCCTGCCAGTGCAGTGCACGCGGCCACCCACGCCGACCACGCACCGGTGTTGGACCAACAAATTTCCGCTATCTTGCCCGCGCTGTCTCTGCCACCGGTGGCAGCCACCCGCGAGGTGATTGCGGCCTTACCCCCCTTGTTGGCTGCCAAGGCGGGCGTGGAACTGGCGCAAGCCCGCGCGCAACGTTTGCAAGCGGGTGTGCATGAATGGGCCTTCAAAGCCGGCGCGCAACAGCGCAGCGACGCGGTCGGCGACAAGTTTTTTGAGACCGATGTGGCCCTGGAGCGCGGCATGCGCTTTGGCCGCAAAGGCCAGACCGACAAAGCCTTGGGCGAGATGGGTGTGAACGCGGGCCAGATGAGCTACGCCGACACCTGGCATGAGACGGTGCGCACCTTGGTGCAAGCCTGGTTCGAAGCACAACGCGCGCGCGCCAGCGTGCAGGTGCTCGCCCAGCAAACTGTTCTAGCGGCCGACCAGCTGCGCGTGGCCCAGCGCCGCGTGAAAGCGGGCGATGCCCCGCGCTTGGACGAGATGATGGCCCGCGCGGAATCAGAGCGCGCGCAAGGCGCCGAGCAACAAGCCCGCGGTCGCCTGGAGGTGATGCTGCAAGAGCTGCGCTTGCGTTACCCGGGCTTGGCTTTGGAGGCCTTGCAGTTGAGCGATGCGGCGTCTGCTTTGGCTGCTACTTTTTCTACCAGCCCGCCTGCGATGCCTGAGGCCGATGCGGTTTGGCTGCAGCGCATCATGGCCGACAACCATGAACTGGAATTGGCCGAGGCCGAAGCGCAAGTGGCGCGCTTGGCCGCGCAACGTGCGCAACTTGACACCCGTCCCGACCCCTTGGTGGGTGTGCGTGCCGCGCGCGAACGTGGCGGCGCTGAGAACGTGGTGGGCTTGTACATCACCGTGCCTATTTCGGGTGCTTTGCGGGCTGCGGATGCGCGCGCTGCACAAGCCCAGGCCGATGCAGCCGAGCAGCGTTTGGCTTTAACGCGTCAAAAGGTGGAAGCCGCGGCGCAACGCGCGGTGCTGCAAACCCGACACACCCGCAGCGTGTGGGAGCGCCAGCAGGCGGTGCAGCAAGCCATGGCGCAAGTGGCGCAACTCGCCACCAAGGCTTATGCGCTGGGCGAGGTGAGTCTGACCGAATCGTTGCAGGCGCGGCGTAACGCTTTAGAGGCCAGCCTGACCGCACAAGCCGCGCGTTGGGACGCGCTCGAAGCCATCACCCGTTTACTGGTGGATGCACACCAGCTGTGGGCCGCCGACGAACACTGAAGCCCGCCGGATTTTGCATCAAAACGGGCTTTGGGCCTTGTTTAAATTGATATTGCAGCTATGAAAATCATAGCTTAAACATCGTGCCCCGGGTTCTCGCGTGCGAGCTTGCGCAGCAAAGCCGGCCAGGCTAAGGAAGCGCCTTGACCGGCGGTGGCGGTTTTCATCACCTGTTGCATGCCCTTGAGGATCTCGGGGTTCACCTGCACCAGCTCGCCGCCAGTTTGCGCGTCCACCTGAATGCGGCAGGTGTTTTCAAAAATGTACATGTTCAAAAACGCATCGGGGATGGTTTTGCCCACGGTCAGCAAGCCGTGGTTGCGCAGCATCAGGTAGTTGGCGTGCCCCAGGTCAGACTGCAGCCGTGGCTTTTCCTCGTCGCGCAGGGCCACACCCTCGTAGTCGTGATAGGCCAGTGAACTCAGCACAAAGGTGGACTGTTGGCTGATGGGCAGCACGCCGCACTTTTGCGCGCTCACTGCCACGCCCGCGCGGGTGTGGGTGTGCAGCACGCAGTTGGCGTCTTCGCGCACGCTGTGGATGGCGCTGTGAATCACAAAACCAGCCGGGTTGACGGGGTAGGGCGAGTCCAGCAGCTTGTTGCAGTCCTGGTCCACCTTCACCAGGCTTGAGGCCGTGATTTCATCGAACATCAAACCGTAGGGGTTGATGAGGAAATGGTGCTCCGGCCCGGGAATGCGCGCGCTGATGTGGGTGAACACCAGGTCGGTCCAGCCGTACAGGGCCGCTAAGCGATAGCAGGCCGCGAGCTCGCAGCGCAGCGCCCATTCTTCAGCGCTCACTTGATCTTTGACGTTGTGCATGAGGTCTCCTTTTTTCTTCATTGTGCCTGCTTGCGCACCCGCAGGGTGTCTCTTGGGTGGCTTAGCGTTTGACGGCCCTTAAGGCGCGGTGGCTTGCTCGAGCCGCTGCAAAAACAGCATGGCCTGTGCCGTCGTGTCGCCACACATCTCTTGGGAGGGTTGCAAGCCTGCGCACACCGCCGGTCGGTCGACCTGGGTGAAGATGCGGCAGCGCAGGGCTTCGTCCAGGTGAACGCATGGCTGCCCCGCAGGTTTGCCCTGGGGCAGGCCTGCGCTCACCACGCGGCCTTGTTCGTCGCGCTGCGGCGGGATGGGGCTGGAGATGCTGGGCGCGGTGCAGCACGCACCACAAGCAGTTCGGCACGCAACAGCTGGTGTGCTCATGGGGGGTGTCACGTCAGATGCATGCGGCAAGGTGTTTGCTATCAATTTTGTAGCTTTTTTGTCATGATTTTCGGGGCTTGAGGCCTGATTTGACCATGACGGAGCCGGGGCGTGCGCACAAAAAGGGCGCAGCTTCGGTAAAATCACGCCTTTGAGCGCTTGTTAGCGTTCTGCCTTGATGCGACCCCTATGCTCTACCCCCAAGTTTTTGATGTGATTGTTGTCGGCGGCGGCCATGCCGGGACCGAGGCTGCCCTGGCCGCGGCGCGCATGGGCTGCAAAACCTTGCTGCTCTCGCACAACATCGAAACCCTGGGCCAGATGAGCTGCAACCCCTCCATTGGTGGCATCGGCAAGGGCCACCTGGTCAAAGAGGTGGATGCGCTGGGCGGCGCCATGGGCATCGCCACCGACGAGGGTGGCATCCAGTTCCGTATTTTGAACAGCTCCAAAGGCCCGGCTGTGCGCGCCACCCGCGCCCAGGCTGACCGCGTGTTGTACAAGGCCGCCATCCGTCACCGCCTGGAAAACCAGCCCAATTTGTGGCTCTTCCAGCAGGCGGTGGACGACCTGATGGTCGAGAGCGATGGCCAGGGCGAGCGGGTGGTGGGCGCGGTCACGCAAGTGGGCGTGCGCTTTCGCAGCCGCACCGTGGTGTTGACGGCTGGTACGTTTTTGGACGGCAAGATCCATGTGGGCCTGAACAACTACTCGGCCGGCCGTGCGGGAGATCCGCCGGCGGTGAGCCTGAGCGCGCGCTTGAAAGAGTTGCAGCTGCCACAGGGCCGCCTGAAAACCGGCACGCCGCCGCGCATAGACGGGCGCAGCATCGATTTTTCCAAATGTATCGAGCAACCGGGCGACGGCATGCCCGGTGGCATGAGCCCGGAGATGCCGGTGTTCAGTTTCATGGGCCGTGCGGCCATGCACCCGCAGCAAATGCCCTGCTGGATCACCCACACCAACGAGCGCACGCACGAGATCATCCGCTCCGGCTTCGACCGCAGTCCCATGTTCACCGGCAAGATTGAAGGCGTGGGGCCGCGCTATTGTCCCAGCGTGGAAGACAAAATCAACCGCTTTGCCGACAAGGACAGCCACCAAATTTTCTTGGAGCCCGAGGGCCTGACCACCCACGAGTTCTACCCCAACGGCATCTCCACCAGCCTGCCATTTGACATTCAGCTGGCGCTCGTGCGCAGCATGGCGGGCCTGGAAAACGCGCACATTTTGCGCCCGGGCTATGCCATTGAGTACGACTACTTTGACCCGCGCTCGCTCAAAAGCAGCTTTGAGACGCGCCAAATTGGAGGGTTGTTTTTTGCCGGGCAAATCAATGGCACCACCGGTTACGAAGAGGCCGCGGCCCAGGGCTTGTTTGCCGGGGTGAACGCAGCGCTGCAGGTGCGCGCCATGTTGTCAGGAGGTGGCTTGTCTGCGGCTGATGCGCAAGGCGCCACCAGCAGTGCCTCAGCCATGGCAGCGGCCAGTGCAGCCGGGTCGTGCGTGTACACGGGCGACGCCTGGCTGCCGCGCCGCGACGAAGCCTACCTGGGCGTGTTGGTGGACGACCTGATCACCAAGGGCGTGACCGAGCCTTACCGCATGTTCACCAGCCGCGCGGAGTTCCGCCTGCAGCTTCGCGAAGACAACGCCGACATGCGTCTGACCGAAGTGGGCCGCCAGCTGGGCCTGGTGGACGATGCGCGCTGGGAGGCGTTTTGCCGCAAGCGCGACGCTGTTTCACGTGAAACAGAGCGTCTTAAATCCACTTGGGTGAACCCGCGCAATGTGTCCGCCACGGAGGCTGAGCGGGTGCTGGGTAAAACCATTGACCACGAATACAACCTGTTTGACCTGCTGCGCCGCCCGGACGTGAGCTACCCCGGCTTGATGTCTTTGGAAGAGGGGCGTTTTGCGCCCAATACAGACGAGCAGCTTGTGGCTGTTTCACGTGAAACATTGGGCGACTTGTACGCCCCGGTGGTGGAGCAAGTTGAAATTGCCGCCAAGTACTCGGGCTACATCGATCGCCAAAAAGACGAGGTGCAGCGCGCCGCTCACCTCGAAGGCATGAAGCTCCCGGCTGATCTGGATTACATGCAAGTCACTGCGCTGTCCATTGAGGCGCGGCAGAAACTGCAAAAGCACCGCCCTGAAACCCTGGGCCTGGCCTCACGCATCTCGGGCATCACCCCGGCCACCATTTCTTTGCTGATGATTTACCTGAAAAAAGGTGGCTTCAAAGGTTTTGCCAAAACGCTGGAAGAGGTGGCTTGAGCATGGCGATGGGTGGTTTTGCCTCGGGTAGCCTGGGAAGCCAAGGTGGTGGCGACGGCCAAGGCGGCATGACCCTGGCGCGCGGACTGAGTGACTTGGACCTGAACCTGAGTGGCGAGCAAATCGCCCAATTGCTGGAATACCTGCGCCTGATCCAAAAATGGAACAAGGTGTACAACCTCACCGCGGTGCGTAACCCGGACGAGATGCTCACCCATCATCTGCTGGATAGCCTCTCGGTCATTGCGCCCCTGCGCCGCCACTTGGCCGAGCGCAAGGCGGGTTGGGTAGGTCAGGGGGTTGCAGCAACCAACTCTGCACCTAAGACCTCACCTTTATGCCGCCTGCTCGACGTGGGCTCGGGTGCGGGCTTGCCAGGTGTGGTCATCGCCATTTGCTGCCCGGAAGTGGCGGTGAGTTGTGTGGACACGGTGGCCAAGAAGGCCGCCTTCATTCAACAGGCGGCCCTGACTTTGAAGCTGCCTAACCTGCAAGGCATCCATGCGCGGGTGGAGAGTTTGGGCTCGGGCTTTGACGTGATTTCCAGCCGCGCTTTCGCCTCGCTCAAAGACTTCACCACCTGGTCGCGCGGTGCGCTGGCCGAGGGTGGGGTGTGGATGGCCATGAAGGGCAAGCACCCGGCTGACGAGATTGCCCAGCTCTCTAGTGTGGATGTGTTTCACGTGGAACAACTGCAGGTGCCTGGGCTGGATGCCGAGCGCTGTTTGCTTTGGCTCAAACCCTTGAGCCCTCAAAGCCATAGCGGCTAATTGACGGACAGGCGACTTGGTTTGGGCGGGTTGGCGGTGTCTGGCCTGTGTCGTCAGACTTGCACTGGCCTCGATCAAGCAGGTTCTGCGCGAGCGCCTCACACAACACGCAAGCTGGCTTTACGCTCTGAAACCCCCTCATTTTTCAAGCAAAACCACGGCTCAAACCTTCATTTCAAAGCCTGTACAAGCCGCAAAAACAGGCCCACACAACAAGTGGCGTAAACTTATGGCCACACTCTGAGATTCCCTGGTACCCACCACCCATGTTCGGCATTGCAGACTACGGCGCTTTTGTGGCGGCAGTCCTCCTTTTTTTGTTGATTCCCGGCCCCGGTAATTTGGCGCTGATCACCTCCACCGGCAAGGGCGGGGTGCGCGGCGGTTTGGCGGCCACCTTCGGGGTGATTTTGGGCGACCAGGCTTTGCTGTGGATGGCGGTGGCCGGCGTGTCGGCCCTGTTGGCGGCTTACCCCAGCGCTTTCCACTTGGTGCAGTGGCTCGGCGCTGCTTACCTGGCTTGGCTCGGTGCCAAGATGTTGTTGGCTAAACCCGGTGACGCGCCGGTGCTCAACATCCGCATGGGGCAGTATTTGCGCCAGGCTTTTTTCATCACCTTGCTCAACCCCAAGGCGATCGTGTTTTACATGGCCTTCTTCCCCCTGTTTGTGAACCCGCAGACCCACCAAGGTGCGGTGACCTTCATCGCCATGGCGGCCACCATCGCGGTGCTCACTTTCGGCTATGGCTTGACGCTGGTGCTGCTGGTCAAAGGTTTGGCACAACGCATGAAGGCCAGCCCCTGGGTGGGCCGTTGGTTGGAAAAACTCGCCGGTTTGTGTCTGATTGGTTTTGGGCTGCGGCTGGTGAGCCGGTGATTGAAAGAGGTAGAGCATGGCAAAAATTTTCTGCGTGGCCAACCAAAAGGGCGGGGTGGGTAAAACCACCACCGCGGTCAACCTGGCTGCTGGGCTGGCCAAGGTGGGGCAGCGGGTGCTGCTGGTCGACCTGGACCCCCAGGGCAACGCCACCATGGGGTCGGGCATCGACAAGCGCGCGCTCGAACTCAATGTGTACGACGTGCTCCTGGAGTCGGCCAGCATTGCCGAGGCCCGCAGCCGCAGCGACAAGCTGGGCGACTGCGCTTACGACGTGCTGGGCGCCAACCGCGAATTGGCCGGTGCCGAGGTGGAGTTGGTCGAGCTCGAGCGCCGCGAAAAGCGCCTCAAGCAAGCCATTGCCGAGGTGGCCGACCAGTATGACTTTGTGCTGATCGACTGCCCGCCGTCGCTCTCCATGCTCACCCTCAACGGCTTGTGTTCGGCGCACGGGGTGATCGTGCCCATGCAGTGCGAGTACTTCGCCCTCGAAGGCCTGACCGATTTGGTCAACACCATCAAGCAGGTGCACGCCAACCTCAACCGCGAGCTGCAATTGATCGGTCTGCTGCGCGTCATGTTTGACCCGCGCATCACCTTGCAGCAGCAGGTGAGCGAACAGCTCAAGGCCCACTTTGGCGACAAGGTGTTCAACACCGTGATTCCGCGCAATGTGCGCCTGGCCGAAGCACCGAGTTACGGCCTGCCCGGTGTGGTGTTTGACCCCTCATCCAAAGGCGCGCAAGCCTTTGTGGCCTTTGCGCAAGAGATGGTGGCGCGCATCCAGGCCATGCCCACGCCGGCTACCGCAGCCTAAGAGTTTCATGACGATAACCGGCCTGAGCCCAATTAGCCCAATCATCATTTGCTATTGATTTCATAGCATGAGCTCGCCCCAAATTTTGTTGCTCCCCGGTTTGCACCGTGCTGCACCCCAAGCTTGGGCGGCGCAGGGCGCGCGCGTGGTGGAGCAACACGACTGGGCGCGACCACTGCGTGGCGACTGGCTCATGCAACTGGAAAACGCGGTGCTGGCCGCTGAGGATCAGGTGCAGCTGGTGGCGCATGGGCTTGCCTGTTGGCTGGTGGCCTCGTGGGCGCAATTCACACCACATGCGCAAGCGGTTCAAAGCGCGCTGCTCATCGACCCGCTGGACTTGCACGCGCCTGAGTTGCAAGCCCAGTTGCCCAGTTGGCAGCGCATCGAGCTGCGCCCTTTGCCGTTTGCGGCCACGCTGCTGAGCAGCGCTGAATCAGCAGACATGACACACCACGCCACATGGGCTCGCGCCTGGGGCACGCAACATCACACCCACACAGAACATTTGCACACGCTGTGCATGAAAGAGGAAACCCATGGTCACTAAAAAACCCAAAGGCTTGGGACGCGGTTTGGAGGCACTGCTGGGCCCCACCGTGGCTGATGCTGTTGAGGCTCCCGCTGTGGTGAGCGGCGCGCCCAATGAATTACTGTTACTCGACATGGTGCCCGGCGTTTATCAGCCGCGCACCCGCATGGACGAAGGCGCGCTGTATGAGCTGGCCGAGTCCATCAAGGTGCAAGGCATCATGCAGCCGATTTTGGTGCGTCGTTTGAGCGAGGACGATGCTCTCAAAATGAGAGCAAAACAGCCCGATGCAGCGGCATCTGCGCGCACAGAACCTTTGTACGAGATCATTGCGGGTGAGCGTCGTTTCCGTGCGGCCAAATTGGCTGGCCTGGACCGCGTGCCGGTGCTGGTGCGCGAGGTGCCCAACGAATCGGCCGCGGCCATGGCGCTGATTGAAAACATCCAGCGCGAAGACTTGAACCCGCTGGAAGAAGCGCAGGGCTTGAGCCGCCTTATCAAAGAATTCGGCCTCACCCACGAGCAGGTGTCGCAAGCGGTGGGCCGCTCGCGCAGTGCGGCAAGCAACCTGCTGCGCTTGCTGAACTTGGCTGACCCGGTGCAAACCATGTTGATGGCCGGCGACCTGGACATGGGCCACGCGCGTGCGCTCTTGGCGTTGGACCGCGCTGCGCAAATCACCGCGGCGAACCAGATCACCGCGAAAAAACTCTCGGTGCGCGAGGCGGAAAGTCTGGTGAAAAAACTCAGTGCCGAGTTCGCGCTCATCCCGCAAAAACCGAAGAAAGAAAAATCGCGTGACTTGAAGCGTGTGGAAGAAGAACTCTCCGACATGCTGATGGCCGAGGTGGAGGTGCGGGTGAAAAAACGCGTCAAGCGCGGTAGCCGCATTGAAGAGATGGGCGAACTCAGCATCTCCTTTGGCTCGCTGGATGAACTCAATGGCCTGATTGACCGCCTGCGCGGCACCGCGCATTGAAGCCATTGAGCGTGCGCCATGTCTAACACCTGGCCGCTGCCTGCCTTGCTCACCTGGGCCTTGGCCTGGAGCTTGCACATCGGCTTGCGCAACGGTTACAGCTCGCTGTGGTCGCTGGCCTTGCCCATTGCGGTGGGCGTGGTGATGAGCCTGATGCAGCAGCGCATTTGGCGCCGCTTGGTGACCGGCTTGGGCTTTCCGCTGTCGTGGATGCTCAGCAGCGGCTTAGAAGGCGGCTTGAGTGGCAGTGCCTCGTGGGTGTGGTTGGTGCCGCTGGCGGTGCTCTTTGTCATCTACCCCATGAAGGCCTGGAAGGACGCGCCGGTGTTCCCCAC
>CANGLW010000009.1 GCA_947454955.1 Comamonadaceae bacterium
GAAGACGCGTTGGACAATGTGCGCAGCACCATCGAAGCAGAGTCCACCGTGGACATCTCGGGCTTCTCGCACTTCATCGCCATGCCCAACTTGGCGGCCTTTGGCAATGCCGGTTTTCCGTTCACCCGCATGGCGGACTTGTCGCAAACCGCCATCGTGTTGCCCGAAAAACCTGCGCTGTCGGACTACAACGCTTACCTGAATGTGATGGGTCTGTTTGGTCGGGCTACTGGCTACCCCGGCACCGCGGTGACCTTGGCCACTGCCGCGCAAACCCAGCAGCTCAAAGACAAAGACCTGGTGGTCATCGGCACCGCCAGCACCCAGCCGCTTTTGGCTGCTTGGAGCAAAAACAGCGCAACAGCCATGGAGCCGCAAAGCCGCCGCTTCAAGCTCTCTGACATGAGCCGCGGCCTGATGAACTGGTGGGACAACCTGGCACCTGCACATGCGCAAGCCGCCAAGGCCGAAGTGAGTTTCAACACCAAAGGCACCGACGGTGTGTTGGTGGGTTATGAGTCGCCCATCTCACCGGGCCGCAGCGTGGTGCAAATCTCGGCCAACACCCCTGAGGGCTTGGCCCAGGTCATCACCGCGCTGCAAGACCCTGACATGCTGCGCAACATCCAAGGCGGTATGGCGGTGGTGCGTGGCAAGAACGTGGAGAGCTTGATCAGCGAGCCGACCTATCACGTGGGCAAGCTCGACCCATGGACCTATGTGCAGTGGTTCTTCTCGCGCAATCCGTTGTTGCTGATGGCCATGCAGGTCGGTGGGGCCTTGTTGCTTGCCGCCATCTTCTACCTCTCGCTGCGTTCACGCGCAACACGCCGCTTGCCCGACACACTTTGAACACCATGAAGCACTGTGACGTGCCAGGGCTGAACCGGCGTCGCTGGCTGCAAGGTGTGGCCAGCACACTGGCCAGCAGCGCCGCTTGGTGGGCGGCTACGCCCAGCCATGCCGCGAGCTGCCCGCCTGCGGCCTGGCCTTTGTTTGAAGCGTTTTTGCAGCGCTGTGTGCAAGACGACGGGCGCGTGATCGACATCAGCACGCCTCCCATGCAAAGCACCTCCGAAGGCCAAGCCTACGGCATGGTGTTTGCGCTCATTGCCAATCGCCCTGAACGCTTTGAAGCCATGTGGCGTTGGGCCGTTGTGAACCTGGCCGGGGGCGATATTTCCAGCCGCTTGCCTGCCTGGCAATGGGGCATGCGCCAAGACGGCAGTTGGGGTGTGCTGGACTACAACCCCGCTTCGGACGCCGACCTCTGGATGGCTTATGCCTTGCTGGAAGCCGCGCGCCTGTGGAACAAACCCGCCTACCAAGACCAAGCACGTGTGCTGTTGGCACGCATCTCGGTGGATGAAGTGATGCACCTGCCAGGCCTGGGCGCCATGCTCATGCCCGCACCCGTGGGGTTTCACATGCCCGAGCAAAAACTCTGGCGCCTCAACCCCAGCTATTTGCCCTTGTCGGTGCTGCGCAGGCTCTCAGCGTTTGAAATTGTTGGGCCTTGGCGTGAGATTGCCAACAACACCGTGCGCATGCTGCGTGAGAGCACGCCATTTGGCTATACGGCGGACTGGGTGGCCTGGCAACAAACGGGGCCGAACGAAGGCCGCTTTGTGGCCGACCCGCAGTTTGGTGACCTAGGAAGTTACGACGCCATTCGCTGCTACCTGTGGGCAGGCTTGATGTCTGCCCAAGACCCAAGCGCTTCATCTGTTCAAAAAAGCCTGCAAGGCATGGCCCTGCAAACCGAAGCGGCTCGCGTGCCTCCAGAAAAAGTGCAGGTGGCCACAGGTGTGGTCAACGGCACTGGGCCTGTGGGTTTTTCAGCTGCTGTTTTGCCCTTACTGATGAGCCAGAACAGAAAAAATACAGCCACGCAGCAGCACCTGCGTGTGCAGGCTGAACTCAAAGACAAGGCCTACGCCTTGAGCTACTACGACCACGCCTTGTGCCTGTTTGGCACTGGCTTTGCAGAGAAACGTTATTCGTTCGAGCCTTCGGGCAGATTGTTGACCAGTTGGGAGAAGGCATGCGCCACCAAAACAAAACGCTAGCCATGAGCCTGATGGCGGCCCTCAGTGTGCCAGCCGTTCACGCGCAAGACGCCACACGCACCCTCATCGAGCAAGGCCAGTATTGGCAATCGCGCGGCGACGCACAACGCGCGGCTGAAGCGTGGCGCAAGCTGCTCAAGATCAACCCCACCCAGCCCGATGCTCTGGGCGGCATGGCCGTGGCCGAGGCCGACCAAAAACGTTTTGACCAGGCCGACAACTACCTGGCCAAGCTCAAGAGCATCAGCCCCAACCACCCGGCACTGAACAACGCGCAAGCCTCGATCAACTTGCTTAAGAACAATGGTGGGCTGAAGAACGCACGCGAACTGGCGCGCTCAGGCAAAACCGAAGAAGCGGTGGCCTCTTACCAAAGCACCTTGGGCAATGCACCCAAGGGTGCCGTGGCGCTGGAGTATTACCAAACCCTGGGCGGCAGCTCACAAGGTTGGGACAAAGCACGCGCAGGTTTGGAACAACTAGCCCGTGAACAACCCGGCGACCCCAATGTGCAATTGGCCCTGGGGCAGCACCTGACCTACCGCGAAAGCTCGCGGCGCGATGGCATCAACCTGCTCAGCCGCTTGAGCAGCAACCCCAGCGTGGGCGCAGCAGCCACCGAAAGTTGGAAAAAAGCGTTGGTGTGGACCAGCGGTCGCAGCAGCTATGTGCCGCTTTACAAAGACTACCTGCGCCAGTTCCCAAACGACACCGAAGTGCGTGAACGCTTGAGCGACATGGAGCAACAAACACGCAGCACCCGCAGCGTGGAAGCGGTGGCCAACGACCCGATCCGCAAACGTAGCCAAGCCGCGCTTGATTTGCTGGACGCAGGCCAGACCGAGAAGGCACAAGCCGAGTTCACCGCCATTTTGCAAGAGCGCCCTGAAGACAGCGACGCTCTGGGTGGCATGGGCATTGTGCGCATGCGCGAAGAAAATTTCATCGCAGCGCGTGACCTGCTCAAACGCGCCAGCAAAAACAACAGCCGCTGGAAGCCCACCCTGGACACCGCCAGTTACTGGGCTTTGGTCAATGAAGCAGCCACAGCGCGGACCAATGGCAATATGGAGTTGTCGCTACAAAAATTGCAGCAAGCCATCAAGCTCAACCCCAAGGATGTGACGGCCGAGAACGATCTGGCCAACACCTATGCCGAGCTCTCGCAGCTCGATGCGGCTGAAGCCGCTTACCGCCGGGTGATCGCGCGTCAACCCGAAAACCCAGACGCCTTGCGCGGGCTGGTGAACGTGCTTTCACAAAACAACAAGCCCGAAGAAGCGCTGCGCATAGTCGACAGCATGAGTGCGAGCCAACAAGAGCGCATCGGCGCCATGGGTTCACTGCGCGCCAACCAAGCCCTGGGCATTGCCAAAGCCGCTGCGGCGCGTGGTGACGATGCGGCAGCCCGCACCGCCTTAGACCAAGCTTTGGTCAACGACCCCAACAGCCCCTGGGTACGTCTGGAGTTGGCGCGCCAATACCTGAAGATGGGCGCGCGCAATGAAGCACGCGGCATCATGGATGGTTTGCTCGACGCCACCCCCAACGCACCTGAAGCGCTTTACGCGCACGCCATGCTCGCCTCTGAAATGCAAGACTGGAGCGGCGCACTGGCCACGCTTGACAGGTTGCCCACAAGCCGTCGCACCAGCGATGTGGCCAAGCTTTACAAACGTGTGTGGGTGCATGTGCAGGCCGATGCAGCCTCGACCCTGGCGCAAGAAGGCCGCAACAAAGAAGCCTTGAGCAAGTTGCAAGCCGCCGAACCCTTTGCCAGTGAAGACGCTGAGCTGCAAGGCAAAGTTGCGCTGACCTATGCCGACCTGGGCGACAACAGCCGCGCGATTGCGGCCATTCGTCAGTTGCTGGCCAAGTCCACCAAGCCCGATGCCAACCTGCGTTTGCAGTACGCCGCGGTGCTGTTCAAAACCAAGCAAAACGCTGAGCTAGCGGGTGTGCTGCGCCAAGTGCAAAGCATGCCCATGACAGCGCAGCAACGCCAAGGCTATGAAGACCTGCGCATTGGTTATACCTTGCGCCAAATCGAGGCTTTGCGTGAAGCGGGCGAGTTGTCGACCGCTTACGAAACCTTGGCCCCCATCTTGGCCGAGCGCCCCAACGACCCCACCGCTGTGGGTGCCTTGGCGCGCATGTACGCGGCCAACAACAACCCGGCCCAAGGCCTGGCGCTGTACAACCAGTTGCTTGAACGCGAGCCCAACAACACAGGCTTGTTGTTGCAAGCGGCCACCTTGGCCACTTCAGCCAAAGAGTACGGCTACGCCGAGTCCGCGTTGCAAGTGGCCTTGGCGCGCGAGCCGCAAAACGCCGAGGTGCTCACCGCCATTGGGCGGCTGTACCGCGCCCAAGGCAAGAACACCAAGGCCACTGAATTTTTCACCGCAGCGGTTAACTCAGAAAAACAACTGCGCGACGCACAACTCGCCGCAGCCGGTGTGGCCACCCAAGCCAAGGTACTCAATCCTTTCACCAACCGCAGCGAGCAACTGCCCAAGTTGCCCACTGGTGTGGCCCTGGACAAAAACCTGCCTGGTGCCTTACCCGCTGCCACGCCTTTGGGGCAAGTGAGCGCTTTGTTCACCAACGCGTCTCGCACCGAGCCCTCATCCCTCACGGCTGTGCCGCCCTTGCCACCGGCCAGCGATGGCGCGGTGATTCGCGGGGGCTACTTGCGCGCTGACACAGGCCCTGCACCCAAACCCACACCGGCCAATTACCTGGGTGCGACTTACCAGCCCGCACCCTTGGCGCTAGACCGAAGCCAGGTGGTGGCCGACGACACACAGCGGCCCAAACGCACGCGCAAAACATCGGTAAGCGACTCTTCAAAAGTGAGCAACCAGGCTGCGCGAAATGACATGTCTAGCCAAGTGCCTAGCCAGACATCCGTCAAGTCAGACCGACGCGTGTTCATGCCCTCGAGCGACCTGGCTGTACCCTTGGTGGTGCAGCCTGTGAGCACGGTGACCTCGCCCGCCGCAGGCCGCGCGCAAGCAACACCACCGCAAACCTTGCCGCCTGTGAGCATGGGCCAGGACTTGGAAGCCTTGCCAGATTCAGCCCTCTCGCTTGACCGCAGCCATGCTTACCCAGGCATGGTGCAGTTCAGCCCAATTGAATACCCACCTGGCTATGGCGATGCGCGCGTGTCGGGTGATGCACGCCTGGCTACACCGCGCTTTAACCTGAATCCGCCAGCACAGGTGTATGCCCAATCAGCTGCGCCGCGCATGGAAAGCCAGCCGCCTGTGAACCGTCCTCGCACGGCGCTGGATGACTTGAATGAATTGCAGCAAGGCCGTATTCCCACCCTCACCATGGGCACGGTGGTGCGTTCACGCGAAGGTGAAACAGGCCTTGGGCAACTGACCGATATTCAAACACCGGTCACACTGCGTTTTGACACGGGCGAGAGCAAGGTGTCGTTGAATGTCACCCCCACCTCGCTGTTTTCAGGCACGCCTGACAGCGTGACCGCCACACGTTTTGGCGCTGGCCCTGAGCAAAGTGTGAACAACCCGAACTTGTCACCCGGCAGCCAAAGTGCTTCAGGTGTGGGGGTTGGCGTGGCGTATGAAACCGACAAACTCAAGGCCGACATTGGCACCACGCCGGTGGGCTTTTTGAAGACCGACGTGATGGGCGGCCTGAAATACCGCTTTGGTGTGAACGACAACACCAACCTCACGGTGGATGTGTCGCGCCGGCCCATGACCGACAGCTTGCTCTCGTTCGCCGGCGTGAAAGACGCGCGCACCGGAGATGTTTGGGGCGCGGTCTCCTCCACCGGCGGGCGCTTTGATTTGTCGTGGGACAACGGCAACTTTGGCCTGTACACCTACGGCTCGGCGCACAGCTTGACCGGCTCGAACGTGGCTGACAACACCCGCTTGGAGGGTGGTGGTGGCATGTACTGGAAGATGGACGCCGGCCCGAACGCGTCTTTCAAAACCGGGGTGAACATCACCGGCTTGGGCTTTGAAAAAAACCTGCGCTACTTCACTTTCGGCCAAGGCGGTTACTTCAGCCCGCAACGCTTCTTCTCGGTCAGTGTGCCGGTGGAGTGGAGCCAACGCTCGAACAAGTTCAGCTACCAGCTCAAAGGCTCGTTGGGTCTGCAAACCTTCAGCGAAGACGCCTCGCCCTACTTCCCCACCGACCCCGCGCGCCAAGCCAATGGCGCAGCCGCGGTGGCCGCTGGTGCCGGCACGGTGCCAGGCATCACCGCCAACAGGGCTTACTACACCGGCCAAAGCGTGACTGGATTGGGCTATGCCTTCGGTGGCGCAGCGGAATACCAAATTCACCCGCAGCTCTATGTGGGCGGCTCGCTGGGGCTAGACAACGCGCGTGACTACCGCCAGTTCACCGGCAGCATGTACCTGCGCTACTTCATGGACCCCTACAGCGGCCAGCCAAACCTGCCACCCCTCTCTGTGAAGTCGCCTTACGCGAACTGATGGTCTTGGTTTATTGTTAGGTATATAACATAACGCCGGGCTAGACCCGGCGTTTTTTTGGGGGCTTGTTGCAAGCCCAGGCGCGCAATTTATGTTTGTGGAGTCACGTGCTTGGGGTGACAAAAACCCCAGGAAGATTCGCTTCACTTCACGCCAAAGAAGACATTCTGTGCCGTGGTGTTGCCAGGGAAAGACCCAAAGGTCAGCAGTCGAACCCCGCGAACCGTGTTGGCTCCCGCATTGAACTCGGCCAGTAAAACCCCAGATTGCGGCGCCAAAGACTGCAGCTCCACCCGGCTTGCACAATTGTTCACGGTCAAGGCATTCACGCTGTAAATATTGCGCGTGGTGTTGGTCGACCCATCGGGCAAGGTATATGGATTAACGCTGCCCGACAAGACGCAAGTACGCTGGTTATCTGCATCGACGCCGCTGAACTGGGTATTGCCGGTCAGGGTGTAATTGTTGGTGGCGCCCACTTGCGTGAGTTCGAGCGATGAAATCAAGCTGCTGGTGAAGCCATTGTTCATGCTGTAGTTACCCGCCAACGCCACTGCGCTGGACGTGATACTGGTGTCTGGCGCAGCTGCAGGACTCAGGGTGTAACGCAGGGCGGGGTCCAACTTGAGCGAGAACTGTGTGAGATTTAAATCCTGGGCCAAGGGGCTGTAGTTGAAAAACCCCGTGAACACTCGCGAGTTTGCGACGTCCGCCCGCACATCGCCCACCAGGTACACATCGGGCATGAAACTGCTGTCGGCAGGTTTGTAATAAACACCGTTGTTGCTGGCTACAGCGCTGCTTGTGCTGTCACGCTGTAGCTGGCCAAACAAAACCATGCTGCTCGGCGTGTAAAAGTAATACTGCCCATTGGGCAATACCACTGCATACAACGTGGGTTGCAGCGTACCGGTGCTCACATAAAAACCCTGCGTCTCTGAGGGCACCGGTATGGGTATAGGGTTGATGTCCGATATGAAAGCGCCATCCAACACGAGGCTGGCTGAGGCCTTGCGTACCGTGCTGGCGTTGGTGCTGTGCCCGATGAAACGCAAACCGGTTTTCTGGTCCAGCGCATCGTATTTGACATAGGCGTAGCCGGTGTACTGCACGCCACCACGGGTACACGTAGGTGAGTTACCACCCAAGGCCAAATTTACTTCGTACAAGGCTTTGCTAGAAGCGCTGCTGTTGGGTCGCTTCGCGCCCACGCCGCCTATGACCGCACACCCCGAGATGGAGCCTGCCACCACACCGCCGTTGATGGTGATCGACCAAGTTGAACCATTGACGCCACCCTTGTAGGTGCCGCGAATGTTCGTGAGACTGGCGGTATAGAGGTTTTGCCGACTCACACGCAAACTCATGGATGTGTCGGCGTAGGTGATTGGACTATCGACAGCCACGGGGTAAACCGGCTGGGTATAGCTGCCTGAGATTTGATCCGCGTTGACTGCGCCGGGGCCTTGGGTAGCAGAACCTGTCATGGTCACTCGGTTGGTGTAACCGGTCTCAACGTCAAAGGCCTGCACGTCTTGGTAAGTGAAGCTACTCCCACTCAAACGGTTCTGCCGTACGTTGATCAAACCCTGCAAGACATCGTATGCCGAGGTGCCGCCATAAGGGTAAAGAGGCGCAGACACCGTCTTGGCGAAATGCGCGTCCGAACTGGTGCCGTCGAGGTTGGCATTGATGATGGCAAACACCGAACTGTCGCCCAGCTTGCCCTCCCAAATGCCATCGACGAACTGCTGCGTCGGCACGGGCGCCTGGCTGTCATTGCCACCGCCACAAGCACTCAAGACCAGCATCAAAAGCATCGCGCCAACGCGAAGCAAAGTCATGTCAAAACTTTCTTTTCTCGCGCTGCGGCATACCTATCCGCAGGCTCAAAGATGTTAAGTTTTGAGGCTATGCAGCAAAGGCTGGCTAAGCCCTTGAATCACATGGCATTTCTGCTGCTGAAGGGTTGCTTGCGCTCAAGCGACGTGGTGTGAATGTGTTGGCTGATCGATGCTGCACTTGGTAGAAAAAGACCGCGCCAAACCCCTCAAGCGTGAATGGTTTTAACCATGCCCCCATAGGTATCTTCTAAAGGGGCTGCTTTCATATTTATCAGTTTGTTCAGTGCCGAGCGTGTTTTTTAGCAAAACGATCGCAGATGACACCAAGCGTGTGCTTCCGAAAAATTGCGAGATTGAATTTCTAAATGCAATGAAATTTTTGAGGCTGATAGCTTTTAATCACCAGACGCAAAGCTCCGACCAAACATCTTGCTGATGTGTCGGACATAACGATTTAGCAGGGAGTTCATCATGGCCAGTCCAACCATCGTCTCGTACACAAATGCAGAAGTGACAGAGGACAGTTCGAGTCCCAATCTGACGTCATTTGTTACCCTTAAATTCAGCGACGCAGACTCAAGCACGCTGAGCTTCACCTCAGTAAACAAAGTGGGCACCACTCTCAACAAGGGGAGCCTAACGAAGCTGTCAGAGAACAAAGTCGGGACAGACTTTTATGTGACTTACGAATACACCGTAGCCAATTCAGCCACGCAATTCTTAGGTGCTGGCGCCAGTGTTGTAGATGTCTTCACCATCTCCGCCAGCGATGGAACTAATTCGGTCAACCAAGACGTGAACGTTCGCATCACCGGCATCAACGACGCACCTGTTCTCTCGGCGCCAGGGACCACATTCAGCGCGACAGAAGATGCGCCCACCACCTACGCAAGATTGGCATTCACCACGAGCGCAACGGATGTAGACACCAGTGACACCTTAAGAGTTGCTTCAGTGACTCCCGTTATTGGAGGCACACCCGTGTTGAACACAGACGGCACGGTGACCTTCACGCCTAGCGCAAACTTCAATGGCCCAGCCAAATTCAGCTACACAGTCACCGATGGCACTGCCACAAGTAACAGCGTAGAAGCTGTGGTCAATGTGGCGCCAGCCAGTGACCCAGACACCATCAATACGAATGCCACATTGGCAGCGAACGGATTGAACAATGGAAACCTGAGAATAGGCGATGGCATCTCGGGCAGCAACTTTGTGGTGGCCACGGATACAGTGGATGCCCCGCGACTGGAAATTGGTTTGCGTGCAGACATGCGCTTCACAGGCCAAGCCACGCGAGACGCAGCGGATGCAACATTGTTCCTGGCGCCTAAAGGTGAGGGACTTGGCACGCTTAACACCAATGCAACTTTAGGGGACTTTGACGACACCTACGCACGCTGGAATTTCACATATTCCATCAATGCTGATACGGCAGGGCAAGGTGGAAAAATCAAAGATAACGCCTACCGTTTTGTCATCTCAAAACTAGGTGCCGACAATTTACCCAACCCCTTGACAAGCTTTACTTTAGAAGAAGCTTTGGCGGCTAAGGCTAGTACAGAACAAGCGGCGGCGGTTCAAAACGGCAGCTTATTGCAAGACAGCTTGAACCTGCGTGCCTTGCTAGGCAGTGGCTTTGATGCCAATGAACTCGCCACCTACCAAATTGCCATCGTAGCCACCAGCAGGGTCAATGGTTCTGAAGTTTTGCGAGACACCATCCGTGTGCAAGTTCAAAATGGCGCGCCTGTTGCCGTTGCTGACACTTTCAATGCGACCGAAGACACCCCTCTGAACATCGCAGCCAACCAACTGCTGAGCAACGACACCGACCCCGATCTTCGGGACACCTTAAGCATTGCTTCGGTGACTGCAGGCACGGGGGGCACACCCACCTTGAACACCGATGGCTCGGTGACCTTCACGCCAAGTGCCAACTTCAACGGTGTAGCGAGCTTCAGCTACAAAGCTACTGATAAAAGTACGGCTAATGCCCTGAGCAACAGCGCCACCGTCACTGTCAATGTCGCGGCGGTGAACGATGCGCCCGTGGCTGTGGCAGACACCCTCAACGCAAGCCGCAACACTGCCGTCACCTACACGGCAGCCCAATTACTGGGTAACGACACCGATGCGGAGAATCAAGCACTGAAAATTAAAACGGTGAGCTCTGGCACCGGCGGGACGGCTGTTTTGAACACCGATGGTACGGTGACCTTCACCCCCACAGCCAATTTCACAGGCCCGGCAAACTTCACGTACGTCGCCGCGGAAACCACCAGCCCGAACGTACAAAGCGCTGCTGCCACCGTCACGGTGAACGTCAACCCACCTGCCATCAACACTGCGCCGGTTGTTTCAAACCTAGCCCGTTTGTCAGTGAATGAAGGGGACACAACGCCCATCAGCATCAACTTACTGGACGGTGCGGTCGACAACGAGGGTGATGTCTTGACTGTTTCTGGGTTGAAGATCATTGTGAATGGCAACGATGCGGCGAGCTTGCCCGCTGGCATGAGTCTGAGCGGCAACACACTGCGTTTTGACCCCAGTAACGTCGCCTTCAATTCGCTCAAACAAGGCCAGGCCTTGGATATTCGTTTGAATTACAACGTGGTGGACGGTCGTAATGGCGTCACAGCTCAAAGCCAGTCCATCGTGATCAACGGCACCAACGACAACCCAGTGGTCGGCACGCCACTGACCAGCAGCACAAGCAAAGGGTCAAACGCTTACACATTGAATCTGCTCACTGGCGCCAGTGATCCCGATGCAGGCGATAACATTTATGTCACTAACCTGACTTATGCCATCAACGGTGGCGCTCCTACGAATGCAACGCCCTCCGGGGTTAGTCTGAGCGGCAACATCCTCACCGTCAATCCGAAAGACGCCGCCTTCAACACGCTTTACGCGGGTCAATCCCAGACCATCACTGTGGCTTACCGCGTGCAAGACTCATTTGGTGGGTTCACGAACCAAACCGAAACCATCACCATCGCAGGCGCTGGCAGTGCGCCTAACTTAGCACCAACAGTCACTTACCTGGATGAATCCCGAACCACTGAGGGCGCTGATAGTTATGTCCTCGATTTGTTACGTGGCGCAAATGATGCTGAAGGCGCCGCACTGAGCGTGACAGGCTTGAGATTTCGCGTGGGTGATTCATCTTCGAGCACAAGCACCTTGTCTGGTCTAAGCCTATCTAACACTGGGCTACTCACTGTCAATCCGAAAGATGCTTCTTTTGACACCATTTCTTCAGGTTCTACCCGCGCCATCTTGCTGAACTACTTGGTCAGCGATGGCGTGAATTCAACGGCTCAAAGTCAATCGATCGTCATTTCAGGTACAAATGACCAACCCTCAGTTGCTGCCGCACTGAGTTCCACGAAAACCAAAGGCGATGCGGCTTACACCGTTAACCTGCTCGAGGGTGCCAACGACGTCGACGCTGGCGATAGCCTTTACCTTGCGAATGTGTCCTACACAGTAGATGGCACAGCCATCAACAACACGCCAGCAGGTCTGAGTATCAGTGGCAACAAGTTAACCATCAATCCGTCTGATGCTGGATTCAACAACCTCTACACCGGACAAAGCAAAGTCATCGCCGTGACTTACCAGGTGAAGGATTCATTTGGTGCTTTTGTGGATCAGACAGAGACCATCACCATCAATGGCACAGGTGCTGCACCTGTGGCGGCGAACCGCGCGCCACTCTTGAATGATTTGCCTAACGGCCCCTTAGGTTTGCTCAATGGCACCAACCATCGCCCCTTCAACTTCAGCGTGGCCGACGCGGATGGCAACCCACTGACCTTAACACTCAGTGCAAGCCAAGGCACGATCAATGGGCTCATCGATGCTGACGCACTCGCACCTGGTCTTCAATTGCAAGGCAGTGCCAGCCAAATCAACGCAGCTCTGAACTCGGCCAGTTTTTCATCAACGCAAAGCAGCACAGTGGCACTGGCCCTGAACGATGGATTTGCAACGACCACGGGCACCATCAAATTCAGCCCAGCACCTGCACCTGGTACCACTGCGAATGTGACGCCTTATGGCGGGGTGGCCATCAACGGCTTACAGCAGGTGGGCCAAGTCTTGAGCGCCAACACGACCAACTTGTATGACCCGAACGGCATGGGAAGCGCTTTGAGCTACCAATGGTTCAGGGATGGTCAAGCGATTGGCAACGCCTCCAATAAGAGCTATTTAGTGACGAACGCAGACTCAGGTCATGATTTGAGTGTGCAAGTGAGCTACCGAGACCTGGCTGGCTATGACGAAGCTGTCATGTCTTACAGCCTCACGGCCTTTGGCGGAACATCCTTGGTCAATCAAACCCCGTACGGTGGTGTGAGTATTGACGGCACAGCCGGTGGCGCAAAAATAGGTAGCACATTAACCGCTGTCACCGCCCAGCTGGTCGATCCGAACGGCATCAACCCAAACGGTATTGCCACCAACAAAGCTTTCGAGTACCAGTGGTTCAGCGATGGTCAAGCCATTGGAAACGCAACCAACAGCAGTTATCTGGTGAGCAGTCTCGATCAAGGTCACAACCTGAGCGTGAATGTGAGCTTTAAAGACTTGCTGGGTAACAGAGAGTCCGTCAGCTCTTACGATCTTTACGCCTACCTGTGAACCACCGCAGCCTTTTCACAGCTTGAAGCTGATGTACTGAAAAGGCTGCGCCAGCCAGCTGTTGAGCTTGACCAGGGCTTCGGTTTTGTCGCCGCCGCTCAGGGCATTGAGCCTGACGAGGGAGATCATGTAGGTGTAGCGGGCAGTGGCCAGGTCGCGTTTGGCGGTCTGACGCTGTTGCTGGGCATTGAACACATCCACCAGGGTACGGGTGCCGCCTTCGTACGATCGTTTGCTGGACTCCACCAGCTGCTCGGCCGAGCGCACAGCGGTCTCCAAACCTTGCACCCGCAAAATGCCTTCGGTCACGCCGCGGTATTCACGGTGGATGCGCACGCTCAAATCGCGCTTGGCTGCCTCTAGCAACTCTTCGGCGCGGGTCACCTCAGCCATGGCTTGGCGCACGGTGGAGTCCACCACCCCACCCGCATAAATCGGCACGGTTAACTGCACACCGATCACACGGTTGGTGTAACTCGAACTTGGAAAGTTCACGTTTTCGCTGCCGCTGCGCACCACCTGCGCCAAGGCATCCAGTGTGGGCAAATGACCCGCGCGCGACTTTTCAATCTCCAGGCGCGCCGCTTCCAAGCGCGCTTTGAGGGCTTGAATTTCAGGGCTTCGGTCATAGGCCATTTGCACCCAAGCCTCCAGCGACTGGTTGGGCCGCGCCAACACCATGCGTTGTGCATCCAGCGCCTGCAGGTGGTCGTAAGGCTGGTTGATGAGCACCTCCACCTGACGACGGGTGAGCTCCACCTGCTGTCGGGCTTCGAGCTCTTGGGCGAGTGCCAGGTCCAGGCGGGCTTGGGCTTCGTCGACATCGGTGCGCACACCGGCACCGTTGGCCAGTGATTTTTTAGCCGCGGCCAACTGCGTGCTGATGGCTGAGATTTGCACCATCACCAAGTCCACCTGGTCTTTGGCCAGCAGCGCCTCCAGGTACGCACCCGCCACACGCACACCCAGGTTTTGGGTTTCTGTTTCCAGCACGGCCTGGGCATCGCGCACCAAAAAGCCAGCTTGCGTGAGACCCACCATCAAAGGCCTGCGAAAGATCGTCTGCCGGATGCCCAGGGTTTGGTTGTCGCTGTTGTAACGATCGGACTGCGCATCCGACCCGGCTTGCGTGCGCGTGAGGTCGTTGGCATTCAAGCCTGCGTTGAAGGACACATTGGGCAGCAACTGCGAACGGGCTTGCGGCACGCGCTCTTGGGCCGAGAGGTTGGCAGCCACCGCGGCCTTCAGGGTCGAGTCTTGCGACAAGGCCAGCTGGTACACCTGCATGAGGTCGATCGCCCAAGCCGAACTTGATGCTATGAATAGTGAAGCAAGACATGCATATTTCACCATGCTTAAGAAGCGATTTAACGGAATTATTCGCATCTCAACCCTCCTTCATGGCAGACGCCAAGCGTTTGAGGAAGGGGCCGGTGATGTACTGCAGGGCCGAGCGTTCACCGGTTTTGATGATCACCTCAGCCGTCATACCGGCTTGCAGCTGGCGCGCCCCCAAGGTGCGCATGCCTTGCTCGGTGATGCGTGTGCGTGCCAGGTAGTAGCTCACCCCGGTTTGTGGGTCGGTCAGCAAGTCGCTGGAGATGGACAGCAACTCACCCTCAAGCACCAACTGCGGCGCGTTCAAGAAAGCGGAGAAACGCACATCGACTTTCAAGCCCGTTTGCACACGGTCGATGAGTTGCGGCTCTACACGCGACTCCACCAACAGCGGCTCGTTGTTGGGCACGATGTCCATCAACTTTTGCCCGGCCTGTACCACCGCCCCCACCGACTGCGTGGTCAAGCCCACCACTTGGCCGGTAGCCGGCGCTTTGATGACCGCGCGGTTCAAGTCAGCCTTCACAAACACGTACTTGTCCGCATCGCCTTCCACCTCGCGGTTCACATCGGCCAGTTGCGACTCCACCTCTTTGCGGTATTCCTGCATGCGCGCATTGGCACGTTGGCGCAGCTCGGCCATCGAGCGCTGGGTGCGGGTGATGTTGCCCATCAACTCGGCAATCGCACCTTGGGTTTCAGCCACATTGCGTTCCAGCTCTAACTGGCGGTTGCGGGGTGCATACCCATCACGCACCAACTCGCGGGTGCTGCCCAGCTCTTCAATCAGCAAGGCCAATTGGCTGCGCCGGCTTTTAAGTAAATTCTCGTAACCAAAGAGCTGCCCCTTTTGCCCTTCAATGCTTTGCTCAAACACATCCAAATCGGCACGCAAGCCCGCGCGGCGCGAGGCCAGCAACTGGTTTTGCGTGGCAATGTGCGATTGGATTTGCGGGTCACGCAAGCCCTCTTGCAAATCAGGGTGGTAGTTGATGTTGCCCGCGCCACGTTGCTCGCTTTGCAAACGGCTTTGCGCCGCGCGCAGGCCCAGGTATTTTTGGCGCACGCTTTGGTAGTTGGAACGCGCCAGGTCTTCGTCCAACACCATCAAGGTTTGGCCTTCCACCACTTGGTCGCCCTCGCGCACCAGCACCTCTTTGAGGATGCCACCACTGAAGTGCTGCACCGCTTTGCGCTTGGTGTCCACCGTCACCGTGCCCTGGGTGGGCACACCAGAATCCAGGGGCGCCAAAGCAGCCCACAAGAGAAAGCCACCAAAGCCCACGCCCAGCAGGGCCAAGCCAAAGCGCGCGGCCATGGACGCGTCGGAATACAGCTCGATGTTGTCAGCCGGTCTGGCTGTGGCGGTGGACATGAAGTTTTGCATAGAGGCTTTCAAGCGCGTTTTTTCATTTCTTGCGGTGATCCGCTGTACTGCAAGCGGCCCTCGGCCATCACCAGCACCTGGTCAGACATGTCCAGCACATCGGGACGGTGGGTGATGAGCAAGGCGATGCAGCCCTTGCGTTTGAGTTCATCCAAGACCTTGGCCAGCGCGGCTTGGCCCACGTCGTCCAGGTTGGCGTTGGGCTCATCGAGCACCACCAAATCGGGTTCGCCGTAAATCGCACGGGCCAAGCCGATGCGCTGACGTTGCCCGCCTGAGAGCGCCATGCCGCCTTCGCCTAGGGGTGTGTCGTAGCCCTGGGGCAAGCGCAAAATCATTTGGTGCAGGTCAGCACTCATGGCCGCGGCAATCACCTTCTGGGCGTCCACCTCTTGCATGCGCGCGATGTTTTGCGACACCGTGCCGTCAAACAATTCCACGTCTTGCGGCAAGTAACCCACGCGCTCGCCAATGGCCATGCGGTCAAAGTTGGCCATGGCTTCAGACCCCCACATCACTTGCCCTGTGTAATCGGGCCAGATGCCTAAGAGCACACGCGCCAGGGTGGACTTGCCCGACCCCGAATGCCCTAGCACCACGGTGAGCGAGCCTGGCCATGCCTCGAAACTCAGGCCATTCAAAATGGGTTTGCTGCGCTCAGGCGTGGTGGCCACCAGGTTCTTCACGCGCAAGACCGCGCGCACATCGGGGCGGTTGTGGTGTGTGGGCTCTTGCCGCACTTGCGTCAGCAGTTCATCCAAACGCCAAAACGCTGCGGTGGCACTGACCATACCTTTCCACGTGCCGGTGAGCGCATCAATCGGCGCCAAGGCTTTGGACATGAGCACGTTCGAAGCAATCATGGCGCCGGCTGACAACTCGCCTTGAATCACCAGCAAAGCCCCCGCACCCAAAGAGAGTGACTGCATGGTGTAGCGCAAAAATTTGGTCCAGGCGGTCAAGACATGCTGGGTGCGTTGGGTCTTGGTGTAGATGGCCATGCTGACCGCATGGCGCACGCGCCAGCGTTGTTGCAAGCCGGCAAACATACCCATGGCTTCGACCACCTCCACATTGCGCAGCTTTTGCTCCAGGAACTGGCTGCTGTCTTTGTAGGCCTGGTTCAAGCGCTCATGCGGCTCGTGGGTATAACGCTGGCTGATGGCCACGGTGATGCCGAGCAAGGCACAAAACACCAAGGCACTCACGCCCAAAAACGGGTGCAGGAAAAACAAAACCGTGATGTACACAAACACCCAGGGCATGTCGAAAAACGCAAACAAACCTTGACCAGTGAGGAACTGGCGCAGCTCGGTCAAATCAGAAAACGCGCCCGAGGGGTTGGTCTCATGCGGGTTGAGGTGTTTGCGGTAACTGGCCTCGAACACCTGGGGGCTCACCGAGCGGTCAAAGCGCACACCCATGCGGATCAACAAGCGCGAACGCAACCACTCGGCCAAGGCGCTGATGCCAAACAAATACACGGTGATGACCGAGATGAAAACAAGGGTGAGCTCGCTGCGGCTGATCAGCACCCGGTCGTACACCTGCAGCATGTAGACCGTGGGGGCGAGCATGAGCAAATTGGCCACGATGCTGAACACCGCGGCCACCACAAACTGGTGCTTCAAGGCCAGGATTTCGCTGGCCATGCTGCTTAGACGTTCACTCATGCTGCGCGCAACCCTGAGAGCACTTCATCACGCGGGCCAAAGGCTTGCTGCATGCCTTCGCGCATCAACAACACCAGGTCGCAAGCCGAGAGCACCGAGGCCCGGTGGGTGATGAGCACGATGGTGGTACCCAACGCCTTGAAATGCTCGATGGCTTTGAGCAGCGCGGCGTCACCCGCTTCGTCCAAGCTGGCATTAGGTTCGTCCAGCACCACAAACACGGGCTTGCCGTAAAACGCGCGCGCCAGCCCCAAGCGTTGCCGGTAACCCCCCGAGAGCGCTGCGCCATCACGGGCCACATCGGTGTCATAACTCAGCGGCAGCTTCATGATGAACTCATGCAGGCCCACCGCGCGCGCGGCCTCTTGCACGCGGCCCATGTCCACATCGCCAAAGCGCGCGATGTTCTCAGCCACCGTGCCTTGCAGCACTTCCACGTCTTGCGGCAAGTAACCCACATAGGGGCCAAGCTCGGTCTTGCGCCAAGCGTGCATGTCCACGCCATCCAAGCGCACCTTACCAGACAGGCAAGGCCACAAGCCGCTGAGCAAACGCGCCAAACTGGTTTTGCCCGAAGCACTGGGGCCAATGATGGCCAAGACCTGGCCAGGCTCCAGACGTAAATTCACACCACGCACCAAGGGCACGTTCGAGCCCGGCGGCCCAGCCACCAGGTTGTCCACCGTGAGCGTGCCGCGCGGTGCGGGCAAGGGCATGGCCGGGGGCACGGCAGGCACTTGCGAGAGCAATCGGTCCAGGCGCGACCACGCATCGCGCGCATTAACCACCGGGCGCCACTGCGACACGGCTTGCACCAACGGTGTGGTGACCCGCCCACCTAGCACCGAGGCCACGATGATGGTGCCTGCCCCACCGGGCAATTGGTTTTCCAGGGTCAGGTAAGCACCCAAACCCAGCAGCATCGACGACATGGTGGTTTGCACCAGCTTGGTCAAAGACTGAAACACCGCCGCACGGTCCGAGGCCAGCGCTTGCAGGGCCAAAAAATCCAACTGCTTGAGCGACCAGCGTTCCTGAATGGCCGCTTGCATGCCCATGGCCTGCATGACCTCCACATTGCGCAAGGTGTTTTGCGCGTACTTCTGCGCCTCAATCGCGGTCTTGTTGGCTTGCATCAGCGCAGGCGTGGTGGTGCGTTCGTTCAGCCAGGTCAGGCCAAACTGCAAGCCCCCACCAATTAGCGCAAAAAAACCGGCGTAGGGGTGGATGGCAAACAGGGTGAGCAAAAACACCAGCGCCATCGGGGCTTCCATCAAAGCGCCCAGCACTGGGTTCTGGAAAAAATCACGCAAGGTTTTGAAGTCACTCATGGGCTGCGACACCAAGCCCTGTGGCTGACGCAGCTGCGCAGCGTAAATGGCGTCGACCACCCGCTCGGCCATCTGGTGATCAAAGCGCATGGCCGCTGAGCGCATGGTTTCGGAGCGCGCCCAGTCCGAGATCTCCATCACCACATACGCCATGATGACCAGGATGGTGAGCATGAGCAGCGTGGTGGTGCTGCGACTGTTGACCACGCGCTCGTACACCTCAAACATGTAGAGGGTGGGGGCAAAAATCAAAAAGCCCGAGAACATGGCAAAGCCAAACGCGCACCAGAAATAAGGTGCGAGTTCGGACAGGGCTTGGTCCAGCTCTGATGGTTTTGATGTCATGTCTCTTGGCATCGACGTTGCAGACGCAATCCTTAACGGTTTTTTTTTGAAGAAACCCCTCAAAAGCCAGACAAATCTGCCGAAAAAAGTGTTGACACGATTGACCGAGCACGACCATGACCATCGCAGCCCTTGCCCCCGAAAGCCCGCCAACCCAAGTCACTGACAGACCGGCGCATGAGAGAAGCATTCAGGTGCATGTGATCTCGCTGCCCATGCTGTCCTGGGCGTTTCAAAAGTGGATTGAAAGCACCGCACCGGTGCTGAGCTTTGGGGGCAGTTCCACGTCGATTGCGGGCTGCATCATCGCCACCAAAGACCTCGACCTCGATGTCATCTTGGTGGACCTAGACGGCGACGACCCCCACGAGGCCTTGAGCCAGCTCACCCAACACACCAAGGCCAAGGTGCTCGCGCTCACCAGCGCCAAAGACGACAGCACCAAAGACTGCGCCATCATTGCGGGCGTGAAAGGCGTGCTCAACAAACGCGACTCGATTTCCATGTTGGTCAAGGCCATCGAGTGCGTGCACCGGGGTGAGCTGTGGATCGACCGCTACACCACCAGCCGCATCTTCCATGAGGTGACCCGCGCCAAGACCAAGCCGGTCATCAGCAAGGACGAGAAGAAGATCATGACCCTGACCAAGCGCGAGCGCGAGATCATCGAGGTGATTTTGCGTTCCCCTTCGGTGAAGGCCGCAGGTATTGCGGAGGAAATCCTCATCAGCCAAAACACGCTGCGCAACCACATGGTCAACATTTACGCCAAGCTTGAAGTGGCCAACCGCACCGAGCTCTACGCCTTTGCCATCAAGCACAAGCCTGAGTTCAGCTAAGCCTCGGGCCTCGCTGCCCCGCCCCCTGCGGGTTTGGGCGAAAATACGGGCATGGCCATTTACATCCTCACCCTCTCCTGCCCGGACCGCCTGGGCATCGTGCATGCACTCTCGGGCTTTTTGCTCGAGCGCGGCGGCAACATCGAAGAAGCCGCCCAGTACAACGACACGGGCACCGGCTTGTTTTTCATGCGCGTGCAGTTCTCGTGCGACAAAGGTTTTGACGAGCTGCAAGCGCAGTTAGCCCCCTTTGCCGAAGGTTTTCAAATGCAGTGGAGCCTGCACGCCAAGGCCGAGCAGATGCGCACCGTCATCATGGTGAGCAAAGAGGGCCATTGCTTGAACGACCTGCTGTTTCGATGGAAGATTGGCCTGCTGCCCATCGATATCCGCGCGATTGTGTCGAACCACCGCGAGTTCTACCAATTGGCCGCCAGCTACAACGTGCCCTTTCACCACATCGAGGTCACCGCGGCCACCAAGGCGCAGGCCGAAGCGCGCCAGTTCGAGGTCATCCAGCATGAGAAAGCCGAGCTGGTCGTGTTGGCACGTTACATGCAAGTCTTGTCAGACGACATGTGCCGCAAGCTCTCGGGCAAGGCCATCAACATCCACCACTCGTTCCTGCCCAGCTTCAAAGGCGCCAAGCCTTACTACCAGGCGCATGACCGCGGGGTCAAACTCATTGGCGCCACCGCCCACTATGTGACGACCGATTTGGACGAAGGCCCGATCATCGAGCAAGACGTGGCCCGTGTGGACCACAGCAAAACCGTGGAAGACCTGACCGCGATTGGCCGCGACACCGAAAGCCAGGTGCTGGCCCGCGCAGTGAAATGGCACAGCGAACACCGGGTGCTGCTCAACGGCCACAAGACGGTGATCTTCAAGTAAACGTCATCGCCAAGAAAAAGGGCCTCGTTGTCACGAGGCCCTTTTTTTGGGGGGGGCTAGGCTTTAAGCCATCTTGTCCAAAGCTTGGCTCAACTGGGCCACGGTGCGGTCCACGTTGTGCAATTTGTCCAGGCCGAACAAACCAATGCGGAAGGTCGAGAAGTCAGCCGGTTCGTCGCACTGCAGGGGCACACCCGCAGCGGTTTGCAAGCCCAGCGACAAGAACTTCTTGCTGTTTTGAATCTCGGGGTCTTTGGTGTAGCTCACCACCACGCCAGGTGCTTTATAGCCCTCAGCCGCCACACTCTTGATGCCTTTGCTCTCAAAAAGTGAGCGAACCTTGTTGCCCAGGTCCCACTGCTCTTGGCAAACCTTCGCGAACCCGTAGGCCTTGGTCTCGTTCATCACCTCGTGCAAGCGCACCAAAGCATCGGTAGGCAAGGTGGTGTGGTAAGTGTGGCCGCCCGCTTCGTACGACTCCATGATTTGCAGCCACTTTTTCAGGTCAGCGGCAAAGCTGGTGCTGGTGGTGCCGTCAATCGCGGTGCGGGCACGCGCGCTCAACATCACCATGGCGCAAGCGGGGGAGCCGCTCCAGCCTTTTTGCGGGGCAGTCACCAGCACGTCCACGCCGGTGGCTTCCATGTTCACCCAGATGCAGCCCGAGGCCACGCAGTCCAGCACAAACAGACCACCCACCGCGTGCACCGCGTCGGCCACGGCCTTGAGGTAGCCATCGGGCAGGATCATGCCGGCCGAGGTTTCCACGTGCGGGGCGAACACCACCGCAGGTTTTTCGCGAGCGATGGTGGCAACCACCTCTTCAATCGGGCAAGGCACCCAGGCCGATTCGCTCTCGTCTTTGAGGCGGCGGGCCTTGAGCACGATGGTCTCAGAGGGGATCTTGCCCATGTCGAAAATTTGGGTCCAACGGTAGCTGAACCAGCCGTTGCGGATCACCAGCACTTTTTGGTTGTTGGCAAACTGGCGGGCCACCGACTCCATGCCGAAGGTGCCGCTGCCGGGCACCAGCACCGCCGATTTGGCGTGGTACACCTCTTTGAGGATGCTGGAAATCTCGGTCATCACGCCTTGGAAGCGTTTGGACATGTGGTTGAGCGCGCGGTCGGTGTAAACGACGGAAAACTCAAGCAAACCGTTGGGGTCAACGTGGGGCAACAAGCCGGGCATGGGAAATCTCCACCTGGGGGGTCTTTTAGATCCTGCTCAGCTTACCACCAGAAGGCGCCCATGCCTGTGAGGGGCATCCTGTACCACGATTTGAAAAATGGGCTTTCTTGACGGCGGTCAAGCCGCTTTTTGCCCCATGGCCTCGCCCAAGACCACCGGTTTGGCACTCGTCCAGGCGGGGTTGAACTGCATTTGGCCCTGTGGCCACAGCAGCACCACGGTGGAGCCCAACAAGAAACGGCCCATCTCATCGCCCTTGGCGAACACCGGCGCGTCCTGCGCGTAGTCCCAGGTTTGGATGCGGCCCGGGCGCGACGGGTTCACCACCCCGTGCCAGGTGGTGGCCATGCTGCCCACAATCGTGGCGCCCACCAGCACCAGCACCATGGGGCCGAAAGCGGTGTCAAAGGTGCACACCACCCGCTCGTTGCGCGCGAACAAGCCCGGCACACCGCGTGCGGTGGTGGGGTTCACCGAAAACAAATCCCCCGGCACGTACACCATGCGCCTGAGGGTGCCCGCACAGGGCATGTGGATGCGGTGGTAGTCGCGCGGGCTGAGGTAAATCGTGGCAAAGCTGCCGTTCTCGAACTGCGCGGCCAAGGCGGCATCACCCCCCACCAGGGCGGTGGTGCTGTAGTGATGGCCCTTGGCCTGGAAAATCTGGTCGCGCTCAACTGCGCCAAACTGGCTGATGGCGCCATCCACCGGGCAAACCCAATCGGCTGCGGCCAGCGGGCGGGCGCCGGTCTTCAAGGCTCGGGTGAAGAACTCATTGAAGGTAGGGTAGGCCGCCGGGTCGGGGTTGGAGGCCTCGTCCATGTTCACGCCGTAGCGGGCGATGAAGTTGCGGATGATGGCGGTGGTCACCCCACCCATGCGTGCGCCAGCCACCAGCCCGGCGAACTGCGTCAGGGCTTGTTTGGGCAACACGTACTGCGGCAGCACGGCAAGGTAATCAGACACTTAAGCTTGGGGGTGTGTTGATGAAAACAACCGTAAAGTATACGGGCTGCCCCCTAAAATAAGGGCATGAATGCTCCCCTTGCCTCCTCTGAAGCCGAGCACCTGCAGCGCGCCCAGCGCCAGGCGCAGGTGGTTGCCGCCCTCACCCCTGTGGTGCCCGCGCATGCCTTGCTGTGGCACAGCGAAGACGTGGTGCCTTACGAGTGCGACGGCCTGACCGCCTACCGCCAGCGCCCCTTGCTGGTGGCCCTGCCTGAGACTTATGAGCAGGTGCAAGCCGTGCTCAAAACCTGCCATGCCCTGGGCGTGCCGGTGGTGGCGCGTGGTGCAGGCACGGGTTTGAGTGGCGGCGCCATGCCCAACGCGATGGGCGTGACCCTCTCCTTGGCCAAGTTCAACAAAATCCTCAGCATCGACCCCACCAGCCGAACCGCGGTGGTGCAAGCCGGTGTGCGCAACCTGGCCATCAGCGAAGCCGCTGCACCTTATGGCCTGTACTACGCGCCCGACCCCAGCAGCCAAATTGCCTGCACCATCGGCGGCAATGTGGCCGAGAACTCCGGCGGTGTGCACTGCTTGAAATACGGCCTGACCGTGCACAACGTGCTCAAGGTCAAAGGCTTCACCATCGAGGGCGATGCGATTGAGTTGGGCAGCGACGCGCTGGACGCGCCCGGTTACGACCTGCTGAGCGTCTTCATTGGTTCTGAAGGCATGTTGGCCGTGACCACCGAGGTGACCGTCAAGCTCGTGCCCAAGCCGCAACTCGCGCGCTGCATCATGGCCAGCTTTGACGACCTGCGCAAAGCCGGTGACGCCGTGGCTGCGGTGATTGCTGCTGGCATCATCCCCGCTGGCCTGGAGATGATGGACAAGCCCATGACCGCGGCGGTGGAAGACTTTGTGCACGCCGACTACGACCTGGACGCTGCCGCGATTTTGCTGTGCGAGAGCGACGGCACACCCGAAGAAGTGGCCGAAGAAATTGAGCACATGTCCGCCGTGTTGACGGCCGCGGGTGCTACAAAAATTGCAGTGAGCCGCGACGAAGCGCAGCGCTTGAAATTTTGGAGCGGTCGCAAAAACGCCTTCCCTGCGTCGGGCCGCATCAGCCCGGACTACATGTGCATGGACTCGACCATCCCGCGCAAGCGCTTGGCCGACATCTTGCAAGCCATTGCCGAAATGGAAATCAAGTACGGCCTGAAGTGCCTGAACGTGTTCCACGCGGGCGACGGCAATTTGCACCCCCTGATCTTGTTCGATGCGAACGACCCCGACCAGCTGCACCGCTGCGAGCTGTTTGGCGCCGACATTCTGGAAACCAGTGTGGCCATGGGCGGCACGGTGACCGGCGAGCACGGCGTGGGCGTGGAAAAGCTCAACAGCATGTGCGTGCAGTTCAGCGCCGAGGAAAGCGAGCAGATGCTGGGCGTCAAACGCGCGTTTGATCCGCAAGCCCTGCTCAACCCGGGCAAGGTGATCCCCACGCTCAACCGCTGCGCCGAGTACGGCAAGATGCTGGTGCGCGGCGGCAAGATCTCCCACCCCGACCTGCCCCGCTTCTGAGCATGGCCACCCTCCAGGGATTTGCATGGCTGCTGGCCTTGCAATCCTTGGGTGAACTCATCTCGCGCGGGCTGAACCTACCTTTTCCCGGCCCGGTGGTGGGCATGGTGCTCTTGCTGCTGGCCCTGAACTGGAAATCAGTGCGCGAACCGGTGCAAGCCTGCGCCGAGGTGCTGCTGTCGCACCTGTCCTTGTTGTTTGTGCCGGTGGGTGTGGGCGTGATGACCCACCTGGGGCTCTTGCATGAACACGGCTGGGGCATTTTGCTGGTCATCATGCTCTCCACCTGGGTGGGCTTGGTGGTCACCGCCCTGGTCTTGCGCGCTTTGTGGCGGCGTGAACTTCATCACGATGCAGGCCCCAAGGACTGAGACATGCACAACTTTGTCGAGCTTTGGGTTTACCTCTCCAGCACACCGCTGTTTGGCCTCACCGCCACCTTGGTGGTGTACGTGCTGGCACAGGCTTTTTATGCGCGTGTGGGGCAAGCGCCCTGGGCTAACCCGGTGTTGTGGACGGTGGTGGTGATTGCCAGCGTGCTCTTGATCACCCGCGTGCCTTACCCCACTTACTTTTCGGGCGCGCAGTTCATCCACTTTTTGCTTGGGCCCGCCGTTGTTGCTTTGGGCTGGCCACTGTGGTTGCGGCGCGATGCGCTCAAGCAACGCTACGCTTCTATTTTGATAGCAGGCTTGGCCGGTGGCGCGGCGTGCGCAGGCACTTCGGTCTTGGTAGGCTGGGCATTGGGCTTGCCGCATGATGTGCTGATGTCTTTGGCCGCCAAATCTGTCACTGCGCCGGTGGCCATGGGCATTGCTGAAAAAATTGGCGGCATTCCGGCGCTGGCTGCGGTGTTTGCGGTGCTCACCGGCATGGTGGGGGCTTTAAGCGGCAAGTATTTGTTTGACCTGTGCGGCATCGCCACCACCGCGCGCGGCTGGCAAGTGCGCGGCTTTGCGCTGGGCACCGCCTCGCACGGCTTGGGCGCAGCACGTGCCATGCAAGTGCACCCTGAGGCTGGGGCCTACGCGGGTTTAGCATTGGGGCTGCAGGTGGTGTTGGCCGCCCTGCTCATTCCTCTGATTTTTTAAGGATGTTGTCATGACAAACTTCAAGCGCCGTTTGGTGCTGGCCCTCTTCGGTGCCTTGACCGCCACGGGCATGGCCCAAGCCCAAACCACCAAAATTTTGGTGGGCTTCCCGCCAGGTGGCGGCACCGATGCGATTGCGCGTGTGCTGGCCGAGAAACTCAAAGACCAGCTGGGTCACAGCGTGGTGGTGGAGAACAAAGCAGGTGCTGGCGGGCAACTGGCCGCGCAAGCGCTCAAGGCCTCAAGCGCCGATGGTCACACCCTGTTTTTGTCGCATGACCACACCATCTCCATCTTGCCCCAGGTGGTGAAAAACCCCGGCTTCGACCCCGCGCAAGACTTTGTGCCGGTGGCTGGCTTTGCCACCTTTGTGAACGCGCTGGCAGTCTCAGGCGGCACACCGGCCAAGACCATGAACGAGTATGTGAACATGGTCAAAGCCCAGGGCAACAAGGGCACAGTGGGCGTGCCCGCGCCTGCTTCAGTGCCTGAGTTTTTGGTGAAGGTGATCGGCGAAAAATACAAGCTCGATTTGGTGGCCGCACCCTACCGCGGCAGCGCGCCGATGATGGCCGACATGCTGGGCAACCAAATTGCCGCCGGCGTAGCCTCGGTGCCTGATTTCATTGAGAACCACAAGGCAGGCAAGGTGCGCATCGTGGCGGTCCTCGGTGGCAGCCGCCAAGCCGCTTTGCCCGATGTGCCCACCTTTGCTGAACTGGGCTTGAGTGGTTTTGAAGACGTGCCTTACTACGGCTTGTTTGCACCGGCAGGCACGCCCAAAGCGGCGATCGACCGCATTGGCGAGGCCCTGTCCAAAGTGCTCATGCAGCCTGAGGTTCGTGAGCGACTCAGTGGCATGGGCTTGACGGTGCAGTACATGAACGCCCAACAACTGGGCCAACGCGAACGCGCCTACACCCAGACCTGGGCACGCATCATCAAAGCCAGTGGCTTTGTGGCGCAATAAGTTATCAACACGTTCGCAACCCATGAAAGCCGGACCAGACATTTCCGGCGAACCAGCGCCTAGACCTGTCAGCACGGTGAGCCCAGTGGGCCCCGTGAGTGCGGGCCAAGCGTTTTGGTTTTGGCTCAAGCTGGGTTTCGTGAGTTTTGGCGGTCCAGCCGGGCAAATTGCGCTGATGCACGAAGAGCTGGTGAGCAAACGCCGCTGGATGTCCGAGCGGCGTTTTTTGCATGCGCTCAATTACTGCATGGTACTGCCCGGACCTGAGGCACAACAGCTCGCCACCTACATCGGCTGGTTGATGCACCGCACCTGGGGCGGCGTGGTGGCTGGGGCTTTGTTTGTGCTGCCTTCGCTGCTTTTACTCATCGCCTTGTCGGCGGTGTATGTGCTGTTTGGCAGTATGCCCTTGGTGGCGGGTGTACTGGCGGGCATCAAACCCGCGGTCACCGCCATCGTGGTGCAGGCCGCGCACCGTATCGGCGCTAAGGTACTCAAGAACCGCGTGCTGTGGGGCATGGCCGCGCTGGCTTTTGTGGGCATGACCGCGCTGGACTTGCCCTTCCCGCTCATCATCCTGGCCGCCGCGGCGGTGGGTGTGGTGGGCTCACACTGGGCACCGCACTATTTCCAAAGTGGCGGGGGCCACAACGCCAGCACCCAGAGCAGCACGCCAGCGTGGATCGATGACGACACCCCACCACCCGCGCACGCGCGTTTTAGCCCTCTACGTTTGGGATGGGTGATCGCGGTGGGCTTGGCTTTGTGGTGCTTGCCCATGGCTGCCGTGGTGATGTTGCAAGGCACGCAAAGCACCTTGGCGCAGATGGGCTGGTTTTTCACCAAGGCCGCACTTCTGACCTTTGGCGGTGCTTACGCCGTGCTGCCCTATGTGTACCAGGGTGCGGTCTCGCAGTTTGGGTGGCTCTCTGCACCGCAAATGATGGACGGCCTGGCCTTGGGTGAAACCACCCCTGGCCCGCTGATCATGGTGGTGGCGTTTGTGGGCTTTTTAGGCGGCTTTGGCCAATCGCTCACCGGCGATTTGGCGGGCATGCACCCGCTGTTGGCAGGCGCACTGGCCGCCACGTGGGTAACTTGGTTCACGTTTTTGCCGTCCTTCATTTTCATCTTGGCCGGCGGACCACTGGTGGAGTCCACGCGTGATCAACTCAAACTCTCAGCCCCGCTGACCGCCATCACTGCGGCGGTGGTGGGCGTGGTGCTGAATCTGGCGGTGTTTTTTGCCTACCACCTGCTGTGGCCGCAAGGTTTTGGGGCGGGGTTCGAGGTGGCATCCGCGGTGTTGGCCGTGGTGGCTGGTGTGCTCTTGATGCGATTCAAACTCTCGGTCATGCGCGTGCTGGGGGTGTGCGCGGCGGCCGGCTTGGCCTTGCGGGCTTTGGGCTGGATGGGCTGAGAGCTTCAGCCAGCAGTTTTCGCAGGCCGCCCACCAAAAATCGCGGTGCCCACCCGCACCAGGGTGGCCCCGGCGTGAATAGCAGGCTCCAAGTCTGCGGTCATGCCCATCGAGAGGGTGTCTAAGTTCAGACCTTGTGCGTTGAGCGCATTGAACAAGTCTGTGCAGCGCATGAAGATGTGTTTAGCCGCTACAAAATCTGTAGCAGGCTCGGGGATGGCCATCAAACCGCGCAATTGCAAACGCGGCAACTCAGCCACCGCGCGCGCCAGGGCCAAAGCCTCTTGCGGGGCCACGCCAGACTTGTTAGCCCCACCATCCACATTCACCTGCAAACACAGCTGCAATGGCGGCAGATGCGCAGGGCGTTGCTCGCTCAAACGCTGCGCGATCTTGAGCCTATCCACGCTGTGCACCCAATCAAAGTGCTCGGCCACCAGCTTGGTTTTGTTGCTTTGAATCGGGCCGATGCAGTGCCAGCTGATGGCCAAGTCTGGCAACGCGGCCATCTTGTCCACCGCTTCTTGGATGTAGTTCTCACCGAACGCGCGCTGGCCCGCTTCAAAGGCTTCGCGCACCGCCTCTGGCCCGAAGGTTTTGGACACGGCCAGCAAACCCACGCTGTGCGGGGCGCGGCCGGCAGCGTGAGATGCCGCCTCTATCCGGTCCAATACCGCGTTTAGCTGTGTGGCGATGGTGCTCATAATCCCGAGCGTACCAAAGACCCGGACCCGTGCGCCATGGACCTGACCTCGCTGCTGTCGCTGAGTGTGAACAACAAAGCCTCCGACCTGCACCTGAGCGCCGGTCTGCCGCCCATGCTGCGGGTGCATGGCGATGTGCACCGCATCGGCTTGGAGGTGCTGAGCAACAGCGAGCTCTCCGACATGTTGCACAGCATCATGGGCAGCGCCCAGCGCGCACAGTTTGACCAAACCCAAGACCTGGACTTTGCCCTGGATGTGGCCGGGCTCTCGCGCTTTCGCGTCAATGCTTTTGTGCACAACCGCGGCCTGGGCGTGGTGTTTCGCACCATCCCATCCAGCGTCCCCAGCCTGGCTGAGTTGAACGCCCCGACCTTGTTCAGCGAATTGGCCTTGCAACCACGCGGCTTGGTGTTGGTGACCGGCCCCACAGGCTCAGGCAAATCGACCACGCTAGCAGCGATGCTTCGGCACCGCAACGAACTCACCCACAGCCATATCCTGACGGTGGAAGACCCGATTGAGTTTGTGCACATGCCCCAACACAGCCTGGTGAACCAGCGCGAGGTGGGGCGCCACACCCAAGGGTTTTCTGCGGCGCTGCGTGCAGCCCTGCGCGAAGACCCCGATGTGATTTTGGTGGGCGAGTTGCGCGACCTCGAAACCATCCGCCTGGCCCTCACCGCTGCCGAAACCGGCCACCTGGTGTTGGCCACGGTGCATACCTCCAGCGCACCCAAAACCATCGACCGATTGGTGGATGTGTTTCCCGCCGAAGAAAAAGACATGGTGCGCGCCATGCTGTCAGAATCTTTGCAGGGGGTGGTGGCGCAAACCCTGCTCAAAACCAAAGACGGCAGTGGCCGCGTGGCCGCGCACGAGATCATGGTGGGCACACCGGCCATCCGCAACCTGATCCGCGAGGGCAAGGTCGCGCAGATGTACTCCACCCTGCAAACTGGCAGCAGCGCGGGCATGCAGACCCTGGACCAGCACCTGGCTGACCTGGTGCGCCGCGGCGTGGTGAGCCCTACCGAGGCACGCAGCAAAGCGCGCATGCCGGAAAACTTCCCCGGCTGAAGCTATCCGCCCTCGTGGCTCTGTGGGGCCTGGCGGGCATCCGTATTCTCACGACCCAGCCCCTGCCCAACATGGCGCACAATGTCTGGCGCGGTGCACTGGTGCGCCTGTCCATAACCCCCAACACAACAACCCTGACAACATGGCCAACATCAACCCCAAAACTTACGAACCCGCTCCCGCCCGTCGCGTGGCCTTTTTAGGCCTGGGCGTCATGGGCTACCCCATGGCCGGCCACTTGGCCTTGGCCGGTCACAGCGTGACGGTTTACAACCGCAGCGCCGCCAAGGCCCAAGCCTGGTGCGAAGAATTTGCCGCCACCCCCGCGCCCAAGCACGCGCCTACCCCGCGCGAAGCAGCGAAAGACGCCGACATCGTGTTCGCCTGTGTGGGCAACGACGCTGACCTGCGCAGCATCACCCTGGGTGCAGATGGCGCGTTTGCGGGCATGAAAAAAGGCGCCACCTTTGTGGACCACACCACCGCCTCAGCCGATGTGGCGCGTGAACTCAGCGCCGCCGCCAAAGCCCTGGGCTTGAACTTCATCGACGCGCCCGTGTCGGGCGGTCAAGCCGGCGCGCAAAACGGCATGCTGACCGTGATGTGCGGTGGCGATGCTGCAGTTTTTGAAGCAGTCAAGCCAGCAGCCATGGCGTTTTCCCGCGCTTTCACCTTGATGGGTGAGGTGGGCGCTGGCCAGCTGACCAAGATGGTCAACCAGATCGCGATTGCTGGTTTGGTGCAGGGCTTGAGCGAAGCTGTGGCCTTTGGCCAGCGCGCTGGCTTGGACGTGAACCTGGTGCTCGATGTGATCGGCAAGGGTGCCGCGCAAAGCTGGCAAATGGACAACCGTGGCAAGACCATGGTGGCCGACAAGTTTGACTTTGGCTTTGCGGTGGACTGGATGCGCAAAGACCTGGGCCTGGTGCTCGACGAAGCCAAGCGCAACGGCGCCAAGCTGCCGGTCACTGCGCTGGTCGACCAGTTCTACGCCGATGTGCAAGAGATGGGTGGCCAGCGCTGGGACACCTCGAGCTTGGTCAAGCGCTTGCGTTAAACCACGCTGTGTCTACTGGCCAGTTTGGCTAGTAAAAAAGGCATCTCACTGAGATGCCTTTTTTCATTCGGGGCTGTTCAAGCCCGTTGATACCGATTACTTTTTCTCAGCCGGTGCGGGCTTGGGCAGCATGGCCTTGAGTTCGTCGTCGGTGATGATCTCGAACACGCGCACCACACGCACCACGCCGTCGGTGCTGCGGGCAATCTCGGTGCCGCGGTCAGCCTCGGTGCGGGTCACGCGGCCCAACAGGTAGACGGTGCCGCGCTCGGTCACCACCTTGAAGGCGCTGGCATACAGGTCTTTGGCGTCCACCAAGGCGGCTTTCACACGGCCGGTGATCAAGGCGTCTTTGGAACGCGAGGTGAGTGAGGAATTCTCCATCACCGCCACTTCGTTGACCACCGCACGCACGTTCTCCACCTTGCTCACGATGGTGGAGAGCGCGGCTTTGTCTTGCGCATTGGGCACCTCGCCGGTGATGAGCACCTGGCGGTTGTAGCTCACCACGGTCACATGCGCGCGGTCCACCACGGCTTCGCGAATCTTGGCCGAGGCGCGAAGCTCAATGCCCTCGTCTTCGAGCTGGATGCCCGAGGTGCGGCGGTCCACCGCCACCAAAGACGCCACGCCAGCGCCGCCGAACATCACCGCCGGTGAAGTCAGCAACACCGGGGCGCAGCCACTCAAGGCCGATGCGAGTGTGGCCGCAGCCACCAAAGTCAAAAGTTTGAAAGTCATGTGGTTGGTTCCTGATCGCCCAAGAGTTGTGCGTCCACCGCATCACAGATGCAGTGCAACGCGAGAAGGTGAACTTCCTGTATGCGCGCGGTGCGCTCGTGCGGCACGCAGATGTGCACATCGGTGTCGCGCAAAGCCGCGTTCATTTTGCCGCCGCCGCGCCCGGTCAAGGCCACCACCGTCATGTCGCGCTCATGCGCGGCCTCCACGGCGGCCAGCACATTGGCCGAGTTGCCGCTGGTGGTGATGGCCAAGAGCACATCGCCGGGCTGACCCAAGGCGCGCACCTGGCGCGAGAACACCACGTTGTAGCTGTAGTCGTTGGCAATGGCGGTGAGGATGGAGCTGTCGGTGGTGAGCGCAATCGCGCCCAACTCGGGTCGCTCACGCTCAAAACGGCCCACAAACTCCGCTGCGAAATGCTGTGCATCGGCCGCTGAGCCGCCGTTGCCGCAAGCCAGCACCTTGCCCCCGCCGGTCACGCAAGCCAGCACGGCTTGCACCGCTTGGGCAATCGGTTTGCTCAAGACCTGCGCGGCCTGGTATTTCAGGTCGGCGCTGTCAATGAAATGTTGTTCGATGCGTTGTTCAAGCATGCGTCCATCATAACGCGCCCCACCCGGTGCCTCCTGGTTTGGGGGAATGCGGCCAAGCGCGGATGCTGCGACTTTATCGGGGATCAAGGCTTGTTCAATGCGCTTCAAAAGCGCCTTTGATCCAAGTGATGTCGCCACCGTCAATCGCCACCACATCAAAGCGGCACGGTGGCCAAGTGCGCCAGCGCATCAGGTAGTGGCGCGCTGCCAGCAAAATACGCCGCTGCTTGGTAGGCCCCACTGTCACGGCAGCACCCCCAAAGCGCCCCAGGGCGCGGCTGCGCACCTCGACAAACACCAGGGTGCCGTCAGATTCGCGCATGATCAAATCGATTTCGCCACCACCCCGCCCGGGCGTCCGATAATGGCGCACCACCAATTGCAAGCCGGCGCGCGTCAAATGGCGCAGGGCTTGGTCTTCGCCCGCATCACCTGTTTGTTTGGTGGTGGGCGCTTGCTGTGAAGGTTGAAGCTGTGAACGCAATGTTGTCCTCCCCGTCTGTGGTGACGCCCACGCTGACAAGCACGTTGGCCACCTCTTTGGGGGCTGCACGCGACGCGGCCTCGGCCCAAGTCTATCCGCCAGGCACCCTGTATGTGGTGGCCACGCCGATAGGAAATTTAGCGGACATCAGCCTGCGCGCCCTGTGGGTGCTGCACATGGTGGACGCGGTGGCTTGCGAAGACACCCGACACACCCAAAGCCTGCTGCGCGCCTACGGCATTGAGCGCAGCAACGCGCAGCTGCTGGCGCTGCACCAACACAACGAAGCCCAAGCCGCACAAACCGTGGTGGAGCGTTTGCAACAGGGTGAACGCATTGCTTATGTGAGCGATGCCGGCACGCCTGGTGTGAGCGACCCGGGCGCGCGCTTGGTGGCGGCGGTGCAAGCCGCAGGCCTTCGAACCGTGCCCCTGCCAGGGGCCAGCAGCGTGACCGCGGCATTGAGCGTGGCCGGCATCACTGCGGCGCATGACTGGGAGACCCAGGGCTTTGTGTTCGCCGGCTTTTTGCCCAACAAAACCCAGGAGCGTGCAGCCGCTGTGGCGCAGATCAGCGCACAAGCCCGTGCGGTGGTGCTGCTTGAAGCCCCGCACCGCATCGATGAGTTGGCGCAAGCCTTGGCCGTGTTGGGACCACGCGCTGTGACGGTGGCGCGCGAGATCACCAAACAGTTTGAGCAAGTGGCCACCATGCCCGCGCAAGATCTGAGCGCTTGGCTGGCTCAAGACCCCAACCGCAGCCGCGGCGAGTTTGCGCTGGTGGTGCACCCGGCCACCGTGCAGGCAGACAGCGGCGAGGGCGAGCGGGTGCTCAAGCTGTTGTTGGCCGAACTACCTTTGAAAACCGCAGTGAGGATAGCGGCGGAGATCAGCGGCGAGCCGAAAAACGCGTTGTACGACCTGGCTTTGACGCTCAAAAACCAGGGGTGAACCAAGGTTGAGCCAAAGCTGAACCAGGGCTCATGAAGCCCTGGCTGTCACGCTAATTCAGCGGGTTTTAAGCGGGCGGTCAACGGGTGTTCAGCGGCCGCGGCGCACTTCTTCCATCAAGAACTCGGCCACACCCAAGGCGCGCTCCATGCTCTTGGCAATCGAGCCGTCGGTGTAGAAACGCCCGGCAATGCCCAACGAGGGCACACCCTCGACCTTGTAGGCCTCTTGCAATTGCACCGCACGCTTGACCTTGCCTGCGGCGGTGAACGAGTTGAACTGATCGGCAAATTTGGCCTTGTCCACGCCCTGCTTGGCCACCCACTCAAAAATAGCCTCGGGGGTGGCCAGGCGGTTGCGTTCCACATGCACCGCGTAGAACACCTTGGCGTGCAACTTCTCAATCAGGCCCATCGCGTCGAGCGCAAAGTAGAGGCGCTGTTGCGGCTCAAAGTCGGGGCGGAAAGCCACGGGCATGCGGCGGATGACCACGTCTTTGGGCGCACGCTTGGTCCAAGCCTCGAAGGTGGGCTCAAAGGCGTTGCAGTGCGGGCAGCTGTACCAAAAGAACTCAATCAACTCGATCTTGCCAGCGGGGGTATCCACCGGTGCGGGCTTGTCGAGCTTGTAGTAGTCGGTGCCCGCTATGGGGCCGCCCTGCGCATGCGCGAGGGTGCCCAAACCCGAAGACGCTAGCAAAGTTGCAGCAACAGATTGATTGAATTCGCGGCGTTGCATGGTGTTTCCTTATTTTTGAATGCGGACGATGACGGTTTCATAACCGCCTGCCTCGAGTTTGTCTTTGACCTTGTCGGCATCATCGCGTTTCTCGAAAGGCCCCACACGCACGCGGTACACCATGCGGCCCGATTGCTCGCGTTCGGTGATTTTGGCGTCCATGCCACCCAGCGCCAGCTTGGCGCGTTGGGCTTGGGCATCGTCCTCGGTGCGGAATGCGCCGGTCTGGATGAAGTAGTTGAAGGGGTCGGCTTTGGCTTTGGCCAAATCACCGAGTGGATCGTTTTTAGGATCAGTTTTTACGTCAGCTTTAGGGTCAGCCTTAACCTCAGCTTTGGCCGCTTTCGGGTCGACCACCGCAGGCACAGGCGGGGTAGGTGTGGCGGCAGATGTCGCTGGTGTGGCAGGTGCCTCAGGCGCTTCCACCACCGCGGGCTTGGCCGGGTTCTTGCCGTACAGCGGGGCGTTGGGGTCCCAGTCTTTGTTTTTCTTGGCCTCGGCCGCGTCCTGTTCGGCCGAGCGGCTCTGGCTCTTGTTCATGAAGGGCACGGGCACTTTGGTCACGTACACCGCCACGCCCAGGGCAATGCCCAGGCCGAGCACCAGGCCAATGATCAATCCCAACAGGGTTCCGCCACGTTGATTCATAGACGTCCTCACATTTTCTCCGGTGCGCTCACACCCAGCAAAGCCAGGCCGTTGCGCAGCACTTGCGCGGTGGCCGCCACCAGGGCCAGACGCGCGGTTTTCACCGCCTCGTCGTCCACCAAAATACGCTCTGCGTCATAGTAGCTGTGGTAGCTCGCTGCCAAATCGCGCAAATAAAAGGTCACATCATGCGGCGCAAAATCTTCGGCAGCGGCGGTGAGCATTTCAGGGTACTTGGCCAGTTGCAGCATGAGTGATTGCGAAGCATCGGTGTCCAAAGCATCGAGCTTGGCGCTCTTGAGTTGTTCGCCAACTTTCTCGAGCAAGGCCGCCCAGGCTGATTTGTCCAGGGTCTCCAAATTGGCGTCTTGACCCAAGACAAACTTGGCCAACACCGAGCAAATGCGCGCATGCGCGTACTGCACGTAGTAGACCGGGTTGTCGTTGTTTTTGGCCAGCGCCAGGTCGATGTCGAACACGTACTCGGTGTCGGGCTTGCGGCTGAGCAAGAAGAAACGCACCGCGTCTTTGCTGGTCCACTCAATCAGGTCGCGCAAGGTCACGTAGCTGCCGGCGCGCTTGGAAATTTTCACCTCTTGCCCACCGCGCACCACCCGCACCATGGTGTGCAGCACATAGTCGGGGTAGCCCTGAGGAATACCGACGTTGGCCGCTTGCAAGCCCGCGCGCACCCGCGCAATCGTGCCGTGGTGGTCGGTGCCCTGAATGTTCACCACCTTCTTGAAGCCGCGCTCAAACTTGGTGATGTGGTAGGCCACATCAGGCACAAAGTAGGTGTAGGTGCCGTCGCTCTTGCGCATGACCCGGTCTTTGTCGTCGCCGTAGTCGGTGGACTTGAGCCACAGCGCGCCATCGGCCTCGTAGGTCTTGCCCGCGTCTTTGAGCTTTTGCACCGCCGCGTCCACCTTGCCGCTGGTGTAGAGGCTGCTCTCGAGGTAGTAGTTGTCAAACTTCACCGCGAAGGCGCGCAAGTCCAGGTCTTGTTCATGGCGCAGGTAGGCCACCGCGAATTGGCGGATGCCTTCAAAGTCGTCGATGTCACCGCTGGCGGTGAACTCACGGTCGTCGGCCTTGACGGTTTTCTTCGCCAAAAAATCAGCCGCGATGTCGGCGATGTAGTCGCCGTTGTAGAAGTTCTTGCTGATCGGGTTGTCGGGGTCGGTGGGCCAACGCGCATCACCAGGCTTCACACCCTGCGCACGCAGGTGGGTGGAGGTGGCCAGGGTGTTGATTTGCACGCCCGCGTCGTTGTAATAAAACTCGCGGTACACGTCCCAGCCCTGGGTGGCGTAGAGGTTACAAATCGCATCGCCCAGCGCGGCTTGGCGCCCGTGGCCCACGTGCAGCGGGCCGGTGGGGTTGGCAGACACAAACTCCACCAACACACGCTCGCTGCGCGCAGCACGCTGGCCGTAGCAACCAGCTTGGCCCAGCACCTCACGCACCACCTCTTGCTTGGCCTGGGGCTTCAAGCGGATGTTGATGAAACCCGGCCCTGCGATTTCCAGGGCACTGACCCAACGCGTGAAAGACGCTGTTTTTTGTAGCGCATCCACCAAGCCCTGCGCCACTTCGCGCGGGTTTTTCTTCAATGCTTTGGAGAGCTGCATGGCGGCGGTGCAAGCGAAGTCGCCGTGCGCAGCCACTTTGGGGGATTCGAAGGCAGCGCGTGCACCCGCGCCGGCCTGGAGTTGCTCCAACTCGGCGGCCAGCGCCTGGAGCAGTTCGGTTTTGACGGTCAACATCCCCTGATTTTAGGGGGCGGGGGCGCTCATGCTCTGGCTTTGCCAGAAATCGGGTTGGCTGTAATGGTGCTTGAGGTAGTCCACCCACAGGCGCACCCGCAAAGGCAGGTGCTTGCGCTGGGGGAACACCGCGTAAATGCCGTTGGGCGGCGCGGCAAATTCTTCCAGAATAGCGACCAGGCGGCCAGCCTTGATCTCGGCGTCCACCTCCCAGGTGCTGCGCCAGGCAATGCCATAGCCCTGCAAGCACCAGTCGTGCAGCACTTGGCCGTCAGAACAGTCCATGGGGCCGTGCGGCTTGAAGTGGATGACTTCGCTGTTCTCGCCTTTAGCCTCTGATTTAGCGTCGCCTTTGCCCTCACCCTTACCGTCACCCTTGGGCACTTTGAAGGCCCAGCCCCGGGTTTGCGAGGCATCACTCGACAGCACCAGGCAATCGAACTTGGCCAGCTCTTGCGGGGTTTGCGGCGTGCCATGCTGGCGCAGATATTTGGGGGTGGCCACGCACAAGCGGCGGTTGTCGGCCATGCGCACGCTCACCAGCGATGAGTCGGGCATGTCGCCCACCCGCACCGCGCAGTCGTAACCCTCACCCGCAATGTCCACCACCCGGTCGGACAGGTTGAGGGAAATGGTCACATCGCGGTGCAATTCACGAAACCGGGGCACCAGGGGGGCCACATGGCGGCGCCCAAAACCAGCCGGCGCGGTGATGCGCAAATGCCCGCTGGCTTTGACGCCCCCAGCGCTCACACTGGCTTCGGCATTGGCGAAATCAGTGAGCAAGCGCTGACAATCTTCCAGAAAAGCGCTGCCTTCATGGGTCAGACTGATGCGCCGCGTGGTGCGCACCAGCAGCTTGACGCCCAGGCGTTCTTCCAGCGCATCGAGGCGCCGGCCCATGATGGCGGGGGCCACACCCTCGGCAATGGCCGCAGCCGTCAAGCTGCCCCGGGTGGCCACGGACACGAACGATTCGAGTTGCTTTAACTTGTCCATGTCACCCATTATGGGTATAAAAGTTTAAAATGCCTCTGGCAGGGCGTAAGTATTAATGCGTTCATGTTGCAAAGCTGCTGAATTCACAATTTCCAGACATGAACCCCACACCCGCCTTGAACCTTGAGCATTTGCGCGACTGGATCGGTCGCAGCGAAGTGCGCCAAGACACCCTGCACCCCAACCAAGTGGCGGCCCTGTCAGCCACCTTGGACCGGCAAGACCCCAGTAGCCCGGGCAGCGTGGTGCCGCCGCTGTGGCATTGGTGTTACTTCACACCCTTGACGCCGCAAAGCGAGATTGGCGACGACGGCCACGCCAAGCGCGGCGGCTTTTTGCCCCCGGTGCCCCTGCCCCGGCGCATGTGGGCTGGCGGGCGCTTGAAGTTTGTGCAGCCGCTCTTGGTGGGCCAAACGCTCAACCGCACCTCCACCATCGACGATGTGACCATCAAGCAAGGCCGCAGCGGCAACCTGGTGTTTGTGAAAGTGCGCCACGAGTTCGCGCTCAGCGGCCAGGCTGGGGCGCTGGTCGAAGAGCACGACATTGTTTACCGCGATGCGCCCACCCCAGGCGCACATGCTCCCGTATCTGCCCCAGCCCCCACCGATGCGCCGGTGAACGCGCAGTTCAGCCGCGCCATCAAGGCCGACGAGGTGCTGCTGTTCCGTTACTCGGCGTTGACCTTCAACGGCCACCGCATCCATTACGACCGCTCGTATGTCACGCAGGTCGAGGGCTACCCGGGCCTCATCGTGCACGGGCCGCTGATTGCCACCTTGCTGGTGGACCTGGTGCGCCGCGAGCTGCCCAAGGCGCACATCAGTGCGTTCGAGTTCAAGGCGGTGCGCCCGATTTTTGACATCCACCCCTTCAGCGTGAACGGCCGCGTGGTCGAGCACGACCATGGCCAGCGCAGCGTGCAGCTGTGGGCCACCGACCACGAAGGTTATTTGGCCATGCAAGCGACGGCCACCCTCAGCTGACCCAAGTGAGCACCTCATCATGATCACCCAAACCGATAAATACCAAGACATCCGCGACGCGGTGCGTGACTTGTGCGCGCAGTTCCCCGACGAGTACCACCGCGAGGTGGACGCCAAGCGCGCCTACCCCGAAACCTTTGTGGATGCGCTCACCAAAGCCGGTTGGCTCGCAGCTTTGATTCCGCAAGAGTACGGCGGCTCAGGCTTGGGCTTGGCAGAGGCCTCGGTGATCATGGAAGAGATCAACCGCTGCGGCGGCAACTCGGGCGCGTGCCACGGCCAGATGTACAACATGGGCACGCTGCTGCGCCACGGCTCCAAAGAACAAAAAGATTTGTACCTGCCCAAGATCGCCTCGGGCGAATGGCGCTTGCAAAGCATGGGCGTGACCGAGCCGACCACCGGCACCGACACCACCAAGATCAAAACCACCGCGGTCAAAAAAGGCGACCGCTATGTGGTCAATGGCCAAAAGGTCTGGATCTCGCGCGTGCAGCACTCCGACTTCATGATTTTGTTGGCGCGCACCACGCCCTTGGCCGAGGTGAGCAAGAAGAGCGAAGGCATGTCGATCTTCATGGTCGATTTGCGCCAAGCTGAAAAGTCAGGCCTGACGGTGCGGCCGATTGCCAACATGGTCAACCACGAAACCAACGAGTTGTTTTTTGAGAACCTGGAAATCCCGGCCGAGAACCTGATTGGTGAAGAAGGCAAGGGCTTCAAATACATCCTCGATGGGCTCAACGCTGAGCGCACGCTGATTGCCGCGGAGTGCATTGGCGACGGTTACTGGTTCATCGACCGCGTGAGCAAGTATGTGAAAGACCGCGTGGTGTTTGGCCGCCCCACCGGCCAGAACCAAGGCGTGCAGTTCCCGATTGCCGAGAGCTTCATCGAGGTGGAAGCCGCGAACTTGATGCGCTGGAAAGCCTGCGAGTTGTTCGACGCGCACCAGCCTTGCGGTGCCGAAGCCAACATGGCCAAATACCTCGCGGCCAAAGCCTCGTGGGAAGCGGCCAATGTGTGCTTGCAAATGCACGGCGGTTTTGGTTTTGCGTGCGAGTACGACATCGAGCGCAAGTTCCGCGAAACACGCCTCTACCAAGTTGCCCCCATTTCCACCAACCTGATCTTCTCGTACGTGGCCGAGCACTTGCTGGGCTTGCCAAGGTCTTTCTAATGCTATTGATTCAATAGCACATTATCAAGACTCATCAAGGCACCGCATGACGAATTCTTTGAAACCTCAAACCTTCATGTTGGTGCACGGCGCTTGGCATGGTGGCTGGTGCTGGGCGCAAGTGGCCGACATGCTGCGTGCGCTAGGCCACCGCGTTTTCACGCCCACACAAACAGGCTTAGGCGCCAAGCGGCATTTGATGTCGCGCGACATCACGCTCGATGTGTTTGTGCAAGACATCGTGAATGAACTTGAGTTTGAAGACCTGCACGATGTGGTGTTGGTGGGCCACAGCTTTGGGGGCATTGCCATCAGCGGTGTGGCAGATCGCTTGCCCCAGCGCATCCGCCAACTCATTTACCTTGATTCACTGTTGCTGCCAAGCGGCATGACGCCTTTTAGCCAACTCAGCCCCGAGGTGGTGGCCACACGCACCGCAGCTGCGCAAGCTTTTGATGGTGGCTTAAGCCTCCCCCCGCCATCGCCTGAGGCCTTCGGTTTGCTTGACCCCGCGCACCAGGCGGTGATTGCCGATCGCCTCACCCCGCATCCGTTCAGTTGCTACACCTCGCCCCTACATTTGCAGCACGCCTTGGGCAACGGCCTGCCACGCACTTATGTGGTGTGCACCGACCCGATTTACCCGGCCTTGGCCAAGTCGCGCGAATTGGCACAAAGCCTGGGCTGGCCCATGGTGGAGTTGGCCACCGGGCACGACGCCATGGTCAGCGCACCGCAGGCCACGGCCGAGCTTTTCATGCATTTGGCGGCGCAAATCCGCCCTGTCACACCATGACTTCTTCAGACTTGCCGCTCAGCGGCATCACCGTGGTCTCGCTGGAACACGCGATTGCCGCGCCTTTTTGCACCCGCCAACTCGCCGACCAGGGCGCGCGTGTCATCAAAATTGAGCGGCCCGGTGTGGGCGACTTTGCCCGCGGTTACGACACCCGCGTGGCTGGCCTGGCCTCGCACTTTGTGTGGACCAACCGCAGCAAAGAAAGTTTGTCGCTCGACCTCAAACACGAACAAGCGCCGAAGATTTTGGACGAGCTCTTGGCCCAAGCCGATGTGCTGGTGCAAAACCTCGCGCCCGGCGCGGCCGCGCGCATGGGCATGTCGTTTGAGGCGCTGCACGCGCGCTTTCCCAAACTCATCGTGTGCGACATCTCGGGTTATGGCGACAGCGGCCCTTACCGCGACAAAAAAGCCTACGACCTCTTGATCCAAAGCGAGGCAGGCTTTTTGTCCGTCACCGGCACGCCCGACACGCCATCCAAAGCAGGTTGCTCGATCGCTGACATCGCCGCGGGCATGTACGCCTACAGCAATGTGCTGACCGCGCTCATTCAACGCGGCAAAACGGGCTTGGGCAAACGCATCGACATCTCCATGCTCGAGAGCATGGCCGAGTGGATGAGCTTTCCGCTGTACTACGCTTATGACGGCGCTGCGCCACCCCCACGCGCGGGTGCCTCGCACGCCACGATTTACCCCTACGGGCCTTTCCCCAGTGGCGACGGCAAAACCATCATGCTGGGCCTGCAAAACGAACGCGAGTGGCAGGTGTTTTGCACACGTGTGCTGCAACAACCCGAGCTGGCTGTGGATGCGCGCTTCTCGGCCAACGCCTTACGCTCGGCCAACAAAGCTGAGTTGCAAACCCTCATCGAAGCTTGCTTTGCCCAGCTCAGCGCGCAGCAAGTGATTGACCGCTTGGAAGACGCACAAATTGCCAACGCGCAAGTCAACACCATGGCCGATGTGTGGGCGCACCCGCAACTGCAAGCGCGTGACCGTTGGGTCCAGGTGGGCACATCCGCTGAGCCGATTCCCGCGCTCTTGCCACCGGGCACGGCCAACGCGCAACAGGTGCGCATGGACGCAGTGCCCGCCTTGGGCGAACACACCCAAAGCATCTTGCAAGAGTTGGGTTGGGGTGACGATGACATCGCAGCCTTGCGTGCGCAAGGCGCCATCTGACAAACTCAATTGCTCTGAATTACATAGCAATGACATCTGTGACAACTTTGGCCTGATTGGAAAACACCATGTCCACACCTTCCACCGAAACCCTGGCCACCTTCGCGGCGAACTTGCGCTTTGAGGACATCCCCGAGCCAGTGATCCGCCGCACCGAAGATTTGTTCTTGGATTGGGTGGGCTCAGCCCTGGCTGGCAAAGGCGCGCGTGCGGTGGAAATCTTGGCGCAGTTTGCGCAAAGCATGGGGCCGATGAACGCGCAGAACCAGCCCAGTGGCCCCAGCGAAATTCTGATTCACCGCAACAGCTCCAGCCCCTTGCTCGCGGCCATGGTCAATGCCGCGTCCTCGCACGTGGCTGAGCAAGACGATGTGCACAACGGCTCAGTGTTTCACCCCGCTACCGTGGTGTTCTCTGCGGCTTTGGCGGTAGCGCAAGCTCTGGGGCGCTCAGGCAAAGAGTTGCTGACGGCGAGTGTGGCCGGCTACGAGGTGGGCATTCGGGTGGGTGAGTTTTTGGGCCGCTCGCACTACAAAATTTTTCACACCACCGCGACCGCCGGCACCCTGGCTGCTGCAGCGGCGGTGGGGCATTTGCTCAAGCTCACACCCGCGCAAATGTTGCATGCCTTTGGCTCGGCCGGCACACAGTCGGGCGGCTTGTGGGAGTTCTTGCGCGATGCGGCCGACTCTAAACAATTGCACACCGCGCACGCAGCCAGCGCTGGCTTGACAGCCGCTTACTTGGCGCAAGGTGGCTTCACCGGTGCGCGACAAATTTTGGAAGGGCCGCAAGGTTTGGGGGCTGGCATGTCGAGCGACGCCAACCCCGCCAAGCTCATCGATGGGATGGGCACGCGCTGGACGCTGGCCGAGACCTCCTTCAAGTTCCACGCATCCTGCCGTCACACCCACCCCGCGGCAGACGCTTTGCAACAGGTCTTGCACGTGAACCAACTCAAAGCTGAGGACGTGAAAGAAGTGGTGGCCCTGGTGCACCAAGGCGCCATCGATGTGCTGGGGCCGGTGACCGACCCGCAGACCGTGCACCAAAGCAAGTTTTCCATGGGCACGGTGCTCGGTCTGGCCGCGGTGCTCGGGCGCGCCGGCTTGAATGAGTTTGACGCCAACTACAAAAACCAGAGCGTCACCGCTTTTCGCGACAAGGTGTTCATGCAACTCGACGCTGAAGTGGACGCGGCCTACCCGGCGCAGTGGATCGGCAAGGTGGTGGTGCACACGACTGATGGGCGCACGCTGCACGGCCGTGTGGACGAGCCCAAGGGCGACCCGGGCAACACCTTGAGCCGAGCCGAACTCGAGGCCAAAGCCATCAGCCTGGGCCTCTACCAAGGTGGGGCGACTGAGGCCGAGATGCGCCGCATCATCGAACAGGTTTGGCAGCTCACCGCCGTGCCGGTGGTGGGTCGCTTTTTGAACTGAGCCTGTCGTGCGGGTCTAGATGGCCCAAGGGCGGTGTGGTTTATGCAAAACCGTTCCTAAAAGCGGTCGCCCTCAGTAATAATGCCCTTGTCAAAGACAGTCTAGGTACACATGATGTGTGACTGCTTGATGTAAAACCAAAGAGGACGACCCATGCAATTTTCTCGACGCGCCCTGCATCTCACCACCCTGGCCGCTGGTTTGGCTGCCGGACTGACTTTCAGTGGCTTGGCTGCGGCCCAAGCTTATCCCGCCAAGCCCGTGTCGCTGGTGGTGCCTTTCGCCGCTGGCGGCCCCACCGACATCGTGGCCCGCACCCTGGCTGCAGCCATGGCCAAGCCCCTGGGCCAATCGGTGGTGGTGGAAAACAAACTCGGCGCTGGCGGCACGATCGCTGCCGGCACGGTGGCCCGCGCCAACCCTGATGGCTACACCTTCTTCATCCACCACAACGGCATGGCCACCGCGCCAGCCCTGTACCGCAAGCTCGCCTTCAACCCGCTGACCGACTTTGAATACGTGGGCCAGGTGGTGGACGTGCCCATGACGCTGATCGCCCGCAAGGATTTCCCGGCCAAGAACATGGCCGAGTTGATCACTTACGTCAAAGCCAATGCCAGCAAAATCAACTTGGCCAACGCCGGCCTGGGCGCGGTCTCGCACCTGTGCGGCACGCTCTTGCAACAAGCCTTGGGCGCTGACCTGACCACCGTGCCTTTCTCGGGCACCGCGCCTGCGCTCAACGCCTTGTTGGGCGGCCAGGTCGACCTGCTGTGCGACCAAACCACCAACACCACCCAGCACATCAAGGCCGGCACGGTGAAGATGTACGGCGTGACCACCAAGTCACGCATCAAGTCCATGCCTGACCAACCCACCCTGGCTGAAAGCGGCTTGAAAGACTTTGAAGTGGTGGTGTGGCACGGCATGTACGCCCCCAAAGGCACACCCCCTGAGGTCATCAAAAAGTTTGGTGACGCCATGCGCGTGGCCATCAAAGACCCGGCCTTTGCGACCCGCATGGCTGAACTGGGTGCCGAGCAAATTTCCGAGGCCCGCCAAACCCCTGAAGGCCTGAAGACTTTCTTGGGTAGCGAAATCACCAAATGGGGCGCTGTGATCAAGGCCGCTGGCCAGTTCGCTGACTGAACCGCGTCAACCCGTCAAAAGCCGGATACCGTGTATCCGGCTTTTTTTCGTCCTGCCGAGCCAGATTGCTAACTTTTTGTTGCCAATTAACGCTGTTTTTTTGTATTAATAGCAGCCTCGGTATCAAATAAAGTGCAGGGATGGACAAATCCCGCGCTTTCGCTGCCCCCAAGGCCGTCTTGTTTGACGCCTACGGCACGCTGTTCGATGTGTACAGCGTGGGGTTGCTGGCCGAGCAATTGTTCCCCGGCCAGGGGCAGGCCATCAGCCTGCTGTGGCGCGACAAACAAATTGAATACACCCGGCTGGTCACCATGAGCCGGGGCGCGCCCTACCAGCCGTTTTGGGCGCTGACCCAAGCCGCGCTGCGATACACCTGCCAAAAATTGGGATTGAGCTTGAGCCCAGAGGCCGAGAGCCAGCTGATGAACCAGTACCGGCACCTCAGCGCCTTTCCTGAAAACCACGGCGTGTTGCAAGCCCTCAAATCACGCGGCGTGGTGACCGGTATTTTGTCCAACGGCGACCCCGAAATGCTGGGCATCGCGGTGCGCAGCGCCGGGCTCGACGAGCTGCTCGACCACGTCATCAGCGTGGACAGCGTGCAGCAGTACAAAACCAGCCCCCAGGCCTATGCCTTGGGCGAGGCCGCCACCGGCCTCAAAGCTGAACAAATTGGCTTTGTGAGCTGCAACAGCTGGGACGCGCTGGGCGCGACCTGGTTCGGCTACCAAACCCTGTGGGTGAACCGTCAAGGTTTGCCCTTTGAAACCTTGGGCACCCAGCCCTATCGCACCGGCACCAGCCTGCGCGATGTGCTGAGCCTGTTTGCTTAACTTTCGGAGGATATGAATATGACCCAAAACACCACACCGCGTACCAAGGCCGGCCGCCTGCAGGTGGCCACCAACCTGTATCGCTTCATCGAAGACAAAGTGCTGCCTGGCACGGGCGTGACCAGCGCGGCCTTCTGGCAAGGCTTTGACGCCCTGGCCCATGAACTCGGCCCGAAAAATGCCGCCCTCTTGGCTGAGCGCGATCGCCTGCAACTCGAACTCGACGCATGGCACAAAGCCAACCCCGGCCCCATCACCGACATGCCGGCTTACCGCGCATTCCTGGAAAAAATTGGCTACCTGGTGCCCGTGCCCGCGCAAGTCGACAGCGACACCACCAACGTGGACGCTGAGCTGGCCATCCAAGCCGGCCCGCAGCTGGTGGTGCCCATCCTCAATGCACGTTACGCCTTGAACGCCGCGAACGCCCGCTGGGGTTCGCTGTACGACGCGCTGTACGGCACCGACGCCATCTCGGAAGAAGGCGGCGCTGACAAAGGCAAGGGCTACAACCCGGTGCGCGGCGCCAAAGTGATTGCCTATGCACGCCAAGTGCTCGACCAGGCCGCACCTTTGGCCAACGGTTCGCACAAAGACGCGACCGGCTACAGCGTGGTGGGCGGCCAATTGGTGGTGGCCATGGCCAACGGCAGCACTGGCTTGGCCGATGCATCGAAATTCGTGGGTTACCAGGGCGACGCTGCCAACCCCAGCGCGGTGCTGCTGGCCAACAACGGCATCCACATCGAGATTCAAATTGACCGCAGCACCCCCATCGGCAAAACCGACGCTGCCGGCGTGAGCGACCTGTTGATGGAAGCTGCACTGTCCACCATCCTCGACCTGGAAGACTCGGTGGCCGTGGTGGATGCTGACGACAAAGTGGTGGCCTACGACAACTGGCTGGGCATTTTGCAAGGCACCCTCACCGAAGAAGTGAGCAAGGGCGACAAGACCTTCACACGCCGCTTGAACGGCGACCGCAGCTACACCGGTGCCAATGGCCAGCCCGTGACGCTGCATGGCCGCTCGCTGCTGTTCATCCGCAACGTGGGTCACCTCATGACCAACCCCGCTGTGCTGTACGGCGACGGCAGCGAAATCCACGAAGGCATTTTGGACGCCATGGTCACCGTGGCCATTGCCATCCACGACCTGAAAGCCCAAGGTGCCATTCGCAACTCGCGCACCGGCTCGATCTACATCGTCAAGCCCAAGATGCACGGCCCGGCCGAAGTGGGCTTTGCCGCTGAATTGTTCGGCCGCGTTGAGAAAGTGTTGGGCCTGTCTGAGAACACCGTCAAGCTGGGCATCATGGACGAAGAGCGCCGCACCAGCGTGAACTTGAAGGCTTGCATTGCCGCTGCCAAGAGCCGTGTGGCCTTCATCAACACCGGCTTCCTGGACCGCACCGGTGATGAGATGCACACCGCCATGCACGCCGGCCCCATGATCCGCAAAGCCGCCATGAAAGGCAGCGAGTGGATTGCCGCTTACGAGAAAAACAATGTGCTGGTGGGCCTGGGCTGCGGCCTGCGCGGTCGCGCACAAATCGGCAAAGGCATGTGGGCCATGCCCGACCTGATGGCCGCGATGATCGAGCAAAAAATTGTGCACCCCAAAGCTGGTGCCAACACCGCTTGGGTGCCTTCACCCACCGCGGCTACCCTGCACGCGCTGCACTACCACCAGGTCAATGTGGCGGCCATCCAGGCTGAGCTTGAAAAAGCCGCCAAGGGCGCTGACGCTAAAGCACAAGCCGAGCAATTGCTGACCGGTTTGTTGACCGTGCCTGTCTCGCCCACACGCACCTGGACTGCTGAAGAGGTTCAACAAGAACTCGACAACAACGTGCAGGGTATTTTGGGTTATGTGGTGCGCTGGATTGACCAGGGCGTGGGCTGTTCCAAGGTGCCTGACATCCACAACATCGGCCTGATGGAAGACCGCGCGACCCTGCGTATTTCCAGCCAGCACATCGCCAACTGGTTGCTGCATGGCATCACCAACGATGCCCAAGTGCGCGCCACCTTTGAGCGCATGGCTGCTGTGGTGGACCAGCAAAACGCTGGTGACGCGTTGTACAAGCCCATGGCAGGCAACTTCAGCACCTCGATGGCTTACAAAGCTGCCACCGATTTGGTGTTTGAAGGCATGGCCCAACCCAGCGGCTACACCGAGCCTTTGCTGCACGCATGGCGCTTGAAAGTCAAGGCAGCTGCCTGAGATTGCATTTCAAGTTTGCTCCTGAAAACGGAGCAGAGTCTTCAGTAAAAACGGCGCCTAGGCGCCGTTTTTTCATGCGGCCACGCACCAAGGCGCGGCGTTGTGAAACCAACTCAACCACAAGGCCCAGCCTGAACTCAAAGCCAAGGCCAAGCCTGCCAGGCGCAACGGCCAGGCTCCGCGCTCGATGCGCAAGATCGTCATGCCGCGCACCAAGAGCCAAGGCGCAGCGGCCAACGACACACCGCTGCCCAGGGCAAACGCAGCCATCACCCCCGCGCCTTGCACAGGCTCATGCGCCAGGGCGGCGAGCATCAAGGCCGCGTACAACAAACCACAAGGCATGAGCGCCCACATGGCCCCCAGGCCCAAGGGCGCGGCCACACCACGGCTTGAGGCCCACTGGCGCAAACCCAGCCACACCCGTTGTCCCAGGCCAGCCATCCAACGCGGCTGCGCGGCTTGAAAGAGCAACCACACACCGGTGGCCAACAATGCCAAGTGAAATAAACCCCACACCGGTCGCCATGCCACCGACTGTGTGGTGAGCCACCCCATGGCCTGTACCGAGGCTGCTGCCACAGCACCCAGCGTGGCATAGCCCAGCAAGCGCCCGGTTTGGAAAAGCAGCAGGCTGCGCGGCCGGTTCGGACCGCAGGCCTGCACCACACCCACGCAAGCGGTGTTGCACATGGCCACACAGTGCGGGCCACCCACCAAGCCCATGAACAGGGCTGAGAGCAGCAAGGGCATAGACATGGACGTAGGGGTGAGCGTGGCGATCAAATGATTTTTGAAAAGCGCGAACGGTCCAGGTCGGCCTGCAAATAGCGGTCAAACACCATGGCAATCGCACGCACCAAAAAGCGCCCTTTGGCAGTCACGCTCACGCCTTGGGCGTCCGTGCTCACCAGGCCATCGTCTTCGAGTTCCATCAGCGCCTCCAACTCACGGGCGAAGTGGCGTTGGAAGTCAATCAGGTAAGACTGGTTGATCTCTTCAAACAAGACCTGCCCTTGGCACATCAGCGCCATGATGACCGCACGACGCACCAAATCGTCACGCGTCAAGGCCAAGCCGCGCACCACAGGGAAGCGGCCATGGTCGAGCGCGTCGTAATACTCGTCGAGCGTTTTGGCGTTCTGGTGGTAAGTGGCGCCCATGCGGCCAATCGACGAGACGCCCAGGGCCAGCAAATCGCAATCGGGTTGGGTGCTGTAGCCCTGGAAGTTGCGGTGCAAATGCCCCATGCGTTGGGCCACGGCCAACTCGTCCTCAGGCAAAGCAAAATGGTCCATGCCGATGTAGTCGTAGCCCGCTGCCAACAAGCGGTGTTGTGCAGCAATAAGCATCTGTAGCTTGTCAGCAGGTGGCGGTAAATCTTGCGCGTTGATGCGGCGCTGGGGCTTGAAGCGCACCGGCAAATGGGCGTAGGCGTACACCGCAATGCGGTCAGGGCGCTGCGCGATCACCTGAGCGATGGTGCGCTCGAACGAGGCCAAGGTTTGCTTGGGCAAGCCGTAAATCAAATCGAAGTTGACCGACTCAAAGCCACGTGCGCGCGCCGCGTCCAACAAGGTCTGCACCAGCTCGGGCGACTGCACGCGGTGCACAGCTTGTTGCACTTGCGGCTCGTAATCTTGCACGCCCAAGCTCAAGCGGTTAAAGCCCAACGCATGCAGGGTGTCGAGCATCTCGGGCGCGATGGTGCGCGGATCAATCTCTATGGAGAGTTCCGCACCGGGCTGAATCTCAAAGTTCTCGCGTAGCATGCCCATGAGTGCGCGCAGCTCATCGGCGTTCAAGAAGGTGGGCGAGCCACCACCCAGGTGCAATTGCGAGACCTTCTGGCGCTTGCCCAGCACCGCGGTATGCAAGGCCACTTCGCGACTCAGGTAATCCAAGTAGGCCTTGGCGCGGTCGTGGTGCTTGGTGATGATTTTGTTGCAAGCGCAGTAGTAGCACAGCGACTCGCAAAACGGGATGTGAACATACAGCGAGAGCGGGATGAGCTTGCCAAAGGCCGTGCCGCTGCGGCGCATCAGGGCGGCGCGGTAATCGTCTTCACCAAAGGCCTCCACAAAGCGGTCGGCGGTGGGGTAAGAGGTGTAACGCGGGCCGGCCTGGTCGTAACGCAGCAGGGCTTGTGGGGTGGGTAAAAAGCTGGTGTCCATGGGTGTGAGGGCTAATGTGCCGCAACACCGAGATAGCTTTTTGACTTACATCAAATGCCAAGCAGATAGGGGCAGACCCTGAGCTAAAGCGCTTGGTCAGATCAAACCTGCGTGCGAAAATTTGCCCCATGAACCTCCAAAGCATCAAGGTTGCGTGCTCCAACTGCAATTTGCGTGAGCTCTGTCTGCCCGTGGGCTTGTCCAGTGACGAGGTCGAACGCCTCGACCAAGTGGTGTCCAACCGCCGCAAGGTGAAAAAGGGCGAGGCGCTGTACCACACGGGTGAAGCCTTCAGCTCGCTGTACGCGATTCGCACTGGCTTTTTCAAAACCTGTTTGACCACCGACGATGGGCGCGAGCAAATCACCGGTTTTCAAATGGCCGGCGAGATCATGGGTTTGGACGGCATCTCCACCGAGCGCCACAACTGCGACGCCCGGGCGCTGGAAGACGCTGAGGTGTGCGTGATGCCTTTTGGCATCGTGGAAGAACTCTCGCGCGAGATCACCGGTTTGCAACGCCATGTGCACAAGATCATGAGCCGTGAGATCGTGCGCGAGAACAGCATCATGATGTTGCTGGGCAATATGCGCGCCGAAGAACGCCTGGCCGCGTTTTTGCTCAACCTCTTGCAACGCCAGCAAGCACGGGGTTTTTCCAGCACTGAGATCGTCTTGCGCATGTCGCGCGAAGAGATTGGGGTGTACCTGGGCCTCAAGCTCGAAACCGTGAGTCGCACCTTCTCGAAGTTTGTGGACGATGGCTTCATCGAGGTCAAGCAACGCCACATCAAGGTCATCAACCTTGAGGGGCTCAGCGCCTTGATGAAACAGCCTGAGTGCCATTGAACGGCTTCAGTCACGCGGGGCATTGACCTCGGCAGCGGGCTTGAGCAAGAACAGCGTCAAGCCACACGCGGTCATGATCGCGCCCCAAAACACAAAGAAAGCCAGCGTGTAAACCGCTTGGCGTGAGATCTCCAGCGGGTGACCCAACCAGTGCAGGCTGTGCGGGTCGAGCACCGCAAACACCAGCATCTCAAGCACGCAGGCCACCAGAAAACTGGGCCAGATCAGCAACAGTGAGGGACGCATGACAGGCTCAGCGTTTGGCAGGCAGAGTGCCAGCTGCTGCGTGGTTGCGGGCCTGTACCGCAGGTGCTTGGGTGATGTCTGGCGTGCGGGTGTCGAGCACCGGGTCGGGCGAGGAAAGCGCCAACACCATGGTGGCCACCCCGGCCACCACCACCATGGCCGGGCCGGCAATCACCATCCACACCATCGGGTAACGCCACCAGGGCTGGCTTGCGGGAACATCGTTCATGGTCAACTCCTAAGGCACTAAAAACACAGACTTCTCATGCACCGCGCGGGCGCTATCGAGCGCGGTGATGGTGAACACGATCGGGTACGAACCCTTGGGTACATCGCCCGGCATTTGCAAACGCACGCTCACCCAGCGCGACTGGGCCGAGCCCACCTGGGTCAGCGGGTCTGAGGCGACAGACAAACCCGCCAAACCAGCCGGGCCTTGCACCTCAATGCGGTAATGCTGCTGCGACTCGGTGGCGTTCATCACCTGCAAGCGGTACACGTTTTCCAGCACGCCACCAGCCACCAAGCGCGCCATCACGCCGCGGTCGCGCACCACATCGACCTTGAAGGGCGAACGCAGGGCCAGGCTCACACTCATGCCCAGAGTGATGAGCAAGAGCACCGCGCTGTAAATCAACACCCTGGGCCGCCACATGCGCCGCAAAATTTGTGAACGGCTCCAGCCCTGGGCGATGGCATTGGGCGTGGTGTACTTGATCAAGCCGCGTGGTGCCCCGATCTTGTCCATCACACCGTCGCACACATCGGCACAGGCCCCGCAACCTATGCACTCGTACTGCAGGCCCTGGCGAATGTCGATGTCGGTAGGGCAGACCTGCACGCACAAGCTGCAGTCCACGCATGCTCCGAAATTCATAGCATCTGCTTGCTTGGCGTGGGCACCGCGCGGCTCGCCACGCTTGGCGTCGTACGTGACGATCAAGGTGTCTTTGTCGAACATCGCACTTTGAAAGCGGGCGTAAGGGCACATGTATTTGCACACCTGCTCACGCATGAAGCCGGCATTGCCATACGTGGCCAAAGCGTAGAAGAAGACCCAGAACACTTCCCACGAGCTCATGCGGGTTTGCAAAAACGCCATGCCCAGCTCTTTGATGGGCGTGAAGTAGCCCACAAAGGTGAAGCCCGTCCACATGGCCACCATGAGCCAGAACACATGCTTGACCCATTTCTTCACCAGCTTTTCCAGGCTGAAAGGGCTGCCATCCAAACGCAAGCGGGCAGATCGGTCGCCTTCGACCTTGCGTTCGATCCACAGAAAAATTTCGGTGTACACCGTTTGCGGGCAGGCGTAGCCGCACCACAAGCGCCCCGCCATGGCGGTGAACAAAAACAAGCTCAGGGCAGAGATGACCAGCAAGCCAGTGAGGTAAATGAAGTCTTGCGGGTAGAGAACCAAATCAGCAATGAAAAAGCGCCGTGAGCCCAGGTCAAACAAGACTGCTTGGCGCTGCCCCCAACTCAGCCAGGGCAGGCCGTAAAACACCAACTGGGTAAGCACCACCATGGCCCAACGCCAGCGTGCAAACACGCCTTGCACGCTGCGCGGGTAGACCTTGCTGTGCGCCGCAAACAGCGGCACCAGATGGTCATCGGTCAGGGGTTGGATGGGCACCACCTTGCGTGCGCCGTCTGAAGAGCTCATGCGTCAGCGATCAAGGCCGGTTCGAGAGGCCCCAGACATACGCACCCACCACCTTGATTTGGTCTTCGGTGAGCAACTTGCCTTGCGCTGGCATGCGGTTGGCCTTGCCGTTGTTGACCATCGCGGTGATGGCACCTTCACCCCAGCCATGCAGCCAGGTGTCGTCGGTCAGGTTGGGCGCGCCCATGGCGGTGTTGCCTTTGCCGTCCATGCCGTGACAGGCCGCACAGGCGCCAAACTTAGCTTTGCCCAGCGAGGCACGCAAAGAGTCGCTCGGGCTGCCCGAGAGGCTGAGCACATAGTGCGCCACGTTCTTCACATCTTCAGGTGTGCCTACTGCGGCGGCCATGGGCGGCATCATGCCGTTGCGGCCTTGGGTGATGGTTTGCACAATCAACTCAGGTGTGCCGCCGTACAGCCAATCTTTGTCGCTCAAGTTGGGAAAGCCCTTGCTGCCTCGCGCATCCGAGCCGTGGCACTGCGCGCAGTTGTTCATGAACAAACGCTCACCGATGGCCATGGCCTGGGGTTCGCGCACCATGTCGGCAAAGCTCATACCAGCGTATTTGGCGTAGAGCGGCGCGGTCGCCTCAGCACCGGCTTTCATTTCAGCGCTGTGCTGTGCGCGTGCGCTCCAACCCAAGCGGCCTTCGTAACTGCCCAGGCCAGGAAACAGGGTGAGGTAAATCGCAGCGAACACGATGGTGATGACAAACAGCCACACCCACCAGCGAGGCAGCGGGTTGTTCATCTCGCGCAAATCACCGTCCCACACATGGCCGGTGGTGTTGTCTGCGGTGGCTGGCACACGCACCTTGCCACTCACCCACAACAACACCAGGCAGGCCGTGATGGACACCACCACGCCCACGGCCACGTACCACGACCAGAAACCGCTTAAAAAATCACTCATGCTCGACTCCCACATTCACTTGTCTTGGGCTGGCTGACTTGATCGACTTGGGCTGTGCGAACTCATCTGCAAACGGCAGTTGCGCCGCTTCTTCAAAGGCGATGGTTTGGCGGCGCGACCAGGCCCAGCGCACGATGCCCAAGAACGCCACGAAACACACCAAGGTGGCCACAGACCGCAGGGTGTTGATGTCTAGGTTCATGTCCATACCTCACCTCACTTCAAAGCGGTGCCCAGCACCTGCAGGTAAGCCACCAAGGCATCCATCTCGGTCTTGCCCTGCACCTCTTTCGCAGCGGTGTTGATTTGCTCGTCGGTGTACGGCACCCCCGCGGTGCGCAAGGCTTTGAGGTGCGAAGGCAGGCTGGCTGCATCGACCTGGTTGGCCAGCAACCAGGGGTAGGCCGGCATGTTGGACTCGGGCACCAGGTCACGCGGGTTATTGAGGTGGATGCGGTGCCAGTCATCGCTGTAGCGCTCGCCCACACGCGCCAGGTCCGGGCCGGTGCGTTTGCTGCCCCACTGGAAGGGATGGTCATACACCGATTCGCCCGCCACCGAGTAGTGGCCATAGCGCAGCGTTTCTGCGCGGAAGGGGCGAATCATTTGCGAGTGGCAGTTGTAGCAACCCTCACGCACATACACATCACGCCCAGCCAGTTGCAGCGCGGTGTAAGGCTTCACGCCCGGTGCAGGTTGGGTGGTGGAGGTTTGGAAAAAAAGCGGCACGATCTCGATCAAGCCCCCGCCCAGCAACACCAGCAAGATGAGCACGATCATCAGAAAGTTGCTGGTCTCAATTTTTTCGTGTGACAAACCGGTTTTGTTCATGGGGTTCTCCTGCTCAGGCATGGGCCACTGCTGCGGTCACAGGCACGGGCACGGGTTCTGCGCGACCGGCTGTGGCGGTTTTGATCACGTTCCACAACATCACCAACATGCCGGTGAGGTAGAGCAAGCCGCCGATGAAACGCAGCACATAGAAGGGGTAGGTGGCTTTGACGGATTCGACAAAGGTGTAGGTCAGCGTGCCGTCGTCGTTGATGGCGCGCCACATCAGGCCTTGCATCACACCGGCAATCCACATGGCCGCGATGTAAATCACGATGCCGATGGTCGACACCCAAAAGTGCAACTCAATGGCCTTGATGCTGTGCATCTGTTTTTGACCGAACAAACGCGGGATCAGGTAATACATCGAGCCCATCGTCACCAAGCCCACCCAACCTAAGGCGCCGGAGTGCACGTGGCCCACGGTCCAGTCGGTGTAGTGCGAGAGCGCGTTGACGGTTTTGATGGACATCATCGGCCCCTCGAAGGTGCTCATGCCGTAGAAGGAGAGCGACACAATGAGGAAGCGCAGCACCGGGTCGTCACGCAGCTTGTGCCACGCGCCCGAGAGGGTCATCACGCCGTTGATCATGCCACCCCAGCTAGGTGCCAAGAGGATGAGGGAGAACAGCATGCCCACCGATTGCGTCCAATCTGGCAGCGCGGTGTAGTGCAGGTGGTGTGGGCCGGCCCACATGTAAGTGAAGATCAGCGCCCAAAAGTGCACGATGGACAAGCGGTAGCTGTACACCGGCCGCTCGGCCTGCTTGGGGATGAAGTAATACATCATGCCCAGGAAACCTGCAGTGAGGAAAAAGCCCACCGCGTTGTGGCCGTACCACCATTGCACCATCGCGTCTTGCACGCCGGCGTACACCGAGTACGACTTCATCCAACCCGCAGGAATAGCTGCGCTGTTGACCAGGTGCAGCAAAGCCACCGCGATGATGAAGGCACCAAAGAACCAGTTGGCCACATAGATGTGACGCACCTTGCGTGTGCCCACCGTGCCGAAAAACACAACCGCGAACGACACCCACACCAAGGCAATCAAGATGTCGATGGGCCACTCGAGCTCAGCGTATTCTTTGCCCGAGGTGTAACCCAGGGGCAGCGAAATCGCCGCGGCCACAATCACCGCTTGCCAGCCCCAGAAGGTGAAGCTGGCCAAGGGTGAAGCGAACAAACGGGTTTGGCAGGTGCGCTGCACCACGTAGTAAGCCGAGGCAAACAAGCCGCAGCCCCCGAAGGCAAAGATGACCGCGTTGGTGTGCAGCGGACGCAAGCGTCCGTAGCTCAACCAGGGGATGCCGAAATTCAATTCGGGCCAAGTGAGTTGGGCCGCAATGATGACGCCCACCAGCATGCCGACCACACCCCAGACCACGGTCATGAGGGCGAACTGTCGGACGACGGTGTCGTTGAAGGTTTGGTTGTTGGACATGATGCAGAACCTGGAGATTGACTCGCATCAAGTTTGCAATGCCGTGCTGATGTGCGATTTGATGCACATCAAGTGCGCTCAGGAATCCTGCAAAATTCTTGCGCCTTCTTCTTCGATGTCTTCGAACTGATCTCCCTCGATCGCCCACCACAGTGCGCCCAGAATCACAAACACCAGGGCCACCGACAAGGGGATGAGCAAATACAAAATGTCCATCAGGCGACTTTCATGGCTTGTGGCGTTGATACCGGCGAGCGGTTCAAGCGCCAGGCGTTGAGCACCACACCGAGTGAACTCAGGGCCATGCCCAAGCCTGCGAGCCACGCGGGCAAATAACCCGCCATGGCCAAGGGCACGCAAGCCACGTTGTAGGCCATGGCCCACACCAGGTTTTGCCGCACCACACGCCGCGTGAAACGCGAAAGGGTGAAGGCTTGCGCCACGGCACCGAGCTCACCCATGACCACCAGGTCCGCGCGGGTGTGGGTCACCACAGCCCCTTGCCCTAAGGCGATGGCCACATGCGCGCTGGCCAAGACCGGCGCGTCGTTCAAACCATCGCCCACCATGGCCACGCGTCGGCCTTGGGCTTGCAGGCTTTGCATGGCAAACAATTTGTCATGCGGGCTGCAGTCGCCACGTGCGTGGGTGATGCCCAAGGCTTGTGCGACACGCGCCACTGCGGCTGCGCTGTCACCCGACAGCATGCGTACCTCCACCCCTGCGGCTTGCAAGGTTTGCACGGTGCGCCAAGCATCATCACGCAAAGCCTCACCCCAGCTGAAAGAGGCCAGCCAGCCTTGGGCATTGCAAAGATGCACTTCAGCGTTAGGGTGTGTTTCGCCACTGAGTAAATCACGCGTCTGCATCTGCATCTGTGTCTGGGTTTGCTTGTTCACACCGCACCACTCAGCGCGGCCCAAACGCAAGGCTTGGCCTTGGCATGAACCCGACAAGCCTTGGCCCACGTCTTCTTGCGCATCCTCACAGCACAGCACCGGCACGCCTTCTTGCTGCGCATGCGCCACCAAAGCACGTGAGACCGGGTGCAAAGAATGCTGCGCCAATGCGGCCGCTTGTTGCAACGCAGCTTGAATTGATGTGCCTGCGCGTACGCGAACACCCTGGATGCGCAAGCGGTCGTGGCTGAGCGTGCCGGTCTTGTCAAACACCACCGTGTCCACCTCGGCCAAGGCTTCCAGCGCACCGAGGTTTTTCACCAGCACACCACGCCGCGCCAAATGACCGGCTGCGGCCAGCATGGCCACTGGCGTGGCCAGTGACAAAGCACAGGGGCAAGTGACGATGAGCACCGCAGCGGCCACCATCAGCGCACGGCCGTGGTCGATGGGCCACCACCACGCAGCGGCCAAGCCCGAGGCCAGCAACACAAACCACAAAAACGGCTGAGCCATGCGGTCCACCAACTGGGCCAAGTGCGGCTTGCTCACCGCGGCTTGTTCCATCAGCGCCACGATGCCGGCATAGCGCGTGTCTGCGCCCAAGCGCGTGACGCACATCAGCACCGTGCTGCCTTGGTTGTGGCTGCCAGCCAGCACCGCCTGCCCTACCTCGCGCAGCAAGGGCTTGGACTCTCCGGTCAGAAGTGCTTCATCCACCCAGGTGCGGCCATTCAACAGCACACCATCAGCGGCAAAGGCTTCGCCACTGTGCACACGCAGCACATCCCCCACACGCAGTTGACGCAGCGCCACTTGCTCAAAGCTTTGGTCATCGCGCCTGCGTGCCACGCGTTGCGGCACACGGTTGAGCAAGGCATCCAAAGCACCTGCGGTTTGGTCGCGCAAACGCAGTTCTAACCAACGACCAGTCAGCAAGAAAAACACGAACATGGTGAGCGAGTCGAAATACACCGCGCTGCCCAACCAACCTTGCGGGCTGAAGGTTGCAAGGGTACTCACTACAAAAGTAATAGCAATGCCCAAGGCCACCGGTAAATCCATGCTGACCTGGCGGTGCCGCAAGTCGCGCCAAGCCGCACTGAAAAAAGACCCGGCTGAGAACAACATCACCGGCAGGGTCAACACCCACGAGGCCCAACGCAGCAAGTGGGCCGACTCATCGGACAAGTCAGTGGCGATGTACTCAGGCCAGGCGTACATCATCACTTGCATCATGGCCACGCAAGCCACCAGCCAGCGCCAGAGCATGCGGCGCGATTCGCGCTTGCGCCGCTCGCGCAGGGTGGCATCCAGCGCAGGGCGCAGTTGATAGCCCAAAGGCTGAAGCACCCGCAGCCATTGCGAAGGCAGACTCAAGCGCGGGTCCCAATTGATTTGCACACGCTGAGCTGCTGCACTCACCCTAGCTTGCACGCCAGGCAAGCTGTGCAAAGCCGTCTCCACCGTTTGTGCGCAAGCCGCGCAGTGCATGCCATCGACCACCAGCTGCGACACCCAACGCTGGCCTTGTGGCACGCTGAATGACGCCCATTCCTGCGGGTCGTCCCAGGCCAGGGTGGCATCAACCGTGCTTGGCGAAGGCGCAGCAAGCCCAGGCTGAAGGGGCTGCGCAGCTGGGGCCAGACGGTCTAGTGACATGCTCAGAGCCTAAGGGCTGGAGTGCTTCACCTATTTGACTCAGATCAAGGTTCAGCGACTGTGACTTAGGAGCGCCATGAGAAATTGGCCAAGCTTGGGGGGGCCTCTCTACAGCGAGGTCAACTCAAAAATTTATCGCGAAAAATAGCCTGCGAGTTACATTTTTAAAGGCGTATCGCCGCCATCACCCTGCATTAATCTCAGCACCATGTCTACCACCAACACCCCTTTTAACTGGCGCTTTTTTCGCGCAGGCGGCTTTGACCAGGTGCGCCTGGACACGGCGGCTGAGCTCCTGCACATTGGCGAACTCGACCAAAAACTGTGGGTGGCCTTGTCGTGCCCGATACGCGGCACCGAGCTCGATGCGCGCACCCTGGCCCTGATCGACACCGATGGCGACGGTGTGATCCGCGCACCCGAGCTCATTGCCGCCGTGCGTTGGGCCGCACAACGTCTGCGTAGCCCTGAAGTTCTGGCACAAGGTCTGGAAGGGTTACCGCTGGCTGCCATCAAAGACGATGACGCCGCTGGCGCAGACATCATGGCGGTGGCACGCAGCCTGCTCACCCCAGATACGCAAGCCCGCGACACGCAAGACATCACCATCAGCGTGGCCATGGCCAGTGCGGCACAACGCGCCCAGGCGGCTCAAGCTCAGGCTGATTGGGAGGCTCGCGGCCAAGCCTTGCAGCTGCTGGGCGAACGCAGCGCATCAGCCTTTGAAGCCTATTTGGCGGTCAAAGACAAGGTGGAAGACTGGTGGGTGCGCTGCGAGCTAGCCGCCTTTGACACACGCGCCACCGACGCCCTCAACCCAAGCGGCACCACACTCGACACCTTGGGTGGCATGCTGCTGAGCCAAGCGCATGACAGCGTGGCAGCCCTTCCCCTAGCGCGGGTGGCACCCGATGCAGCTCTGCCCTTGCAGCACGGCCTCAACCCTGCTTGGGCACAGGCCATCGGCAACTTGCGCGATGCCGTGGTCACACCCCTGTTGGGTGAGCGCACGCACTTGAGTCGCAAGGATTGGCGCACCTTGGTGACCACTTGGCAGGCTTACGCCACCTGGCGTGACGAAGCGCCAGACCCACAAGCTGTGAGCGATGGCACCCGCGATCTCGAAAAACTGGCGCGTTATGTGCGCGACCTGATGCCCTTGGCCAATAACTTCGTGTCGTTTCGCGATTTTTACGCCCGCAGAACGCCAGCGAGTTTTCAGGTGGGCACGCTCTACCTGGATGGCCGCGCCTGCGAACTGTGCGTGGCTGTCAATGACGCGACCAAGCACGCCAGCTTGGCGGCGCTATCTCGCCTTTACCTCGTGTACGTCGACTGTGTGCGCGGGAGCGAAAAAATGAGCGTGGCCGCCGCCTTCACTGCGGGCGACGCCGACCAACTCATGGTGGGACGAAACGGTGTGTTTTACGACCGCCAGGGCCGCGACTGGAACGCCACCGTCGTCAAACTCGTGGAACATCCCATCAGCCTGCATCAGGCGTTTTGGGCGCCCTACAAACGCTTGGCGCGGCTGATCAACGAGCAGATTCAAAAAATCACGGCAGACCATGCCAAAGCCAGCGATGCCAAGCTGGCACACACAGCCACACTCAGCACCAGTGTGGTGGCAGCACCAGCCAAAGGCACCCCCGAGCCGGGTAAGCACACACCCGCAAACGCCCCAGCTGGCGCTGGCCCCACACCTTTTGATGTGGGCAAGTTCGCCGGCATCTTTGCCGCCATCGGGCTGGCGGTCGGGGCCTTGGGCACCGCCCTGGCATCGGTCATGAGCGGTTTGTTTGCCCTGGCCTGGTGGCAGATGCCCCTGGCCTTGGCGGGCTTGCTCATGGTGGTGTCTGGCCCAGCGGTGGTACTGGCCTGGTTCAAGTTGCGCAGCCGCAACTTAGGACCAATTCTGGATGCCAACGGGTGGGCCATCAACGCGCGTGCACGCATCAACATTCCGTTTGGCACCTCGCTCACGCAAGTGGCGCAGCTGCCCGCGCATGCCGAGCGCAGCCTGCATGACCCTTACGCTGAACGCAGCGCCCCCTGGGGATGGTATTTGTTGGCGTTGCTGCTTTTGGTCGCGCTAGCAGCAGTCTGGTTCATGGAGATGCTCTCATTTTGAGAGCATCCCATATCTGACAGCATCGCTCAACCTTGAGCTCTGATCAGTTTTTTGACCAGGCATGACCCTTGGTGATTCAGCGCGTCGCCACAGCCGCAGCGTCTTGTCGGCCCAGGCCGCCGTACAAATCCAGGCAACGCTCGAACCAGGTGTGCACCACATCATCGGCGTTCAACACCGCAAAGGTGCTGCTGATGCGCGCCCACTGGAAACCACCAAAGGCCAGGTAGTCGGCGTAAGACGGTTGTGCGCCCCCAAGGAAAGGCTGCGCTTGCAAGCTTTGGCGCATGGGCTGCAAGCTTTTGTGAAACGCCGCCACACGCTCTTCACGACCGGCTTGAATCTCTTCAATGGTCATTTTGTAAATACGTTCGCGTGATTCGCGAAAGTAAGCTTGGTCTGTGGGCAAGAGGCTACGGTGCAGGTCTTGCATGATCAAACGCGCCAAGCCTGCATGCACCGTGGTTTGCACCCAGTTCTGGAAAAACTGCAGCAAGGCCGTCTCTGAGCCTGTGCCGGTCAAACGTGGGGTGTTGGGAAAAGCCTCGTCGAGATAGCGCACGATGGCAAAGCTGTCGGTCACCCAACGCTCGCCATGCACCAGGGTAGGGATGGTGACCTTCTCGCCTTGCGGGTGCAGGCTGGGCACATCCATGAAGCCGATGTCGCGCACCTCAAAGGCCAAGCCTTTGTGCGCCAAGGCCATGCGCACGCGCCAGCTGTTGGGGCTGAAGTGTGTGCCATTTGCGTTGATGAGGTCAATCAAAACCATATCGAGATCCTTTGAAACTGGTCACAGAAAAACTCAGCAGACACAAGAGCATCCAAGCCCCCAGTGCCCACTGCAGTGGCATGTTGATGGCAAAGCCCATCGCGTCGGTCCACAGCACAAACACGCAGTACAGACCAAACACGGCCACTGCACGCATCAACCAACTCGAGCTGCGCACCCAGTGTGCAGGCAAGCGTTGCGCCACCCAAGCGCCCACCAGGCCACTCAAGACCCCAGCACTGGCACCCACCACCACATCAGCCGGCCAATGCGCGCCCACCGCGATGCGCGAGCAGCCCACCAAGGCGGCCAAAACAAACAGCCACACATGGCGCAGGCGACCACGCTGCGCCAACGAAAAATAAACAGCAGCAGCACCTGCGAACGCGGTCATGGTGTGGCCCGAAGGCATGGCCGCGACAAACAAGGGCTCACCCACCACACGTATGCCTTCGCTGCCCAGCAACTCCAACGGCCGCGGGCTGAAAAAGAAGGACTTGCCCACACGCGTGAGCACACCCGCCACTGGCGCTGCGCACAACCAGGCCAGCACGATGCGCGGTGAACGCCGCATGCACCACGCGGTAGCACCAAACAAACCCCAACCCGTGCCCAGCAACGCCAAGGCCGCCCAAAAGTGATCTGAACCAACACGGAAAAATTGGTTGAGTGCGCGGAACAAACCAGGCTCCCAGGCGCTCCACCAAATCGGCGCGCTGACCAAGAGCATGAGCGCAGGAATGCCCCAGTGCCAGGCGCGAACGGTGGGGGCGCGGAAGAACATCAGTCGCGCTCCCGTCGCTGCGGTGCGGCTTGTCCGCCCCACGCTTCACACACATGCCAGGTGAACTGCGCCACTTGGCGCCCCGCGCGCTGCACCGGTTGGGTGTGCACCAGCTCACAACGCTCAAAGCGTCCATCACCCACAGGCAACTGGTAAGCCATTTGCGACCAGTCCATCAACAAGGCGCGCTCACCTTTGGGCAAGGCACCGCTCCACAAACTGAACTGGTCAAAGCCCTCATCGAGCACATGCACCGGCAGGGGCCGCGCGTACCAAGCCAAGCGGCTGGCCAGCGTCCAGTTTTGCACCGCCAAGTGTTGGATGCCACGCGCTTGCGCGAGTTGCTGCGCGGTGCGGGCCGCGTCTTGCCAGCCGTAAAAATCGGTGAAGGGGTTGATGTCTTCGGGCTGCGTGCCGTCGCTGCTCAGCCAGGTGGGGCCAGCGCTCAACATCAAGCCAAACATCGCCACGCTGATGAACGCTTGCACGCCCAGGATGATTTTGATGGCCCGGCGCTTAGCCCCCTGCCATAAGCTGTGCAAACCTGCGCCCGCCAAAGGCGCCAAAGCCACCCAGGCAGGCGCCGTCCAATGCGGCAAGCCGGTGCCACCACCGGCCATGTACACCAGCACCACAAAGGGCAGCGCAAACACCCACCACCAGGCTTGGAAGCTCACCAGCTCAGCACGCGCACGCCAGCAGGCCCAGCCACCCCACACCAGCCCCAGGTACAAGAGCACCTGGCCGATGAAGAATCGCAACATGCTGCCCAACTGCCAGGTGCTGCCACTGCCATGGTTGAGCTGGTAACGGAACGACAACCAATCGTGCGTGGCGTTCCAGGCCAGCACCGGCATGATGATGAGCAGCGCCAAGGCAACCGCCAACCAAGGCGCAGGCTTGGCAAGCACGAGCCAGCCGTGGGATCGCACCAGCACGATGACCACCGGCAAGGCCAGAAACACCGCGGTGTATTTGCTCAAGCCGGCCAGGCCCAGCCACACGCCTAGCCACAACCAGTTCTTGGTGTTGCAGTGCTCAACATCGGCCTGCATGTGCAGGGTATGACGCATGACCACCGCGGTCCACAGCATCAGCAGTGTATCGGGCAACAAACCGATGCCCAGGATATGCAGGACCGGCGCGACAGCCATAGCCAGCACCGCCCAAAAGCCCGCGCTCTCAGCCTGCTCTAAAGCCTGGCCTTGGCTCAGCGCCAAGCTGCGCGCAATGTCAAACACCAAGCCAGCGGTGATGGCCCAGACCCCATTGGGCAAGAGGCGCAGCACCCCATCGGGTGCGCCCAGGGCGACCAGCGGCCACTGCACCCACCCCACCAAAGGCGGGTGGTCGTAATAGCTCCAATCCAAGTTGGCGGCGTACAGGGCGTAATGGGCTTCATCACCCGACAAGCCCAGGGCAAAGCCCAGGGCCAGGTGCACCAGGCTGATGGCCAGCACCAGCCAGATCAAGCGTTGACGAAGGGAAAGTTGCGCGAACAAAACATCAAAAAAGTGAGCATGAACCACACCTGGCCAGAGCCAGACACTGGGGTAGAAGTCTAAACGAGGCCCCACGATTGGCCTACACTTACTCAAGAGCCCATACAGGGCGCTGTCAACCTCTTCAACAGACCACCACCATGTGCCAATTGCTGGGCATGAATTGCAATGAACCCACCGACGTGGTGTTCAGCTTCAACGGCTTTGCCGAACGCGGCGGCAACACCGACCACCATGCGGACGGCTGGGGCATCGCGTTTTTTGAAGACCAGGGCTTGCGCCATTTTGTGGACCACCTGCCGGCCAGTGAATCGCCCGTGGCTGAGCTGATTCGTCGCTACCCCATCAAAAGCCGCCATGTGGTGGCGCACATCCGAAAAGCCACGCAAGGCGAGGTGATGCTGGCCAACTGCCACCCCTTTGTGCGTGAGATGTGGGGCCGCTACTGGGTGTTTGCGCACAACGGCAACCTGGAGAATTACCAGCCCCATTTGCACGGCCACTTCAAGCCGGTGGGCAGCACCGACAGCGAGCGCGCGTTTTGCTGGTTGATGCAAGAGCTCTCCAAGTCACACGCGCAATTGCCGCCGGTCGAAGAGCTCACCCTGACCCTGCGCGAACTCACGCCACAGATCGCCAAGCACGGCACGTTCAATTTTTTACTGAGCAACGGTGAGGCTTTGTGGGCGCATGCCAGCACCAGCCTGTACCACGTGATGCGTCAGTACCCGTTCAGCACCGCGACCCTCAAAGACGATGACTTGCGCATCAACTTTGCCGAGCATGCCAAGCCCGAGGACCGGGTGAGTGTGGTGGTCACCACGCCCTTGACCACCGACGAAGCCTGGGTGGCGTTTGAGCCAGGTGAGCTCAAGGCGTTTGTGAACGGTGCGCCGCTTCCAGCGCATCCATGAACATGGCCGGCACATCAAAGCCGGTCTGGTCGGTGATTTCCTGAAAGCAGGTGGGGCTGGTCACATTGATCTCGGTGAGCTTGTCGCCAATCACATCAAGCCCCACCAACAACAAACCACGCGCGGCCAACACCGGGCCTAAGGCGTTGGCGATGTCCCAATCGGCCTGAGTGAGTGGGCGGGCCTCGCCCTTGCCGCCAGCGGCCAGGTTGCCACGCACCTCGCTGCCCTGCGGAATGCGCGCCAGGCAGTAAGGCACAGGCTTGCCGCCAATCACCAGCACGCGCTTGTCACCGTCTTTGATGGCGGGCAGATACTTCTGCACCATGACGGTTTGCGCGCCCTCTTTGTTCAGGGTCTCGGTGATGGCACCCAGGTTCAGGCCATCGTCTTTCACACGAAAAATCCCCATGCCACCCATGCCGTCGAGCGGCTTCAAGATGATGTCGCGGTGCTCTTCGTGAAAGCGGCGGATATCAGACGCATCGCGCGTGACCAGCGTGGGGGCGATGAACTCGGGGAACTCCAGAATGGCGAGCTTTTCAGGGTGCTCGCGCAACGCCACCGGATCATTGAAAACTCTCGCGCCTTCTCGCTTAGCTGCTCCTAAAAGATGAGTGGCGTAAAAATATTCAGAGTCAAATGGCGGATCTTTGCGCATGATGACCGCATCAAAGTCACGCACCGCCTGGGGCCGCTCATGCGGTGCGGCCTGCTTGGCCATGAACCAGGTTTGCGCATCACCGGTGAGCACGATGTCGCGCACATAGGCGGTCACCAAGCCGCCGCGCTGCCACATCAGGTCTTTGGGCTCGCAAGCGCTCAGGGTGTGGCCGCGGCGCTGGGCCTCGCGCATCATGGCGAAGGTGGTGTCTTTGTAGATCTTGAAAGATTCAAGCGCGTCGGCAACGAACAGAATGTGCATGTGGGTTTGTGCGGTGGGCAAACAGCTGATTGGCTGATAATTTACGGCATCTTTGAACGAGTCTCTCATGAATCGACGCCACCTGCTCCAATCCACCGGCTTGAGTTTGCTGCCCGCCTGGGCATGGGCGCAAGACAAATACCCCAGCAAACCCATCACCATCATCTGCCCCTACCCGGCCGGTGGCAACACCGACCAGCGCAGCCGGCAGTTCAGCAAGTTCATGGCCAACGCGCTGGGCCAGCCCCTGATCGTGGACAACAAACCCGGCGCAGGCGGCAACATCGGCACCGAGTTGATTGCGCGGGCCAAGCCCGATGGCTACACCATCGGCATGGGCAACTTTGCACCGCTCTCGGTCAACCCCACGCTCTACAAAAAACTCAACTACGACCCCGCACGGGACCTGCAACCCATTTGCTTGCTTGAGCGCGGACCGCTGGTGTTGATGGTGCCCCCCAACTCGCCCTACAAATCGGTGCAAGACATCATTACTGCGGCCAAGGCCAGCCCGGGCAAACTCAGTTACGCCAACGGTGGCCAGGGCGGTTCACACCATTTGTCGGCCGAGTTGTTCAAGCTGATGACGGGCACCGACATCACCAACATCCCCTACAAAGGCGGTGCGCCAGCAACGATTGATTTGCTGGGTGGTCAGGTGGACATGATGTTTGAGCAGATGTACTCGGCCTCGGCCAATTTGCGGGCGGGCAAGCTGCGGGCGCTGGCCATCACCAGCAAGGCGCGCTCACCTTTGTTCCCCGACATTCCCACCCTGCATGAGCTGGGCCTCAAAGACTTTGAGGTGAATAACTGGCAAGGCTTTGTGGCGCCCACCGGCACACCGGCTGCCATCGTGAAACGCTTGAACGAGGTGTGCAACCAGGCCCTGCAAGACCCGACCATCCGCAACCAATTGTTAGAGCAAGGCAATGTACCTGGCGGGGGCTCGCCCGAACAATTTGCCGAGCACATCAAGGTGGAGAGTGCGCGCTGGAGCAGGCTTGTGAAAGCGGCCCAAATCACGTCGGATTGACGCGCCTCACCCAGACCCCACGAAGCCGCAGCCTGCACAGCAGGCGCAGGCTTAAATCTCGATTTTCGAGCCCAGCTCCACCACCGAGTTGTTGGGTAAGTTCAAGAACTCGGCCGCCGCGCTGGCGTTGAGGTGCATCTGGGCGAACAGCTTTTCGCGCCAAGGTGCCATGCCCGCACCGATGGTGGGGATCACGATGTCGCGCGAGAGGAAATAGCTGGTGGTCATGCTGTCGAACTCACAGCCATAGTTGCGCACCTGCTCAAGGGCCTTGGGCACATCGGGGTCGTTCTTGAAGCCGTAGTTCACCACCACCTGCCAGCAGTCGTGGCCCAGGGCTTCGATTTCCACGCGCTTGTCCAGGCGGATCCAAGGCACCTCGTGGCTGCGCACCGTCACAAACAGGTTGTGTTTGTGCAGTACCTTGTTGTGCTTGAGGTTGTGCAGCAGCGCGTTGGGCACGGCGCCGGTGTCGCCGGTCAAAAACACCGCGGTGCCGTCCACACGCTGGGGTGGGCTGATGAACACCGCATCCAGAAAACTGGTCAGGTCCAGCGCGTCTTGCTTCAAGGCCGCGTTGAGCTGGGCACGGCCGTTGTACCAGGTGTTCATGAGCAGGAACACCATGCCACCGATCATCAGCGGGAACCAACCACCCTCAAACAACTTGAGCAGGTTGGAGCTGAAGAAGGCCAGGTCCACCACAAAAAATATGCCGGTGGCGGCAATGCACAAAGGCAGGGGGTATTTCCAACCGTAGCGGATCACAAAGAAGGTCAGCACCGTGGTGATGAGCATGTCCAGGGTCACGGCAATGCCGTAAGCCGCTGCCAAATTGCTCGACGATTTGAACAAGACCACCGCCAGCACAATCGCCACAAACAACGCCCAGTTCACAAAGGGCAGGTAAATCTGGCCGACCTCTTTGATGCTGGTGTGCAGCACCTGCAGACGCGGCAAAAAGCCCAGCTGAATGACCTGCTTGGTCACACTGAACGCACCGGTGATGAGGGCCTGCGAGGCAATCACGGTGGCCAGGGTGGCCAGCACCACCACGGGAATCAGCGCCCACTCGGGGGTCATGATGAAGAAGGGGTTTTTGACCGACTCAGGGTCTTTGAGCAACAAGGCGCCCTGCCCGAAATAGTTCAGGGTGAGGGCCGGCATGACCACGGTAAACCAGGCCAAACGGATGGGTTTTTTACCGAAGTGACCCATGTCAGCATAAAGCGCCTCGCCCCCGGTCACGCACAGCACCACCGCACCCAAGATGATGAAGGTGGTGTGGGGGTTGTCCCAGATGAAGCGCAGGGCGTAATGCGGGCTGAGTGCCCACAGAATTTCAGGGTTACCCGCAATGTGCATCAGGCCCAAAGACGCAATCACGCCGAACCACACCAAGGTGATGGGGCCGAAAAACTTGCCAATACCGGCCGTGCCGCGCTTTTGCACCGCGAACAGGCAAAACAAGATGACCAGGGTGAGTGGAATCACCGCAGATTTGAAAGCGGGCGAGACCACCTCCAGGCCTTCCACCGCTGAGAGCACCGAGATGGCCGGCGTGATCACGCCGTCGCCATAAAACAAGCAGGTGCCAAAAATGCCCACGGTCAGCAGCACTTTGCGCAAACCCGGCTGGTCTTTGACGGCTTGAGAGGCCAGGGCCAGCATGGCCACCAGACCGCCTTCGCCATGGTTGTCGGCGCGCAGCACCAGCAAGACGTATTTGAGGGAGACGATGACCGTCAGCGTCCAGAAGAACAGGGACATCACCCCGAACACGTTCTCTGGCGTGAACGGCACATGCCCTGAGCCGAACACCTCTTTGACGGCGTACAGCACACTGGTGCCGATGTCCCCGTACACAACGCCAATGGCGCCCAGGGTGAGCGCGGCCAGGGAGGACTTAGATGCTGACATGACCCGAGAGCATACTCCTATCTCAGGTCAAGTTGCCTGACAGGCCCTCAGTCGTAGACTTCGGCCTCGGGATCGGTGGCTTCGAGCTCGTAGCTGGCGGCCAACATGGCCACCCGGGCCACCACGCCGTACATGTAAAAACGGTTGGGTGCGCTGGCACCCGCTTTCATGCCGGGCTGGGGCAACTGGGTGCTTTGTTCGAAAGCCAAGGGCACAAAGCTCGAACCCGGTGCGTTGAGGTTCTCGTCCACCCCGCGCTCAGCGTGCACCCGGTAAAAACCACCCACCACATAGCGGTCCATCATGTAGACCACCGGCTCGGCCACCGCGTCGTTGATGCGCTCGTTGGTCAGCACACCCTCTTGGATGATGACCTCGTTGACCTCTTGGCCGTCTTTGATGACGCTCATTTTGTTGCGCGTCTTGCGGTTCAGGCCCTCGAGCTCTTTGGCATCGCGCACCGTCATGATGCCCATGCCGTAGGTGCCGTTGTCGGCCTTGACCACCACGAACGGCTTTTCCTTGATGCCGTATTCCTTGTACTTGCGGCGCACCTTGCCCAGCAAGGCGTCCACATTGCTGCTCAGGGCCTCAATGCCCGTGCCCTGGGCAAAGTTCACCTCGCCACAGCTGGCAAACATGGGGTTGATCAACCAGGGGTCGATGCCCAGCAGCTTGCCAAATCGCTTGGCCACCTCTTCGTAGCTGGCAAAGTGCTTGCTCTTGCGCCGGGTAGACCAGCCCGCATGCAGCGGCGGCAGCAGGTATTGCTCGTGGATGTCTTCCAGAATACCGGGGATGCCCGCGCTCAGGTCGTTGTTGAGCAGGATGGTGCAGGGGTCAAAGTCTTTGAGGCCCAGGCGGCGCTTGCCGCGAATCACCGGCTCGAGGGTCACGCTGTCGCCATTGGGCAGATCGATGGTGGTGACCTTGGTGATCTCGGGGCTGATGGAGCCGATGCGCACATTCAGGCCCGCCATCGTGAAAATGCGGCGCAGCTGCGCCACATTGCTCAGGTAAAAAGTGTTGCGGGTGTGGTTCTCGGGGATCAACAACAGGTTGCGCGCCTCAGGGCAGATCTTCTCGATCGCGGCCATGGCGGCCTGCACCGCCAGGGGCAGCATCTCGGGCGTGAGGTTGTTCCAGCCGCCGGGGTAAAGGTTGGTGTCCACCGGCGCGAGCTTGAAGCCGGCGTTGCGAATGTCCACCGAGGTGTAAAACGGCGGGGTGTGCTCCATCCACTCCAGGCGGAACCAGCGCTCAATCGCGGGCATGGCGTCGAGGATGCGCTGCTCCAGCTCGTTGATGGGGCCGGTGAGCGCAGTGATGAGATGTGGAACCATAGTGCTTTCTGTTGAGCCGGCGACACGCGGCCGGGCAGTTCATTCTAAGGAGTTGAGGCGACCTGCAAGTGACAACCTTGCCGCCCTGGGGACAAGCCTTTGCGCTGGATCAGGAACGAACTTCGCCCTGCCCCATCACCACGTATTTCAGCGAGGTCAGCCCCTCCAGCCCCACTGGCCCACGGGCGTGGAACTTATCGGTGCTGATGCCGATCTCCGCGCCCAACCCGTACTCAAAGCCATCGGCAAAGCGGGTGCTGGCATTGACCATCACGCTGCCCGAATCCACCTCACGCACAAACGCTTGGGCGTGCTGGTGGTTGTTGGTGATGATGGCATCGGTGTGGTGGCTGCTGTAGTGGTTGATGTGGGCAATCGCCTCGTCAACACCCGAGACCACCTTCACGCTGATGATGGGCGCGAGGTATTCCTCAAACCAATCTTGCTCGGTGGCTGCACTCAAAGCCACGTGTTTCAAGGTGGCAGACTTCAAAATCTGTAGCGCCTCGGGGCAGCAACGCATCTCCACACCTTTGGCGGCAAACACCGCACCGATGCGTGGCAAAAAGGCCGCCGCCACACCGCGCGCCACCAGCAGGCTCTCGCTGGCGTTGCAAGGACTGTATTTGTTGGTCTTGGCGTTGTCGGTCACCTTCACCGCCATGTCTAGGTCGCAGGGGTCGTCCACATAGGTGTGGCAGTTGCCGTCCAGGTGTTTGATGACCGGCACCTTGGCATCGCGGGTGATGCGCTCAATCAGGCCCTTGCCACCACGCGGGATGATCACATCCACATACTGCGGCATGGCAATGAGTTGACTCACTAACTCGCGGTCGGTGTTCTCGATCAACTGCACCGCGTGTGCGGGCAAGCCGGCCGAGGTCAAGGCTTGCTGCACCAAAGCAGCCAGGGCTTTGTTGGAGTCAATCGCCTCCGAGCCGCCACGCAAAATGCAGGCGTTGCCGCTTTTGATGGACAGGCTGGCCGCCTCGATCGTCACATTGGGGCGGCTTTCGAAAATCATGCCGAACACCCCGATGGGCACCCGCATTTGACCCACGCGAATGCCGCTGGGCTGCTGCTTCATGCCGCTGATCTCACCGATGATGTCGGGCATGGCCGCGAGTTGCTCGCAACCCAGCGCCACAGTGTCGATCACCTTGGGGGTGAGGCGCAGGCGGTCCACCATGGGGGCGGCCAGGCCAGCAGCCACGGCACGTTCGATGTCTTTGGCGTTGTCGGTCTGCAAGGCATCGGTGTTGGCGCGCAGCAGGCGGGCAAGTTCAAGCAGGGCCGAGCTCTTGGTGGCCGCTGAGGCTTTGGCCATGAAGGCGCTGGCGGCTTTGGCCTGGGCGCCCAGGGTGTTCATGAGGTCGGCGGTTTGGGTCATGCCGCTATTTTCCCGCAAAGTGGGGCCTGGGGTTGGCGCCGTGTTCGGCGGGGTTTACCGGGTGGTGCGGGCGGTCTGCGCCACCATCATGGCCAAGCGGTGCAGGGCCTGCCAGCTGTCTTGCGGCCAATCAGCCACTTTCAAGCCTTTGACGATGCCGTCCACCGTGTGCGCCGCGCCCAGCCACTCGGCCAGCAAGGCCGGGCTCAAGCGGGGCACCAGGCGCTCAAACAAACGTTCACGCGGCCCCCAGATGCGTTGCTCGCGCAAGGCCATGGGCAAGGGGCGGCCTTGAGCCAACGCGTCTTTGAGGCGCTTCATGGCGCGGATGTCTTCAGCCAGTGTGTAGTGCACCAGCACCTCGGCTTGGCCTTCGGCACGCAGGCCATCGAGCATGCGCTGCACACGGCCGAGTTGCCCGCCCAGCACGGCTTCGCTGAGCTTGAACACGTCGTAACGCGCCACATCCAACACCGCACCTTGCACCTGCTCAAAGCTCAGCTGCGTGCCCTCGCCGCTGGGGTAGAGCAGCGCGAGTTTTTGAATTTCCTGGTGCGCGGCCAGCAGGTTGCCTTCCACCCGGTCGGCAAAAAAATGCAGGGTTCGTTCACCTTCTGCGCCTGGGGCCACGCGCTGGCCTTGAGCGGCCAAGCGCCGCGCGATCCAGGGCGGTAAGGCCGCGCGCTCGATCGTGTCCACCGCGACGGTGACGCCATAACTTTCCAAGGCCCCAAACCAAGCGCCAGATTTGGTGGCCTTGTCCAAGCGCGGCAACAGCACCAGGGTGAGGGTGCTGTCGTTGTTCTGCGCGGCCACCGCCAGTTGCTGTAAGGCCACGCTGCCTTCCTTGCCGGGCTTGCCCGAAGGAATGCGAATTTCAACCAGTTGTTTGTCGGCAAACAGGCTCAGCGATGAGCCGGCAGCGAGCACCTCGGCCCAATCAAAATGCGCACCGGCCACGGTGAACACGCTGCGCTCGGTGTAGCCCTGCGCGCGCGCGGCGGCGCGGATGGCATCGGCCGCCTCTTGCTGCAAGAGTGGCTCATCGCCATGCAGGGCATACAGGGGCTTCAAGCCCTTGCTCAGGTGCACGTCGAGTTGCGGGGCGGCAAGTTGCATTGGGCTGATGGCGCGAAGCGGATGGCGGTCGTTTTATTCAGGCGCGGTGGTGATGTCACGCACCGCCGCCAGCCGGCGCAACAACTGCTGCACGATGTCGGACTGCATGTTGCGGTAGAGCAATTGCTCTTCAGCCTCTTTGGCCAGCACAAAGGCCTCGCTGAAGCTCAGCGAGCGGGTTTGCAACATCTCGGTGTCAGGAATCAACTCGCGACCCTGCGGGGTACGCAAGCGAAAACGCAAACGCAGGCGCAATTCAAATTCACGCACCTGACCTGAGGCATTCACACCCACCACCACTTTTTCGCGCAGCTCTTGCAAGATGTCCAAGATCACCTCGGCCTTGCTTTGCTGCGTGGCATCGGTGATGAGCATCACCCCACCAGCAGCAGCCAAGTTGCGTTTGAGCTCCACACCCAACAAAGAGTTGGGTGCCACGCCGGTGTAAATGGTTTTGAAAGCAAAGTCTGGTGGCTTGCGCAACGCAAAACCGCAACCGCCCAGCATGCCCAGGCCAACAACACTTGCGCCAGATACAACCCTAAGCCAAGACGTGCGCATGAACGCGCGTCGCTCGGTCATCTGTGGCAAGGTGGGGCCAGACATGTTCACAACACCACGTTGACCAAACGTCCTGGCACCACAATCACCCGCTTGGGTGCAGCGCCATTGGCTTGTTTTTGCACCGCGTCGCTGACCAGGGCCGCGGCTTCAATGGCTTCCTTGCCAGCACTCGCGGGCACCAGCACCGAGCCGCGCAGCTTGCCGTTGATTTGCAGCATCAACTCGACCTCGTCTTGCACCAGTGCCGAGGCATCCACCTGCGGCCAAGGTGCATCGAGCAAGTCGCCCTTCACGTCGGCATAACCCAGCTCGGCCCACAAGGTGTGGGCCAGGTGCGGGGTGGCCGGGTAGAGGCAACGCAACAAAATACCAAAGCCTTCGATCAACGCCACTTGCGCGCCTTCGCCTTCAGCTTTGAAGCTCTCTACCGCGTTGAGCAGCTTCATCGCGCCCGAGACCACGGTGTTGTACTGCATGCGCTGGTAGTCAAAATCCACCTGCTTGAGCACGGTGTGCACCTCAAGCCGCAAGGCCTTGGCTTCTTTGCTGAAGTTCACATCTTTCAAGCCACCAGACATCGCCTGCTGGACTTGCGATGCTTCCAAATTCATAGCAGACAGCTTGATGCCGAAATTCCACACGCGGCGCAAGAAGCGGTAACTGCCCTCCACCGCCGCGTCGTTCCACTCCAGCGTAGCCTCAGGCGGCGCGGTGAACATGGTGTACAAGCGCGCAGTGTCAGCGCCGTATTTTTCAATCAGGTCTTGCGGGTCCACACCATTGTTTTTGGACTTGGACATGGTGCCCACGCCCTCGTAATCAATGGCGGTGCCCACCGGCAGCAGACCGTCGGCACTGTCAACTGGCTTGATGAGCTTGGCACCCACCACCTTGCCCGCGTCGTCGAGCACATGCGTCACGTCTTGCGGCCAAAAATACTCTTTGCCACCCTTGGCGGTTCGGCGCGAGTAAATGTGGTTGAGCACCATGCCTTGCGTGAGCAATTTGGTGAACGGCTCGTCCACCTTGACCAGCCCCAGGTCACGCATGACCTTGGTCCAAAAGCGCGCGTACAACAGGTGCAGGATGGCGTGCTCAATGCCGCCAATGTATTGGTCCATGCCCGAACCACCCATGGCCTTGGCTTGGTCGCGCATCCAGTAATTTGTACCCTCAGCCACCATCTGCTCGATGTTGGTCGGGTCGCAATAGCGCATGAAGTACCAAGACGAATCCACAAAGGTGTCCATGGTGTCGGTCTCACGCCGCGCTGCTTTGCCGCACACCGGGCAAGTCACACCATGGTGAAAACCTTCATGCTTGATGAGCGGGTTGCCCGAACCATCAGGGATGCAGTCCTGCGGTAAGACCACCGGCAGGTCTTTTTCGGGCACAGGCACCGCGCCGTGTTCATCGCAATGGATGATGGGAATGGGCGTGCCCCAGTAACGCTGACGCGACACACCCCAGTCACGCAAACGCCAAGTGACTTTTTTCTCGCCCAGGCCTTTGGCAGCCAGCAGCTCAGCCACTTTGTTCACCGCGTCTTTGAAGGTCAAGCCATCCAACACGCCCGAGTTGACGCACATGCCGGCCTTGGTGGCGTACCACTCCTGCCAAAGCGTTTCATCAAACCCATGAGCGTCAGTGTTCGTTGCGCCGGTCGCCGATTTTGAGCTCGCGTATGAGGCGTCCGGCGTACCCGGTGCGGCCGAAGCGCCATCACCGGAGGAAGACAAAGCGACCACTTGCTTGATCGGCAAACCATACTTGAGCGCAAACGCAAAATCGCGCTCATCATGCGCTGGCACACCCATCACCGCGCCGTCGCCATAGCTCATCAACACATAGTTGCCGACCCACACCGCCACCTGCTCACCGGTGAGCGGGTGCGTGACAAAGAGGCCTGTGGGCATGCCCTTCTTTTCTTGGGTGGCCAGCTCGGCCTCGGTGGTGCCACCGGTTTTGCATTCTTCAATGAAGGCGCTCAAAGCCGGGTTGCTGGCGGCTGCATGCACTGCCAGCGGGTGCTCAGGGGCTACCGCGCAAAACGTCACACCCATGATGGTGTCGGGCCGGGTGGTAAACACATACATGCGACCCTCACCCACCAATGCACCGTTCGATGCGATGTTGTGGGTGAACGCAAAACGCACACCCTCGCTCTTGCCAATCCAGTTTTCCTGCATCAGGCGCACACGGTCGGGCCAGCCACTCAGCGTGGCTTTGTCGTTGCCCATCTGCACATGGTCAAGTAGCTCTTGCGCGTAGTCGGTGATCTTGAGGTAGTAGCCGGGGATCTCACGTTTTTCGACCAGCGCGCCGGTGCGCCAGCCGCGTCCGTCAATCACCTGCTCGTTGGCCAACACGGTTTGGTCCACCGGGTCCCAGTTAACCACCTGCGTTTTGCGGTAAGCGATGCCCTTCTCGAGCATCTTCAAAAACAGCCACTGGTTCCACTTGTAGTACGTGGGGTCGCAGGTGGCCACTTCGCGGCTCCAGTCGATGGCCAGGCCCATGGACTGCATCTGCTTTTTCATGTACGCGATGTTCTCGTACGTCCACTTGGCCGGCGGCACCTTGTTTTTCAGCGCGGCATTTTCAGCAGGCAAACCAAACGCGTCCCAGCCCATGGGCATGAGCACGTTGTGGCCGTTCATGCGCAAATAGCGCGTGAGCATGTCGTTGATGGTGTAGTTGCGCACATGGCCCATGTGCAGCTTGCCGCTGGGGTAAGGCAGCATGGAGCAGGCGTAGAACTTCTTCTTGGGCTGGCCTTGCACATCGGTGGCGTGCTCGTTCACGCGGTAGGCGTTGGCAGCGGTCCAGTGGCTTTGTGCGGCTGGCTCAACCTCGCGGTGGTTGTAGCCTGTTTTGTAATGGTCTTGCATAAACATGTGGGGGAATACCCCCCGATTTTAGGGTTGCGCCACCAGCCCGACGCGGGCCAGGCCAGCTTGCTGAATCGCACCCATGAGGCTGAGCACCTGGCCATAGGGCACCGTGCGGTCTGCACGCAGCTGCACCTCGGTCTCAGGCAGGGTTTGCGCTTTGTCGCGCAAAGCTTCAGTCAGGGTGGTGAGGGTGTGGGGTTGGTCGTTGAGGTAAAGGCGCCCGGCAGGGTCTATGGCCACGCTCAGCACTTCGGGCACAGCCGCAGGTTTGGCGGCCTGGGCCTGGGGCAGGTTGATGCTCAAGCGGCTGCTGAGCAGCGGCGCAGCCAGCATGAAGATGACCAGGAGCACCAGCATGACGTCGATCAGCGGGGTCATGTTGATCTCGCTCATCGGTGGGGCCGATGACTTGCGGGGCAGGCGGCCAAATGCCATGGCTTAACCGCGCGGTGGGGTGGACGACCGATGGGCTTCGGTAGGCAACAAGCCTTGCAGGTCCAGCGCAAAGCCTTCCAACTCAGCCTCCAGGGCCGAGACGCGCCGGCCCAGCACGTTGTACGCCAGCACCGCCGGAATGGCCACGGCCAAACCAGCCGCGGTCATGATCAGCGCCTCGCCCACCGGGCCGGCCATGCGGTCGATGGTGGCCGTGCCGGCAGCGGCAATGCCGCCCATGGCCTGGTAAATGCCCCAGACCGTGCCCAGCAAGCCCACAAAGGGCGCGGTAGCCCCCACAGTGGCCAAGAGCACCTGGCCCATTTGCAGGCGTTGCACCACCGCGCTCAGGGCATCTCGCAAAGCGCGGGTGAGTTGTTGGTGGGCAGGGGCGGTGTTGCCCAGGTTCGCGGCCATTGGGGCGTCTGTGGTCTCTGTAGGGCTGAGCAAAGGTTGCGCGGCTTGCACCAAGGGCAGCACCGAGCGGCTGCGGTCAAACAACTGGAGTTCAGAGACGGCTTGCGGCCAGTGAGACGCTTGCCAAAAAGCGGCCACGCTGCGCGGCACGTCTTTGGAGGTCTGGGCCAACAACCAGGTTTTGTAGAGCAGCAACACCCAGCTGGCCACCGACATGGCCAGCAGCACCAAGGTGACCGCGCGGTGCACCCAGTCGCTGCCCAGGTCCATCATTTCAGGCCCGTCATCTCAGGTTCAGCACGTCAAACATGTCGTACAAGCCTGGCGCGCGGCCGGCCAGGAAGCGCACCGCGCGCAGGCTGCCCTGGGCGTAGGTGACGCGGCTGGAAGACTTGTGCGTGATCTCGATGCGCTCACCTGTGCCGGCAAACAGCACGGTGTGGTCGCCCACGATGTCGCCACCGCGGATGGTGGCAAAGCCGATGGTGGAGGGGTCACGCTCGCCGGTGTGGCCATAACGCTCGTAGACCGCGCAGTCTTTGAGGTCGCGACCCAGGGCATCGGCAATCACCTCGCCCATTTTCAAAGCGGTGCCCGAAGGCGCGTCCACTTTGTGTCGGTGGTGAGCCTCAATCACCTCAATGTCGTAACCGGTGGAGAGGGCTTTGGCGGCCATTTCCAAGAGCTTCAAGGTCACGTTCACGCCCACGCTCATGTTGGGGGCCATCACAATGGGGATGACCTTGGCGGCCTGGGCAATTTCGGCTTTTTGTTCCTCAGAAAAACCGGTGGTGCCAATCACCAAACCCACACCCAATTCACGGCACACCGCCAAGTGAGCCATGGTCCCCTCAGGGCGGGTGAAGTCAATCAGCACCTTGGCTTTGGCCAGGCCCGCACGAAGGTCAGCGGTGATGTGCACGCCACTGGTTTGGCCCAGGTAGGCGGTGGCGTCGGTGCCGGTGGCAGGGCTGGCAGCAATGTCCAGGGCGCCGGCCAGTTGGCAATCATCAGCAGCGGCCACAGCTTCCATCAGCATACGGCCCATGCGGCCGGAAGCCCCGGCAATGGCAATCAGGTGTTGGGTCATGGGGTCTTAGCGCTGGGGGGACTCCAGCGGCGGGTAAGTGGCAGGCAGCGGGGGCAGGGGTTTGGCGGCCTCGGGCGCAGGGGCCTTGGTAGGTGCGGCAAACTTCTCCAGGCTGTCGCTGCTGGCTTGTAAATTAGCAGCCTTGCGCTTCACACCCGCGTCGAGCGAGGCCACAAATTCAGCCTCGCTGGGCAGGGTGTCAGCCTCAAAACGCTCGAGCACATCGCCCTTGAAAAACACCGCCACTTTGCGCGATTGCGGGGCTTGGCCCTGGCGCACAAAGGTGAACACATAGTCCCAACGGTCAGCGTGGAACATGCTGGCCAACAGCGGCGTGCCCAGCACATCGCGCACTTGCAAACGGCTCATGCCCGGGCGCAGCACCGCCACCTGTTCGCGGGTCACCACATTGCCCTGCACCACATCAATGCGGTAGGGCGTGAAGGCGTTCACCACACGGTTGGTGCTGCCGTCGACCGCGCTACAAGCTGTCAATGCGCCCACCATGGCCAGCACCGCCAGCAAAGCGCATGTGCGTTGGGATGGTGGGGTTGGCAGTAGGGTGAAATCAGGCATGGGCAGGGGCTTGACGATATGATCTGCCATTGTATGAGCAACGTCGACAACCTCAAAAGCACCGGCCTCAAAGCCACGCTGCCTCGCCTGAAGGTTCTGGAAATTTTCCAGAAGGGCACCCAGCGTCACATGACGGCCGAAGATGTGTTTCGCATGCTCATGGAAGAGCGCTCGGACGTGGGCCTGGCTACGGTGTACCGGGTGCTCACCCAATTTGAGCAGGCCGGCATTCTGAGCCGCGGCCATTTTGAGGGCGACAAAGCGGTCTACGAACTCAACGAAGGCCAGCACCACGACCACCTGGTGTGCCTGGACTGCGGCAAAGTGGAAGAGTTTTACGAGCCCGAGATTGAGTTTCGTCAGCAAGCGGTGGCGCGCGCCAAAGGCTTCGAGATTGCCGACCACGCTTTGAGCCTGTACGCCCACTGCACCAAAACCAACTGCGAACACCGGCCCGCAGGGCAAGCCAAGAAGGCTTGAGGCCAAGGCCTCCCAAGGTTTAGTCGGGCGTGTCCATGGCGCGGCGGTGCCGCTCCAAAAATTCTTGGTAGGTGTCGATGCCGCGCAATTGCAAAATCGTGTTGCGCACTGCGGCCTCCACCAGCACGGCCATGTTGCGGCCAGCCACCACCTGAATCACCACCTTGCGCACCGGGATGCCCAGCACGTCTTGTGTCAGGGGCTCGTGGGGAATGCGCTCGTAATCACGCTCCAGAGTTTCGCGGCGAACCAGGTGCACGATGAGCTTGAGGCGCATCTTGCGGCGTACTGCAGTCTCACCAAAAATCGCCTTGATGTCGAGCAAGCCAATGCCCCGCACTTCCAGCAGGTTGCGCAGCAGTTCGGGGCAGCGGCCCTCAATCGTGTCTTGGTTGATGCGGTACAGATCCACCGCGTCATCGGCCACCAGGCCGTGGCCGCGTGAAATCAACTCCAGGCCCAGCTCGCTCTTGCCCAGACCCGATTCACCGGTGATCAGCACGCCCAGGCCCAGAATGTCCATCAGCACGCCGTGCACCGAGGAGCGGTCGGCAAAGTGCTTGGACAAATAGCTGCGCAGCACGTCAATCACATAAGCGCATTTGTCGGGCGTGGCGAACATCGGAATTTGCGCCTGCTCGCACATGCTCAGCAGCGCAGGCGGTGCGGTTTGGCCATCGGCCAGCACCAACACCGGCGGCTCCAGGGTCACGATGCGCTCAATGCGGCGCTCGCAATCTTCAGCGCTGGCATTGGTGATGTAAGACACCTCGCGCTCACCCAAAATTTGGATGCGGTAGGGGTGGATGTAGTTCAGGTGGCCCACCAGGTCGGCGCCGGACTGCGCAGCGCGCACGGCCACTTCGTCAAAACGGCGGTCAGACGCGCCCAGGCCCGCGACCCACTCCCATTTCAGGCGAGCGCGGAACTCTTCAAAAACGGCTTCTGCGCTGATGACGGTGGGTTTCATGGCAGGCTCCGGGCTGGGCTGATGCCCTGGCTAGTGTTGAACGCTTGACCACGCCTGAATCAGCTGGTGCAAGACCTCGGGGGTGTCGGCATGGCCCAGTTGCTCGCGCAGGTCACTGTCACTGAGCAGCTCGGCAATTTCAGAAAGAATTTCCAGGTGCTTCTGGGTCGCCGCTTCGGGCACCAGCAGAAAAATCAAGAGGTTCACCGGCAACTCATCGGGCGCATCAAAGCCGATGGGCTGCGCGAGTTGCATGACCGCGGCCATGGGGGTTTTGAGGCCCTTGATGCGGCCATGCGGGATGGCCACGCCATGCCCCAGGCCGGTGGAGCCCAGACGCTCACGGGCAAACAGGCTGTCGGTGATGAGGGCGCGGCTCAAACCATGCAGGTTTTCAAACAGCAGACCCACTTCTTCAAACGCGCGCTTCTTGCTGGTGGCTTCCACGTGCACAAGCACTTGGGCTGCAGGCAGGATCGAGGCGAGTCTGTTCATGGTAGAGGGCGAATTATGCACATAAAAAAGCCGCAGACAGGGCTGCGGCTTTCGTCTTGCACCCGCATCGTGGTGCTTTGGGATGACATCAGGCTGACATCATGCGCTTTCCTGATTCGTGGTGGTGATCTTGCAGGCGGTCTTTGTGACGCACCACCTTGCGGTCGAGCTTGTCAACCAGCTCGTCCACCGCGGCGTACAGGTCTTCGTGTGCGCTTTCAGCGAACAGGTCGCTGCCTTTGACGTGGATGTTGCACTCAGCGCGCTGACGCTTGTCTTTCTCCTTTTGCTTCTCAACGGTGAGCAGGACTTTGACGTCCACCACCTGGTCAAAGTGTCGGGTGATGCGATCTAGCTTGGTCGTGACATAACTGCGCAAGGCCGGGGTAACTTCAAGATGGTGACCGCTGATCGTCAAATTCATAGAGAACCTCCTGTTCCGGGTTTCAGACACATGTCTGTCATGGATATCGGCTAATTTGCCGTCTTCATGATGCGCCTGCCCCAGGGGTTTGGCAAACTTTTTTGTTGATGCACCGCAATAACTCAGGGCCGCCCTCGGAAATATTCCTGCCCAAGCTCAGACAGTGCCATAATTTAGGAATCTTCACTCTGGAGCATCCTCCTTGGACACCCCCTCTAGCGGGTCGCTTTCAGACTAAGGACGTGCTGCCCCACAGGCAGGTCCCAAGGTTTGAAAGCGACACCATATCGCCACCAAACATTGGAATCTGACCCCTGTGTTGAATATCTTTACACTGGCCAACGGTCGACTCGTCCAAGAAGAGATTGAGTCTCTGGAAGAGCTGTCCCGCTTTCAGCCTATTTGGGTCGACCTGGAGTCACCCTCGCTGGAAGAAAAACGCTGGATCAAACAGTACTACGGCCTGTCCATCCCCGAAGACGCGATGGACGAGGACATTGAAGAGTCCGCCCGCTTCTACGAAGAAGACAACGGCGAGCTTCACATCCGCTCTGACTTTTTGATCGACGATGACGAGCCGCGCACCGTGCGTGTGGCCTTCATCTTGAACCAGCACAACGCCGACCTCAAAAGCCGCGGCGTGCTGTTTTCCATCCACGACGAAGACGTGCCGGTGTTCCGGCTGCTGCGCATGCGCGCGCGCCGCGCACCGGGCTTGATTGAAGACGCCAAAGAGGTCTTGCTCAAGCTGTTTGACGCCGACGCCGAATACTCCGCCGACACACTCGAAGCCATTTACGACGACCTGGAAAAGGTCAGCAAGCAAGTGTTGGCCGGCGATGTGACCGACGCCTTGGCCGGTGAGGTGCTGGGCGCCATTGCACGCCACGAAGACTTGAACGGCCGCATTCGCCGCAATGTGATGGACACCCGCCGCGCGGTGAGCTTCATGATGCGCGCCAAGATGTTGAGCGGTGAGCAGTTTGAAGAAGCGCGCCAAATTTTGCGCGACATCGACTCGCTGGACTCGCACACCGCGTTCTTGTTCGACAAGATCAACTTCTTGATGGACGCCACGGTCGGTTTCATCAACATCAACCAGAACAAGATCATCAAGATCTTCTCGGTGGCCAGCGTGGCCTTGCTGCCACCAACGTTGATTGCCAGCATCTACGGCATGAACTTCCAGTACATGCCCGAACTCAACCAAGCCTGGGGCTACCCCCTAGCCCTGGCATTGATGATCGCCAGCGCCATTGTGCCGATGTGGTACTTCAGGAAGCGGGGTTGGTTGAAGTGATCAGGTTGGCGTGAAGCGTTTTGACGGTGGGGTTGCCTTGGTTGCGTAGTAAACGCGGTGTACAGGCTTAGTGGATCAGGTTGACATCACCCTGCCGCAGCATTCGCCAAGTCAGCGAAATTACTGATCCTGACGGAACCGTCCGGGAAGCGGGCGATGATCTCCAACTCACCACCCATGGCCTCGATATGGCTGCGCAGGGTTGAGAGGTACATATCTGTACGTTTCTCGATCTTGGCAATTGACGGCTGCTGCACGTGCAGCACTTCAGCCAACATCTTTTGTGACAAGCCTCGTGCCTGACGCAACTCGTTCAGTGGCATTGCTGCCAACATAGTCTTCGCAATAGCCTCGGCGCTTTGGCGGGCTTCGGGCTTCATTTGTGCGCGAAGATCAGAAAATTTCTTAGCCATTGGTCTTTCCTTCCTTTCGAAGTTGCTCCAAGTGTTCGTCATAAAGACGGTCTGCCAGCGGGATATTCACGTCATACCAACGATCCGCCCCCGTCTTGTCCCCACCTATCAACAAGATCGCGTTTCGCAAGGGGTCAAAAGCATAGAGTGTCCGAAACGGTCGGCCAAGGTGTTGGGTGCGCAACTCACGCATGTGGCGGTGCTTTGAACCATTGATGCCACTGCTGTGGGGGTATCCGAGGCTCGGGCCTCGCTCCTCCAACAACTGGACGGAGGCAGCCACGCTGATCTGCTCTTGCTCAGACAACCCGTCCCACCATTGGCCGAACTCATCTGTGTATTCAACTTCCCATTTCATGTCGCGAATATATCTTTGATGGAATATTCCGTCAAGGGAATGTAATCTAGCTATCACCGCCATGCGCACTGCCACCCACCCTGATTGCCAGCATCTACGGCATGAACTTCCAGTACATGCCCGAACTCAACCAAGCCTGGGGCTACCCCCTGGCCCTGGCATTGATGATCGCCAGCGCCATTGTGCCGATGTGGTACTTCAGAAAGCGGGGTTGGTTGAAGTGACGGCTTAAGTCCCTTCAACACAGGCCATCTCTTTTTTGATATATTAAGATATGTCGAATTGGTCGGTCGAAACGCTTAATCACGTTGTTGATGAAGAGCTTTCCGCGTTGCCCCTCGATATGCGCGGACGCTTTGTTCGCGTCTCTCAACTGATTGAAGAGTTCGGCCCTTTCAAGGTCGGCATGCCGCACATCAAAAGCCTGAATCACAAACTTTGGGAAATTCGGGTCAGCGGCCGGGACGGTATTGCCAGGGGAATTTACGTGGTTGCCATGGGCAAGCGTGTTGTCGTTGTTCATGTGTTCATCAAGAAAACACAACAGACGCCGGCCAAAGCCCTGGGCACGGCCATGAAACGAGCGAAGGAAGCTGGTCTGCTATGAGCAAAATCACCACATTGCATCAACGTTGGTTGAAATCGCCAGGCTACAAAGAAGCCTTTGAAGAGTCACGTGCTGAGTTTGAGTTAGCGCGTCAGCTGATCGAAACCCGCATCAAAAGCGGCCTCTCTCAAGAGCAGTTGGCCAACAAAATGGGTACATCGCAATCGACCATTGCACGCCTTGAAAGCGGCGCCTCAATGCCATCCATGCGAACCCTTACCAAGTTCGCAGAAGCCACCAACTCTCGGCTTCAGATCATGTTCAAGCCCACCAAGCCCGCCAAAGTTAGTGCCTCTGCTTGAGCTGAATCCACGGCATGAACTTCCAGTACATGCCCGAACTCAACCAAGCCTGGGGCTACCCCCTGGCCCTGGCATTGATGATCGCCAGCGCGATCGTGCCGATGTGGTACTTCAGGAAGCAGGGGTGGTTGAAGTGATTGGTTTGCAGCAAGCGCATACGCTTGAGTTCCTTAGTCAAGAGCACCTCGCGCTCACAAAAAAGTAGCAGCTGATACGCCAAATCGTTGGCTCAATGCGCGTACTTGTCGAACATTGAGTTCGCGCTTGCCTGTCAGAATTTCCGAGACAACACCCTGGCTGCCGATCTCGGTTAAGTCAGCCTGTTTCAGGCCGTGTTGTTCCATCAGAAATTTCAAGGCATCAACACCAGTGGCTTCGGGCAGCGCTTGGTGTTGTGCTTCGTAGTCTTCAATGAGGTCACCCACAACGTCCACCAATTCCATGAGCGGGTGGCTTTCACGTCCAGCCGTTTCGTTAAGCAACGCCTCCAGTGTTTGGGTCATGCGCGTATAGTGCGCCTCATCGCGAATAGGCGAAATATCGGTGGCCGCTCGGAACCGCTCCCAGGCGGGAAGCAAATGCTTCAGATTGATCGGTGCGTTCATGACTTCCAAGCTCCTTTGTCATAGTCGCGGTGTGTCAACACAGTTTTGATATAGACGATCTGCTTTTCAAACCTGATGTAGCAGATCAGCCGATACTTGTTGCCACCAATATCAAACACCACCAAGTCGCCAACTCGATCCACCGAATTGAACGATGCTTTGAGTTCGCTCCAGTTGGCAAACTGGTTTTTCTCAATCACCCGCCGCCAACCCTGCAAGGGCCCCTCTGACTGAGGATGCTCAGCAGCGAAAGCTCTCAGAGCACTGTTGCTGATGACCTTCATGTGCCGCAGTTTATCTCAAAAAGAGATAATTGATGTTGTAAAAAAATCAGTAATTCTTTGTGATCATCAAGATCTTCTCGGTGGCCGAGCGTCACTGTGCCAATTTGGCACCTTATAAAGCGTGGGTGGTTGAAGTGATGGCAAACCTATCTGCCATTTAGCGAAACCTCCAACGCCCAGTAACACTTAAGTAGGAGGTGCACATCTTTTATAGTTGCTTGATATTTCTCAAGCATCAATGGTGTGTTCATGCCTTACAAGCCCAGCGCCCTGAGACTGTTCCTGTCCCTTATTGCGTCGCTTCTATTGGGTGCTCATGTCACTGCATATACGCAAGACTCGGTGATCCGGCGTTCACCGCGGGTCGATCGGCCTGAAGACCCGATGAATGCGGCTGTGATTGTCAAATACAAATCACATGGCGCTTGGTCTCAGCCTCGAGCTGGTCAAAACGACAAACCCCAACCACGGCACGCCGAAAAAATCAACCGAGTGCTCAGACTCAACACACAAGATGGCAGGGTTTTAGACACCCACATGCAGTCTTTGAAAGCCAAAGGACTGAGCTCCTCCAACCTGGCAGAGCGCTTGCGTCAATTGCCAGATGTCGAATGGGTAGAGGTTGACGAGATTAACCATATCCAAGCCGCACCCAATGACCCTTACCTAGCAGACCAACTTCAACAAGTCACACCCGTCGTTGGGCAATGGTATTTGAGAGCCCCCACAAGTAATGTCCCTTCAGCCATCAACGCTGCGGGGGCATGGGACATCACCACGGGCAACCGCAATGTCGTTGTGGCTGTGCTGGATACAGGCGTAAGACCAGATCATCCTGATCTGCAAGGCAAATTGGTTTCCGGGTTCGATTTTGTTGCAGATCCTTTCATGGGGAACGATCACAACGGTCGTGACAGCAACCCCACTGACCCTGGCGACTGGACCACCAACAACATGTGTACGCCGGGCGAACCCGGTGAACACAGTTCATGGCACGGCACACAAGTGGCCGGCCTCATTGGTGCTGCCACCAACAATGCCCTAGGCATCGCAGGTGTAGGCTACAACGTGCGTGTTCAGCCTATCCGCGTTTTAGGGCGTTGCGGCGGCCTCACATCCGACATCATTGCAGGCATGCTCTGGGCTGCTGGCCTAAGCGACGATGTGGGCACCACCAGCAGCATCATTCGGCCTAACCATCATCCATCCAGAATTCTTAATCTCAGTTTAGGTGGCAGTGGCAGTTGCTCAAATGCATACAGGGCTGCCATCCAAAGACTGACAGACGCGCAAGTTGCTGTTGTCGTTGCAGCTGGCAATGCGTCAACATCTGTGAGTAAACCTGGCAATTGCCCCGGGGTGATTACAGTTGCAGGACTCAGACACTCAGGCACCAAAGCCGGTTTCTCCAGCCTCGGGTCGCAAGTCAGCATCTCTGCGCCCGGTGGTAACTGCGTCAACACCAACCCTGCTGACCCTTGCCTGTACCCCATCATGTCAACCTTTAACTGGGGCGAAACAAAGGCCGGCTCTAACGGCTACAGCGACAGCTATTTACGTCCCAGCATGGGAACAAGTTTTGCTACACCTTTGGTAGCAGGTACTGTTGGCCTGATGGTGTCTCTTCAACCCAATCTGAGTTTGGACAACATCAAAGATGCCTTGAAGAATAGTGCCACACCATTCCCAACCTCCGAGCCTGGGAACGACTTGCCTTCTTGTGTAAGACCAAGCTACCAAGTGCCCTACCAGTATGGCTGTATTTGCAACTCATCTACCTGCGGCGCAGGCATGCTCAACACAGAAGCTGCGGTGGCGGCGATCGCCCCTCCCTTTGTTCATATCACGCCTTCATCACTGATCGGTCAAGTGGGTGGCCATATTATTTTGAATTCAACTGGCACAACAGCAAGAGGTGGGCGAACTATCAACGCTTATGCATGGTCTATTGTTCATGGGCAGGGCTTGGCAGCGTTTGTCGGCGTTACCAATGGCAACTTGGCTACTCTGAACCTCAAGCACAAAGGCAACGTGGTGCTGCAGCTCAGTGTGACCGACTCTCAAAATTACACTGCGACTGAACGCGTGACGCTCACCATCACAAAATAATTGATGGCTTTAAGCTCCCTGCGGCTTGGAGACACAACGCATTAGACCGATCACCATGTCTTCTACCGCTTGAGTACCCGCATGCGCCACAAACTCAGGTGACAAAGGTGGCTCGTAAGCGCTGTCAACACCCGTCATGTTGGCAAGTTTCCCCGCCCTGGCCATTCGGTACAAACCTTTAGGGTCGCGCTGCTCACAAATGGCAAGCGGGGTGTCCACATGCACCTCCACAAAATCATCTGGTCCCACCAAGTTGCGGGCCATATCACGTTCGCGTCTGAACGGCGAAATGAAAGCAGTGATGACCACCAACCCAGCGTCCAGCATCAGACGACTCACCTCTGCAACACGGCGTATGTTTTCAGAGCGATCTGCGTCGGAAAATCCCAAGTCTTTGTTCAGCCCAAGGCGTACGTTGTCCCCATCCAAAATATAGGTGCGGAATCCACGGGCGTGTAGCGCCACCTCCAAGGCATTGGCTAAAGTGGATTTACCCGCCCCAGATAGTCCGGTGAACCAGAACACCTTGCCTGGGTGGCCATTTAAACGTTCACGGTCTGCGCGCCCCACGCTTGTACTTTGTGCATACAGAAAATTCGGAGATTTGTCAGAAGCGTTCTTCATCAAAGCGTCCTTCAGGTTCTCAATTTTTCCACCCAAGCCATTTGCGCTGGCAGGCATACGGTCTGAAGGTCATAGTTGGCGACAGCGTGCGCGCGTGCCGTTTTGCCGTAGCGAATGGCGCGGTGCGTGTCTTCAAGCAAACCACTAATTTCTATTGCCAGCCGATTCGCATCAAAGAAGTCAACCAAGCGCCCCGTCACGTCATCGGTGATGACCTCTCTCACGGGCGCTGTGTCACTGGCCACAATGGCGCAACCACTGCTCATAGCCTCCAGCAAGCTCCAAGACAGCACGAAGGGGTACGTCAAATACACATGCACACGTGACAACTGCAACAAAGCCAAGAACTGCGGGTAAGGAATGTTCCCTAAAAAGTGCACCCGCGCCCAGTCAGCATCCGGAATTTGTGGCCTCACCTCATCCACAAAAATTTGATGCCAAGAGCGGTTGCCATATTTATTTTCGTCAGGCTTGGCACCGTAACTCACGCTTGTGCCACCCACCAACAATACCCTGGCCTTTGGCCGAGCCTTGAGCAACTTCGGCAAGGCACGCATGAAGACGTGGTAGCCGCGATGAGGTTCCAAGTTACGGTTGACAAAAGTCACCACCTCGTCAGAGCGCGTAAGGTCCACGTTCTGCCCTGATACTGTGCTGATACTTATCGACACAGAATCATTTGGGCGAATGGTTTGGGTGTCTATGCCATCGTGGATGACCGATATGCGGTCTCGAAAGGAATGCATGAACGTGTCCGCCTGAAAGCGCGTGGGCGAAACACCTGCATCTGCCACATCAAAGTGCAAAAAATTGTTCAAGTTCTTCAGCCGAAGCCTGCACACATCTGCCAGATCAACATGGGAGAACTCCAAATCAAACCCAACGTCCAATCCAACGGGCTGGTAAAAGAACTCGCAGTAGATGCCCATTCGGGTGGTTGGCCACACATCTTTGATGAACAAGGACTCACCCCAACCGGGGTGTGCAATCACCACATCGGGCGTATAGCCCTGAGCTTTGAGCTGCAGGGCTGCGCGAAAGCAGGCCTCTGCACGTATGGTTTTAGACTCAAAGTCACGCACCCACGGGTGTACGCCTGGTGTGCTGCCTTGTGCGGGCTGGTAAGACACCACCCATACACCTTGCCAATCAAATGGGGCTTGGTTACCAACACGAAACGCGGTCACCTCATGCCCTTCACGCACCAAAGCCGGGGCCAGATGCTTGAACTGCCCTGGAAACTCCTGGTGAATGAAGAGAATTTTCACAAGTGAAAACGCATGGTGAACAACGTCCTCAGCACGCCATGCTTAAAGTTAAATATGCGGAAACTGCTCTGCTGAACCCAACCAAGCCATCAGCTTAGCATCTGCAGAGATGACTTCTCTCACCCATGCTGAGGCGGACGTCATCAGGGCCTGGTTGTCTTGCTTGAACTTGTCTAATACGCGAATGCGCTCGTCGTTGGTGAAGTCCACCGCCTTGTTGGCTTTGGAATATTTAGCCAACACACCAGAATCAGACAGCAAACTGTCGGTCTGATCGTCCCAGTCCAAGGCCAAATGCTTGGCTAAATCTCGTGCTTGGGCCTGCGGGTCTTGCATGAAGTCGTCAAAGTTCAGCCACTTCAATTGAACGCCAGGCTGATTGCACACCTGCCGAATTGTCAATATCTCGCACAGCCAAGACATGGCAGCAATTTGCCCCCAGTTCATGCTGTAAAGCGCCCGGTCAAAACCAGGTAAAAGCTTCTGCAAGCGCTTCATGCGAGATTGCGCGTTAGACCGCAAATCTTGCAAGCCACCATTACCCTTGAGGGTGTTAGCCACAAAGTTTTCTAAAGGTACATGCACCCCCACGACCTGCATAGGCTGCACAGCACCTTTGGTAAAAAAGTGTTCTGCCAATGGGTTCACCCAGCTGGTGCACTTCACCACCACACGCGTACGGTCACCCAAAGGTCGGCCCAGGTTGCTGAGGGCAAAGTCAGTCAGCGCATCAAATGCTTTAGGCGATTGCCATGCACTGTGGGTGCCCTGATCTTGAAGATTCTGTGCCAAAAAACGCAGTGGCACAGGCTCACGCAAAGACAAGCAGGTGGGGGATACGCCAGCCACACGTGACAACAGGGTTGAGCCCACATGGCTGATATGCAAAATGAACCGATGGGGCGCAGGCGGTGGTTTTGCAGCCCAAGGCTCTGAAGTGGCTATCGCTTGGATACGCGTTTTGAATTTTTTGCCTGAGGGCGGCAAAACAATGCGGTTATCCAAGAATGGGGACGACGCAAACGAAGCCTCATCCATCTCGGTGTAGCTGGCTGTAGTACCGTCCATGCTGGCAAGGTACCAGCGCTGTGACGCCATCAGTTCTTGAACAGCAATTTTCATGCGCCACCTGCCACGGCATTCATGGCGATAGAAATGCGATCGAACTCGCCGTCGTGGCTCTCAACAAAATGTTCAAGCCAGTTCGGAAAAATAAGCAGCGTTCCTTCAGTCGGTTTGATCTTAAAGTCTTTCGGTGTATTGATGCCCTTACCGGGGAAACCCGTCAAAACAGCACCCGCACGGGGGTCTCGAAAAACAATTTCACCCGATCCCTCTGGCGCTTTGAGGTAGAAGCATCCCGACAAAAGCGTGTTGGCATGGATGTGGGCCACATTGAAACCACCCTTCTCCTGGATGTTTGCCCAAGCATCCAACCGGAACTTGAAATTGGTCATGGGCTGCATCAACTTGAAAACCTCCTTGAACGCAGATCGGCAAGCGACGGCCAAGGGCTTGAACGCTGCGTCAGTAAAAAGGTTTCTGTCGCTGTGCCAGCCGCCACGGATGGAATATTGAGGCTTGTTAGGGTCTTGCTCTCTCTTTTTGTAAAGAGCGTCCATCCATTCGGCTTGAAGCTCAGAAAGCTGGCTCAACTCAAACGACCAGACTCTTGTAGGCCAAAGGTCATGGACCTTGACATTGATTTTGGGCTGCTCGTCCTTAGACATTGATATCTTTCATATGCTCTTGTTTAGATGCCAAGCAGATCCAACACAAAATTAAACGGAAACCTTGTCACCCGATCACTCATTACATAGCCAGTTGCGCCATAGGTGTATTGCCTGTCCACATCACAGCCACTCCCCGATCTCAGGCGGGAAGTGGCTGGGTGTAGCATCGGTCGATCAGGTGATAAACACCTTGCTTTGAGCATCTTCGAACGACACGCCCGAGATCGAAGTGACGCCAGAAAGCTGAATCAGCACATCGTCCGAAGTTACGCCCGCATTGGCGTCTGAAATGAACATGTAGTAATTCCCCGTGCCACCCACCTTGAAGAACGCAAAGGCACCTTCCTCGGAACCAATTCGCGTAGAAACGTCGCTGAGCGCATCAGATAAGTTACCGCCTGAGCCTGCGGCAAAGGTGGCAATGCCCGTTGTCTGGTGGATACTTGCGGAATTGGTAGATGCAGCAAGAGAAGTTCCCCCAATATGCAGTCCGCTCATTCCATCTAAGGCCATTGCATCCCCATCCCCAGAGCTACTGGCCCCTTTGGTGAACGACTTAATCACATCAAAACCAGTATATGAATTACCAGTCTGAGTCAGCTCCGAGTCCCCCAAGGTGAACCGGAAGACGTCCTTTCCGGATCCACCCGTCAGGGTATCAGCACCAAGGCCACCTTTAAGAGTGTCGCCACCTGCACCCGCGGTTATGGAATCTGCATAGTCAGAACCCGTCAAGGATGCCGCTGCTCCACTGTTGCTAACGGTGTAGCCTTTGGTGCCGACAGATGCATGCAAGTCAACCCAATAACCATTGGCAGCAATGGTGGCAGTGCCACTGTTAGAGGTGCTTGCACCAGCAGTCCAGTTACTCGACAAAGTGACAGAAGCCGTTGCACCGATTGATACCTGCAGTACATCAACTTCGCCTATCTGTTGCACGGTATCGGTACCAAAGCCCACAATGAAAGTATCCTCACCGCCACCGCCAATCAAGGTGTCGTTCCCCAAACCACCGTGCAAAGTATCGCCATAGGTACCGGCTGCGAGAGAGTCATTGCCTTTGGAGCCAACAATATTTGCTGAACCGTCAGTGTTGGTGACAGACACATGGAAGGCGCTGATATCGGACAGATCTAAATCATAGCCATGGACATCGATGGCTGTCGTACCTGAGACCAACTGGGTCGACGAGGATGCCGTCCAATTAGCCACCAGAGCAGCCGACACGGTTCCACCAAAGTTCTGCAGATCGTCAGCGCCACTACCCAAATCAGTAACCGACACGGTGCCGCTAAGCACTGAGAATAAGTCGGAACCGCCTCCACCGGAGACACTTGCCGGCCCCGTTAAGAGCAAAGTATCGTCTCCAGATCCAGTTGCGATGTTGAGAGTTTGTGTGTTTCCGTCCTGTCGAGTCACGGTAACCGCCAAATTGGCGGTGCTGCCAGACGCTTCAAGGCCACCGTTGACATAAACTGTTGCAGCAGTGGATGTCAGGCCGAGGGTCAATGTCTTGTCTTTGGCCATGCCGCCCGCGTTAACAACCACATCACCTGAGTAACCACCATTAACGGTGGTTGCATTGCTACCTGTCAAGATTGACACATTCGTAGATTGATCGGATGCCAGCTGAACAATCAGTTGTGACAAAAGTTCGTTCTTCTCATTGGTTTGAGACGCATCCAAGGTGCCTGACAAACTATCCACATTCACCGTATCACTCGACTCACCGCCAGACAAACCCAAGGTGCTGGCAATATCCAAAGTGTCAGCGTGAACCGTCAAATCACCAGCAGCGGCATTGATGTCGATTGACAACGAGTCAGTTGAGGTGGTGACGTCGGTGGCACCGGTGTTGGTCGCCGTTAAAACCAAGTTGGCTTTGAGCCCGTCAACCGTCTTGTTGCCGCCTCCCCCGATCGCCAGCACATCGCCGTTACCCGCGTCACCGCCGTGTACAGTGATTTCGGTGGATGAGCTGATGGTGTGATTGCCCGCAGCCAGGGTGACTGTCAAATCCCCGGTGAAAGGGTCGGACGTATTGTCAAAATCCCCACCAAGGTTGGTGACAACAATGGCACCGTCGGAGCCATGTGTCGTCAGGGTAGACCCCTCGGCCATGGCAGCTGCATCCACATCAACTTGCCCAGCAGCATCCAAGGTGACACTGGTGTCGCCAGTGCCCGTGGTAATGCTCAGAGCATTATGTGCCGTGACATTGATCTCACCTGTGCCGCTCAGCACGATGGCATCTACAGTGGTGTAGTCGCCACTGTCTACATTGAGCACGCCATCGCCCGAGTTTGTGATGCTCACGCTGTCTTCACCAGGAGACCCTGCCAATGTCACAGAAACGGTTCCTGCGGCACTGTCAAGCAGGTTAGCGCCAAGCGCTGTAACGTTGAAGTCACCTTCACCGGCCAATGTCAAAGTGCCTGCAGTATCCATCTCAGCGGCATTGACCGTCACGGTCGCCGAGCTGCTATCAGCAGTAATGCTGACATCGGCAACACCCGTGGCAAGGCTCATCGATGAATGCACGGTGAGACTGATAGCAGATGTGCCGGCCAGAAGAATCTCGTCGTCTTGATTGAAAGTGCCAGCATCAAGATAGAGCGTGTCAGACCCCTCATTGGTAATTGTCACGCTATCCAATCCATCGCTACCAGCCAAAGTCGCGTGCACTGTACCTGCGGAGAAGTTAAAGAGGTCCGCACCCAGGTCGACCACATTGAAATCTGCGCTACCTTCCAAAGTCAATGAGCTCGGAGCTGAAAGCGCACCGGCATTGACCGTCACCGTATCGCTGCCTTCGCCATCAAAGAGGGTGGTGTTACCAGCGCCTGTTGTGACTTCCTCGATTCCTGAGATGGTGATGTAGACAGAGCCAGTGTCCTGCAGCGTGAGGCTGTCGTGGCCGCTACCGCCATAAACCGTCTCCACGCCAGATACGAAGATGGTGTTGTTTTCACCACCCTCCACCATCACCGTGTCAGAGTCTTCACCACCAACAACCGTGGCGTTGATCACGCTCTCGTTGTCGGTGTACAGGTTCACGCTGTGCTCGCCTGTGCCAAACGTCACATCGGCTGTGACGTTGCCGCCTTCGTGGGCGTTGAGGTCCACATGGCC
>CANGLW010000010.1 GCA_947454955.1 Comamonadaceae bacterium
TCTCGGGTGACGTGGAATTGTGAATAGAAATCCTGAATCTCAGCTTGCAACAAGGCAATGCGGTGGGCGGCACGCTCCAGGCGTTTGTTGGTGCGCACAATGCCCACGTAGTCCCACATGAAGCGGCGCAGCTCGTCCCAGTTGTGGGAGATCACCACGCACTCGTCCGAATCGGTCACCCGGCTGTCGTCCCAGTGCGGCAAGGCTGGTGCTTGGGGCAAGGGCTGAGCCTGGATGGTTTGGGCCGCGGCGCGCGCAAACACCATGCACTCCACCAGGGAGTTGCTGGCCAAGCGGTTGGCGCCATGCAGCCCTGTGCAAGCAGTCTCGCCAATCGCATAAAGCCCGGCCAAATCGGTCTGGCCGTGCAGGTCGGTGACCACGCCACCGCAAGTGTAGTGGGCCGCAGGCACCACCGGAATGGGTTGCTTGGCCATGTCGATGCCCAGCTCCAGGCAGCGCGCGTAAATGTTGGGGAAGTGTTCTTTCAGGAAACTCAGTGGCTGGTGCGAGATGTCGAGGTAGACGCAGTCAAAGCCGCCTTTTTTCATCTCGAAGTCAATCGCACGGGCCACGATGTCGCGCGGCGCGAGTTCAGCGCGCGCGTCATGCGCCGGCATGAAGCGTGTGCCATCAGGCAAGAGCAATTTGCCGCCTTCGCCACGCACCGCTTCGCTGATCAGGAAAGACTTGGCGTGCGGGTGGTACAGGCAAGTGGGGTGGAACTGGATGAACTCCATGTTGCCCACGCGGCAACCGGCGCGCCAGGCCGCGGCAATGCCGTCGCCCGTGGCGGCATCGGGGTTGGTGGTGTAGAGGTAGACCTTGCCTGCACCGCCGGTGGCCAAAATGACTTGCGGGGCGGAGAAGGTCACCACCTGATCGGTGGTGTCATTCAGGGCGTACAAACCCACGCAGCGCGCGGGCTGGTCGGCCAGGCCCAGCTTGCTGGTGGTGATGAGGTCCACCAGGGTGTGGTGCTCAAAAATTGTGATGTTGTCGCAGGCTTTGACCTTGGCCAACAGAGTTTCCTGCACGGCCGCACCGGTGGCGTCGGTCACGTGCACAATGCGCCGCTCGCTGTGGCCGCCTTCGCGGGTCAGGTGCAGCTGGCCTTCTTCGGTGGAAAACGGCACACCGAGTTTTTGCAGCCAATGGATGGCCTCGGGCGCGTGCTCCACCACAAAGCGGGTGGCGTCCACATCGCACAAGCCGGCACCGGCCACCAGGGTGTCTTGCACATGCGACTCAAAGGTGTCGCCTTCGCTCATGACCGCGGCAATGCCGCCTTGCGCCCAGCGGCTCGAGCCATCGTTGAGCGGGCCTTTGGTGAGGATGGCCACGCGTTGCGTGGGGGCCAGCAGCAGGGCGGCACTCAGGCCAGCCAAGCCGCTGCCAACGATCAGCACATCAAATTCAAAGTTGGGCACAGGGCTATCCAGGGTTCAGGTCGGGGTGTACGACAGGCGCACATAAATCGGGGCAAAGGCTTCGGCCTGGGTGATCTCGATGAGTGTTTCTTTGGCCAGCTCCAGCAGCGCGATGAAGGTCACCACCAGCACGGGCACGCCTTGTTCGGGGCTGAAGAGTTTTTCAAACTCCACAAAGCGCTGGCCTTGCAGGCGGCGCAGCACGATGCTCATGTGCTCGCGCACCGAGAGTTCTTCGCGGCTGATTTTGTGGTGTTGCACCAGCTTGGCCCGCTTGAGGATGTCGGCCCAGGCTTCTTGCAGGTCCACCACATGCACATCGGGGAAACGCGGTTGCAGTGACTGCTCGATGTAGACCTGCGCGCGGATGAAGTCGCGCCCGAGTTGCGGCACGTTGTTGAGCTTGGCCGCGGCCAGTTTGATTTGCTCGTACTCCAGCAGACGGCGCACCAACTCGGCACGCGGGTCTTCCACCTCGTCGCCCTGGGCTGACTTCTTGGGCGGCAGCAGCATGCGCGATTTGATCTCGATCAGCATGGCGGCCATCAGCAGGTACTCGGCGGCCAGTTCCAAGTTGCGGCTGCGGATCTCGTCCACATAGCTCAGGTACTGGCGGGTCAACCCGGCCATCGGGATGTCCAGGATGTTGAAGTTTTGCTTGCGGATCAAATACAGCAGCAAGTCCAGCGGGCCTTCAAAGGCCTCGAGGAAAACTTCCAGCGCATCGGGCGGGATGTAGAGGTCGGTGGGCAGCGCAAACAGCGGCTCGCCATACAGCTTGGCCACGGCCACATGGTCGACCACCTCGGGCATGGTGGCTGCGGGTGATGCCAGGTCGGGCAGGGCCTCGAGGGCCGCGTTGATGTCAGCGCTTGATGTCATGAAGCTATGAAATCAGGAGCTGAAAAGCCAATAAATACGGGGTTGAAAGCAGGATTTACTGCTCAACGCTACCGTAGACGTAGGGCTTTTGCGCCAAACGTCCGGCATTGATGTCAGCAGCCAAGCGGCGGTCCACCTGCTTGTCCCACAGCAAAGCACGACCCTGGCGCTGCTGGGCTTCCAGCTCAGGCTGGGTGACCTTGAGCTGGTTGATGAATTGCGTGGCGTCAGACTGGTAGTCGGGGCGGCGAAAAATGTTCATCCCCGTATTTTAAGGGTTTGCCAGGGGGCTGGGCGCTAAGCCGTCCCCCGGGGGGCAGGGGGTGGACAAGGCGCTGGCCAGGGCCTGGTTCAGGTCGCTTTGCCAGTCAGGCCCCAGCATGGCTTCATTGAGGCCCAGGCGCTGGGCGATGTCCAGGGGTTGGTGGGCCAGGCCGCACAAAATGATGCGCCGAGCATCTTGCTTAAAGTGGCGGATGAGTTCACGCAGGGTGTCCACGCCCGAAGAGTCCAGGTAAATCACGCCGGAGAAGTCCAGCACCAGGGCGCGCTGGGGCGCTTTCTCCAGCTGTTCGGTCAAATGCACTGCCCCGAAAAAGAGCGCGCCTTGCAACTTGAACACACCCACCTGCGCCTCATGGCCTTGCAAGGCGGGCAGGTCTTGCGCGCTCAGGGCCTCGCAGCGCGAGAGGCTGGCGATGCGGTAAATGAAGGTCAGCGCTGCGGCAATCAGGCCCACTTCAACGGCCACCGTCAAGTCCACCACCACGGTCAGTACAAAGACGGCCAGCAGCGTCAAGCGGTAGGGCAAACGGTAGCGCTTGAGGCGGGCGAATTCCTGCCATTCGCCCATGTTCCAGGCCACAAACAACAAAATGGCTGCGAGTGTGGGCAGGGGCACGTGGGAGGCCAAGGGGGCGGCCACCAGCATGATGGCCAACAAAGCCAAGGCATGCACCATACCCGCGACCGGCGAGGTGGCACCGCTTTGCACATTCACCACCGTGCGCGCGATCGTGCCGGTGGCAGGCATGCCGCCCACAAAGGGGGTGACCAGGTTGGCCACGCCTTGGGCCAGCAGTTCTTGGTTGGGGTCGTGGCGGGTGCGCGCCAGGCCGTCAGCCACCCGCGCGCACAAGAGCGACTCGATGGCCCCCAACAGTGCCAGGGTGGCCGCTGGCACCAGCAAGACACGCAGATGTTCCGCGCTCACATCGGGCCACTGCCAGCTGGGCAGGCTGGAGGGAATTTCACCAAAACGGCTGCCCAGGGTGTCCACCTGCAGGCCCAACAGCACGGTGAGTATGGAAGCCAAGACCAGCGCCACGACTGAGCCGGGCATGACCGAGAGGCTGCGCACCAGGCTGATGGGGCCTTTGCTCCAACGCCGGCTCAAGCTTTGCCAAGCCACCATCACCACCAAGCTGCCCAGGGCCAAGCCCAGGGCTTGCGGGTTCCAGCCGGGCAGGGCGGCTTGAAGGGCGCGCAGCATGCCGGCAAAGTCAGCGGGCATGTGGTTGATGTGCAGGCCCAAGAGGTCTTTGACTTGCGAAAGGGCAATCAGCACCGCGATGCCGTTGGTGAAACCAATGATCACCGCCACCGGGATGAAGCGAATCAAGCTACCGAGTTTGAACAGCCCCATGAACATCAGCATCACGCCCGACATGGCGGTGGCCAAAATCAAACTGCCCACGCCGTAGCGCGACACGATGCCGTACACGATGACGATGAACGCACCGGCCGGCCCGCCAATTTGCACCGGGCTGCCACCCAAGGCCGAGATGAGAAAGCCCGCCACGATGGCGGTGTACAAACCGGCCTGCGGTGTGAGGCCGCTGGCCATCGCAAAGGCCATGGCCAGGGGCAAGGCGACCACGCCCACAGTCAGCCCTGCCGCCACGTCTTGGACGAAGCGAGCTCGGTTGTAGTGGTGGCGAATGTCCAGCAGCGCGGGTTTGAAGTGGATCTTCATGGCGCGCTGTGGGTTGTTTAGCTTACCCGCATGCCCGGCTGCGCACCCGGCCAGGGTTGCAGCACATGGATGCCGGGCTGGGTGCTTTCGTCGGCGTGGCTGGCAGCCAGCACCATGCCTTCGCTCATGCCAAATTTCATTTTGCGTGGCGCCAGGTTGGCCACCATCACCGTGAGCTTGCCCACCAAATCGGCGGGTTGGTACATGCTGGCAATGCCTGAAAACACATTGCGTGTTTTGAGTTGACCCTGCTCGTCTTTCTCACCCACGTCGAGCGTTAAGCGCAGCAATTTGGTGGAGCCCTCCACCGCTTCGCAGGCCAGAATTTTCGCGATGCGCAGGTCAATCTTGGCAAAGTCTTCAATGCCTATGGTGGGTGCGATGGCCTCGCCTCCCGGGGCGTTGGGGTCAACCGGCGTTGCCTCTTTCTTGGCAGGCTTCTTGGCGTCTGCTCCTTTTTTAGGAGCTTCTTTCTCAGGCTCTGCGCCAGCTGGTGGCTCAAACAAGGCTTCAAGCTGTTCGGGCAGCACGCGCTGCATCAGGTGCTGGTAGGGCGCGATGCGCTGCACCGGGCCGGGGTGCTGCCAGGTGCTCATGTCGGAGCCCACAAAGGCTTGCACCGACTGCGCCACGCCCGGCAACACGGGAGCGAGGTAGCGGGTGAGCATGGCAAAGGCGTTGATGAGCACCGAGCACACCTGGTGCAGGGCCTCGTTGTTGGCGGGGTCTTTGGCCAAGTCCCAGGGCTTGAACACGTCGGTGTAAGCATTGACCTTGTCGGCCAGGGCCATGATGTCGCGGGTGGCTTTGCCGAATTCGCGCGCTTCATACAAAGCTGCCAAAGGCTCGCTGGCCGCTGCAATCTCATCGAGCAAGACCTGGCCTTGCGGGTCGCAAGCGGTGGTCAGCTGGCCATCGAAGCGCTTGGTGAGAAAGCCCGCCGCGCGCGAGGCGATGTTGACGAACTTGCCAATCAAATCGCTGTTGACGCGTAGCATGAAATCTTCGGCGTTGAAGTCAATGTCTTCATTGCGCCCCGAGAGCTTGGCCGCCAAGTAGTAACGCAGCCACTCGGGGTTCATCTTCAGGCTCAGGTATTTGAGCGGATCCAGGCCGGTGCCCCGGCTCTTGCTCATCTTCTCGCCGTTGTTCACCGTCAAAAAGCCGTGCACAAACACGTTGTCAGGCGTCTTGCGGCCGCTGAAATGCAGCATGGCCGGCCAGAACAAGGTGTGGAAAGTGACGATGTCTTTGCCGATGAAGTGGTACTGCTCGGTGTCGGCAGCTTCCATGTACGCGTCAAAGCTGCGCGCATCACCAAAACGCGCCTTGGGGCCGCCCTGGTCAAACCAGTTTTTCAGCGAGGCCAGATAGCCCACGGGCGCATCCAACCACACATAAAAATACTTACCCGGTGCGTCCGGAATCTCAATGCCAAAGTAGGGTGCGTCGCGCGAGATGTCCCAGTCGCCCAAGCCTTCGCTTTTCGAGCCGTCGGGGTTGGTGCGGATGGTGAACCACTCTTTGATTTTGTTGGCCACCTCGGGCTGCAACTTGCCGTCTTGCGTCCACTTTTCCAAAAACGCCACGCAACGCGGGTCTGACAATTTGAAGAAAAAATGCTCTGAGCTTTTGAGTTCAGGCTTGGCGCCCGACAAGGCCGAGAACGGGTTGATCAAATCGGTGGGCGCGTACACCGCACCGCAGCTCTCGCAGTTGTCGCCGTACTGGTCTTTCGCGTGGCACTTGGGGCACTCGCCTTTGATGAAGCGGTCCGGCAGAAACATGTTTTTCTGCGGGTCGAAAAACTGCTCGATGGTGCGGCTTTCAATCAGGCCGGTTTTTTTCAGGTCGAGGTAAATCTGTTTGGCCAGCGCGTGGTTCTCAGGTGCGTCGGTGCTGTGCCAGTTGTCAAACGCAATGTGAAAACCATCGAGGTAAGGTTTGCGCCCTGCAGCAATGTCAGCCACAAACTGCTGCGGTGTTTTGCCCGCCTTCTCAGCCGCGATCATGATGGGCGCACCATGCGTGTCGTCGGCGCCCACAAAATTCACATGCGAGCCACGCATGCGCTGAAACCGCACCCAGGTGTCGGCCTGGATGTACTCCATGATGTGGCCGATGTGGAAATTGCCGTTGGCATACGGCAGGGCGGTGGTCACGAACAGTTGGCGGGGCATGGAAAACGTACTTTTCAGAGTCAATGTGTGATTTTAGTCTTCTGGATTGCAGAGGTATTTGGGTGACGCCATCAGCCTATAGCCTGGACAGTGGATGTTTACGCAGTGAGGTCAAGGAGGAGGCCGAAGGCCGGGGGACACGAACGAAGTGAATATCCGCTGGCCTGGCGATATAGAGCTTCAGCAAATCTTGCCTCTAATGTTTCTGCGAAAACAGGCACGCCGGGGGACACGAACGCAGCGGAGTACCCGGCGTGCCTGTTGTACCAAGACCTGTTACGTAGTTTGGGCTAAAGATCGACGAAGCCAGCCCAGCGGATATTCCCTTCGTTCGTGTCCCCCGGCCTGCGGCCTCCTCCTTGACCTCACTGCGAGAACATCCACTGAACTGGCTTGCTGGCGCTTTGCAGGTTTTCTCCGGCTCCGGTTCTGAGCAATTTTCGGTCCGTACGCACCCAATGCCACGCTTTCACTAGGCCTAAGCCACCTTGGCTAGACTTAGGGGTTATTCAGGAGAATTTGATGTCGGTAACCGTTCAGGCGCTTTCAGACGCCCTGCAAACCGTGGTGGACCCCAACACGGGCAAAGATTTTGTGACCACCAAGGCCCTCAAGAATTTATCTGTCTCGGACAACGACGTGTCTTTCGATGTTGAGTTGGGCTACCCCGCCAAAAGCCAGATTCCCGGTTTTCGCAAAGCCTTGATTGCTGCGGCCAAAAGCGTCGCACCCAACGCCAATGTGTCGGTCAACATCAGCACCAAAGTGGTGGCCCACGCGGTGCAGCGTGGCGTGCAACTGTTGCCGCGGGTGAAAAACATTGTGGCGGTGGCTTCGGGCAAAGGCGGGGTGGGCAAGTCCACCACAGCCGTGAATTTGGCCTTGGCCCTGGCCGCTGAAGGCGCGAGTGTGGGCATTTTGGACGCCGACATTTACGGCCCTAGCCAGCCCATGATGATGGGCATCGATGGTCGCCCCGAGAGCGAAGACGGCCAGACCATGGAGCCGCTGGAGAACTACGACGTGCAGGTCATGTCGATCGGCTTTTTGGTGGCCCAAGACGAGGCCATGATTTGGCGCGGCCCCATGGCCACACAAGCTTTGGAGCAGCTGCTGCGCCAGACCAACTGGAAAGACCTGGACTATTTGATCGTGGACATGCCCCCGGGCACCGGTGACATTCAGCTCACGCTCTCGCAGCGCGTGCCCATGACGGGTGCGGTGATCGTCACCACCCCGCAAGACATCGCGCTGTTGGACGCGAAAAAAGGCATCAAGATGTTCGAGAAGGTGGGCGTGCCCATCCTCGGTTTGGTGGAAAACATGGCGGTGCACATTTGCTCGAACTGCGGCCACACCGAGCATATTTTTGGTGCCGATGGCGGCAAGAAAATGGCCGCGGAATACGGCATGAGCTACCTGGGTGCTTTGCCCCTGAACATGCAAATTCGACTGCAGGCCGACAACGGCAAGCCCACCGTGGTGGCCGACCCCGATGGCGAGGTGGCCGGTATTTACAAGGCGGTGGCGCGCCAGGTGGCGGTGGCGATTGCGGCGAAGAACAAAGACTTCTCCAGCAAGTTCCCGTCCATCAAAATTTCCAAAGACACCTGATGAACCTGCTGGTTTCCATGCGCTACCTGGTGGCGCTTGATGAACACCAGCACTTTGCGCGGGCCGCGCAGGCCTGCTTTGTCACCCAGCCCGCGCTGTCCAACGCCATTCGCGCGCTTGAAGAAGAGTTTGGCGCGGTGCTGGTCAAGCGCTCGCGCAGCTTTGCGGGTTTCACGCCCGAAGGCCAGCGCATGTTGGCCAGTGCGCGGCGCCTCTTGCATGAGCAAGAACTTTTGGCGCAAGACTTCAAGAGCAGCCAGGGCAAACCTGCGGGCACCCTGGCTTTGGGCGCGGTGCCCACGGCCGAGCCGATTGCCGCGCGCTTTGCTGCGATGCTGCAAGCCCGCCATCCCGGCATCCGCCCGGTGGTGCGCATCATGAGCTCGCCCGACATTGAAGCTGGCCTTGAAAACCTCAGCCTGGACCTCGGGCTGGGTTTCACCGACCGGCCGCGGCCCGCGACTTTTCTGGCCTTGCCGCAGTACGCCGAGCATTATTTTTGGGTGAGCAAAGCTGACCAGCTTGGTAAAGCCGAGAAAGCATCAAGCGCTAAACCCAAGCAGGGTTTGCACATCGGCCAGCCCATGAGTTGGCAAGAAGCCGCGCAGTCTCCCTTGTGTTTGATGACGCCCGAGATGCACAACCGCCGCATCGTGGACGCGGCCTTTGCCAAGGCCGGCACACCGGTGACCCCGGTGATGGAAACCAGTTCCATCCTGACCCTGGCGCTCAGCCTCATGAGCGGCTCGGTCTCGTGCATCATGCCCGGCGCGCTGGTGGGGGCGTTTCGCGCGCACGCCGAGCTGCAGGCGCGTTCTTTGGTCTCTCCCGAGGTGCACACCCCGGTGGGCTTCATGGCGCTGAAAACCGAGCGCACCTCGCGCACCCTGGATGCTGCCCTGACACTGGCGCAAGACGCCGCCTGGCTGCGCCATGCTGCTGCGCACAGCGGCTTATTGAGTGCGTGACCTCAGCGCTTAACTTCAGCGCTTGATGAGCGTCAATCGACCCGACCTGTTGCGGGTCGCTGGTCACGCTTCGAGTTTCATTTTTAGCATTTTGCTGCTTTGCATCATTTTTTATTTGAATCAAGAGATGCGCAGAAGCAATTTGACCCTCTAACGCTCCGGGGGAACACTCGCGCATCGACTTCAAGGTCTTGCGATGAACCATCCCGGCAAACACCCCGAAACCCAGGCGGTGGCTTTGGCCACCATGGACGAGCTGCGCGAACGCATCCGCGCCAAAAGCAAACTCAAAGGCCGTCAGGCTGATGAGACCTCGCTCTCAGAGGTGCGCGCCCTGATTGGCGAACGCCCCGCAACTGGCCACCGCCGCGACTTGCTGATTGAGCACCTGCACAAGCTCAACGACGCTTACCGTTGCCTGCACGACCGCCACCTGGTGGCCCTGGCCAAAGAGATGAACCTGCCCATGGCCGAGGTGTACGAAGTCGCCACTTTTTATCACCACTTCGAGGTGGTGCGCGATGGCCATGCCCCAGGCTTGACGGTGCGGGTGTGCGATGGCCTGAGTTGCGAGCTGGCCGGCGCGCAAAACTTGTTGACCCGCTTGCCTGCCATCTTGGGCGCTGAGGTGCGTGTGGTGGCCGCACCCTGTGTGGGTCGGTGTGAGCAAGCGCCTGTTGCCGTGGTGCACCAAAACCCGGTGCTGCTGGCTACGCCTGAAGCTGTGGCGCAAGCGGTGAATTCGGGCCTGACCCAACAAGCATCAAGCCAAGATGCTACGCAATTTGTAGCGGCTGACTTGGCTGAGCAAAGTATTTCTCCCCAACCTCAAGCGCAAGAGGTCTCGCCTGGCACCGTGCGTTACGCCGCTTACCGCGCGCAAGGTGGCTACGCTTTGGCAGTGGCTTTGAGCAGCGGTGTGCAAGACCCTGAAGCCGTGGTCAAAGCCATGGAAGACTCGGGCCTGCGCGGCTTGGGTGGCGCAGGTTTTCCGGCCGGGCGCAAGTGGCGCATCGTGCGCGACCAACCTGCGCCGCGCCTCATGGCGGTCAATATCGACGAGGGCGAGCCAGGTACTTTCAAAGACCGCACCTACCTAGAGCGCGACCCGCACCGATTTTTAGAAGGTCTGTTGGTGGCCGCGCAAGTGGTGGGCACCGAGGCTTGTTACATCTATTTGCGCGACGAATACCACGGTTGCCGCGCTATCCTCGAGCAAGAACTTGCCGCCCTGCAAGCCAACCCGCCATGCCCCTTGCCCAAGATTGAACTGCGACGCGGCGCGGGCGCTTACATCTGCGGCGAAGAGTCGGCCATGATCGAGAGCATCGAAGGCAAACGTGGCGAGCCGCGCATGCGCCCGCCCTACATCGCACAAGTGGGTTTGTTCGGTCGCCCCACTTTAGAACACAACTTCGAGACGCTGTACTGGGTGCGCGACATCGTGCAGCGCGGCCCGCAGTGGTTCGCGTCTTTCGGACGCAATGGTCGCAAAGGCTTGCGGTCGTTCAGCTTGAGTGGGCGTGTGAAACACCCCGGCGTGAAGCTCGCGCCTGCGGGCATCACCGTGCGTGAGTTGATTGACGAGTATGGCGGCGGCATGCAAGACGGCCACGAGCTTTATGCCTACCTGCCCGGCGGCGCATCGGGCGGCATCTTGCCAGCGCACATGGACAACATCCCGCTGGACTTTGACACCTTGCAGCCGCACGGTTGCTTCATCGGCTCGGCCGCGGTGGTCATCCTCAGCCAGATGGATACCGCCAAGCAAGCCGCGCTCAACACCATGAAATTTTTCGCGCATGAGAGCTGTGGCCAATGCACGCCATGCCGCGTAGGCACCGCCAAAGCCGCGCAACTCATGGCCGAGCCTGTGTGGGACAACGACACCTTGCGTGACCTCAGCCAAGTGATGGGCGATGCCTCTATCTGTGGGTTAGGCCAGGCCGCGCCCAACCCCATCCGCTGTGTGCAGCAGTACTTCCCCCAGGAGTTGGGCCTATGAACGCGCCAACCAAACTCATTGAAATCCTGCCGGTGCAGGTGGCCCTCAAGCTCAACGGGCAAGACGTGCAAGCCTACGAGGGCGAAACGATTCTGACGGTGGCCAAGCGCGTGGGCATTGAGATTCCGCACCTTTGCTACAAGGAAGGTTACCGGGCTGATGGCAATTGCCGCGCCTGTGTGGTGGACATCAAGGGCGAGCGCACCTTGGCGCCGAGTTGCTGCCGCAGTGTGGCTGCGGGCATGGAGGTGTCGAGCCATTCTGAGCGTGCGGTCAAGAGCCAGAAGATGGTGCTGGAGATGCTGCTCTCGGACATGCCCGACACGGGGTACAAGTGGAATGACGATGCTTTGTCTTCTGGTGTTGCTGGCTCTGATGGTTCGCAAGCTTTGTTGGTGGACGCGCCCAGCGATACGCCGGACACCTCATACGGCAAGCCGAAATCGGCGACCGGCGCACCGTTAGGCTCGTCTGGCGACGTTGCCGGTGGGCAACTCGAACAGCCGCTTGTTTCTGCTTCTGTTGGACAACATGGCGAGCTGAGTTTTTGGGCGGACCGCCTGGGCGTGTCGGTGCGGCCTGAGTTGAGGGCTTTGCGGCGTGAGCAGCCGGTGGCCGATGTCTCGCACCCGGCCATGGCGGTGAACCTGGACGCGTGCATTCAGTGCAACCGTTGCGTGCGGGCTTGTCGCGAAGAGCAGGTCAACGATGTGATTGGCTACGCCCTGCGCGGCAACCACAGCCAAATTGTGTTTGACCTGGACGACCCCATGGGCGCGAGTTCGTGCGTGGCTTGTGGCGAGTGTGTGCAGGCTTGCCCCACCGGCGCGCTGATGCCCAAGACGCGCATCGGCACACAGCAGGTCGACAAAAAAGTGGATTCGGTCTGCCCGTTCTGTGGTGTGGGTTGCTTGGTGACCTACAACGTCAAAGACAACAAAATTGTGAGCGTGGATGGGCGCGATGGCCCGGCCAACCACAAGCGTTTGTGTGTGAAGGGTCGGTTTGGCTATGACTACGCGCACAACCCGCAACGTCTGACCGTGCCGCTGATTCGCCGCGAAGGCGTGGCCAAAGATCCTGAGCTGCTCGAGACCCTCAACCGCGACAGCGCGGATTGGTCGGCGGTGTTCCGCGAGGCCACGTGGGAAGAAGCACTCGACCTGGCCGCTGGCAAGCTCAAACAGTTGCGCGACACCTTCGGCCCGAAATCACTCGCGGGTTTTGGCTCGGCCAAGGGCAGCAACGAAGAGGCTTACCTGTTCCAAAAACTCGTGCGCACCGGCTTTGGCTCCAACAATGTGGACCACTGCACTCGCTTGTGCCATGCCTCCAGCGTGGCCGCACTCTTGGAAGGTGTGGGCTCGGGTGCGGTGAGCAACCAGGTCAACGATGTGGCGCATTCCGACCTGATCGTGGTGATTGGTTCGAACCCCACAGCCAACCACCCGGTGGCCGCCACCTGGATGAAAAACGCGGGAAAGGCCGGCACCAAAATTGTGTTGGCTGACCCGCGCGTGACCGACATCGGCAAGCACGCTTGGCGCACCATGCAGTTCAAGCCCGACACCGATGTGGCCATGATCAACGCGATGATCTACACCGTCATCGACGAAGGTTTGGTGGACGAGGCCTTTGTGCAGGCGCGCGCCAACAACTTCGAGGCGCTCAAGGCCAATGTGAAAGGCTACAGCCCCGAGGCGATGGAGCCGATTTGCGGTGTACCAGCGTCAGCCATTCGCGAGGTGGCGCGTGAATTTGCACGCGCCAAAGCCGCGATGATTTTGTGGGGCATGGGTGTGAGCCAGCACGTGCACGGCACCGACAACGTGCGCTGCTTGATTGCGCTGTGCACCGTCACCGGCCAAATTGGCAAACCCGGTTCGGGACTGCACCCGCTGCGTGGCCAAAACAATGTGCAGGGCGCCAGCGATGCGGGTTTGATCCCCATGATGTACCCCAACTACCAACGCGTGTCGAATAAAGACGCGCACGATTGGTTTGAGAACTTCTGGGGCCTGCCGCTGGACGACAAGCCTGGCTACACCGTGGTGGAAATCATGCACAAAGCCCTGGCCGATGACAGCGACCCGCACAAGGTTCGCGGCATGTACATCGAGGGTGAAAACCCCGCCATGAGCGACCCTGATTTAAACCACGCTCGACACGCGCTGGCCTCGCTCGAACACCTGGTGGTGCAAGATATTTTCATGACCGAAACCGCCTGGCTGGCTGATGTGGTGCTGCCCGCGAGCGCCTGGCCTGAGAAAACCGGCACGGTCAGCAACACCGACCGCATGGTGCAACTCGGCCAAGCCGCGGTCACACCACCCGGCCAGGCCAAGTTGGATTTGTGGATCATTCAGCAAATCGCGCAGCGCATGGGGCCTTACGCTTCAGCGCGTCAAAAAACATCGGGCGCTGAAGTGCAAAGCGTGGCCTACGGTTACCCCGGCGAACATGCGGGTGTGGCTGCGGTGTATGAAGAAATGCGCCAGGCCATGCACGCGGCCATTTCGGGCATCACCTGGCAGCGGCTGCAAGCGCAGTCCAGCGTCACCTACCCATGCTTAACAGCCGAGGACCCTGGTCAGCCGATTGTGTTTATGGACAACTTCCCCACACCCACGGGCAAGGTGGATTTGGTGCCGGCTGACATCATCCCGGCCAACGAGCGGCCGGATGCGCAGTTCCCGTTTGTGCTGATCACCGGTCGCCAGTTGGAACATTGGCACACCGGCAGCATGACGCGCCGCTCCACCGTGCTCGATGCGATTGAGCCCATGGCCACCGCCTCGATGTGCGGCGCAGACCTGGCCGAGTTGGGGCTGGAGGCGGGTGATGTCATCACGATCGCCTCGCGCCGTGGCGAGGTGGTGCTGCATGTGCGCCGTGACGATGGCACCCCGCGCGGTGCGGTGTTCATGCCCTTTGCGTACTACGAAGCTGCGGCCAACCTGATCACCAATGCTGCACTCGACCCATTTGGCAAGATTCCGGAGTTCAAGTACTGCGCGGTGGCCATCCGTCGCGGTGGTCATGTGGCGCCTGTGCCGGGCTACCAGCCGCACTAGCTGCATAGATCTAAGTGGGACTACGTAGTCCCACTTGCTCGCGGGTTAAAGGCTTCCGTTACAGTGGCAAGCCTTATGAACAACAGCACCTATGCCCGCGAGCACATCTGCCTGATGGTGGATGTGTTCATGCGCCAAGAGAAAATCGACGGCCCCATGAGCCGTTGGCAACCTTGGCGTTGGGTGCTTGATGCGGTGCAGGTGTCTGACCTTGCGCCGCCCCCTGAACTCGACCTCAAACGCTGGTTGCCCAGCGATTTACCAGCGCCGCGTTTGGTGAGCCAAAACGATGACGGGCAACGTTGGTGCTTTGCCGGTTTCCCGGTGGTGCTGTTCCGTGACGATGCCGAAGGCTATTTTTTGAATGGCACCACGCCTGACCCGTGTTGGTTTGTGATGTGGCGCATGGAAGAAGAAGCCACCGTGGCCGATGAGCCCGTGGCCCGTCCGCAGGCGGTGTCTTTGAGCTACCACGACGCGGGCCGCTGGCTCGACTCGCAAGAGACGGTGGAGCAGTTGCCCGCACCCGCAGCGGTCATCGAGGAAATGATGGCCTTTGCGCAAGCGCATTACACGCCCGAGCCGAAAAAGCGTTTGCGTCCCGACAGTTTTGTGCCCCTCAAAGACCGCTTTGGCCAACCCGCGAAAGTCACCACGAGCAAGATGCGCGGCGGAGGCCACCATGGTTGACGACTTTCTGGGGCGTTGGTCGCAACGCAAGATCGCCATCAAAGAGGGCAAGCCGGTTGAAGAGGTCGTGCCTGCGGCCAAGCCTGCTGCCGCTGTCGATCAGGCATCAGCTGCGAACGCCAAGTCTCCCGCAACTGACAATCAAACTGGCTCTACTTCTGCACCTGCAGGCGTGTGGGGCCAACCCAATTTCCAAGCCTACGGTGCCCCAGCATCCGCACCTGTAACTGAAGTTGAGGCTGAGCCATCAGCCCCCGAGCCCCCACCGACCCTGGCGGATGCGCAAACCCTGACGCCGCAGTCCGACTTCAAACCTTACATGTCAGCGCAAGTCACCCCAGAGGTGCGCAACGCGGCCATGAAAAAGTTGTTTGCTGACCCGCACTTCAATGTGATGGACGGGCTGGACATTTACATCGACGACTACACCAAGCCCGACCCTTTGCCCATGTCGATGATGCGGCAAATGGCCAGCGCGAATTTCCTGGGTTTGTTTGACGACGAGAAAAAACAAGAAGCCGCTTTGGCTGCCGCAGAACAATCTGCGGATGCCAGCCCGAGCGAACCACAACTCAAGCCCGAAGCGCCTGAGCAGATGCCTGCGAATTTCGAAGCGCCTGAGCTTGCGAACCACGATGCGCAGGTGCCTGCGAACACGCAAGCAAGCCCACACGCCGCGCAAACTTCACTCACACCCACCGGCGACACATCGCCTGATGACTCTTTGAAAATCGCCCATGACCACCCTGATTTGTGACTGCAACAAAACCATGCCCCTGGATGCCAAGGGCCTGGGCGCAGCCCTGGATGAAACCCTGACCGTCCACAGCACCCTGTGCCGCCGCGAGGCTGGCGCGTTCGAGCAAGCCCTCAAAGGCGGTGACGAGGTGCTGGTGGCCTGCACCCAGGAAACCCGTTTGTTTGGCGAGATTGCGTCGCAAACCGCTGGCGCACAACCCGTGCATTTTGTGAACCTGCGCGAGACCGGGGGCTGGAGCAAAGACGCCGCCAAAGCCATGCCGAAAATGGCCGCGCTCTTGGCCGCAGCCCGTCTGCCAGCGCCCGAGCCGGTGCCCACCGTCACTTACAAAAGCCAAGGGCGTGTGCTCATCATCGGCGCGCTCGACCGCGCTGAAGCGCTGGCCGCGCAACTCAGCGATGTGCTCGATGTCACCCTCTTCAGCACCGCCGCAGGCCAGGGCGGCATGCAAGAGCGCCAATACCCGGTCTTGGCCGGGCGCATCGATGGCCTCAAAGGCTGGCTCGGCGCATTCGAGCTGAGCTGGACACGAACCAACCCGATCGATTTGGATTTGTGCACCCGATGCAATGCCTGCGTGGAGGCCTGCCCGGAAGGCGCGATTGGCTTTGACTACCAAATTGATAGCAACAAGTGCAAATCACACCGTGCTTGCGTCAAGGTTTGTTCAGTGGCCGGCGCTATCGACTTCACCCGTGACCCTGAACAGCAAACCGACAACTTCGACCTGGTGCTCGACCTGCGCGACGCACCGGCCTTCACCCAGCACGCCCACCCCCAGGGTTACTTTCATGCGCCGCAGGCAGACATGCCCGTGCTCATCCAACTGCGCGGCCTGGTGGGCGAGTTCGAGAAGCCCAAGTTTTTCCTCTACAAACAAAAACTCTGCGCCCACAGCCGCAATGAAAAAACCGGTTGCAACGCGTGTGTGGACGTGTGCTCGGCCCAGGCCATCAGCTCCGAAGTGTCGCGCCAGCAAATCAAGGTCAACCCCAATTTGTGCGTGGGCTGCGGGGCTTGCACCACGGTGTGCCCCAGCGGCGCGCTGACCTTTGCTTACCCCAAAGCTGCCGACCAGGGTGTCAAGCTCAAGACACTGCTCAGCACCTACACCCGCAGTGGCGGCAAGCAAGGGGCGATTCTTTTCCACAGCCAAGAAGCTGGCAGCCAGCTGCTGCAGCAACTCGGTCGTGCTGCGCGCATCGGCCGCGCGCATGGCGTGCCGGCGCGTGTGATGCCGGTGCCGGTGTGGCACACCGCCTCGCTGGGCTTGGAGGTCTGGCTCACCGCCGTGGCGTATGGCGCGGGCAATGTGTGGGTGCTGGTCACCGGCGAAGAAGCCCCTCAGTACTTGGATGCCCTGCGTACCCAAATGCAAGTGGCCCAAAGCATCTTGCATGGTTTGGGGTTGACCGGTGAACACTTCAAGCTGCTGCATGTGAACCCCAAAACGCCGCAAGCTGTGGCCGAGTTGGACGCCATGCTGCAAGCGCCCAGCGCCATGCCCGTCAAGCAAACCGCGAGCTTTGCCATCCAGGCCGACAAGCGCGCCACCCTGGAGCTGGCACTGGACCACCTGGTGCAACACACCAGCCCTTCGCAAGAGGTGATTGCATTGCCCCAGGGCGCTTTGTTGGGTACGCTGGCCATCAACAAAGACGCTTGCACCATGTGCCTGAGCTGCATCAACGCCTGCCCGGCAGGTGCTTTGCAGGACAACCCGAACGCCCCGCAGCTCAAGTTCATCGAGAAAAACTGTGTGCAGTGCGGCTTGTGCGCCAAGACCTGCCCTGAGAGCGCCATCACCCTGGTGCCCCAACTCAAGCTGAGCAAAGAACGCAAAGAGCCGGTGGTGCTCAACGAGATGAAGCCTTATGCCTGCGTGCGATGCAGCAAACCCTTTGGCACCTTGAAGGCCATCGAGGCCATGCTGGGCAAGCTCGCCGGGCACTCGATGTTCCAGGGCGCTGCCCTGGAGCGTTTGAAAATGTGCGCCGATTGCCGCGTGATTGACCTCTACACCGACCCCAACGAATCCCGCATCACTGACCTGTGAATGCGCCGCTCACGATGACCCTCCCTCAAGACCTCACATCTTCATCGGCCCTGGACGAAGAAACCGCGCGTGCCGAACTCTATGGCCTATTGGCTGCCCTGTATTACGCGCCGCCACCGCCTGAGTTGTTGGCCCAATTGCGGGTGGCGCCTACCGAAGCCCCGGCAGCGGGTGGCTTTTTGGAAGAGCCCTGGCGCCAGGTGGTGGCTGCGGCTCGTCAGCTCAGCGATGCTGAGGTTCAGGCCGAGTTCAATGGCTTGTTTTCGGGTGTGGGCAAACCTGAAGTGATGTTGTTTGGCTCGCACTACCTCAGCGGTTTTTTGAACGACAAGCCCTTGGCCCGCTTGCGCACCGACTTGACGGCCCTGGGGCTGGAGCGTGACGAGACCATGCCCGAAACCGAAGACCACATCACCTACCTGTTTGAGGTGATGCGCTACCTGATCGCGGGCGACGATGTGGCCATTGCCAACCTGACGCACCAGCGTGTGTTCTTTGCCCAGCATGTGCAGCCCTGGGCCATGACCTTGTGCGACACCCTGGAGCAACACCCACGTGCGGTGTTTTATGGCGCTTTGGCTGGCTTGACCCGCGCCTTCTTGAGCGTGGAAACGCAAGGCTTTGACATGCTCGCTTGACAGCCTTAGCTGCGAAGTCTTACATCAAGCTGAACGCGCCATAAGCCCTTGAAAACCTTGACTCACGTCGGAAATACGTGGGTTTACTTATGTGGATTGTTGCCTAAGTGGTCACAATCTCGTCATCGTTATCTGTTAGTTCCCCCGAGTGGGTTTAATTGGAGATTGACCATGAAAGATGACACTTCTCAGGTCTCGCGTCGCCGCTTGTTTGCCGGCGCTGGCACCGTCGGTGCCCTGGCCGCTGCGGCCTCTGTCCTTCCCTCCCTCCCAAGCAGCCCAACGGCGCCCGAAGTTAAAAAAGCCCCGGCCAATGGCGGCGGCTACAGCTTGAGCGAGCACGTCAAGCGCTACTACAAAACCACGCAGGTTTAAGGAGACATCATGTTGTTGACGAAAAAGTCCTCGGCCACAGGGGCAGCGAGTTCTCCCTTTGTGCACAGCCTGCGTCGCGGCCTGAGCGCTGCTTTGCCCACCATGGACCGTCGCGCGTTTTTGCGCCGTTCGGGTCTGGGTTTGGGTGTGGGTATTGCGGCCACCCAACTCACCTTGGTGAAAAAAGCCCGCGCTGCCAGCGGCGTGGCGTTGGGTGACGGCAAGATTGAAGTCAAGCGCACCGTGTGCACCCACTGCTCGGTGGGCTGTGCGGTCGACGCCGTGGTGGAAAACGGCGTGTGGGTGCGTCAAGAGGCGGTGTTTGATTCGCCCATCAACCTGGGTGCGCATTGCGCCAAGGGTGCGGCCCTGCGTGAGCACGGCCACGGCGAGTACCGCCTGCGCTACCCCATGAAGCTGGTCAACGGCAAGTACGAGCGCATCAGCTGGGACACCGCCCTGAACGAGATCAGCGAAAAGATGATGGAGCTGCGCAAAGCCAGCGGCCCTGACAGCGTGTATTTCATCGGTTCTTCCAAGCACAACAACGAGCAGGCTTACCTGTTGCGTAAGTTCGTGAGCTTCTGGGGCACCAACAACTGCGACCACCAGGCGCGTATTTGCCACTCCACCACTGTGGCGGGCGTGGCCAACACCTGGGGTTATGGCGCCATGACCAACTCGTACAACGACATGCAAAACGCCAAGGTCGCTCTGTACATTGGTTCGAACGCTGCCGAGGCGCACCCGGTCTCCATGCTGCACATGTTGCACGCCAAAGAAACCGGCTGCAAGATGATCGTGGTCGACCCACGTTTCACCCGTACCGCCGCCAAGGCCGACGAGTTCGTGCGCATCCGCTCGGGCTCGGACATTCCTTTCTTGTTCGGTGTGCTCTATCACATCTTCAAGAACGGCTGGGAAGACAAGAAGTACCTCAATGACCGTGTCTACGGCATGGAGAAGGTCAAAGAAGAGGTGTTGGCCAAGTGGACACCCGAGAAGGTTGAAGAGGCTTGCGGCGTGCCCGAAGCCCAGGTCTTCAAAGTGGCGTCCATGCTCAATCAGAGCCGTCCTGGCACCATCGTGTGGTGCATGGGCCAGACCCAGCACACCATTGGTAACGCCATCGTGCGTGCTTCGTGCATCTTGCAACTGGCCTTGGGCAATGTGGGCAAGAGCGGTGGCGGCACCAACATCTTCCGCGGTCACGACAACGTGCAAGGCGCCACCGACGTTGGCCCCAACCCCGATTCGCTGCCTGGCTACTACGGTCTGGCTGAAGGCTCTTGGAAGCACTTTGCCAAGACCTGGGGCGTGGACTTCGACTGGATCAAGGGCCGTTATGCCAACCCCGGCATGATGGGCAAAAACGGCATCACCGTCTCGCGTTGGATCGACGGTGTGCTGGAGAAAAACGAACTCATCGACCAGGACTCCAACCTGCGCGGCGTGTTCTATTGGGGCCATGCACCCAACTCGCAGACCCGTGGTCTGGAGATGAAGCAGGCCATGGACAAGCTTGATCTGTTGGTGGTGGTGGACCCCTACCCATCGGCCACCGCGGCCATGGCTGCCATGCCCGGTAAAGCTGAAGACCAGAACCCCAACCGCGCGGTGTACCTGTTGCCCGCGGCCACCCAGTTTGAAACCAGCGGTTCTTGCACCGCCTCCAACCGCTCTTTGCAGTGGCGTGAGAAGGTCATTGAGCCCCTGTGGGAGAGCCGTTCTGACCACATGATCATGTACCAGTTGGCCCAAAAACTGGGCTTCGACAAAGAGCTGGTCAAGAACTACAAGATGCAAAAAGTCAAAGGCATGGACGAGCCCGTGCCCGAGGACATCCTGCGCGAAATCAACAAGTGCGTCTGGACCATCGGTTACACCGGTCAGAGCCCTGAGCGCTTGAAGGCCCACATGAAGAACATGCACATGTTCGACGTGAAGACCCTCAAGGCCAAAGGCGGCAAAGACAAAGAAACCGGTTACGACTTCACCGGTGACTACTTCGGTCTGCCCTGGCCGTGCTGGGGCACTGCCGAGCTCAAGCACCCGGGTTCGCCCAACCTGTACGACACCTCCAAACACGTCATGGATGGCGGCGGTAACTTCCGCGCCAACTTCGGTGTGGAGCGTGAAGGCAAGAGCCTGTTGGCCGAAGATGGTTCGCACTCCAAGGGTGCGGACATCACCACCGGTTACCCCGAACTCGACCACGTCTTGCTCAAGAAGCTGGGCTGGTGGGATGAGCTCACCGACGCTGAGAAAACAGCGGCCGAAGGCAAGAACTGGAAGACCGACAGCTCGGGTGGCATGATCCGCGTGTTCATGCAAAACCACGGCTGCCACCCCTTTGGCAACGCCAAGGCGCGTGCGGTGGTCTGGAACTTCCCCGATCCGATCCCGCAGCACCGCGAGGCGCTTTACAGCACCCGTCCCGACCTGGTGGCCAAGTACCCCAGCCACGACGACAAGAAAGCTTTCTGGCGTCTGCCCACCCTGTACAAAACTGTGCAGGCCAAGAACGTGGCCGACAAGGTGCACGAGAAGTTCCCGCTCATCATGACCTCGGGTCGTTTGGTGGAGTACGAGGGTGGTGGCGAGGAAACCCGCTCCAACCCCTGGCTGGCCGAGCTGCAACAGGAAATGTTCGTGGAGCTCAACCCCAAGACCGCCTCAGACCGTGGCATCCGCAATGGCGACCGCGTGTGGGTCAGTTCACCCACCGGTGCGCGCATCAATGTGCAGGCCATGGTGACCGAGCGTGTGGACAGCGGCACGGTGTTCCTGCCCTTCCACTTCTCGGGCCGTTGGCAAGGTGCGGACATGCTCGCGCACTACCCCAAGGGTGCGGCACCCGTGGTGCGTGGTGAGGCGATCAACACCGCCACCACCTATGGTTACGACAGCGTGACCATGATGCAAGAGACCAAGACCACGATCTGTAACGTGGAAAAAGCCTGAGGCACCGGAGATAAACCATGGCACGTATGAAATTTGTTTGCGACGCAGAGCGTTGCATTGAGTGCAACGGTTGTGTGACCGCTTGCAAAAACGAGCACGAAGTTCCTTGGGGTGTGAACCGCCGCCGTGTGGTCACCCTCAATGACGGTGTGCCCGGTGAGCGCTCCATCTCGGTGGCCTGCATGCACTGCAGCGACGCACCTTGCATGGCGGTTTGCCCTGTGAACTGCTTTTACCGCACCGACGAAGGTGTGGTGCTGCACGACAAGGATGTCTGCATTGGCTGCGGCTACTGCTCGTATGCCTGCCCGTTTGGCGCGCCTCAGTTCCCCTCGCAGGGCACCTTCGGTGTGCGCGGCAAGATGGACAAGTGCACCTTCTGCGCCGGCGGCCCCGAGGCCAACGGCAGCCAGGCCGAGTTTGAGAAATATGGCCGCAACCGTTTGGCCGAGGGCAAGTTGCCCGCTTGTGCCGAGATGTGCTCGACCAAAGCCCTGCTCGCCGGTGACGGCGACATGGTGGCCGACATCTTCCGTACCCGAGTGCTCAACCGCGGCAAAGGTGCTGAGGTGTGGGGCTGGGGCACGGCTTACGGCTCGAAACAAGCTGGTCAGGCACCTGCGGCTGTGCCAGGAGCGAAATCATGAAACAACTTCTTTTGATCGCCGCTTCGGTGGCCTTGCTCAGCGCTTGCGGCGACAAACCCCAATCGGCCGGTGGCGTGAAGTCTGACATGGCGCCTTACACCGGCACAGGCAAAGCCTATGTGGAAAAGGGTTGGAAAGAGGGCGACAAAACCAGCTGGGAGTCGCAGCTCAAAGCCCGTGGCATGAATTCTCAAAACGAGTATTCGCGTAGCAACTGACACAGGGTAAGCACATGAAAATCTCTTTCATCGCTGCCTGCCTGGTGGCTCTGGGCTGCATGGGCTCAGCACAGGCGCAAGACAAACTCAAGGTCGAGACGCCTGCGCAAGCTGCACCGACTGACGCTGGCATCAAAGGCCAGAACATCATGGATGTGAAGCCTGAGGCCAGTGCTGAACCCGGCTACGCTGCCCAAACCAATGGCGAGCGCGCCAAGGTGCAGCCCGGTAACAACGCGCCCATGTGGCGTTCTGTGGGTTCGGGCGTGACCGGTTACAGCAGCTTGCCCTTGAGCCAGGCGCCCGAAGCGGGCAACCTGATTCAGGGCTTTGTGCAGTACCCCGGCTCCAACCTCACCAACGCTGGCGAAGCCTGGCGCCAAGTGCGCAACAACTGGATCATCCCTTACGGGGGTTCGCTGTTGTTGATCGCTTTGGGTGCTGTGGCGCTGATGTACTTCAGCAAGGGCACCATGCAATTGCATGGCCAGGAAACCGGTCGCAAGATCGAACGTTTCACCGCGCTTGAGCGTTCAGCCCACTGGGCCAATGCCATCGCGTTTTGCGTGCTGGGTGTTTCTGGTTTGATCATGGCGTTTGGCAAGTTTTTCTTGCAGCCCGTGATCGGCAGCACCTTGTTTGGCTGGCTGACCTACGCCCTGAAAAACGCCCACAACTTTGCCGGCCCGCTGTTCGCGGTGTCCCTGGTGATTGTGTTTGTTACCTTCATCAAAGACAACATCCCCAGCAAAGAAGACATCACCTGGCTCTTGAAGGGCGGCGGTATGTTCTCTGGTGTGGAAGTGCCTTCGCACCGCTTCAATGCGGGTGAAAAAGTCGTATTCTGGGGCGGTGTGTTCTTCCTGGGCGCCATCGTGGTGGCTTCTGGCCTGGTGCTCGACAAGCTGATTCCCGGCTTGATTTACGAGCGCAGCACCATGCAAATCAGCCACATGATTCACGCGGTAGCCACCGTGTTGATGATGGCGATGTTCATCGGCCACATTTACATGGGCACGGTGGGCATGTCAGGTGCCTACAACGCCATGAAAACTGGCTATGTGGACGAGACCTGGGCCAAAGAGCACCACGAGCTTTGGTACAACGACATCAAGGCTGGCAAGATCCCCGCGCAGCGCAGCAACGAACCTGCGCCCGGACCGATCGTTCAAGCTTGAAGTTTCAAGCCCACCAAGACAACATCAAAGAGGCCCCTATGAAATCTCTGTTGACCCTTTTGGCTGCCAGCACTTTGGCTGTGTCGGCCTTTGCCAAACTGCCTCCCTTGAGCGACGAAGCCAAGGCCAAGGCCGCTGAAACCGCTGCGAAGACCGCGCACACCGCCAAGGTCGATGCTTTCTTGCTGTGCAAGTCGCAAGACAAAGTGGCCGCACAAACCGCTAAGCAAGGCAAGGCTGGCAAGAAAGACCCCAAAGCGCCAGCCCTGCCGGCTTGTGCTGACCCTGGTCCGTTTGTGTACACACCAACGCCTGCCGCACCCGCGACAGCTGCAGCACCTGCTACCCCAGCACCTGCACCTGCAGCCGCTGCTGCAGCACCGGCCAAAAAGAGCTGATCGACCAACGATCCAGCACCAGGCCAGGGCCACAAGCCTTGGCCTTTTTTCTTGTAACCTCTCACCCATGACCCTGCCCACCCTGACCCAAGCCCGTGCTGAACTCACACACGCGCTGCATGCCCTCAATGAGCATGGCGAGCGGGTCAGCCTGTCGGTGCCGTCTGAGCGTGCCTTGACGGTCTATGTGGACAAGCGTGAACTGGTCACCCTCATGACCTTGGGCGCGCATCCCGAGTGGCTGGTCTTGGGCTTTTTGCGCAACCAGCGTTTGGTCAATTCTGTTCATGACATCGCATCCATCACCGTCGATTGGGACGTGGGCGTGGCTGCGGTCAAAACCCATGCAGGCATTGATCAGATTGAGCAACGCACCGCGAAAAAAGTGGTGACCACCGGTTGTGGTCAAGGCAGTGTGTTTGGCGACCTGATGGCCGACGTCGATGCCATCCAATTGCCCGAAGCCACCATCTCACAGTCGCAGCTTTACGGCATCACCGAGGCCATCCGCTTGCAGGAAAGCACCTACAAGTCGGCGGGCTCGGTGCACGGTTGCGCGCTGTTTCAAGGGCAGGAGATGCTGCTGTTTGTGGAGGACGTGGGCCGCCACAACGCGATTGACACGATTGCCGGCTGGATGTGGCTGCAAAGCGGTGACATGAGCGGGGCCAACAAAGTGTTCTACACCACCGGTCGGCTGACCAGCGAGATGGTCATCAAATCTGCGCAAATGGGGGTGCCGGTCGTGGTCTCGCGCAGTGGCATCACACAAATGGGTTTGCAGGTGGCCCAGCGGGTGGGTTTATGCACGATTGGCCGCGCCACCAACAAGCATTTTCTTTGCTACACCGCACCGCAGCGGTTCATCTCCCAGCCCGAACTGGCTGGCCCCAAACTTCGCAGCGCGGCTTGACCACACGCACCCACGGGGGTGCCCAAATCGCCTAAGCTCAGGCCATGGCGATTTCTTTTGTTCGGTTGGGCTTGCAAACCCTGGCGCGCGACTGGCGCGCAGGTGAACTCAAACTTTTGTGGGTCTCGGTCACCTTGGCGGTGGCCGCCCTGACCGCGGTGGGTTTTTTGGCTGACCGCATCGAGGTCGGTTTGCAGCGCGATGCAAGGCAGTTGCTCGGCGGCGATGTGGTGGTGGCCAGTGACCAACCCACCCCGCCCAACATGTCGCAATGGGCGCACGACCGCGGTTTGCAAACCGCAGCCACCCAAAGCTTTCCCACCATGTCTCGCGCCACGGCCGAGCAAGGTGGCGCCACACGCTTGGTGGCCTTGAAGGCGGTCACGGCCAACTACCCCTTGCGCGGCAGCCTCACGGTGGCTGCCGACACCGGCCCAGGCGCCAAAACCCGCGATGTGCCCGCGCCGCATGAGGCCTGGGTGGACGATGCGCTGCTGCTGGCCTTGGGTTTGCAACTGGGCGACCAGCTCTTGCTGGGTGAATCGTCTTTCAAAATCACAAGACGCATCCTCAACGAGCCAGACCGAGGCGGTGGCTTCATGAACTTTGCGCCCCGGGTCTTGATCAACCAGGACGACCTGGGCGCCACCGAGCTGGTGCAAGCCGCCAGCCGCATGACCTACCGGCTTTTGGTGTCAGGGGACGATGTGCAGGTGGCTGCGTTCATGCGCCAGGTGGAGGACCACATCAAGACCAGCCAGCTGCGCGGCATCCGCGTGGAGTCGCTGCAAAACGGCCGACCCGAGATGACGCAAACCCTGGAGCGTGCGCAGAAGTTCCTCAACCTGGTGGCCTTGCTGGCAGCCTTGCTCAGTGCGGTGGCGGTGGCTTTGGCGGCACGCACCTTTGCACTCAACCATCTCAACGACTGCGCCATGCTGCGCGTGTTGGGTGTGAGCCAGGCCACCATGGCCCGCAGCTTTGCTTTGGAATTTTTCGTGGTCGGTGTGTTGGCCAGTGCGGCCGGTGTGGTGGCGGGCTACGCGGTGCACACGGTGTTTGTCAGTTTGCTGGCCGGCTTGGTCGACAGTGCTTTGCCGCAGGCCACGTTCAAGCCGGTAGGCTATGGCCTGGGCATGGGCCTCACGCTCTTGCTGGCCTTTGGCTTGCCACCGGTCTTGCAACTCGCGCAAGTGCCAGCGCTGCGGGTGATCCGACGCGATGTGGGCAATTTACGCCCGACCTCACTGGCGGTCTTGACCCTGGGGGTCAGCGGTTTCGCCGCGCTACTCTTGGTGGTCAGCAGCGACATCAAGCTGGGCCTGATTGCGGTGGGCGGCTTTGCGGGCGCGGTGTTGGTGTTTGCCTTGGCCAGTTGGATGGCGGTCATGTTGCTGCGCCGTTTGGTGAATGAAAGCACCTCGCCGCGTTGGTTGGTGTTGGCCACACGCCAGATTTCTGCACGCCCCATTTACGCGGTGCTGCAGGTCAGCAGCTTGTCGGTGGGTTTGCTCGCGCTGGTGTTGTTGGTGCTCTTGCGCACCGACCTCATCAGCAGTTGGCGACAAGTCACCCCGGTGGGTGCACCGGATCGTTTTGTCATCAACATCCAACCCGACCAAGGCCCGGATTTCAAGCAGGCTTTGCAACAAGCGGGTGTGAAAGACTACGACTGGTACCCCATGATTCGCGGGCGCTTGGTGGAAGTCAATGGCCAGGCCATCGGCCCTGAAACCTACACCGATGAACGCGCCAAACGTTTGGTGGACCGCGAGTTCAACCTGTCTAACAACGCCACGCTGCCCGCGCACAACCAGCTGGTGGCCGGCCGCTGGCAAGACGAAGAGGTCGGCTCCTTGAGCGTGGAGGAGGGCATCGCCAAAACCCTTAACTTGCGTTTGAACGACCGGCTCACCTTTGAAGTGGCTGGTGCCAAAACCACGGCGGCCATCAGCTCTTTGCGCAAGGTCGATTGGGGTTCGATGCGCGCCAACTTCTTTGTGATCTACCCGGTGGCTAACTTGCCCGATGTGCCCCTGACCTACATGAGTGCGTTCAAAGCCCCGTCCACAACCGGTTTTGACAACCAATTGGTGGCGCAGTTTCCCAATATCACCCAGGTGGACACAGCCAGCACGGTGGCGCAAATTCAGCGGGTGCTCAACCAGGTCATTGGTGTGGTGGAGTTATTGTTTGGCTTCACCTTGGCAGCCGGTTTGGTGGTTTTGTTCGCTGCTGTCACCGCCACCCGCGAAGAGCGCGCGCGTGAATACGCCATCATGCGCGCGGTCGGGGCGAGTGCCAAGCTTTTGCAACAGGTGCAGCGGGCCGAGTTGATGGGCGTGGGTTTGTTGTCGGGCACACTGGCCAGTGTGGTGGCCTCGTTGGTGGGCTGGGTCTTGGCCAAGCAGGTGTTTGGCTTTGATTGGACCGTGTCGTTGTGGGTGCCTTTGCTGGGCGCACTGGCCGGCGCGGTGCTGGCCTTGGCCGCCGGTTGGTGGGGTCTGCGCGAGGTCTTGCGCCGCCCGGTGGTGGACACCCTGCGCCGCGCCAGCAACGCCTGAGGGACAATGCCGGCCATGGAACAGATCACCGACGACCCGCGCAGCGCGTTTGAACTCATGGGTGGTGAAGCCCAGGTGCGCAGCCTGGTGGACCGCTTTTACGACCTCATGGATTTGGAGAGTGCGTACAAAGCATTGCGTGCCGCACACGGCACCCACTTGGACGATGCGCGCGACAAACTCTTTTGGTTTTTGTGCGGCTGGTTGGGTGGCCCCAACCACTACATCGAGCGCTTTGGCCACCCCAGGTTGCGCGCGCGCCACATGCCATTCATGATCGGCATTCAAGAGCGCAATGAATGGCTGGCCTGCATGGACCAGGCCATGTCTGAGACCCAAGTGCCCCAGGCTTTGCGTGAGCGTTTGCTGGTCTCCTTTTTTGACACCGCCGATTGGATGCGCAACACCCCCAACTGAGCTTGGCCTTGAGAGTGATGGCTCTTATTGCCCCGGCTTGAGCAGCACCACCAGCGCACCTGCGCCACCATCGGCAGGTTTGGCCTGCACAAAAGCCAGCACCTCGTTTTTTTGCACCAGCCAGCTGTGCACCCGGCTCTTGAGAATAGGGGCCTTGCCCGGGGAGCCCAGGCCCTTGCCATGCACCACCCGCACACAGCGGATGCCATGGCGAAACGCCTCGCGAATGAACGCAGACAAAGCCTCGCGCGCCTCGTCACGCCGCAGGCCGTGCAGGTCAATTTGCCGCTGAATGCTCCATTGTCCTTGGCGCAGTTTTTTGGTCACATCGGTGCCGATGCCAGATCGCCTGAAACTCATGTGGTCGTCCACATCGAGCAGGGTGGACACATCGAACTCGTCGCTGATGGACTCGCGCAACACCGCTTGCTCGTCAATGTCTTGCTGCATCACCAAGGGTGGCGTTTGCTCTTTTTTCAGGAGCACGCGTTCCTCTTGCTGCAAGGGTTTGACCGCACCTGAGGCACGCACAAACAAATCTTTGTCTGTCGCCATCTGGCGTTTTTTAAGCGCAGCTTGCGCCGCCGCTTCAGCCGCACGTTTGGCCTGCGCCTCAATTTCTTTTTTGACCAGCTTCAGGTCGGAAAGTGTTTTGACTTTCATGGCCAGCCTCTCATAACAAACCTTGTTCTGCCATCGAGAGGCTTTGGCCCGGGCTCACAATCACATGGTCCAACACCCGCACATCCACCAGCGCCAAGGCGGCTTTGAGGGTTTGGGTGAGCATCTCGTCGGCGCGTGATGCCTGCACCGAGCCGCTGGGGTGGTTGTGGGCCAACACCACCGCACTGGCATGGTGGTGCAAGGCGCGCACCACCACCTCGCGCGGGTACACGCTGGTTTGACTCAGCGTGCCGCGAAACATTTCTTCCAACGCGATCAGCTTGTGTTGCGCATCCAAAAACACCACCGCAAACACCTCGTGGCTTCGCCGGCCAATCTGCAACTGCAGATAGTCTTTGACCGCTTGCGGGGAATCCAGGGCGGCGCGCTCACGCAGGGTTTGGGCCAGGGCGCGCCTGGCGAGTTCAAGCACCGCTTGCAGCTCAGCTTGTTTGGCTGGCCCCAGGCCTTTGATGGCTCTCAAATCGTTGCTGGGGGCGTTCAAGAGGCCGGCAATGCCCCCGAATTGGTCACTCAGTTCCTGGGCCAGGTGCAAGACGCTTTTGCCCGCTGTGCCGGTGCGCAGCAGCAGGGCCAGCAACTCGGCGTCACTCAAGGCGCCAGGGCCACGCGCGAGCAGTTTTTCGCGGGGTCGGGCTTCCTGGGGAAGGTCTTTGAGGGACATGCGGTGGCCGGACAGGAAGGTTTTTACAATAAAGGCAGTTTATCGAGACTTTCATGACCACACCGCTTCCCCGTGTACAACCCAATTCCTTCCTGACCCTGCATTACCGCCTGGCAGGACCGGCGGGCGACATCATCAACACCTTCGGGGGGCAGCCTGCCACTTTGTCACTGGGCACCGGTGAGTTGTCACCTGCCATGGAGCAGGCCATGTTGGGCCTGGAAGAGGGGCAGCGCCAAAGTTTTGACCTGGCCGCCGGCGCCGCCTTTGGCGAGCGCAACCCCGACATGCAGCAGTGGTTGGCGCGCAAAGTGCTCACCGACATGGGCGACCCCATGGAAGAATACCGGGAGGGTGATGTGGTGAAGTTCCCCACGCCCGATGGCGCCGGCAGCTTTGCCGGTGTGGTGCTCAAGGTCCGCGAGGACGGTGCGGTACTGTTCGATTTCAACCACCCGCTGGCCGGGCAACCCGTCACCTTCGAGGTGCATGTGCTGGGAGTTTTGTGATGGCAGACATTCTGTTGGCTGAGCCCCGCGGCTTTTGCGCCGGGGTAGACCGTGCGATTGAAATCGTGGAACACGCCCTTGTGAAGTTCGGCGCGCCGATTTATGTGCGCCATGAAATCGTGCACAACACCTATGTGGTCAACGACCTCAAGTCCAAGGGCGCCATCTTCATTGAAGAGCTGGACGATGTGCCCCCGGGGGCGACCTTGGTGTTCTCTGCCCATGGCGTGAGCCGTGCCATTCATGATGAAGCCCACGCCCGTGGCTTTCAAATTTTCGATGCCACCTGCCCGCTGGTCACCAAGGTGCATGTGGAGGTGGCCAAGCTGCACAAAGAAGGCTACGAATTTTTGATGATCGGCCACAAGGGCCACCCTGAGGTGGAAGGCACCATGGGGCAGCTCAGCGACGGCATTCATCTGGTGGAAGATGTGCATGACGTGGCCCGCGTCAACCCGAAGCAAACCGACAAGCTCGCGGTGGTCACCCAAACCACGTTGAGCGTGGACGACGCTGCTGAAATTTTGAACGCGGTCAAAGCGCGTTTTCCCAAGGTGCGCGAGCCCAAGCAGCAAGACATTTGCTACGCCACCCAAAACCGCCAAGACGCGGTCAAGATGATCAGCCCGCAGGTCGATGTGGTGATTGTGGTGGGCAGCCCCACCAGCTCCAACAGCAACCGTTTGCGTGAAGTTGCCCAGAAACTGGGCACCGACAGCTACATGATTGATAGCGCCGATGAGTTGCAGCCCGAGTGGTTGGAGGGCAAGCAACGCATTGGCCTGACCGCCGGTGCCTCGGCCCCTGAGATTCTGGTGCGCCAGGTCATCGACCGCCTCAAAGCGCTCGGTGCAGTGTCGGTGCGCAAGATGGACGGCATCGAGGAAACCCTGAAATTCCCACTGCCCAAAGGCCTCAAACTCGACGCGTGAATGGACGCGAAGTCTGCGCCTCAGCCCCCCATAACCAAGACGTTCCCATGATCGACATCACCCTGCTTCGCAAAGACCTGGATGGCGTGGTTGCCCGCCTGCAAACCCGCAAGGCCAACCAAACATTTTTAGACCCCGCGGTGTTTGCGGCCCTTGAGGGTGAGCGCAAAACCATCCAAACCCGCACCGAAGAATTGCAAGCCAAACGCAACAGCTTGAGCAAGCAAATCGGTGCCTTGAAAGGCAAGGGCGACCATGCCGCGGCCGATGCGGCCATGGCCGAGGTGGGCAGCATCAAGGGCGAGTTGGAAAGCTCAGCCGCGCGCCTGGACCAAATTCAAGCCGAGATGCAAACCCTGCTGATGGCAGTGCCCAACTTGCCGCACCTTTCAGTGCCTGTGGGCGCTGATGAGCATGGCAACCTGGTGGTGCGCCGCTGGAGCCCCGAGGGCAGCGAGCCCAAGGCCTTGGGTTTTGAGGCCAAAGACCATGTGGATGTGGGCACCCCTTTGGGCCTGGACTTTGACCTGGGTGTCAAACTCACCGGCTCGCGTTTCACCGTGATGAAAGGTGCGATTGCGCGTTTGCACCGTGCGCTTGCGCAATTCATGCTCGATGTGCAAACCACCGAACACGGCTACACCGAGTGCTACACGCCCTACATCGTCAACGCAGACAGCTTGCGCGGCACCGGGCAGCTGCCCAAGTTCGAGGGCGATTTGTTCGCTGCGAAAAAAGGTGGCCAAGAAGGTGAGGCTGTGCCTGACAACGCCGCGCTGTACTTGATCCCCACCAGCGAAGTACCGCTGACGAATTTCGTGCGCGACGAGGTGGTGGCTGAGTCTGAGTTGCCCATCAAACTCACCGCCCACACCCCATGCTTCCGTTCAGAAGCAGGCTCTTATGGCCGTGACACCCGCGGCATGATTCGCCAGCACCAGTTCGACAAGGTAGAGATGGTGCAAATCGTGCACCCCGAGAAAAGTTATGAGGCGCTTGAAGAGATGACCAGCCACGCTGAAGCGATTCTGCAAAAGCTGGGCTTGCCTTACCGCGTCATGTCGCTGTGCACGGGCGACATGGGTTTTGGTGCGGCCAAAACTTATGACCTCGAAGTGTGGCTGCCCGCGCAAAACACCTACCGTGAGATCAGCTCGGTCTCGAACTGCGAGGCCTTCCAGTCGCGCCGCTTGCAAGCGCGCTTCAAGAACGCGCAAGGCAAGAACGAGTTGGTGCACACCCTCAACGGTTCAGGCCTGGCGGTAGGCCGTACCTTGGTGGCCGTGCTCGAGAACTACCAGCAAGCCGATGGCAGTGTGCGCGTGCCCACCGCCTTGCAGCCCTACATGGGTGGGCTGCAGGTCATCACGGCTTGATGTAAGCGTAGCCCTCGCGGCTTTGCAAACGGCCCACACGCACCACGCCTGAGGGCGTGAACTCGGCGTCCATCGAGAACTGGTCTTTGTTGAGGTTGCGGTTTTTGAGGGTGATCTCACACACCTCAAACCGCACCTTGCGTGCTTTGAGGGCAGAGACCAGCGCGCCGTAGTCGATGTTGGGGTTGTTCTTGTCTTTGGCCCCTTCCATCAAAAAGTCCACCCCTTCTGCATGGGTGACCACCACGATTTGCGTCTCAGGCGCCACATCCAAATGGTTGCGGATATTGCGCAAACCTTTGGTGGCTTGGGTGGCGGTGTTGTCGATGTGGTAGACCACTTTGTCGACTTGGCCTTGTGCGGCCACACCCAGGGCCATCAGTGCGCTGAGGGCAAAGGCAACAAGTTTTTTCATCAAGATCTCCTGGTAAATTTTCGGTTGTGGACTCATTGCACCAAGGCCACAGACTTCACCTGTGCCCACACCGCCATGCCTTGCTGGAGGGCCAATTGGTGAATCGCTTTGTTGGTCAGTCTTGCTATCAAATAAGTAGCGTTTAATCGAATTCGGATCAAGGATTGTGAAGGATGTTCGTCTTGAACGATGGCATCGATCACACCTTCGAGCTGATTTTGTATGCTGGTGTTTTGCGGCGCCTGGGTGGCTACGCTCACATCGCGGGCCAGCACCCGCAGGCGCACTTTTTGTCCGGTGCTCAAACCATCGTCGCGCACCCACAAACTGCCCCCGGCAAAGTCCACCCGTGACAGGTGCCAGTTGGGTTCACACAGCGCCACCACGCCCTCGATCAAGGCCGCGACTTCGTGGCCTTGCACCACCGGGTGGTCAATGCGGCTGAGCAAGTCGGTGGCGGCGCCCTGGGCCTGCAGTTGCCCGTTGGCCAGTACCACCAGATGGTCAGCGAGCCGCGCAACTTCATCGGCCGAGTGAGTCACATACAGCATGGGGATGCGCAGCTCATCACGTAACCTCTCTAACCAAGGCAAGATGTCTTGGCGGCGCGCGTGGTCGATGGCAGACAAAGGCTCATCGAGCAACAACACACGCGGCTGCGTGGCCAAGGCGCGCGCGATGGCCACACGCTGACGCTCACCACCCGAGAGCTGCTGCACCCGGCGTTGCAGCAGATGACCGATGCCCAGCAGGTCGATGACCTCAGGCGAGACATCGTGGCGCTGCCCCAGTCGTTGCAGGCCAAACCTCAGGTTACCCATGACGTCCAGGTGCTCAAACAAGCTGGCTTCTTGGAACACATAGCCCAGTCGGCGCTGCCAGGTGGGCATGAAGATGCCACGCTGATCGTCTTGCCAAATTTCATCACCGATTTGCACCCGGCCTTGTGCTCGTTCCAAACCTGCAACACAACGCAACAGCGTGGTTTTGCCCGAGCCCGATGCCCCAAATAAGACGGTGATGCCACGCTCGGGCCACTGCAGATCGAGCTTGAGTTCAAAGCCCGCACGCGGCAGGTGCAGCGAGAGTTGGTGGCTCATGGCGTGACCTTGGAGGCACGGCTGCGCAGCACAGCCAGCACCATCAGCACCGCAAAAGAAAACACCAACATGCCTGCAGCCAGCGCATGGGCCTGGGCGTATTCCATGGCTTCCACATGGCCGTAAATTTGGGTGGAGATCACCCGCGTTTGGCCTGGGATGTTGCCGCCAATCATCAGCACCACACCGAACTCACCCACCGTGTGGGCAAAGCTCAAAATGGCCGCGGTCAGCAAACCTGGTTTGGCCAGGGGCAGGGCCACGCTGAAAAACGCATCGAGCGGTTTGGCACCCAGCGTGGCGGCCACTTCCATGGGGCGCGTGCCCATGGCCTCAAACGCATGCTGGATGGGCTGCACCGCAAAAGGCAGCGAAAAAATGACGGCCCCGATCACCAGACCACTGAAGGTGAAAGACAGCACGCCCCAACCCAATGCCTGCGTGAGTTGCCCAAGCATGCCTTGGGGCCCCATCAACACCAGCAAGTAAAAGCCCAACACCGTGGGGGGAAGCACCAAGGGCAGGGTGAGCACGGCGGAGATGGGTGCGCGCCAAACCGAGCGCGTGCGCGACAACCACCAAGCCACCGGCGTGGCCAGGAGCAAGAGCAGGGCCGTGCTGGTGGCCGCCAGTTGCAGGGTGAGCCAAATGGCAGGCCAGGCTTGCGGGCTCATGTGGGGGTGTCCAAGGGTGTCGCGGAAGGCATGTCGTCACAGAGTTTATCAACCGCTACCCTTGGCGCTTGGAAAGACCTTGGGCAAGTGGGCGGCTATACCGCAGAATGTGTTCAGAGGTTCACCATGAAGCATCCCCAGCCTGACCCCTTGCTCTACCGCATCGGCGCCCTGTCCAAACTCACCGGTATACCGGTGACCACCTTGCGTGTGTGGGAGACCCGCTATGGCGCCTTCACGCCCGAGAAGACCAGCGGGCGACACCGGCTTTACAAAGAACAAGATGTGTTGCGAGCGCAACTCTTCAAGCAACTCACCGCCGATGGCCATGCCATCAGCACCTTGGCTAACCTGGACCTGACCCAACTCAGTGCCTTGCGCAATGAACTACGCTCAGCCCACATGAGTCGGGTACAGCAGCAGCTCGATGCACAAACCGTCACCATGGCGGTGGTGGGCTTGGGGCTGGCCGGGCGCATCGAGTCGACCAAGTTCACCTTGAAATTTTTGAGCCATGCCATCAAGGTCAGCGATGTTTACACCGACCTGGCTGAGCTGGCGCAAAAGCCTTTGCAGGGCGAGCCCAACATCCTGCTCATCAAGGTGCATGTGTTGGACGATGCCGCGCTGAGCCTGGTGCAAACGGCTTCTCAACAGCACCCGCTGCTGCAGGTCATTGTGATTTACAGCTACGGCATGGAAGTCACCTTGGCTTTGTGGCGCGCGCAAGGGTGGGTGGTGCGGCGCGAGCCCATGAGTGATGAGGACTTGGCCGAGTTGGTCAGCTCGGTGCTGATTGTCGATGCGGCACGGTCCATGGGCGGGCTGGCTGCCAGCAGTTTGATCCCTGCGCGGCGATACGACGATGCGGTGTTGGCCCAGGTGGCTGGCATGAGCACCTCGGTGCTGTGTGCCTGCCCGCAGCATGTGGCTGAGTTGATTTTGCAACTGGCCAGCTTTGAGGCCTATTGCCATTCATGCCTGAGCCGCAATGCCAACGACGCGCATTTGCACGCGTTTTTGGCCTCGGTCTCAGGTTCAGCGCGGGCTTTGTTTGAACGCGCGCTGGAGAAGGTCGCCGAGCATGAGGGGATCAAGCTCGGCGGGGTTTGAACCTTCAGGCAGGCTGGGGCGCTTTCATGCGCTCAAAAATCGCTGCGAGTTCTTCGTTCAAGATCAAACCATTGCGGCTGACCTGGTTGAGCAAAGTCATCAAGCCATCGTCACCGGTCAAGCCAGCCATGGCGGCAGGTTGGGTGCGCATCGCGGCATCGGTGATGAGTTCCATCGCGTGCAAGGCATCGGCCGCATTGAGGGAGTTCTCACCGGTGAAACTGGTGTGTGCGTTGTGCGCGGCCACGGCGCGTTGGCACATCAGCGCCAGGCTGTGGTCAGCGCCGTACATGCTGATGGCTTCGCCGCTGCACTGAGCGCGCAAGGTGTAGCCGTATTTGCCTTTTTGGCCTTCAAAGGATGCGAGCTGTTCCAGCGCCCACGATTGGGTGGCCGGATGGTTGCCTTGCATGAAGGCCAGCAGGGTTTTCTCAGTCACCACCCACACGCCACGACCAGCACCCACCACGCGGCCAATGGCATAAGCTTGGATGCGCTCACCGGGAGGCAGCATCTTGCGAACAGCTTCAATGTCCTGCGCGCCGAGGTGCTGTTTGGCGTAAGGGTTGCTGCCTTCGATGAAGATCTCCACGAGATCGTTGCCGTATTTGAGGGTGTTAAAAATTTGCATGGTCAGTGTCCTGTATCCCCTTGATCTTGCCTCATATTGTTGATTTTCACGATTTGTATCGATTTTGACGATCAGAGTTCTTGGTTATATCTACGCAAAATCAACTCAAGCGGGTGCGGTCTGACCCACCTCGAAGTTAGCCAAGGTCTCCAGGGCTTTGACCATGGCCGAGTGGTCCCAGGCTTTACCGCCATGCGCTGCGCAGGCGCTGAAGAGCTCTTGGGCTGTTGCTGTGTTGGGTAACGAAACCCCCAGGCTGCGGGCACTGGACAGGGCGAGGTTGAGGTCCTTCTGATGGAGTTCAATGCGAAAGCCCGGGTCGAAGGTGCGTTTGATCATGCGCTCGCCATGCACCTCCAGAATGCGGCTGGCTGCAAAGCCACCCATCAGCGCTTGACGAACTTTGGCCGGGTCTGCCCCCGCTTTGGCAGCAAACAGCAAAGCTTCGGCGACCGCCTCGATGTTGAGGGCCACGATGATCTGGTTGGCGACTTTGGCGGTTTGCCCGTCGCCGTTGCCGCCGATCAAGGTGATGTTCTTGCCCATGAGCTCGAACAAAGGCTTGACCCGATCGAACGCGCTTTGCGGCCCACCCACCATGATGGTGAGGGTGGCGTTGCGTGCACCCACTTCGCCCCCAGAGACTGGCGCGTCCAAGTACTGGCAGCCTAGGGCTTCGATACTTTGCGCAAAAGTTTTGGTGGCCATGGGCGAGATGGAACTCATGTCCACCACGACCTTGCCTGCGCTCAAACCTGCAGCGATGCCGGAAGGGCCAAACAGCACCTTCTCGACATCGGGCGTGTCGGGCAGCATGGTGATGATGATGTCGGCGTGCTGTGCGACCTCTTGGGCACTGGCGCAAGCATGGGCTGAGGTTTGTGAGATGGCCTCAGGCACTTTGCTGCGGGTGTGGACATACAACTGGTGACCCGCTTGAATGAGGTGTTGCGCCATGGGCGCACCCATGATGCCCAGACCCACAAAGCCGATGCGTGATGGTTCTTGTGCCATGAAAATTCCTTATAGATCAGCTCAAGCTGCCAGTTTTTCGCGCCAGCCTAAGCCGTCTTCGGTCTTGCCCGCAGGTTTGTATTCGCAGCCAATCCAGCCTTGGTAGCCAATGCGTTCGAGGTGCTTGAACAAAAAGGTGTAGTTCATCTCGCCACTGCCAGGCTCGTTGCGCCCGGGGTTGTCGGCCAGCTGAATATGCGCGATGCGACCCAGGTGTTTTTGTACCGTGCTGGCCAGCTCACCTTCCATGCGCTGCGCATGGTAGAGGTCATATTGCACGTAGGCATTGTCTACACCCACCTCGTCCAATATCTCCAAAGCCTGGGCTGTGCGGTTGAGGTAGAAGCCCGGAATGTCAAAGGTGTTGATGGGTTCGATCAACAGCTTGAGCCCGGCAGCCTTCAGCACCTTGGCGGCGTAACGCAGGTTGTCGATCAAGGTTTGTTTCAACGCTGCAGCCTCGACACCTTGGGGCACCTTGCCCGCCAGGCAATTGAGCTGCTGCACACCCAGCACATGCGCATATTGCACGGCTTGGTGGACACCTGCTCGGAACTCATCCACCCGGTCGGGCAAGCACGCAATGCCGCGCTCACCCGCCTCCCAGTTGCCAGCCGGTAGGTTGTGTAAAACCAGGGTGAGGTTGTTGCTTCGCAGTTTCTCGCGTATCACCTCGGCAGGCCAGGCATACGGGAAAAGAAACTCCACCGCAGTGAAGCCTGATTTGGCAGCGAGTTCGAAGCGATCCAGAAACGGTGCTTCTGTGAAAAGCATGCTGAGGTTGGCGGCAAATTTCGTCATGGTGTTGTCCTGGACCGATCAATCCAACAGGCCAGCCAACTCAAGGCCCTTGGCGCCCGCGGGGTGACGGCAGTCCACTTCTTCAAATTCATTGATGGCATTGATCTCGGTGCCCATCGCGATGTTGGTGACCTTCTCCAGAATCACCTCCACCACCACCGGCACGCGGAACTCTTGCGCCATCGCTTGAGCCTGCTTGAGGGCAGAGCCGATCTTGGCCGGGTCGGTCACGCGCATCGATTTGCAACCCAGGCCCTGGACGACAGCCTGGTGATCCACGCCGTAGCCTTTGAGGGCTGGGTCTTCCACGTTTTGGTTGTCAAAGGCCAATTGCACGCAGAAGTCCATGTCGAAGTTGCGTTGGGCTTGTCGGATCAAACCCAGGTAGCTGTTGTTCACCAGCACTTGCACATAGGGCAATCGGAATTGCGCGCCCACAGCCAGTTCTTCAATCAAAAACTGGAAGTCGTAGTCACCCGACAAGCCCACCACGGTGCGTGTGGGGTCAGCCGCCACCACGCCCAGCGCGGCAGGAATCGTCCAACCCAAGGGGCCGGCTTGGCCGCAGTTGATCCATTGGCGGGGGCCATACACATGCAGGAACTGAGCACCTGCAATTTGCGACAGACCAATCGTGGAAACGTAGATGGTGTCGCGCGGGAAGGCAGCATTCATTTCCTCGTACACACGCATCGGCTTGATCGGTGTTTCGGTGAAATGCGATTTGCGGTGCATGAGTTGTTTGCGCTCAGCGCAACGATCCGCCCAATCGGTGTAGTTCTTGAGCGTGCCGGCAGCTTGCCGATCGCGCGCGGCTTGCACCAGCAATTCCAACGCGGCTTTGGCATCACTCACGATGCCATAGTCGGGCATGAACACGCGGCCGATTTGCGTGGGTTCGATGTCGATGTGCACAAAGGTGCGGCCCTTGCAATAGACCTCGGTAGAGCCGGTGTGGCGGTTGGCCCAACGGTTACCAATGCCCAGCACAAAGTCGCTGGCCAGCATGGTGGCATTGCCATAGCGGTGGCTGGTTTGCAAACCCACCATGCCTGCCATGAGCGGGTGGTCATCAGGAATGCTGCCCCAACCCATCAGGGTGGGAATGACGGGCACGCCCGTGATTTCCGCAAACTCCACCAGCAGGTCGGCAGCGTCGGCGTTGATGATGCCGCCACCCGCCACGATCAAAGGCTTCTCGCTGGCCAAAAGCATGTCCAGGGCTTTGTCAACTTGCTTGCGGTTCGCTGCAGGTTTGTAAACCGGCAGAGGTTCGTAGGTGTCGATGTCAAATTCAATCTCCGCCATTTGCACATCGAAAGGCAAGTCAATCAGCACCGGACCTGGGCGGCCAGAACGCATGAGGTGAAACGCTTGTTGGAAAGCGCGGGGCACCTGAGCGGGTTCGCGCACGGTCACGCTCCACTTGGTCACGGGTTTGCTGATGGACTCGATGTCCACCGCTTGAAAGTCTTCTTTGTAAAGACGCGCGCGGGGAGCTTGGCCGGTGATGCACAAGATTGGGATGGAGTCGGCAATGGCCGAGTACAGACCGGTGATCATGTCGGTGCCCGCCGGGCCACTGGTGCCGATGCACACACCGATGTTGCCCGCCTTGGCCCGTGTGTAGCCCTCAGCCATGTGGGACGCGCCCTCCACATGTCGTGCCAGCACGTGCGCAATGGACTGACGTTCTTGCAGTGCAGCATAAAGTGGGTTGATGGCCGCACCGGGCACACCAAAGGCTTGTGTCACGCCTTCTTTTTCCATCACCAGCACAGCGGCCAGTGCAGCTTTCATCTTTGCCATCGTTATCTCCTCGGGTTTTGAAGTGCTGCGGATGATCGGTCTAATCAAGACGGGATGGAATCCTGTGATTTGGCAAAACGTTTATTCCGTGGTGGAATAGTCCTCTCGTTGGAGCTGTGCGCTTGAACAACATGGACCGCATACAAAGCATCAAAGTTTTTATTCGGGTGGTCGACTTAGGTTCCTTCAGCAAGGCCGCTGCTGAGATGGGCATCGGCCAGTCTGCGGTGACCAAACAAGTGGCGCAGCTCGAAGCCAAGTTAGGTTCGCGTCTCTTGCATCGATCCACCCATGGCGTGAGCCCCACAGAAATCGGCCGGCTGTATTACGAGAAATGCAAACTCATCGCACACCACGTGGATGAAGCCGAGTCGGTCGCTGCGCTCATGCAGTCGCAATTGCAGGGCAGCTTGCGCATCAGTTCATCGGTGGCTTTTGGCCGGCGTGTGCTCGTGCCTCTGATGGTGAAGTTCATGAAAGAGCACCCCAAGGTGCAACTCGACATCACCTTCGAAGATCGCTATGTCGATTTGGTGGCGCAAGGCGTTGACTTGGCCATCCGCATGGGGCGACTGGCTGACTCGTCCTTGGGCTCACGCTACCTGGGTGTTAATCCCTGGGTGGTGGTGGGCTCGCAGGCTTACCTTGAACAACGTGGCGAGCCACTGTTGCCTGAAGAATTGAGCGCGCATGACGCCTTGATTTACAGCACGGTGCAGGGCGATGCACGCTGGTTGCTTACCGGCCAAGACGGGTATGTGCACAGCATCACGGTCAAAGGGCCTCTGCGCTCGAACAACCTTTCGGCTTTGCTCTCGGCGGTGCGTTCTGGCATGGGCTTGGCGGCATTGCCCTGGTATGTGGCGCATGAGTCCATCAAAACTGGTGCGGTGCGACCGGTGCTGACCAACTGGACTTTGCCATCGCAAGAAATTCATGCGGTGTATTCTTCACCCAGACTGCTGCCTGCCAAGATTCAAACCTTCATTGATTGGTTGCAAACCGAAATGAAAGACCAATGGTGGACGCGTAGCAACTGAAGCTCAATATTCCAAATCAAAATGTCTGTGACTGTTTTAACGCCCAGCCTCGATCACCTGGTGATCATCGCGCCCGATCTGGCATCTGGCGTGGCCTGGTGCGAAGCCACTTTGGGTGTTACCCCCGGCCCGGGTGGTGAGCATCCATTGATGGGCACGCACAACCGACTGCTGCGCATCGACAGCGCAGCATTTCCTGGCGCTTATCTGGAAATCATTGCCCTCAACCCGCAAGCCAAACCGCAACGCGTTGACCCCTTGCGGCGTTGGTTTGACATGGACGATGCGGCTTTGATGCAAGACATCGCACGTCACGGCCCGCGCTTGTGCCATTGGGTGGCGCGCGTGCCTGAGCTTGCGAGTCATGTGCAAAGCTGGGCCATGCAGGGGCTGGATGTCGGGCAAGTGCTGCAAGCGCAACGCCCCACACCGCAAGGCTTGCTGCAATGGCAAATCAGTGTGCGTGACGATGGTGCGCGGTTGATGGATGGCTGCCTGCCCACCTTGATTCAATGGGGTGAGGTGCATCCGTCATCCAGCATGCCAGACAGTGGCTTGGCGCTGAGCGGATTCACGCTGCAGCATCCGCAGGCGCCTGCCTTGCGTCAGGCTCTAGAGGGTTTGCAGGGCATCAACGTTCAAGCCGGCCCGGTGCGCATGCAAGCCCTGTTGCAAACGCCGCGCGGGCCCGTGCTGTTGAGCTCAGAGGCTTGATGCCTCAAGCTCAAGCCATCCGGCCTTCCACCACGCCTTCAAGGCGGTCTTCCAACTCTTCACTGGCCATCTTCATGCGCTCAAGCATTTGCGCATCAGGTGTCCAGTAAGAGCGCTTGGAGGCTTCCATCAAACGGTTGGCCAAACGGGCTGAGGCAGTGGGGTTGAGCTTGGCCAAGCGGTCACGCATCTCGGGGTCAAGCATGAACTTTTCGGTCAGCTGCTTGTAGACCCAGGGTTGCACTTGGCCGGTGGTGGCCGACCACCCCATGGTGTTGGTGATGTGCACCTCAATTTGGCGCACGCCCTCATAGCCGTGTTCCAGCAAACCTTCGTACCACTTGGGGTTGAGCATGCGGGTGCGGGTTTCCAAAGACACCTGCTCAGACAAACTGCGCACCTGGCCATCACCTCGGGTTTGGTCGCCGATGTAGACGGGAATTTCTTCGTTGCCACCCTTGGCTTGTTTGACCGCGCGGGTGATGCCGCCCAGGGTGTCAAAGTAGTTGTCCACCGTGGTCACGCCCAGCTCAACCGATTCGAGGTTCTGGTAAGTCAAGGCCACATCAGCCAAGGCGCTCTTGAGCAAAGCGTTTTGCGCCACCGGTTGACCGCTGATGCCAAAAGCAAATCCTTTGCGCGAGGTGTAGGTGTTGGCCAGCTCGTCCTCATCGCTCCACAAACCGTTCTCCACCAGGTTGTTCACATTGGAGCCGTAGGCGCCGTCGGCGTTGCCAAAGACTCGCAGCGACGCGGTGGCCATGTCGCAGCCATGTTCTTTTTGGTAAGCCAAGGCGTGTTTACGGATGTAGTTGTCATCAGTCGGCTCATCAGCCATCGCAGCCATGTAGGCAGCCTCAGCCAGCATCTTGATTTGCAAGGGCATCAAATCGCGGAAGATGCCCGAGAGGGTCACCACCACATCGATGCGCGGACGGCCCAGTAACTCCAGCGGCATGAGCTGTGCGCCCACCAGGCGGCCGTAACTGTCGAAGCGTGGCTGCGCGCCCATCAGTCGCAAGGCTTGTCCGATCTGGCTGCCTTCTGACTTCAGGTTGTCACTGCCCCACAGCACGATGGCCACCGATTCAGGTAAGTCGTGCCCGTCTTGCAAGTAGCGCTTAATGAGTTTGTCGGCTTGCTGTGCGCCGTCTTGAACGGCGAAGGCGCTGGGGATCTTGAAGGGGTCAAAGCCATGCAAGTTCCGGCCTGTGGGCAGGATGTCGGCGTTGCGCAGAATATCGCCACCGGGTGCTGGCAAGATGTAGCGGCCATCAAGGGCTGCCATCAGGCCTTCAATCTCGCTGTTCAAACGCATCAAGCGGATGCTCAGTGAGAGCTTGTCGAGCAGAGCCAACATTTCGGCGGTGTCAGCCAGGCCAGATGCTGCCAGCACCTGTTTGGCGGATGCCCCATCCACCAGCAGCTCCATGGCTTCACGCTGGGGGATGATGTTGGACTCGGCCAGTGCCATGGCCAGGGCCATGTCCACCAAGGACTCACGTGACAAGGGTCGTCCCACCACATGCAAGCCATGCGGAATCAGGGTGTATTCCATCTCCAAAATTTGCGCTGAAAGCTTGCTGATGCAATGGGCAGCGTCCAATTCAGGCGATGAGCCCTGGGTCAAACACCATGCGGGTTCGGCCTGCGCCAAGTCCACCAGCGCGGCTTGCGCTTGAATCAGCGGCACCATGCGCTCGCGCTCAGCCTTTTCGTCGCGGCCCAAACCTTGGAAGCGGCTGATCGACGTCTTGAGTTCGACCAAGCCGCTGTAAAGCCCCGCGTTTTCAATGGTGGGGGTGAGGTAGCTGATGAGCGTGGCACCCGAGCGGCGTTTGGCAATCGCGCCCTCGGAAGGGTTGTTGGCCGCGTACAAATAAAAGTTAGGCAGGTCAGAAATCAAGCGGTCAGGCCAGCAACTGCCCGACAAACCCGCCTGCTTGCCAGGCATGAATTCCAACGCGCCATGCGTGCCAAAGTGCATGACCGCATGGGCACTGAAGTCTTCACGCAAGTAACGGTAAAAAGCCGAGAAAGCGTGGGTGGGTGCAAAGCCTTTTTCAAACAAGAGGCGCATGGGGTCGCCCTCGTAACCAAACGAGGGTTGCACGGTCACCAGCACATTGCCAAACTGATGGCCCAGCACAAAGATGGACGAGCCATTGCTGAGTTGTTTGCCCGGTGCTGGTCCCCACTGCGCTTCGATTTCTGTGAGCCAGCGTTCACGCTTGACATGGTCTTGTGCGCTGATGAGGGTGTGCACATTGGCATCGGCGCCGTATTGCTTGGCGTTGCCATGCAAGATGGCTTCTTGCAGTTCTTGCACCGAGCCCGGCATGTCTACCTGGTAGCCGCCTTCCTTCATGGTGTGCATGAGGTTGTAGAGCGACTCAAACACACCCAGGAATGCAGCGGTGCCGGTGTTGCCTGCATTGGGCGGGAAGTTGAACAGCACCATGGCCACTTTGCGCTTGGCGCGCTCGGAGCGGCGCAGGTCCACCAGCTTGCCCACGCGCATGGCCAGCATGGCGGTGCGCTCGGTGCAGGTGAACATGTCTTCGGTTTTGTGTTCCTTGGTGAAGGTGCAGCGTTGTTGGCAACCGGTGCAGGTCACACCTTCAGGGCCCGGACGGCCTGCATACACCATGGGCACCACCGAACCATCAAGCTCAGGGATGGCCACCATGATGGTGGATTCCACTGGCATGAGGCCGCGGTCAGAGCCACCCCATTGGTCCAGCGTTTGAAATTCCACCGGGTGTGCTGCGATGTAGGGCACGTCGAGCTTGGCCAGAATTTCCTCGGCCGCGCGCGCGTCGTTGTAGGCCGGGCCACCCACCAGCGAGAACCCGGTGAGCGAGACCACCGCATCCACTGTGCACTGGCCGTCTTTCATGAAAAAAGCCTCGATGGCCGGACGTGAGTCCAAGCCTGAGGCAAAAGCGGGCACCACATGCAAGCCCTGGACTTCGAGGGCGGCAATCACCGCGTCGTAGTGCAAGGCATTGCTGGCAATCAGGTAAGAGCGCAGCATGAGCAAGCCCACACGGCCGCGTGCTTTGTCTTTGGGCACGACGGTGGGCAGGGCGCTGACCTGCTCGGCAAACCGACCCTTGAGGCGCGGGTGGTACACCCCGACCTCGGGGTAGTCCATCGGCATTTCAATCTCAACGTGACTCGCCTTGACCTCTGTGCCGATGTAGCGATCGGCCAAGTACATCACCAGGTTGTAGATGTTCTCTTGCGAGCCGGCCAGCCAGTACTGCATGGTCAAGAAGTAGGCGCGCAAGTCTTGGGCCGTGCCGGGGATGAAGCGCAAAAACTTTGGGATCTGGCGCAGCAGTTTCATCTGCTTGGCACCTGCACTGATTTTTTTCGTTTCGTCCGATTTAGGCCGCAGTTTTTTGAGCAGCGCCATCGGACCGCTGGCAGGTTTGCTCATGTCGAGCTTGCCCATGCGGGTGAGCTTGACGATCTCGCTGGCCGACATGATGCACACCAGGGCTTTGCACTGGTCTCGGCGAGCTTTCAAGTCCTCCAGAATCGGGGTGAAGTGATCCTCGAGGAACAGCATGGTGACAATCACCACCTGGGCTTGGGCGATGTCTTCTTTGCAACGGGCGAGTTTGCGTGCGTCGGCGGTGTATTCAGAGGCGGAGTGAATGTTGAAAGACAAACCCGGCATGGACCGGGCCAGGGCGTCGCGCGCTTTGGACGCGGCGCTGTTCAGATGGGTGTCCATCGTCACAATGACAACGCTGCGTCGCGGGTCGTTTCGCTTCTGAGTGCTCATGATGCTGATCTGCCAATGACAGCAGATCGCCCCTTTTTATGTAAATGTAGGTTGACATTAAATAGTGTCTGCACCCAATTACCATAGGGTAAACCCTCAATCTGCGCCAGATTTGTGCATCAACGACAGATGCAGGGCACCAGAAACAACGACAGGCGCCGCAGGCGCCTGTTTTGTGTGGCAAATACCGGCTTAGCCGGTGAGACTCAGGCCGCTTGAGGCGCGATGAACACGCTGGCTTTTTTCGGCGTGATCACATAGGTTTGGCCTTCGGTGATGCCTTGGCCATAGAACTGCGCGGCCGACAGGTGTGCTTCGATGATGCCGCCGTTCAAACCGGTTTTGTCCAGCGGCTCCAATTCCAGGCGTGCAATCGGGCCGACCACGATCGCGCGGGTCAGTTTGGCCACGATGCCGATGTCACCCGCGGTGTAAGGCTTCACATCCAGGTCGTGCGGACGCACATAAGCCAAGGCTTTGGCGTTTTGCGCTTGCGCATGCTCAGGCGTGGCCAAGGTCACGCCGTGGTGGTCCTCACCAATTTGCACCTCGCCTTCATGGGCGCGGCCATGGAACAGGTTCACATCGCCCAAGAAGCCATACACAAAGGGGCTGGCGGGGTGGTCCCACACTTCCTGGGGTGAGCCCACTTGTTCAATGCGGCCTTGGTTCATCAGCACCACGCGGTCAGACACTTCCAGCGCTTCTTCCTGGTCGTGCGTCACAAAAATGCTGGTGACGTTGAGTTCTTCATGCAAACGACGCAACCAACGGCGCAGCTCTTTGCGAACCTTCGCATCCAAGGCCCCAAAGGGTTCGTCGAGCAACAAGACCTTGGGCTCCACAGCCAAAGCGCGCGCCAGGGCAATGCGTTGACGTTGACCGCCGGACAACTGCGACGGGTAACGGTCAGAGAGCCAATCGAGTTGCACGAGCTTGAGCAAATCGTGCACCTTGGTTTGGATTTGAGCTTCGCTGGGTCGCTGGCCACGCGGCTTCATGCGCAGGCCAAAAGCCACGTTTTCAAACACCGTCATGTGGCGAAACAGTGCGTAATGCTGGAACACAAAGCCCACTTGGCGTTCACGCACGTGCACATGGGTGGTTTCTTCACCGCTGAAATGGATGCTACCCTGATCAGCGGTTTCCAGCCCGGCAATGATGCGCAGCAGCGTGGTTTTGCCGCAGCCAGACGGCCCGAGCAAAGCCACCAGCTCACCCGAGTGGATGTCCAGGCTGACGTTGTCCAGTGCCTTGAAGCTGCCGAAGTTTTTGTGGATGTTGCGGATTTCGATGCTCATGGTGTCAAACAGCTTGGGTGGCCGTGGCCAGAGGGCGGGGAGGTTCAGGCGGGAGGTCGGCGGCCATCTTCATCTCGTTCTGGTGACGCCACTCCACCACCGACTTGATGGCCAAGGTCACCAAGGCCAACAAGGCCAGCAAAGACGCCACCGCAAAGGCCGCGACCGATTGGTACTCGTTGTAAAGAATCTCGACATGCAAGGGCATGGTGTTGGTTTGTCCGCGGATGTGGCCCGAGACCACCGAGACCGCACCAAACTCACCCATGGCACGTGCATTGCACAAAATCACGCCGTAGATCAGCCCCCACTTGATGTTGGGCAGGGTGACATACCAGAAGGTTTGCCAACCGCTGGCACCCAGCACGGTGGCAGCTTGCTCTTCGTCGGTGCCTTGCGCTTGCATGAGCGGGATGAGTTCACGCGCAATGAAGGGGAAGGTGACAAAGACGGTGGCCAGCACAATGCCCGGCACGGCAAAAATGATCTTGATGTCATGCGCTTGCAGCCATGGGCCAAACCAACCTTGGGCACCGAACATCAACACATAAATCAAACCCGCCACCACGGGCGACACAGAAAAGGGCAGGTCGATCAAGGTGATGAGCAGCGACTTGCCTTTGAAATCAAACTTGGCGACTGCCCAAGCCGCAGCCACACCAAACACCAAATTCAGCGGCACCGCAATGGCTGCGGTGATGAGCGTGAGGCGTATGGCCGACCAGGCATCGGGCTCTTTGAGAGATTCCAGGTAAGCGTCCAGGCCTTTGCGCAAAGCTTCGGTGAACACGGCCGCCAGGGGCAGCACCAAAAACAAAAACATGAACACCAGGGCTACCGTCAACAGGGTGTAACGCACCCATGCAGCTTCGGTGGTGCCGGCGTGGCTTGAACGTGTCGTGCTCATCACAAGCCCCCGGTGCGTTTGCGCTGCCAGGTTTGCAGCGCGTTGATGATGAGCAGCAACACAAACGAGATGACCAGCATCACCGTGGCCACCGCCGTAGCACCAGCGTAGTCGTATTGCTCTAATTTGCCGATGATGATGAGCGGTGTGATTTCAGAGACCATGGGCATGTTGCCCGCGATGAAAATCACCGAACCATATTCACCAATGGCCCGTGCAAAAGCCATGGCAAAGCCTGTGAGTAAAGCCGGTGCAATCGATGGAAAAATCACTTTGCTGAACGTTTGCCAGCGTGTGGCGCCCAAGCAGGTGGCGGCTTCTTCGAGTTCTTTCTCAGCGTCTTCCAGCACAGGCTGAACGGTGCGCACCACAAAGGGTAAGCCGATGAAGATCAGCGCAATCACCACACCATTGGGGTTGAAAGCCAGCTGGATGCCCAGGGGCTCGAGGTATTGCCCCACCCAACCATTGCCTGCCAACAATGCGGTGAGCGAAATACCCGCCACAGCGGTGGGCAAAGCAAAGGGCAGGTCCACCAAAGCGTCCACCACTTTTTTGCCAAAAAATTCATAGCGCACCAAGACCCACGCCACCAGCAAACCAAACACCACGTTCACCAAGGCTGCGATGAGTGAGGCACCAAAGGTCAAGCGGTAAGCGGCCATCACCCGAGCGCCAGTGACCGCAGCCCAGAATTGATCCCAACTCAAGGTGAATGTTTTGAGTGCCAGGGCTGAAAGAGGAATCAGCACAATCAGGCACAGGTAAGTCAGGCTAAAGCCCAGGGTAAGGTTAAAGCCCGGCAAGACCCGCGCGGGTTTGCGCGGGGCGGGGCTCAAGGCGAAGGCAGTCATTGCCAATTACTTCAAGGTGTAAATCTTGTCGAACTGCCCACCATCGTTGAAGTGAACTTTCTGTGCCTCTGCGAAGGAACCGAAGACCTCGTTGACGGTGAACAGTTGAATGGGCTGAAAGGTCTTGCTGTATTTCTTCAGCACAGCAGGGTTGCGTGGGCGCAGGGCATGCTTGGCAGCGATCTCTTGCGCCTCATCGGAGTAAAGGTAATCCAGGTAGGCTTTGGCCAAGTCGGCAGTGCCTTTTTTGTTCACGGTGCGTTCCACCACCGCCACCGGGTTTTCCGACACGATGCTGATAGACGGATGGATCGCATCCACTTTGCCTTCACCAAATTCACGGTCCACCGACACCACCTCGGATTCAAAGGTGATCAGCACGTCGCCAATGTTGCGCTGAAGAAAAACCGTGGTGGCATCACGTCCACCTTTGGCCAAGATGGGCACGTTTTGGTAGAGCTTGCGCACAAACTCGGCCGCTTCAGCTTCGGTGCCGCCTTTCTTGCGCACATAGCCCCAAGCGGCCAGGTAAGCCATGCGGCCGTTGCCTCCGGTTTTGGGGTTCACCACAATCACTTTGATGCCGGGCTTGATCAGGTCGTCCCAGTCTTTGATGTTTTTCGGGTTGCCATTGCGGGTGAGGAACAGCATGGTGGAGGTGGTGGGCGATGCGTTGTTGGGAAAACGCTTGGCCCAGTCTTTGGCCACCACGCCGGTGCTGGCCAAAAAGTCCACATCGGTGGTGGTGTTCATGGTGACCACATCGGCATCCAGACCATCGTTGACCGCGCGTGCCTGTTGGCTAGAGCCACCATGGGCCTGGTCAATCTTGACGTCTTTGCCCGTGGTCTTTTTGTAGTTCGCCACAAAGGCGGCGTTGTAGTCTTTGTAAAACTCGCGCGCCACATCGTAGGACGCGTTGAGCAAAGTGGTCTGGGCTTGCGCCGAACCCAGCAAGGCAAGGCTGGCAAGCAAGGCGGAGATGATTTGACGGGTCATGATCATGGGCAGGGTGTGAAGGGGTGGAATTTTGAAGGCCAGAGGGGCAAACACCAACGACTTTTTCATTCTTTGCATATAGACAAATCATCTAAGCCGTCTGTGCGGCTGTCACTTCACTTCTTCAGATAGATCTGATCGAAGGACCCGCCATCAGCGAAATGGTCCTTGTCGGCCTTGGCCCAGCCACCAAAGGCCTGGTCGATGGTGAAGAGGTTGAGCTTGGGAAACTGCTTGGCGTATTTGACTTGGGCTTTAGGGCTGATGGGTCGGTAGAAGTTCTTGCCCGCAATGTCTTGGCCTTCATCGCTGTAGAGGTACTCCAGGTAGGCCTGTGCCACAGCGCGCGTGCCTTTGCGGTCCACGTTTTTGTCCACGATCGTCACCGGTGGTTCGGCCAGGATGCTGATGGAAGGGTAGACCACATCCACCTTGTTGCCGAATTCTTTCTCCAGCAAATTGGCTTCGTTCTCCCAGGAAATAAACACATCGCCCTGGTTGCGCTGTGCAAAGGTGACCGATGAACCACGCGCACCGGTGTCAAGCACAGGCACGTTTTTGTAGAGCTGCGCCACGAATTCTTTGGCCTTTGTTTCGCTGCCGTATTTGCGTTTGGCAAATTCCCACGCAGCCAAATAATTCCAGCGCGCGCCACCGGATGTTTTGGGGTTGGGGGTGATCACGCTGATGCCTGGCTTGACCAGGTCGTCCCAGTCTTTGATGCCCTTGGGGTTGCCTTGGCGAACCACCAAGACGATGGTGGAGGTGTAGGGTGACGAGTTGTGCGGCAGGCGCTTTTGCCAGTCTTCGGGGATGAGCTTGCCCACCTTGTTCAGCGCGTCAATGTCGCCGGCCAGGGCCAGGGTCACCACATCGGCATCGATGCCGTCAATCACGGAGCGGGCTTGCTTGCCCGAACCACCGTGCGATTGTTTGATGCTCACGTCTTGCCCGGTTTTGGCTTTCCAGTGTTTGGCAAAGGCAGCGTTGTAGTCGCTGTAGAGCTCACGCGTCGGGTCGTAAGAGACGTTAAGCAGGGTGGTTTGCGCCCAGCTTGGCGCCAAGCCTATGAAGCAAAGTGCCAGAAGCGTTAGGCGAAGCCATGAAAACCTTGAAGAACCGAACACGATGAACATCCTTGCTGTTGAAGGATGTGGATTGTGAAAGCGTGATTCAGAAAAGGGAACGAATCATTTCTTGTTTGTTAATGCCACTCAGGTCTAAGCCTTGTTGCGCTTGGCAGAGGGTCTGAGTTTGTCGAGCAGCAGCCTGGCCGCCGCAGGCAGTTCACGCCCAGCGCTGTGCGCCACCAGCAATTGACGCCTCGCCCAGGCATCGCGCAGTGACACAGCTTTGAGGCCCAATGTTTTGATTTGGCTCACACACGCAGCGCGCGGTGCCACGCCGATGCCCAAGCCTGCGGCAATCATGTGGCACATGGCATCGAAGCTGCGCACTTGCACGCGCAGGTGCATGGGTTTGCCAGCCTTCTCGGCAGCGCGCGCGGTGAGTTCCAGCAAAGAGCTGCCGCGGTTCAAGCCCACAAAGTCGTGTTGCAAGCAGGTGGAAAAACTCACCTGTTGGCGTTTGGCCAAAGGGTGAGCCAAAGGGCATAGCACCACCAGTTCGTCCATTTGAAAGGGCTGCACCACCAGGCCGTCATGGGGCGTGCCTTCAGCAAACACGCCCAGGTCGGCAATGCCGTCCATCAACGCACGCACCGTGTCGCCACTGAGTTGCTCTTCGACTTCCACCACCACATCGGGGTGGGCCGTCATGAACTCGCTCAAGATGCCTGGCAGAAATTCGGTGAGCGAGGACATGTTCGCCCACAGCCGCACATGGCCGCGGATGCCGCGTGAGTAGTCGCTGAGTTCGCTGTTGAACAGCTCAAAGCCCTGGAACAAACGCAAGGCGTGTTGCAAAGCCAAGTGGCCTGCGGGGGTGAGCACCACGCCTTTTTTGCTGCGCTCCATCAATTGCGAGCCGGTGGCCGCTTCAAATTCTGACAAACGCCGGCTGGCTGCTGACAATGCCAAATGGCAGGCTTGCGCGCCCTGGGTGATGCTGCCGCTTTGGGCCACCGCGCAAAACAAGCGCAGCGTGACGAAGTCAAACCGGGCAGGGTTGAAGGTGGTGGTCATGCTTGATTTTATATCTTTCGTGTTTTGCGAAGAATAGATATTCAAAAAAGAATTCCGAGAAGGATGATTTCTTTTTATAGTTCATGCTTTTCAAACCCAACACACACGCATGAGCGCTTTACAAGGATTGAAAGTGGTGGAGCTGGGCCAGCTGATTGCTGGGCCGTTTGCCGCGAAAACATTGGCCGACTTCGGGGCTGATGTCATCAAAATTGAAACCCCGCAAACCGGTGACCCGTTGCGCAAATGGCGTTTACTCAAAGACGGCACCTCGGTCTGGTGGCAGGTGCAGTCGCGCAACAAGCGCTCGTTGGCTTTGGACCTGAAAGACCCGCAGGCGCAAAACATCGTGCGCGAGCTCGTCAAAGACGCCGATGTGCTGATTGAAAACTTCAGGCCAGGCGCCATGGAAGGCTGGGGCTTGGGGCCGGATCAGTTGTTGGCCATCAACCCACGCTTGGTGATGCTGCGCATCAGCGGCTACGGGCAAACCGGCCCTTACCGTGACAAGCCTGGCTTTGGCGTGGTGGCCGAGGCCATGAGTGGTCTGCGCCACCTCACCGCAGAACCTGGCCGTGTGCCGGTGCGTGTAGGGGTGAGCATTGGCGACACCTTGGCTTCATTGCACGGCGTCATTGGCATTCTGATGGCCTTGCAAGAGCGCCAGCGCAGTGGCCAGGGACAGGTGATTGATGTGGCTTTGTACGAGGCGGTGTTCAACTGCATGGAGAGCTTGCTGCCTGAGTACAGTGCCTTCGGTGCGGTGCGCGAAGCGGCTGGCAGCGCCTTGCCTGGCATTGCACCCAGCAACGCCTACCGCTGTAAAGACGAAGGCTATGTGTTGATTGCGGGAAACGGCGACAGCATTTTCAAACGCCTCATGCAGACCATGGGCCGCAACGATCTGGGCAATGACCCCGCACTGACCGATAACGCTGGGCGTGTGCAACGCGTGGCTGAAATTGACGCAGCCATTGGTGTGTGGACCGCGCAGCTCACGGTAGAAGAAGTGTTGCAGGCTTTGGATGGCGCCTCCGTGCCAGCTGGTCGCATCTACACCGTGGCTGACATTGCCGCTGACCCGCACTACCAGGCGCGCGGCATGATCCAGCAGATCACCATGGACGATGGCACGCAACTCGCGGTGCCGGGCATCATCCCCAAGCTCTCGCGCACCCCGGGTTCGCACCGACGCAACGCGCCAGAGATTGGGCAAGACACCGATGCGGTGTTGCAAGACATCGGCCTGACCGCAGCACAAATTCAGGCCCTCAAAGACAAAGGGATCGTGGCATGAAGCGCATTTATTTCAACGAAGTCGTCACACGCGATGGGTTTCAAATTGAGCCCGAGTTCATCCCCACGGATGACAAGATTGCGCTGATCGATGCGCTGAGCCAGTGCGGCTACGCCAAGATCGAGGCGACCTCGTTCACCTCGCCCAAAGCCATCCCTATGTTGCGCGATGCAGAAGAGGTGATGGGTCGCATCCAACGCGTACCTGGCGTTGAATACACCGTGCTGGTGCCCAACTTGCGCGGTGCCGAGCGTGCCTTGGAGTCGCGTGCCGACGAGCTCAACTTGGTGATGTCAACGTCAGAGACACATAACCTCGCCAACTTGCGCATGGGCCGCGAGAAAAGCTTTGAGGCCTTGGCAGCGGTGGTCAAGCATGTCGATGGCCGCACGCCCATCAATGTGTCTTTGTCCACCTGTTTCGGTTGCCCGATGGAGGGTGATGTGCCTGCCGCTGAAGTACTGCGCTTTGCACATCGCTTTGCAGATCTAGGCGTGCGAGGCCTGACCATTTGTGATACCACTGGCATGGCCCACCCTGCGCAGGTGCAAGCCTTGGTGGAGTTGCTTCAACAAGCCTTGCCACAGACCGAACTGACCTTGCACTTCCACAACACGCGTGGCATGGGCTTGGCCAATGTGTTGGCCGCAGTGCAAGGCGGCATCATCCGTTTTGATGGTTCTTTGGGAGGCTTGGGTGGTTGCCCTTATGCGCCAGGGGCGAGTGGCAACATCTGCAGCGAAGATGCGATCCACATGCTGAGTGCCATGGGCTATGACACGGGCATTAACCTGGATCGCTTGCTGCAAGTGGCGCGCGCTTTGCCTGAGGTGGTGGGGCATGCCGTGCCGGGCCAGTTGGCCAAGGCTGGTCGCATCACCGATCTACATCCCGCACCCGCCTACGTGGCTGAACTCAGGAGCGCCGCATGATTGACCACCTGGATCACCTGGTGCTGACCACCTTTCATGAAGAGGCCTGTGTGGACTTTTACACCCGTGTCTTGGGCATGAGCTTGGAGAGCTTTGTGGGTGGGACACCACCGGTCACGCGCAAGGCCTTCAAGTTTGGTCAACAAAAAATCAATTTGCATGTGCGTGGCAAAGAGTTTGAACCCAAAGCGCACACGCCTGTGCCGGGTGCTTTGGATCTTTGTTTCATCGCATCCATGCCACTCGATGAGGTGATCGAGCGATTGAAGCTGCACAACTGGCCCATCGTGGAAGGCCCGGTCATGCGCACTGGGGCCACACAAAAAATCAGGTCGGTGTATGTGCGTGACCCGGACTTGAACTTGATTGAAATTTCAGAACTGGCAGGCTAACCAGCCACTAGGGTTTGCCCCAGTTTGATGCATGCGGCTGAAAAGTTGTCCACAATTTATGTGGATAAAAAGCACCCGCTGTCGAAGAAAAGCCTATGAAATACGGGCTTGTTCGGACTGATTAAAAATTAAGCAGTCATGCCCCTGCATGGTTCATGCCACGTGGTGCATTCATTCCCGCTAAGCCGCTGGGCAGGGTCATAGGATCGGGAAGATCCTGATTCAAAAGGTCCTTGCAATGGCCAAGTGCAAAGCCGGCGAGAGCTCAGGCTTTACCCCGAACCAGGCCTCAAAAGCCGGGCGTGCTTGGTTGAGCAACATGCCCAAGCCATTCACTGTGGGGTTGCCACGTTGACGTGCCGCGGCCAGTAACGGAGTTTCCAAAGGAATGTAGATCGCGTCTGACACCAGGGCCGACACCGGCAGGTCATCCAAGACGACATCGAGCTCAGGTTCTCCGTGCATGCCTTGGTTGGTGGTGTTGACCAGCAAGGCTGCACCGGCCATGGCTGCATTGCGGTCACGCCAATCGAGCACCTTCACACGTTCGCCAAACAAGTCGGCCAGAGCCTGTGCTTTTACCCGTGTGCGGTTGATCAAGCGAACCTCAGGCGCACCTTCATCCAAGAGGCTGAGCACCACCGCACGTGCCGCACCACCTGCACCCAGCACCAGGGCAGGGCCGGCATCGGCACGCCAATCAGGTTTGGCGTCTTTGAGGCTTTGCAGATAACCATAGCCATCGTTGTTAAAGCCATGCAAAGCGCCATCGGGTTGAACCACGATGGTGTTGATGGCTCCCATGCGTTGTGCGGTGGGATGCACCATGTCCACCAGCTTCATGGCACTGACCTTGTGGGGGATGGTGAGATTGCAACCTGCAAAACCCAAAGCGGGCAGACCGCGTATCGCGTCCTCCAACTTCTCGGGCTTCACGGGCAGCAGCACATAAGCACCGTTCAAGCCGTATTGCTTGATCCAGTGGTTGTGAATCACCGGCGAGCGGGAATGGGCCACAGGCCAACCCATCACACCCGCCAAAACAAATTTTTGATCAGACACGCCAATTCCTAAGACAAGCAGGTCGGGTAAGTGCTGATGGCTCTTGCCCGAATAGCCCTGAAGATTTGCACCACAGTTTAATCTTGAACCAGGTTGGCCTTGAACGCAGGTGAACCCCTTAGTTTGGAGTTGGTATGCAAAAACGTAACCCTTGGTGTTGGCTGGTCCTGTCCGCTTTGTTGACGTCGTTCACGGTGGCTGCTCAGACCACAGAGGTCTTATGGCTGGGGCAGTCTGCTTTCAAGATCACCACACCCGGTGGCAAAACCATCATCACCGACCCTTGGCTAAAGGCCAATCCCCTGACACCGCCAGAATACAAAACACTGGAGAACCTGGGGCGTGTGGATGTGTTGTTGGTCAGCCATGGCCACCTAGACCACTTTGCAGATGCACCAGCGATTGCCTTGATGAACAAGGTGAAGATGTATGCGCCTGGTGATTTGAATCAGACGGCTGCTTTGTTGGGCATTTTGCCGCCTGAGTTACTGCCCCGGTTCAACAAATCTGGTTCGGTCGAGCCAGCTGCTGGCATCAAGGTGACCGCGGTGCACGCAGAGCATTCATCGGTCCTGGTTTGGAAGAGCCCGCACAGCGGCAAAGATGAAACTCATGTAGGCGGAGAGCCATTAGGCTTCATCATTGAACTCGAAAACGGCTTGAAGATTTACCACATGGGTGACACTGGTTTGTTCGGTGACATGAAGCTCATTGCCGATTTCTATAAGCCTGATGTCATCCTCATTCCCATAGGTGGCAACTTCACCATGGGGCCACTTGAAGCGGCTTATGCCATCAAAAGCTGGTTTCAACCTAAAGCGGTCATTCCCATGCATTACGGTGCTAACCCTTTGGCCAAAGGCACCGTCGCTGAGTTTCTTGAGGCCATGAGAGGCAGCGGCATCAAGGTCATGCCGCTCAAGCCCGGAGAAGCTGCCAAGTTTTGAGTAAGCTTAAACCCCGCCGTGCGGGTGCGTGGGATCGACCCACAACACATGCTCGGGTTTTTCCACGGGCTCAATGTCCAGGTTCACGGCCACGGCTTGGCCGTCGCTGCGGCACAGCACGCACTCCAGCACCTCGGTGGGGCTGGCGTTGATTTCTTGGTGGGGCACATAAGGCGGCACGTAAATGAAGTCGCCTGGTCCGGCTTCAGCGGTGAACTCAAGCTTGTCGCCCCAACGCATGCGTGCGCGGCCTTTGACCACGTAAATCACACTCTCCAGCGGGCCGTGGTGGTGCGCGCCAGTTTTGGCATCAGGGTGAATATGCACCGTGCCTGCCCACAACTTTTGTGCGCCCACCCGTGCAAAGTTGATGGCCGCCTTGCGGTCCATGCCCGGTGTGGACGGCACATTGCCGTCTAACTGGTCGCCAGGCACCACACGCACGCCGTCGTGCTTCCAGTCGGTGCTGTGGGTCGGGTGGTCGTCGTGGCTGTGGTGGTGTCCGGTCATGGGGTGGCTTTCTGAATCAAGCGCACATTTTAGGTGGCCTCGGAATTGGCATCTCGGGTGGCATCCCCAGTGGCTTGAGGCCCCTTTGAAGCTGATGGGTTAGAGTCTGGCTTGAGGGGTCATGAAAATCCCTCATCACCAGAAATCGTATGGCCAACAAGTTTCCATCGCTGAGTGTGCTGCGCGCCTTCGAGGCCACAGCGCGGCATCTGAGCTTCACACGCGCAGCGGTGGAATTGCACCTGACGCAAACAGCCATCAGCCACCGCATCAAGGAGCTTGAGAACCTGTTGGGTATTCAGCTGTTCAACCGCCTCAAAACATCGATCACCTTGACCGAGCGTGGGCGCGCCTACTTGGAGGGCATCCGCCCGGCCTTGTCACAAATTGCGGTGGCCACCAACAACAGCTCGCAACACCACGAAAACAAACTCACCATCACTTGTCAGATTGCTTTTGCCATCAAGTGTTTGATGCCTGCCCTGGCAGATTTTCATCGACGACACCCCGAGATTGAACTGCGCATCAACCCCACGTTTGTCTCGTACGACAGCCATCCCCAAGACTTTGACATCGCCATTTGGCATGGCATGAATGATTGGCCTAAGTGGGACGCGCAGCAAATTTTGAGTGAAGAGAGTTTCCCGGTGTGCTCGCCTCAACTGCTGGCTCAAGGTCCACCCTTGCGCTCACCAGCAGATTTGGTCAAACACACGATTGTGCGAACCGTCTCCCCGCTGATTGCAGATGAATGGTCAGCTTGGCTTCAACTCGCAAACGCAGCAGACGTCATCTTCAAGCGGGAGATGTCTTGCAGCAGTCTGTTTTTGTCGACCGCTGCTGCGCTTCACGGCCTGGGTGTGGGCATGGGGCGCACGTCCTTGTCGCGCGATGATCTGGCTGCAGGCAGGTTGGTCGAGCCCTTCCGTATTCGGCTGCCTTCAGAGTCGTCTTACTACGTGTTGAACCAGGCTGAAAAATCTGAGCTGCCCAAGGTCAAATTGTTCAAGGCTTGGGTGCTGGATTATTTCAACGGCCCAGGCGCGGCGTCTCTGACCCAAGACGCTTCACTTTAAAAACCAGCTCGCGCCCGCGACAAGCAGCGCTGCGGCCAGCGCCCACATCAAAGGTTGATGGCGCACGCTGGCGCTTTGGATTTGCTCATCACCTGTTGCTGCAACAGGTGCCATCACTTCAGCAGGTGGGGACACCACCTGAATGAATTTGTTGAAAAATTCTTCGGCCATTTTTGCGGCCACACCATCAATCAAACGGCTGCCCACTTGCGCCAATCGTCCGCTCACATGGGCTTTGACTTGGTAGCTCAAGACGGTGCCAGTATCTTGTGAGGTCAGCGTGACCGCCGCGTTGCCTTTGCCCATGCCCGCTGCGCCACCCGAACCGGAAAAATTCAAGGTGTAGCCATGCGGTGGGTTCAGGTCAGACAAGTTCAGCTGGCCCGTGAAACGCGCTTTGATCGGGCCAACCGAAGCGGTGAGGATCACTTCGTAAGACAGTTCGTCGGTGCGCGTGAATGACTCACAACCCGGCAGGCATTGCTTCAGGATGTCGGGGTCATTCAAAGCTTGCCAAACAGTTGCGCACGGCAAAGCCAGTGTCTTCTCACCCACCAAGTCCATGGTTAAGCCTTGCCCTGACGTTGACGCGCCACCGATTGCACCGCGCGAATGATTTCTGGGTAAGTGCCGCAGCGGCACAGGTTGCCACTGAGGTGGTTGCGGATGTCTTCTTCGCTGGGGTTGGGGTTGCGCGACAAAAGGTCGCGGCTCATCAAGATGAAGCCAGGTGTGCAAAAGCCGCACTGCAAAGCACCGAATTCGATGAAGGCTTGCTGAACATCATCGAGTTGACCGCCAGCATCAAGCCCTTGTTCGATGGTGGAGACCTCGCAGCCATCTGCGGTCAGAGCCAAAGACAAGCAGCTCGACACAGGCTGGCCATTGACCAGCACGGTGCAGGTGCCACACAAGCCTTGGCTGCAACTCTCACGTGCGCCGTTCAAGTTGAATTGTTCTCGCAGCGTTTCAAGCAAGGTGTGGTGCGGCTGAATACGCGCGCTCACACCTTCGCCATTGAGCTGAAATTGGATGGGGTGGGTTGTCGTCATGATGTTCACGATGTAGCTGATGCCTGGGTCTTGGCTTGAACCATGGCCTGGTACACAGATTCGGAGTTGAGCGGCATGGAGGTCAGTCGCACGCCAAGGGCGTCTTCAATCGCTTCAGCGATGGCCGAGGCCACGCCGAAGGTGGCGCTTTCACCCACACCTTTTGCGCCAAATGGCCCGTTGTGTTCTTGTGCCTCCACCATCTCATTGCCCATCAGGGGCGGAATGTCATGGATGCCTGGGATTTTGTATTCGGCAAACGAGGCGTTGCGCAACTGCCCCACCTCATCGAACTCCATTTTTTCGAACATCGAAATGCCCAGTTGCATGATGGCCCCGCCTGAGATTTGTGTCTCCACAATCTTGGGGTTGATGGGTGTGCCGCAGTCCACCACGTTTTCCATGCGCAGAATCTTGACGTGACCGGTTTGTGTGTCCACCTCCACCTCGACGCCACAGGCGCCCACCATCCAGTTGGGGGTGATGTTGTCTGACTGACCTGTCTCGTAGTTGGGTGGCGTGTAAGGCGGGATATAGCTCCCCACGCCGATCACGTTACCTGCTTGCATGCCGAACTTTTTCTTGAGGAGGTTCGCCGCATTGGTGGCAGAGCTGTTGGTCTCACCCACTTCATCAGCCAATGCACGAAGCTTGACCAACACATCCTCAGCGGCCAAGCGCACGGCATGCCCCATGTGGAAGGTGGACCGCGAACCCAAGGTGGCCATGTCGTAAGGGGTGATGTCGGTGTCAGGTTTGACGACCTTGATTTTTTCAGCCGCCAGACCCAAGACTTCACCCACCATCAAGGCGATTGCAGTGTCCGAGCCTTGACCCATTTCAACCGTGCTGGAATACACAATGCAACTGCCGTCGCCCGACAAGTTGACCATGGCCACCGAGGTGGTCGGTGCCACCAGGGCTTTGAAGCCCAGACCAATGCCACGCCCACGACGCACATGCCCAGAGCCACCGCGCTCAAAGGGCTGATCCCAATTCATGCGGCTGGCCGTGCGCTCCAGCACCAGTTGAAGCGCTGCATCGCGCATCAAGGTGCCAGTGGCTTGTGGGCGACCTTCTTTGAGTAAGTTTTTCAAGCGGAAAGCCACTGGGTCCATCTTGAGTGCGCGGGCGATGATGTCCGATTGGCTCTCGTAAGCCCACACCAGTTGCGGAATACCAAACCCGCGAAATGCACCAGCGGGTGGTAAGTTGGTGTAAACCGCGTACGACTCAATGCGCACGTTCTCAATGTCGTATGGGCCAGGTGCGGTGAAGCCCGATTTTTGCGTCACACGCGGCCCGATGTCTGCCGCCGCTCCGCCATTCCACCAAACCTCACATTCGCGGCCGGTGATCGTGCCGTCTTTGCGCACAGCCGTCTTCATGCGGAAGGTGCTGGCGTGTTTGGTGATGGTGAAGAACTGCTCCTCCATCGTCAGACCGATTTTCACGGGACGTCGGCTGAGCAGGGCCAAGGCGCTCACCAAGGCTTCGAGCTTGATGTAGAGCTTGGCACCGAACCCGCCACCTAAGGTGCCCGTACGCACTTTGATGCGGTTCTCCGGCCAGCCTAAGAGGCGCGCCATTTCAATGCGCACAAACGACGGGCTTTGCGAGGCGGTGTGGATGGTGAGCTCGCCATGACCCGGCTCAGCGATCGACACCATGGGCTCCATGGGCGTGTGCATCACTTGCTGGGTGCGGAAGGTGTGCTCAAAGATGTGGTCAGCCTCGGCAAAAGCCTTGTCCACATCGCCGCGCTTGAGGTGAAAGTCCAGCGCAATGTTGGTGTTGGTGCGGCCGGCCAAATGTTTCAAGTCTGGGAAGGTGCCAGCGGGCTTGAGCTTGTCATGCACGATCACTGTCGATGTGCCGGCTTCGACCTCATCAAACACAGCAGGCAGTTCTTCGTAGTCCACCATGATCAGGTGGCAAGCTTCTTCGGCAATGTGCGGGTCTGAAGACAACACCACAGCCACTGGTTCGCCCACATAGTGAACCTTGTGCAAGGCCAGGATGGGCTGATCATGGAAGGCTGGGCCGTAGTAAGGGTCAGGGATGACCTTCAGAACATCTTGACCAGTGACCACAGAGTGAACACCCGGCAGCTTGGCGGCTTCACTGACATCGATGTTTTTGATCAGGCCGTGAGCCACCGTGCTGCGGAAAATCTTGCCGTACAACATGCGCGGCAAAATCAGGTTGTGCGTGTAGTCGGCTTGCCCGGTCACCTTGGCGTAGGACTCGGCTCGGTTGATCGAGCGGCCGACCTGACCGCCCGCGTGTTGAGGTGCTTGTGACGGGCTCATTGCGCGCCTCCTTCTGCAAGGCTCAAGGCCTGTTTGACCGTGCGGCCCAAGTAGGTTCGCAGCAGTTGTTTTTTGTAATCTGCAGAGCCGTGCATGTCGCCCACAATGTCCAATTCATCAGCTGCCAAGGCGCCAGCTTCTTGAAGCAGTCGATCTTCAGCGTGAGAGCCGCGAAGCATGTTCTCAGCTTTCACCAACCTGGTGGGGCGGTCTGTCGCAGCGGCCAGCACCAGGCTCACCGTGTCAAGTTGACCCTGTGCATTGGTGCTGAGCACAGCAGCCAAACCAAGCGCCGGCCAGTCGTGGTGTGAACGTGTGGTGACCTTGCTGTAAGCCGCTGCACGCGCGCCTTGCGCCGGCACGATGACTTTGGAAATCAGTTCATTGTGCGCCAAGACCGTGTCGTAATAACCCAGGTACAGGTCTTCAACCTTTACTTCGCGATCGCCCGCCGGGCCGCTGATCACCACCTTCGCACCCAAGGCACTGAGAACAGGGGGCAAGTCCATGTGCGGGTCGCCATGGGCCAGGCTGCCGCCTATCGTGGCCACGTTGCGCACACGCACGTTGGAGAGCGCGATCAAGACGCGAGCAAGCACAGGCCAGCCTTGCTTGACGATGGCTGAGTGTTCAAGTGCAGACAAGCGCGTCAAGCCACCCACATGCAATTGGCCTTGTGCATCCACGCTGATCTGCGCGTGCTTGGCTTCCACCCGGTCTAGAAACACCAACCGTGTGGGGCGCAACACGCCAGCTTTCATCATCTGAATCACAGCGGTGCCGCCGCCGACCGGACGAATATCTGGGTCATGCGGGTCCAGCATCGCGATGGCTTCTGCCAGCGATTCAGGACGACAAAATTCAAAAGGTGCCATGTTGTTCGGCCTATGAGAAATGAGGGTGAGCTATCAAGCCCGCTTTGACGTTAACAACTGTGCCAACACATTGGCCACCACGCCGGACGTTTCCAGGGGGGTGAGGTGCTTGGCGTGAGGAATCACTTGAAAGCTGGCGTGTGCAATGCCGTCTTTGAGTGCCTGTGCCATGGCCAAGGGTGTGGCGTAATCTTGCTCGCCCACCACAATGGTGGTGGGAGCTTGGATGCCCCCCAAAGCTGCGCGGCCGTCAAACGCGCCGAGCATGTGGCAGGTGGCAGCGAATGCGCTGGGCTCATTGCGCAAAAACGTATCCACACAGTTCTTCACCACCTCGGGGTGTTGTGCGCGGAAGTCATCACTGAACCAGCGTGACAACTGAAACTCCACCAGAACTGACAGGCCTTCTGACAAGGCTTTGTTGGCGCGTGTGGTCCAGTCTTGCGGGGCTGTGGGGCCGTACCAGCAGGTGGTGTCCACCAGGCCCAAACCATCGGTTTGATCAGGATGGTCTGCAGCAAATTGAAGTGCCACACAGCCGCCCATGGACGCACCAGCGACCACCGCTGAAGGCCATTGGATCGCTTCAAACACATCTTGAAGATCGTTGGCGAACTGGCTGGTGCTGTAAGGGCCCGCTGTTTTGTCGGATTGTCCGTGGCCACGGCAATCGATCGTCAACACATGGGCCTGCTGCGCTAACTGGTCAGCCACTGGTTTCCAGAAATGCCGATCCATGCCCAAGGAGTGAATCAGCGCGATGCGTGGTTTGTCGGCCTCTGTTTGCTGCAGGGCAATGGCGATCTGCGCGCCATCTCTGACGCGTATGCGTTGCTCAGTCATGCTCACTTACTCCGGTTTGATGTGGGCTTTTTCAACCACTTCTTTGTAGCGTTGCGCATCCATCTTGATGCGCTTGGCAAAGTCGGCAGAGGACATGCCGCCCATTTCCGCGCCGGCACCTGCGAAACGTTTTTGAACGTCAGGCGCTTCAAGGGTTTTGGTGACCTCGCTGAAAATCTTGGCAATCACAGGGGCGGGCACACCTTTGGGCGCAAACAAGCCTACCCAGTTCGATGCATCCACCCTTGGAATACCTGCCTCGTTGGCGGTAGGCCACGACTTATCAAACGTCGATCGTTTGGCGGTGGTCAAGCCAATCACCTTCACACGACCTGAGGCCACATGGGGCAGCACTGCAGGCACAGCCACCACGCCGAGTTGCACCTCGCCAGATGCCACAGCGGCCACAGCAGGCGCGCCACCTTTGTAGGGAATGTGAAGCATCTTGACCCCGCTCTCCAAAGCCAGCCATTCGCCCGCCAGGTGGTTCACGCTACCACTACCTGGGGAAGAGAAGGACAGTTTGCCGGGGTTCTTGCGTTCCTCGGCCATCATCTCCTGGAACGTGTTGAACGGTACTTGGCTGTTGGCCACCAACAGCATGGGGGTGTCGCTGATCATGGTGATGGGCTGGAAATCACGCTCCAGCTCATACGGGATTTGCGGGAACAAGCCAGGGTTCACCGCAAATTCACCCGAGTGGGCCATCAACAAGGTGTAGCCATCAGATGCGCTTTTGGCAGCGGCTGTGACCGCGATGAAGCCGTTCCCGCCGGGGCGGTTTTCCACAATGAAATTCCAGCCCAAACGCTCGGTCATTTTTTGGGTCAGGATGCGGGCTGTCACATCCACCACGCCACCTGGTGCGAAGGGCACCAAGACCCGAATGGGCTTGTTAGGGTAGTCCTGTGCCTGGGCTGCAACGCCCAAAGCGGTCATGCAAAGTGCAGCGCAAATGCCCTGCAAAGCTTTGAGGCTTAGCCTCTTGTGTGGATTGGTGGTCTTCATGACAGCCCTGGTTGTTCAACGATGCATGCATGTTGCAAATTCCAAGGGAAACTGGCAAGAGATAAAACACCAGGTTAGTCATGAATAATTTTCATGACCAGGTGGTCTGAGCCTTGGCAGGTGGCGCTGCCAACTGCCCATCCATTCAAGGCTTAGCGATCTCCACCATGATTTCATTGCGTTTGAACATCGGCAGCGTCCAGGGTGGGTCGTAGCGGGAGAGTTGGGGCGCGCCAATCGCTTGGAGTGACTTTTGGCGAACCCATTGCAGGGTCTCGTCGGTTTTTTCCTGAACGCGAGCCTGGGTGTTGATCCATGAGTACCTGTGCACGGCGAAGTACTGGGCAGGCACTTCACGCAGTTTGACGGCTGTGTTGTTGGGCTTGGGGGTGTTGGCCAGCGTGTAGCCGCTGGGCATCACGAAATGAATGCGCCAGCGCTTGATGGCGGCAAGCTTGTCTTGGTCTGACTCTGGCTGCACGGTCACCGGTGCGGTCATGGCAATTTTGGCTGACTGAGGTTCGATGGTGACAGGCGCAGTCATGGCAATTTTTGACTTCTGGTCTGAGCCAGGCGCCTGGTTGTTGCCGAATATGAAGTCAGCAATCAGCCGAAAGCCTTTGTTGGAGGCTTCGTCCATGTCGCCCTCCACAAAAGTTTCGGCAATCAGCATGGGTGCGTAGCGTCTGATCTCAAACGCTCCGTCTGACGCTATCACGTCATATTTAGGTTCTTCGATGGCCATGGCAAGTTGATTGAATGAAATTCCACCTAGCAGGCAGAGAAGACAAATAATTCTTTTGATCATGTGGGGCGATGGTTCACTGGAGCTTGGTGACTGCATTATTCACACAGCGGGTGCGTTCACGTCTTTGAGCACGCGCAAAACAAAACTCGACTTGCTGTGGCGGATGCCTGGAATTTTGTAGAGTTTCTCTCGCAAAAGGCGCTCATAGTCTCGCGTGTCTTTCACGGCAATACGCAGGTAGTAGTCGTAATCTCCAGAGACCAAGCAAGCATCCAGCACCTCAGGAATTTGCGCCAGCACTTTGCCGAAATCGAACAGCGACTGGTCGGTGTGGCTGTCTAAAGTCAGCTGCACGATCACCGTGTCTTTGTAGCCCAGTTTGGCCCGGTCAATGTCCACACTGTACTGACGGATCACCCCTTCGGCTTCCATGCGTTTGATGCGGCTCCAGCAGGTGGTAGGCGAGAGCTTCACCGCTTGCCCAATCTCTTGTAGGGTGCGACGCGAGTCGGCCATCAGTTCACGCAAGATGGCCAGATCGAACTTGTCAAAGCTCACCGGAGATTCCTCGGTGATCTCTGGTAATTTCGGAATAACTTTCGGTAATTTCTTCACGTTGACCTGTATTTTCGAAGCATTTTTTCTTCATTATCAAGAAAAATATCCTGATGAAAACACTTTTCGCCAAAAATCATTCTGAACCAAGCCGGCTCGCTGGCAATGGGGCCGAAATGCTGCTCGACACCCTGATCGCCTGCGGGGTCGACACTTTGTTTGGTTACCCCGGTGGCGCAGCCTTGCCGTTGTACGACGCGCTGTTCCAGCGCCCAGCCTTACGCCATGTGTTGGTGCGGCATGAACAAGCGGCGGTGCATGCCGCAGAAGGTTATGCCCGTAGCACTGGCAAGCTGGGGGTGGTGCTGGTGACATCCGGACCGGGCGTGGCCAACACCATCAGCGGTTTGTTGGATGCTTTGAGCGACTCGGTGCCGGTGCTGTGCATCAGCGGCCAAGTGGCGACCTCGGTCATTGGCACCCAGGCCTTTCAAGAGAGTGATGCGCTGGGGATGTCACGCCCGGTCACCAAATGGAACCACCAAGTGCGTCATGCCGACCAGGTTGAAGAGGCGGTTCAACACGCGGTGCACTTGGCACTGTCAGGTCGCCCAGGCCCGGTGTTGTTGGACATGCCCAAAGATGTGCAACTTCAAAAGCTCAGCCCAAATGCGACAACACGCAGTTCTCGCACAGCACCTGCTCACGTATCCCCAGAGCCCATTCATACCCCCTTGAACCCAGACGATCTGCGTCGTGCAGCTGAGTTGATCGCTCAAGCCAAGCGACCGGTGTTCTATGGCGGTGGTGGGCTGATCAACTCAGGTTCTCCGGCGTGCAGAGCCTTCACGGCGTTGGCACAAGCCTTGAATGCGCCGGTCACTTTGACCTTGATGGGTTTGGGTGCTTTCCCAGCGTCTTGCCCGCAGTTTCTGGGCATGTTGGGCATGCACGGCACCCTTGAGGCTAACCTGGCCATGCACCATGCCGACTTGGTGGTGTGTGTGGGCGCTAGGTTTGATGACCGCATCACCGGCAAGCTGAGTGACTTTTGTCCTCACGCCAAAAAAATTCATATAGACATCCACCCGGGCAACATCAACAAGGTGGTGTCGGTGGATGTGGGTTTGGTGGGGGATTGCGCGGTGGTCTTGCAAGCCTTGTCAGCCCAGATGACCCACAGGCCGCCTGAGGTACTGAATGATTGGTGGGCACAGATCCAACCTTGGCAAGACCAAGCCTGTTTGGCCTTCACGCCAGAGGCATCAGCCATCAAGCCCCAAGCGCTCATGCGCGAGTTGGCTGTTCAGCTCCAAGGCCGCGATGCCATCGTATCCACCGATGTCGGTCAGCACCAAATGTGGGCCGCGCAGTACCTGCCTTTTGAAAAGCCACGGCGTTGGCTCACCTCGGGTGGTGCGGGCACCATGGGCTATGGATTACCCGCGGCTATTGGCGCGCAAGTGGCACACCCGCACAGCACGGTGGTGTGTGTGAGCGGCGATGCCTCGGTGCTCATGAATATCCAGGAGCTGGCCACCGCGGTGCAACACCAAACACCCGTCAAGCTGGTGCTCTGCAACAACGGCCACATGGGCATGGTGCGGCAGTGGCAACAGTTGAATCACGGCAATCGTTTGAGTCACAGCTGGCATGCGTCCATGCCCGATTTTGTGGCCTTGGCGCGTGCTTTCGGTTGGCATGCACGCCAGGTGTCAGACCCTACCGAACTCAGAACTGCCATGGCCGAGTGCTTAGCGCATCCCGGTCCATATTTGCTCGATGTGGTGGTCACCGCCCAAGAGAATTGCTACCCCATGATTCCCGCAGGTTGCGGGCACCATGAGGTGATGCTCGGTGATGAGCGTTGGTATGCGCACGCCTGAACTCAGGATTTGAGAAAGTCCACCAGTTGCGGCACCATGGCTTCGCCGTTCCCTGCCTGCGCCACACCATCTAAGGTGCCCAACACCGCATCAGCCAGCACCCGAAAGGCCTTTGCCTCTTGGGCCATGGTGTTGTAGTAGCTCAGGTCTTTGCGTGCGTTGGTCACCGTGAATTTGAGTGGACCGATGTCGCCTGTGGTGAGGTAAGGCCTCACCCGTTCCAGTGCCACACCACCGGCTCCCCCTTGCGACAAAATATCCACAAAGGCTTGCGGTGTCACACCGTGTTGGCGCGCACAAGCGGCTGCCTCCGACAACAAGGCCACCATGCCCAGCGAGACAAAGTTGTGTAGCAACTTCACGCTGTGGCCCGCACCGATGGGGCCAGCGTGGGTCACGTTCTCTGCAAAACAGCGCAACACAGGCATGCAAGTTTCCAGCAGCGCCACATCACCACCCACCAACAAGTTCAGTCGACCTTCGGCCGCTTCTTTGGGGGTGCGTGTCATGGGCACATCTAAAAAGTGTGACCCTGCGGCTTGAACCGCTTCCGCCATGCGCACGGTCGATGAGGGTAGGGAGGTCGAGCAGTCCATCACCACGCTGCCGGGTCGCAAGCCTTGAATCAAGCCTTGAGGCCCGGTCAGTACCTCTTCCACCTGCGCGGAGCCGGTCAGCACCAAGATCACCACATCACTGGCCGCTGCCAAGGTTTGCGCATCGGTGTGCAGCTCCGCACCCCCTGCCAGCAGTTCGTCCAGGGGTTGGTTGCCCGGATGGTCAAACAATGCCAGTACATAACCATGGCGTTGCAGGTTCATGGCAATGCCATGGCCCATCCGGCCTATGCCCATCATGCCGATTTTTTTCATGCCGTCTCCGTGTTGGCTCATCTGGCTTTAGCCCCTTCCTCCGGGGTTGCGAAGTTGCATGAGCAGGTTCTCGTAAGCGCCTTCCGCAAAGCGCGACCACAAGATTTGATCATCGCGGAATTTCACAAAGCTGTTGTAAATTTTTTGCCACTTGGCATTTTTTTCGGACAGCTCGGCGTAGATGTCGTTGCTGGCCTTCCAAGCCGCCACGCCCACATCTTTGGGGAAGGGTTTGACCTTCACGCCGTTGCCAATTAAACGGCGCAGCGCATCGGGGTTGCGTGCGTCGTACTTGGCTTGCATTTCCACGTGGGCGTCGCTGCAGGCCATCTCAAAAATTTGTTGGTAGTCCTTGGGCAAAGCTTCCCAGGCCTTGGCGTTCACATACATGGTGATCTGGCCACAAGGGTCCCAATAGCTGGGGTAGTGGTAGACCTTGGCGATCTTGTAAAAGCCCAGTTTCTCGTCGTCATAAGGACCCACAAACTCTGCGCCGTCGATGGTCCCTTTTTCGAGTGCGGTGTAAATCTCGCCGCCCGGCAGGTTTTGCGGCACCAAGCCCAAGCGCTGCAGCACCAAGCCCCCAAAGCCACCAATGCGGAACTTCAAGCCTTTCACATCGGCGAGTGAATTCACCTCTTTGCGAAACCATCCCCCCATTTGTGTACCGGTGTTGCCGCAGGCGAAATTCACAATGTTGTAGTCGCGGTAAAAATCACGCAGCAATGGCAAGCCTCCGCCGCTGTACATCCAGCCCGTCATTTGGCGCGACGTCATACCAAAGGGAATTTGGCCATCCAACGCAAAGGTGGGGTCCTTGCCAAAGAAGAACACCGAGGCTGTGTGCGCACATTCCACAGCACCGTCTTGCACGGCGTCAGCCACCATCAAGGCCGGCACCACCTCCCCCGGGCCGTGCACTCGAATTTCAAAACGTCCGTCGGTGGCTGCCAGTACGCGTTTGGCTACCGTGTCAGCGCCGCCAAAAATAGTGTCCAAGCCTTTGGGCCAGCTAGAAGCCAAGCGCCAACGCACTTGGGCTTGTGCACGCACAAACGCGGGTGCGGCCAGGGCAGAACCAACGGCAGCTGCTTGTATCAACGAACGTCTTTTCATGTTGTCTCCTGTTAAGGTTGTGGTTGTCAACGCGGGTGATGAACTTGCTAAATCTTTTCTAACTGGTATGATGAGTACATGAGTAACGATTATGAGGACACTTCGACGGCCCGTCAACCGGCCGCTGTCGCCGAGGTGGCGCCGATCGCTCGGCGTAAGCTCTCCCATGAAGTCTTAGACCGTTTGTTGCCCCGCATACGGTCGGGTGAATTCCCGGTCAATACCTTGCTGCCCAGTGAGCGCGACCTCATGGCCAGTCTGGGTGTGGGGCGCCCTGCGGTGCGCGAAGCCTTGCAAGCCCTGCAGCGCATGGGGGTGGTGGACATCGTGCACGGTGAGGGCGCGCGCGTGTTGCCCTTGACCGCTGACAAGGTCATGGGTCAGGTGACAGACGCAGCGATGCACTTGCTCTCTGGCTCAAGCGATTTGCTCGAGCACCTCAAGCAAGCCCGCCTGGACTTTGAGGTGGCCATGATCCGCACCGCGGCCAAGCGCGCCACCACCAAGCAAATAGCCCACTTGAATCAGTTGCTGGAAGAACACCGCGCCGCATTGGATGACCCGCAGCGCTTTTTAGCGACTGACATGGCTTTTCACCATGCCATCGCTGAAATATCCAACAACGCCATCTACACCGCTGTGTCGCAAACCATGCTGGCATGGTTAGAGCAATTTCACCAAGAGGTGGTGCGTGCACCCGGTGCAGAAAAAACAACCTTGAATGAACACATCAAGATGTTCAACTGCATTGCCGCCCACGACGCCGAAGGTGCCGCTGCTGCCATGGTGGCGCACTTGAAACGTGCGAATAAACATTACAAAACATTGGCTTAGGTTTGCGCACTTGCCTGGCCTGAGTTGGAGGAGACACCCGTGAGTTTGTTCCCTGGTTTTCAATCGAAGCACTTTCAAGCCACAGGTGCCAACATCCATTACAAAATCAGTGGCTCGGGCGACCCGGTGTTGCTCTTACACGGCTACCCGCAAACCCATGTGTGCTGGCACCATATTGCGCCGGTGCTGGCGCAGCACTACACCGTGGTCTGCGCTGACTTACGCGGCTACGGTGACTCGTCCAAGCCCACGGGCCTGCCCGACCACAGCAACTACGCCAAACGCTCCATGGCACAAGACATGGTGGAACTCATGAGCGCCTTGGGTTTTGAGCGCTTTCACCTGGTGGGCCATGACCGTGGTGGGCGTGTGAGCCACCGTTTGGCCGCTGACCATCCAACTCGGGTACACACCCTCACGGTGTTGGACATTTCGCCCACCCTCAAAATGTTTGAAAGCACTGACATGGCCTTTGCCAGGGCCTATTACCACTGGTTCTTGATGCTGCAAGCTCCTCCCCTGCCCGAGCAAATGTTGATAGGTAAAGTGCCGCTCAACATCCTGGGCCGGGTGGGTCGTGAAGAACCTGATCTGAGCAAATTCAACGAAGAGGCGGTGAGTGACTATGTGCGCAGCTATGCCGACATGGCTGCCATCCACGCCAGTTGCGAAGACTACCGCGCTGCCGGCACCATTGACCTCGAGCACGACCGTGCTGATCGCTCGGCGGGTATTCGACTGACCATGCCGGTCTTGGCCCTGTGGGGTGCCAACGCGGTGGTGGGCACCATGTTTGATTGCTTGGCTGATTGGCAAGAGGTGGCCACCCAGGTGCAAGGTCGCGCTTTGTCATGTGGTCACTTCATTCCCGAAGAGGCGCCCCAAGAAACGCTGCAAGAACTCCAAGCGTTCTTCCACGCAAACCCTTTGATTGCAGCGGCATGACCAACGCCTTTGATCCGCGTCACCGCAGTCATGTGCTGCTGGACGGGCCAGACCGCGCCGTGGCGCGAGGCATGCTCAAAGCCACAGGCTTGCGTGACGACGATTTACGTAAGCCCCAAATTGGTGTGGCGCACTGCTGGATTGGCACCATGCCTTGCAACCTCAACCACCGCAAGCTGGCCGCCGACGTGGCGCAGGGTATACGTGCGGCCGGTGGCACGCCGCTTGAAATCAACACCGTTGCCATCAACGATGGGATCACCACCGGCACCGAGGGCATGAAGACCTCGCTGGTCAGTCGCGAATTGATTGCCGATTCGGTCGAGCTGGTGGCACGTGGCCACATGCTCGATGCGCTGGTGGTGATTGCCGGTTGCGACAAAACCATCCCTGCCATGGCCATGGCCTTGGGTCGCTTGAACTTGCCAGGTGTTTTGCTTTACAGCGGCTCCATCGCTTCAGGGGCTTGCACGCAACCCAACCGTGTGTTTGGCCAGCGGCGCTTGACCATCCAAGACTTGTACGAGGCCATTGGCGCCTTCAATGCGGGGCACATCAACGCGCAAGAGTTCAAAGATGTGGAAGACCACGCTTGCCCGGGTGCAGGCGCCTGCGGTGGCCAATTCACCGCCAACACCATGGCGACCGCCTGCGAGATGTTGGGCATCACACCCATGGGTTTGGGCGGTATACCTGCGCTGGATGCTGCTAAGGGCCAAGCTGCCCAAGCCTGCGGACAGTTGGTCATGCAGTTGCTGCGCGCAGGCACCAAGACACGCGACATCGTGACCCGCCAAAGCCTGGAGAACGCCATCACCGGGGTCATGGCCACGGGAGGGTCTACTAACGCGGTCTTACACCTGCTGGCCATGGCGCGTGAATTTGGTGTGGACCTCAACATCGATGACTTTGATCCGATCTCGCGCCGCACCCCCGTGCTGGCCGACATGCGCCCTTGGGGGCAATACACCGCCCCTGAGATGCACGAGGCCGGGGGCATGGCAGTAGTGGGCAAGCGTTTGTTGCAAGCCGGCTTGCTGCATGCACAAGCCCGCACGGTAACCGGACGGACCTTGCAAGAAGACATCGATGCAGCACCTGAGCCCGCAGGACAACAAGTGATTCGCCCGCTTTCCAACCCCATCAAGCCTCAAGGTGGTTTGGTGATTTTGCGTGGCAATTTGGCGCCGGGCGGTTGCGTCATCAAACTCTCGGGCCAAAGCAAAGACACCCACCGTGGCACTGCGCGCGTGTTTGAACGCGAGGAAGATGCCTTTGAAGCCATCAAAGCCGGTGCCATTCGCCCAGGCGATGTGATGGTGCTTCGCAACGAAGGACCGCGTGGTGGCCCAGGCATGCGTGAGATGCAACTCGTGACCGGAGCCTTGCAAGGTGCTGGCTTGGGCGACACCGTGGCCTTGGTGACCGATGGTCGTTTTTCAGGTGCCAGCCGTGGATTCGTCATCGGCCATGTCGTGCCTGAGGCCGCTGATGGCGGCCCGATAGCGGTGGTGCGTGAAGGCGACACGATCGTCATCGATGTGCCGTCTCGACGTTTGGACCTTGAATTACCACCACATGAATTACTTGCCCGGCTTCAAGCCTGGCAAGCCCCTCCACGCACACAAGCTTTGAGCGGTGTGCTGGCCAAGTACGCACGCTTGGTGGGCAATGCCTCTGAAGGCGCTGTCACCTCGGCGGACCATTGAAACTCAACTGCAACAGCATCATGAAAACTTACCAACACTACATTGACGGCCAATACACCGACCCCATCAACGGTCAGTGGATGGACTCCATCGACCCCTACACCGGCGAGGTGTGGGCCAAAGTGCCGCGCGGCTGTGCGCAAGACGTGGACAAAGCGGTAGCTGCTGCATCGCGCGCCCTCAAAGAAGGCCCCTGGAGCAAGATGAGCCCCACCGATCGCGGCAAGCTCATGCTCAAGCTGGCGGATTTGGTCACGCGTGAGGCACCGCGCCTGGCGGAAATTGAAGTCAAAGACAACGGCAAGCTGCTGGCTGAAATGCGCGGGCAGTTGAACTACCACCCCGAGTGGTGGCGTTACTTTGGTGGTTTGGCCGACAAGGTCGAAGGCCGTGTGATGCCCATCGACAAGCCCGACATGTTTGCTTTTTCAAACAGCGAGCCTGTGGGCGTGGTGGGTGCGATCACCGCATGGAACTCACCGCTGTTGTTCATCGCCTGGAAATGCGCACCGGCCTTGGCCGCAGGTTGTACGGTGGTTATTAAGCCGTCTGAATTTGCCTCAGTCTCTACCTTGGAATACGCAGCCCTGGTGCGCGAAGCGGGCTTCCCCGATGGGGTGTTCAATGTGGTCACCGGCTTGGGGCACGAGGTGGGTTCGGCCATTGTGGACCACCCCAAGGTGGCCAAGATCACCTTCACCGGTTCAGACGCTACCGGTGCGCGCATTTACGCCCAGGCCGCTGCCAAAATGAAGCGTGTATCTTTGGAGTTGGGCGGCAAATCGCCCAACATCGTGTTTGACGACTGCGACATCGAGCAAGCTGCTGCGGGTGTGGTGTCGGGTATTTTTGCGGCAACCGGTCAGACCTGCATTGCAGGCTCACGCTTGCTGGTTCAAAAATCGATCCAAGAAAAGTTCACCGAACAATTGGTCAAGATCGGCGCGAGCGCGCGCATTGGCAACCCCATGTTGAGCGACACAAACATCGGCCCCATCACCACCGCCGCGCAATACCGCAAGGTGCTGGATTACATGGACATCGCCAAGAACGAAGGCGCGCGCTGTGTGCTGGGCGGCGGTAAGGCTGAACGCGCTGATTTACCAGGCGGTCAGTTCGTACAACCCACGATTTTTGTGGACGTGACGCCGCAGATGCGCATCGCCCGCGAAGAGGTGTTTGGTCCGGTCTTGTCCATCATGGGCTTCGATGACGAAGCCCACGCGGTACAAATGGCCAACGACACCATTTACGGCTTGGCAGCTGGGGTATGGACACAAGACATGGGCCGTGCGCTGCGCATGTCCAAAGCCCTAGAGGCCGGTACGGTGTGGGTCAACACCTACCGGGCGGTGAGTTACATGATGCCCTTTGGTGGCATGAAGCATTCGGGTATTGGTCGAGAAAGCGGCATCGATGCCATCAAAGAATTCCAGGAGACCAAGAGCACCTGGATCTCTTACGCCAAAGGCGCGCCAGCCAATCCGTTTGTGATGCGCTGATGCGCAGGCGTTCGATTCTCTGGCACTACCAAGGCAGTGTGATGCCTTGGTAGTAGGGCTGCGCAGTCACAGGCTAGTTGTTGTCGAACATATGGCAACCCTAGTCGTCCTTTGAGCTTGGGCTTTTCAACTCCCACTTCATGATCAGTGAAGAAATGGCCAGCAACAGCACAGCGCCGCTTTCATAGATCAAATCCACCGTGCTGATGCCCTTACCTTGCAAGATGATCAGGCGGCATAAAGCTGTGATCGCAATGAACACAGGAATGGTGATCGGAATTTTGCTGTACTTGTAGAAGGCGGCAACCATGCCCAGCACCTCGGCATAAATGAACATCAGCAAAAGATCTGTCAGTGTGATTTTTCCATTGACGACCACCATGTACATCTCAGAACAAACGCTGTAGACGGTAAAGAGGGCAATCAGGATCAAGATGCCCTTCTCCGCAGCCGTGATCCATTTGTAAATGTTCATCATCAACGCTCCTTCAACAGTCAGCGGGTTTGTTGGGTATAGAAAATTAAAGTTGCGCGCTCGACATTTTCAGAGCTCGCGCTCAGCGGGAGCGAATCAAGCCAAGTCAGTGCTGCCACAAGCCATTTGAACAGGCTTTAAATTTGTTGGCAATGCCAGGACATCCTTCAATGGCATAGGCTTGGCGTACAAATAGCCTTGGGCTTGCTTGCAACCCAACGCCACCAGCGTGTCTCGCTGCAAGTCGTTTTCAACACCTTCTGCCGTGACGTCCAAATCGAGCGATTGGGCCAAAGCCAGGATGCCTGCAACAATTTTGATGTTCTCTTCGCGTTCCAGACCCGCGGTGAACGACATGTCAATCTTCAACTTTTGAATGGGCATACTGGCCAGTCGCGACAGAGATGAGTAGGACTTTCCAAAATCATCGATGGCAATTTTCAAGCCAAGCGCCATGATGGCTTTGAGCTGGCTTGAAATCTCCTCTGGGCTCAAGGAAAGATCTGATTCGGTGATTTCCATAACAAAGCCCTGAAGTCCATTTTCCTCTTGGGTGGCAAGCGTTGATAGCAAGGTCAAAAGCCACTTGCCAGCCATCAACTGCGGTGAAGAATTCAAGGCGATGCTTGCACCAGGAAAGCGGGCTCGCATGGCATGGCTGTCTGCAACCACCTGGGTGAACAGGCTCTGTGTCAAAGCTGCAATGGCGCCTGACTGTTCTGCCAGTGCAATGAATTCATTCGGCGACACTTGGCCTAGCTCTTCGTCATGCCAGCGGGCCAAGGCTTCGAAGCCGATGATGTTGCCCGTGCGCAAATCGACCTCCGGTTGGTAGTGCGGATGGATTTTTCCTTGACTGATGGCGAGCGCTAATTTGTTATCGATCTTGGTTTTGCGAGAGGTGGCGTTCATCAACTGTGAATCAAGCCATTTGACCTGATTACGCCCGGATTCTTTGGCACTCAGCAAAGCCGTGTCCGCGAAAATCAGCAGCTCACTGATTTTTTTCGAATCATCCGGAAAAAGGGCAGCACCTGCACTGAATGTGGCACTGAACTGTGTTGATGTCGTGTCATTCAAATCTAAAGTGTGGGGTCTGAAAATCAACTGTAGTTTTTTCTTGAAATCCTCGACCGGCTCATTCACGGTGATCACGGCGATGAACTCGTCACCAGACCTGCGGCACAAGAAGGTGCCATCGGGCAACACTGACTTGAGGTGCTGCGCAATCAGACGTATAGCTTCATCGCCTTGGTCATGTCCGTAGGTGTCGTTGATGCTCTTGAAATGGTCTAAATCAATGAACAAGAGCGCAAAGCGTTCGCCATGGACGCGCTCGTCCATGTAGGCCAGAAACCCTCTGTAATTGGGCAATTGGGTGAGCTGGTCCTCCAAGAGCAAATCTTTGAGTTGTTGTTCAACTTTACGTAGGGGGCTGATGTCTGAAAAAACCGATACATACCCCTGGCTGATGCCTTCAGAGTCGCGCAAGGTGGACACGGAAAGCAGCACAGGAATTGGTCTTTGTTGACGGCTCAGAAAATAGGTTTCTCCACGCCAGCTCCCGTTTTTTTGAACACTTTTGGCAATGATGGAGACATCTTTTTTTGACTGCTCTTTCAGGTAAAGACGCCCAGCGGGTTGACCGATCAAATCCTCTTTGCTGTACCCCGTCATGTCTAGCAGCGCACGGTTCAGATCGACAATCAGCCCTTTTCTGTTGGTGACCAAAATCGCTTCTGCAGCAGTTTCAAAAACGCGAGAGAAGATGGACAGTTTTTCAGTCGTCAGTCTTTGTTTTTGCAGAATGCCTTGCAAGACGTTCGACACTTCAGAGATTTCATCGCCTGAGTTGTCGGTGGTGGACGCAACGTTGCGCCCCAGCAAAGTGTCAGATGCCAAAACAACCAGTTTGTCCAAGCGACTGGTGGTGCGCACAGAGAATTCGGTTGTCCACTTCTTCAAGCGCCAAAAAAGGAACATGCTGCATATCAGTGACACGCTCAAGCCGCTCCAAATCAACAGCATGGCCGGCGCATGGTTTTGCACCAGTTTGATGTGGATTGCGTAGGGTTCTTCTGCCGCTTGCCATGCCAGCTTGAAGTCTTCGCCTTGCTGGTAAAACTTGAAGGGCGTGTCCTCCAAGATGTCTGACATGAAGCTGATCTGCATGTCTTTGGGAATCTCTAGGTTGGCGATCGCTTTGTCGATGTCAAAGTGCATCAACAAAATACCCACCATGCTGTCTGTGAAGTTGGTGGTGATGGGTTGACTGACCACCAGGTATGAACTCTGTCCAATCTGGAGGATTTCATAGTGTGCGTGGTTATCGTTGAGGGTCTCCTGCACACTCCAAAGCACATCCATCAGTTCAATGGCGTTGTTTCCACTGTGGATGAATTCCCTGCCCCGGTAATCGAGCAGGCTGAATTTGTAGTTAGGGTTTTGATTGGCTTTCGCCAACACAGGTATGAGGTAACTGCCGCGCCCCACACTGTCTGTCATGGCTGTCCAGACATTGGGCGACTGGCTCAATTCCGTCGCTTGCAGGAAAGCCGCTTTGATCTCTGATTCCAACTTGGTTGAAATCAAAGCTTTGTAGTGTTTGAACTCTTCTTTTTGGTAGTAGTAGATCCCATACAAGGCCACAATCACGATCAGTGCCGTGCTGACCAACATGTAGGTGCCAAAAAGTTTGAATATCTCCTTGCTGATCTGTGCCTTGAGTTGAAGGGGCTGCTTCATGTCAGTCTTGCGGAATCAGACGACCTGAAGGGCTGAGCGTGACAAACAACAGCTGTGATTTGTCCAGCGCATCGTGCCTATTTTCTGAAAATGGTTTGCTGTAATCCCTGACGGCACCGCTGAAAGCCGGTAGTTTTTCCAGGCCATCCCTGATCTTTTCAGGGTTGGTTGTTTTGTTGATTTGTATGGCGCTGGCCAGCAGATACACCATGTCGTAGGCATGCGCTGCGCCAACGGGGCTTGGAATGTCTCGGCTGTCTTTCAGGTCTGTGTTCTTCAGTATCCAGTCGGCCAAGGCCAGCGTACGCGGGCGCTTGTTGTTGATGAACGTGAATGTTTGTATGAACTCAACACGGACAGATGACAGCTCGTCTTTGGCCAGTTCATGCAAGGTTCCGCCCACAGCCCCCCAGTGTGAGACGACGGGTAAGCGCTGAGCTTGGGGGCGCTCTCCAATTTCCTTGATCAAGACGGCAGCTTCTTTTTCATTGGCAACCAGCAAGACGCCCTGGCTTTGTGAATCCAGGCAAGACTGGTAGTGTGTTTTCAAAGAGGCATCGCCCCAGTTGTACCAACGCACAACGGGGAACTGAATCTTTTGCTGCGCAGACTTGTTCAGAATCACGCGCTCTGCAGACCTTCCCCATTCCGTGTTGGGCAATATCGCACAAGCTTTGCGCGCCTTGTGTTTGGCCGATAGCCGTTTCATCATGGCCTCAACACCCCATTCATCTTTGAGTGAAAGGCGAAAGGTGAATGAGGGTTTGTCGCTGTGGTCGGTGATGAGATCGGCCGAACCCCAAACGCTGATCAAAGGCACCTTGAGTCGCTGGGCCTCAGGCACCATTTCAACAATGATGGGACTGAATTTTCCGGCCAAGACAGCCACCAAATCTTTGGTTGCTGCCAATTCAATGAAGTTGTCTTTGCCTCTGGCCGTGATGCCTTTGTTGTCGGTCGTGATCAGCTTCAAAGGGCGGCCGTCAAGCACACCACCTGCAGCATTGATGTCTTCCATCGCCGCTTTGATGCCCCATTCGATGGACATGGCCGAGGTGTTGGTCTTTTGACCATAGGCATCGTCGAATCCGATGTAGACCGGTGGCTTGATCGGTGCGGCATTGGCCCCTGTGGTTTGTGCAAAAGATTGCAGGGACAGGCAGCTGCCCATCAACACAAGACCGACGGTCATCACCTTTGCAAATTCAGACACTGCGGAGGCGGGGTACGAGCCCTGGGCTACAGAGAACTTACGCATCAAATGTTTTCTTCCATAAAGTCACGATGAGTCGTCGGGTGCTGCTGGTGGCAGGCTTGACGGTGGCGTATTTGCCCGAAAAAAGTTTGAGGATCATGGCCTTGCGCTGTGCCTGGTCCTCATACTGAAAGACCGCCGCCAAATGGTGGGCGGTTTGGCGTATCGGTTTGATCCTGACCCGACCAACACCCTCGACTGTGACGCTGGTTGTGGCCGGGTGGAACTTGGAAGGCACCCCCGTCGGTAAGTCCAGCTTGCAGCCATCTACACTGACGTCGTTGAGGTCAGCTGGAAATGAACGGTCGCCGTCATGGATGAGGGCCGATTCGGAGGTGAAAAACCGTTCTTCTTTTCGCACGCGCGCGCCTTCAAAACACAGCAAGGCAGCCATGGCCAAGGTGGCAATGTTCATCAGGGACCAGAACACCGCGACGGGGAAAAACTCGTCGTAGGGCACGAGCGCCAACTCAGGCACCACATTGACCAACAAGCCCGCCAAGGTCAGGCCCATGCAAAGCAAGATCATGCCCAGGGTGAAAAAATCCACGCGTCGTCCATGGCTGGCATCAGAGCCTTTGGGGGTCACTTTGAAAGGCTGGCCAAAAGGCTTGATGAGCGAGGCAACCACGGTGGGGCCAAGCCTGAAGCTGGCAAACAGCCCTGCTGGACCAGACACAAGCGGCGAGAAATGCCCACCCACCAGCCTCCTTGAAGCCAGGAAGAACGCCAGGAAAACTGGGAGTTGGTAATAAACCATGTCACCCACATTGGTGAAATGGAAGGGTAGCCAACCCAGGAGCAAGTAGGCCAAAGGAATCGCAATCAACATCAGTCTGACGGTGTATTGCGTCAACCAACTGGTGGGGAAAAACAAGAGCCGTTGCATGAGGGTCAAACCAGGCCCCAGAGGCCCCCAGCGCAGAAATAAAGACTGAATGGCGCCGCGGCACCAGCGTTCTCTCTGCACAAAAAAACCTTCAATCGACTCGGCAGCCAACCCCATGCTCAAGCGCTCGTTGAGGTAGACGGTCTTGAAACCTTTGCGCAGCATCACCAGTGTGGTGAGCAGATCTTCCGTGATGCTGTCGGTGGGAATGCCGCCAATCGCATCGACAGCTTCTCGGCGCATGATGCTGCATGAACCACAGCAAAAGGCCGCTTGCCAGGCGTCACGCGAGGCAGCCATCTCATCAAAGAACAAACGTTGTTCATCAGGGTAAATTTGCATCAACCCCAAATTGGTCTGTATCGGGTCCTTGTTGTAGAAGTGCTGTGGGGTTTGGACTATGCCGATGGTCGGGTCGTTGAAGAACCCTAAGGTGCGGCGTATGAATGCACGTGATGGCACGAAGTCCGCATCAAAAACGGCAATGAATTGACCTTGTGCATAAGCCAAGGCATGGTTCATGTTGCCGGCTTTGGCATGAAGGTTGTCGGGACGCGTCACATGCCGAACGCCGATGTCTTCACAGAATTCGCGCAACCATTCGCGCCGCCCATCGTCCAGAACCCAGACGGTTTTGTTGGGGTAGTCCATCGCTGCTGCAGCGATGATGGTTTTTTCTAAAACATCGAAGGGTTCGTTGTAGGTGGGTATGAAAATGTCCACGGCCGGCAAGGGTGTGGGCAAGACATGCGCATCTGCTTGCGCGCTTCGTGTGTTGGTGCGACTCATGATCAATAAGAAGACTGCCACTTCGATGCAAGCGAGCAGCTCGATGCCCCAAACCCCCAGAATCCACGACTGCGCCATCAAGCTGTCGTCGTCGCCTATCCACACCGTGTTGAAGAGCCGCCAAATCAGGTATTGCACCGACAGTAAAACGGGAACCAGGCAAACCAGCTTGCGCGCCATGCCATTGGTTCTTGGTGCGTCCCAAACGGCCAGGAAAAACCCGGTGACCAGCAGCAATGGGACGATATCCATGCCTTAGCTCAAAAAGGAGCTGAGTCGGCTGAGCCAGACCGAGGGCCGCCAATCTCGCTGGACTTTGACATCCACCTGGCGCCCCACGTAGCATAAATTTTGCTTTGGGTGGTCCAAGTCAGAGGCCTGTATCTTGACGAAGATGCGGGCATCTTTCTTTTCACGGTTCAGCTGGGCGGCCAGCGTCACATCCTGCAAATTGTTGCCGCTGCCTGTGGCTGCATCGATCGAGCCCGTGAGCCACTTGGTGCTACCGATCAATCGGTATTGAACCGTTTTTCCAATTTCAAAAGACTCCAGTGACGACTCTGGAACCGCCACATCAAGAAAAAGATTTTCACAATGAATCACGTGCGCCAGTTCTGCGCCCGTGACCACCTCGGTGCCGTTGTCGCCATATTTGCGCCAAAGAACGCCGGTGCTGGGTGAGCGAATAGAGGCCGTTTGCGACAAGGCCATCTTGTCGCGCTCTTTGCGGATTTGTAACTGAACGTCTGAACTGCGTTGTTCGTTTTCTCGCAAGCGTGCCGTCACATCGGTGATCTGAAGGCGAATGTCATCGAGCCTTTGCTGCGTGTAGGGCACATCATTTCGACCTTCACCAAGGTAAACAAAATTGTTCACCGCTTGCTTTTCGGTTTCCAGAAGCTTGATGCGCGCCTGAAAAACTTCCACGCGGCTTTGGTTGACCTCCAGCGCGTACTGCGATGCCTCAAGCTGAGCCGGCGAGATGAAGTTGTCCTTCATCAGCAACTTGTTTCGTTGGGTCAAAACCACCTGCTCTCGGATCAGGCTTTCCTGGGCTTTCAATTCTGATTTGGCTTGTGACAGCTGTTCTTCAAGCCTGAGCAGTTCATGGCTGCGGTGAACAGTCACTCGGCTTTGCAACTCTTTTTGAAGCTCCTTCAGATTTTTGAGGTGTTGTTGCAAACCCAGGCTTCTTTCAGCCAGTGTTTTTTGCTCAACTTCCATTTCATTGACCGCACTTTCCCTGAGGCGGGTGTTGTTGATCTTGAGCAATTCCTCTGCGTCATCAATGGCTTGGCCGGGCATTTTTGTAAAGCCTTCCAAGCGACCGTCAATGGGCGATTTGATGGCCACATAGCGTGTGTTGACGATGGCATTGATGCTTTGGAAATTGGCCATGGCTGGAACAATGACCAAGATGGCGATGAGCAAGATGCCCAGCCCGATGACGCGTTTGATGGGTTTGAGTTTGATGAGGGCCTGCATGGTCAATGTCTTTTTGCTCAATCCGTCAATGCTTCAAAGCTGGATGCATCACCCGATAACAATCACACGTCCGCGCTTCCAACTGCGGTCGATCCAACACGGTCAACTTGCCTCGCGAGATCTCGATCAAGCCTTCATGGCTGAGTTTTCCTGCGGTCAAGGTGACCGATTCGCGACTGATGCCCAGAATGTCGGCAAGTTCTTGGTGCGTGATCTGCAAGACCTGACCTTGCGTCTTGTCCAAGGTGTTCATGATCCAGCGGATGATTTGCTGCTCATTGCTGTGCTTGCTGCTGCAGACCGTAGGCATGGCGATCTGCAAAATCATCTGGCGTGTGGTGGCCATCCAAATTTTGAGGAACTCACGGTCTTGTGCCAACTCAGATTGAAAAATCTCAAGAGGCAATTTGTAGGCGATGCCTGCAAACTTCACCTTGGCACGGCTGAAGTTCTGATTGCCCCCCATCACCCCACTGCCCACCATGCCTTCTTTGCCGATCAGGACGATTTCCGCAGAGGTTCCGTCTGATATGTCGATCTGCATGGCGATGATCGCGCTGACGGGGAAGAAAACAAAATGAATCGCCTCGTTGGGACCAAAGATCAATTGATCAGGCTCCAGGCAAATCAGTTGGAAGTGCGGCTCTAAATGTTTGTATTTTTCAAACCGCAGTTGACTGATCATCAGGTTGCTGGAGGGGATGATCATGGGTCAACCCTCATGCGAGTTGTTTAACGTTGACAGCGCCGTGCGACAGCGGCTTTTGCAGTTCATTGACCAACAGCAGCACGCAAGGCTCGATCTGATGGAACCGGATGCCAATCTGGAAGCCCGAGCTTTGACCGGAAGCGTCCCGTAAGGGCTGTACTGTTTGGATGTCTGCGTCCAAGACCAGCGTCTCTTGCGTGCCCGTGGCCGCCAAGGCAAACGACAGCTCAAGCTGAAGTGACTGCCCCACATCGCCCAATGCCTGCGGTGCTAATAACGCCGCGCCCAGGCCACTCAGGTCCTGAAAGCGGTAAGTGCCGAGCGGCGCCTCGCCCGACAGCTTAGGCGCCTGAAGCACCTTCACGGGCAAATCACAAGTCACCCGCTGGTGCGAGCGCAAGCGGGTTTCACGAATTTTCTGTGGGCAGCTCATCAGCATGTAGTTGCGCGGGTGCAGCAGCAGCGCTTGCAGTCGCGTTTCAAACTCGTAGAGCGACACACCGCAAAACACCCGCAGGTCAAACGACTGACCCTCTTCAAATGTGACGGTCCAGCCGTTGGCGACTGGCAAGCGAAGCATCAAAAAATCGGGTTCTGCATGGCCGATCAGGCGGGTGAAATGCTTGGTGGGCTGTTGGCCATGGCTGATCAGCTGGACAGTCTGGCCAATGCGCAAATCCAAATCGTTCAAACGCAGGCTGGATTTTTTTTCTGACGATGAGGGCATGGGCATAGATCGATCATGGAACCGACGTCCAACCTGGATTCGAGTTGCGCCTAAGTGTGAACATCCAGCCCAGACCTGAGGCTTGTCGCTGCCCCTGGTCAAAAACTGATAAAACTAATATAGGCTCAAATCAACGAATGTCATCTTCAAAGGCCTATCGAGGGTGACATTTGTCAAGCTATCGCATGGAAGGTGTGCGTTACAGCACAAATGTCAGCCAGGCTCGCCGATTGCTTTGTGCTGCAGCGCACAAAGCAATCGGGGCTGCTGGTGACGGGCTCATCCGCCATGCCGCAAGGGCATGGCGATCAGCGCGACATCAATGGTGCGTATGCAGGATGGCTTCCAAGCCATCGGGCTTGAGGATGCGAACATCTCGCAGCTTGACCTCAATCAAGCCGTCTTCCACAAACTTGGAAAACATACGGCTCACAGTTTCAAGCTTGAGGCCCAAGTAGCTACCGATCTCTTCGCGCGTCATGCGCAGAACCAACTGATGGCTGGAGTAACCGCGTCGCGTCAAGCGTTGTATCAGGTCCAGCAAAAAAGCGGCCAGTCTTGCATCGGCCCGCATGCTACCCAAGAGCAGCATGGCGTTGTGCTCGCGCACAATTTCCCGGCTCATCATCCGGTGAAGCTGGTGTTGGAAAGCGGGCATGTCATGCGACAGATCTTCAAGTTGCCCAAAAGGCACCACACAAACTTCAGAGTCTTCTAAAGCAATGGCACTGCTGGAGTGTTGGTGGTTGTGCACGCCATCCAAACCCATCATGTCGGAGGCCATGTGAAAGCCAGTGACTTGGTCATGGCCATCGGCGGCACTCACCACGGTTTTAAACACACCTGTGCGAACCGCGTAAAGAGAGGTGAACTCTTCACCACCCCGGTACAAGGCCGCCCCTTTTTTTACACGCTTGCGAACGGCAATCAGGCTGCTCAGGCGTTCAAGCTCTTCATGTTTGAGCCCCATGGGAATGCAAATTTCACGCATGTTGCAGGAGTTGCAACTGACTTTGGGTGCCGCACCACGGGGCGATTGAAAACTCACCATCTGACTTTGGTAACGCGTTCCAGAGTTCTTATTGATGTCCAACGATTCGAGGCCCATGATCTATCCTTTCGATTGGCTCCAAGCCTTGATATAAGGCTTGCATCTGCGCTTTTGCACGACAGACAACGCCAGTTTCGATGCAGATCAAGCTCAGAAACTTGATAACTGTCAAATTCTCAGGGTCATGCCAGACTATCCATCACCTTGTGTGGTGAGGCTCACAGATGGCAGGGTGCTTTGAA
>CANGLW010000011.1 GCA_947454955.1 Comamonadaceae bacterium
ACCCGCGCCAACCGCTTGAGCACCGTGGCCCAGTTGCTGCGCCACTTCAGGCCAGCCAGCAGCATCGCGTTTTGCAACACCAAACAACGCTGCAACGAACTGCTGGACTTGCTGCAAGCCGAAGGCTTTGTGGCCCTGGCTTTGCACGGCGACCTGGAACAACGCGACCGCGACCAGGTGATCGCGCAGTTTGCCAACCGCAGCTGCTCGGTGCTGGTGGCCACCGACGTGGCTGCGCGCGGGTTGGACATCAAAGAATTGGAAGCGGTGATCAATGTGGACATCACCCCCGATGCAGAAGTGCATGTGCACCGCATCGGGCGCACGGGGCGTGCGGGCGAAGCCGGTCTGGCTTTGAACCTGGCCAGCATGGACGAGATGGGCTATGTGGGCCGCATCGAGCAAAACCAATCGGCCTCGGTCTGGTACCCGGTGAGCGAACTCACACCCAAGAGCCCCGAGCCGCTGCGTCCGCCCATGAAGACCTTGCAAATTTTGGGTGGCCGCAAAGAAAAAATTCGCCCGGGCGATGTGATGGGCGCGTTGGCCGCCGAAGCGGGCCTGACCCGCGAGCAGGTGGGCAAGATCACCGTGACCGATTTCTGCACCTTTGTGGCGGTGCAACGCGACCTGGCAGCCCAAGCCTTGGACGCCTTGAACCATGGCAAGGTCAAAGGCCGCAGCGTCAGGGCGCGGTTGATTTGATGTCGCGGGTCAATGGGCCTTGTCCCAGTTCGGCCCCACGCCCACCTCGGCCAACAAAGGCACTTTGAGTTGCGCCACACCGGCCATCAAAGCCGGGATGTTGGTGCGCACCCAGTCCACTTGAGATTCGGGCAACTCAAACACCAACTCGTCGTGCACCTGCATGATCATTTTGATGCCGCGCTGCTCGGCATCAAGCACCTGCTGCACCTTGACCATGCTCATCTTGATGAGGTCGGCCGCGGTGCCTTGCATGGGCGCGTTGATCGCCGCACGTTCCGCCCCCGCACGGCGCGGGCCGTTGGGTGAGTTGATCTCGGGCAGGTACAAACGCCGCCCGAACACCGTCTCCACATAACCGCGCGCCTTGGCTTGTTCGCGGGTCTCGTCCATGTAGCGCTTCACGCCGGGGTAACGCTCAAAGTAGCGGGTGATGTAGTTGCGCGCCGCGGTGTTGTCGATGCCCAGGGCCTTGGCCAAGCCAAAGGCGCTCATGCCGTAAATCAAACCGAAGTTGATCACCTTGGCGTAACGCCGCTGCTCGCTGCTGACCTCTTGCGGGCTCACACCAAAAATTTCGCCGGCTGTTGCGCGGTGCACATCCAGCCCCTCGTGAAAAGCTTTGAGCAAAGCCGCGTCATCGCTGATGTGCGCCATGATGCGCAACTCGATTTGCGAATAGTCCGCGCTGGCAATCACACAACCCGGCGGCGCGACAAAAGCCTCGCGCACGCGACGGCCTTCAGGTGTGCGGATGGGGATGTTTTGGAGGTTCGGGTCGTTGCTGCTCAAGCGGCCGGTCACTGCCACCGCCTGCGCGTAGTGGGTGTGCACGCGGCCGGTGCGTGGCAAGGCCAGTTGCGCCAACTTGTCGGTGTACGTGCCTTTGAGTTTGGCCAGGCTGCGGTGCTCCAAAATTTTCGCAGGCAGCGGGTAGTCTTCGGCCAATTTTTCCAGCACTTCTTCATCGGTGCTGGGCGCACCTGTCGCGGTTTTTTTCACCACCGGCAAGCCCAGTTTGGTGAAGAAAATCTCGCCAATTTGTTTGGGCGAACCCAGGTTAAAAATTTGCCCGGCCAATTCATGGGCCTGGGTTTCCAGGGTCACAATGCGCTGGCCCAGTTCCTGGCTTTGCGCGGCCAAGGTGGGGCCATCAATCAGCACACCATTGCGCTCGATGCGGTAAAGCGCTTCAGAGCTGGCCATTTCCAGCTCGTAAATGAAGCGCAGTTTGTCGTTGGCTTGCAGCAGCGGCCACAGGGCCAGGTGCACGTCCAGGGTTTGGTCGGAGTCTTCGCAGCTGTAGGCCGCGGCCTTGTCGATCGGCACCTGGGCAAACGGAATTTGTTGCGCACCTTTGCCACACAGCTCTTCGTAGGTGATGCCGCTGCGCCCCAAATGACGCTCGGCCAGGCTGCTCAAACCGTGGGGTTTGTGCACTTCAAGCACATAGCTTTGCAGCATGGTGTCGTGCACATAACCTTGCACCTCTATGCCGTGGTTAGCCAAGACATGGCGGTCGTACTTGATGTGCTGGCCCAGCTTCTTGGCCTGCGGGTTTTCCAGCCAGGGCTTCAAGCGTGCCAGCACCTCGTCGCGCGGCAATTGCGTGGGCACATCAGGGTAGTGATGAGCCAGCGGAATGTAAACCGCTTCACCCGGCGTGACACTGAAGGACAAGCCCACCACCTCGGCCAACATATCGTCCAGCGAGGTGGTTTCTGTGTCCAGTGCTACCAATTCTGCAGCATGCAACTTGGCCAGCCACTGATCAAAAGCGGCCCAGTCCAGCACGGTTTCGTAGTTCACTTGCGTGACGCTGGAGGGCTGCGGCTGCGCCTCTTCGGGTTCGTCAAACAAACCCGGCATGGCCGATGGCTTGGTGCGTGCAGCAGGTTTGGGGGCAGATTTGGCCATGCCAGGCTCGCTGGCATCGCCACCCAAAGCGCGGGCTAAGCCTTTGAAGCCGTATTGCTCGTAAAAAGTTTTGAGCTTGGTCAGGTCAGGCTCAACCGTGGCCAGGGCGGCCAGGCCTGGCAAGCCCGGAATGTGGTCTTGCAAAGCGCAATCGGTTTTGATGGTCAGCAACTGGCGCCCGGTGGGCAACCAGGCCAGGGCCTGCTTGAGGTTCTCGCCCGCTGCGCCTTTGATCTTGTCGGCGTTGGCCACGATGTTGTCCAGGCTGCCAAATTCCTGCAGCCACTTGGCCGCGGTTTTGGGGCCCACTTTGTGCACACCGGGCACGTTGTCCACCGCGTCACCCACCAGGGTTTGGTAGTCAATCATCAGGTGCGGGGGCACGCCAAATTCTTCGGTCACCCCGGCCACATCGCGGCGTTTGCCGTTCATGGTGTCGATGATGGTGATGTGGGGCGTGACCAGCTGGGCCAGGTCTTTGTCGCCGCTGCTCACCGTGACCTCGATGTCTTGTGCCGCAGCGGTGACCGCCAGGGTGCCAATCACATCATCAGCCTCCACACCGGGCACATCCAGCACCGTCCAACCCATCAGGCGCACCACCTCGTGGATGGGGGTGATTTGCGCGCGCAAATCATCGGGCATGGGCGAGCGGTGGGCTTTGTACTCGGGGTACATCTCGTCGCGAAAGGTCGGGCCTTTGGCATCGAACACGCAGGCCACAAAGTCAGCCGGCACTTCTTTGCGCAGGCTTTGCAGCATGTTGATCATGCCGCGGATCGCCCCAGTGGGCGCACTGGTCGGGTCGCCTGGCACGGCCCGCAAATCCGGCATGGCATGAAAGGCGCGGTAAAGATAGCTGGAACCGTCGACCAGCAGCAAGGTTTTCTTCTCAGACATGGCCCCATTGTGCCTGCGCAAAGCCCGTGAACGCACCGCCCTGCCAGCGGCCTTGAGGTTTTACAATGCAGGCATGCGTACACCCCTCCTCCTGGCTTTGTGCCTGTGCAGCCTCGCCCTGGGCCAAGCCCACGCTCAATCCACCCCTGCCCCAGCGCCAGGCAAGGCGCCGGTGGAGCCACGCATTGAGCGCATCCGCGTGGAAGATAACTCGGTGCGCATCGACGAGGTGCGGGTGGGTGGCCAAACCCAGGCCATCACCGTTCAACCGAAAAACATGCCCTCTTACGAGCTGGGCACCCACAGCAGCAACCGCAACCCCGCCACCGACAACAGCGACAGCGGCCAGACCAGCTCGCGCGGCTGGAAAGTGCTGGGTTTTTAAGCATGGCGGTTTTCACCGAAGTCTCATTCGATGAGGCTCAAGCGCTGCTGACCCGACTCAAGCTGGGCACCCTGCAAGACATGCAAGGTTGCGCAGGCGGCATTGAGAACACCAACTACTTTGTCACCACCGACCAGGGCGCGTATGTGCTGACCCTGTTCGAGCGCCTGAGCTTTGAGCAACTACCCTTTTACCTGTGGCTCATGAAGCACCTGGCGCTCCAGGGCATCGCTGTGCCCGACCCAGCCGCCGATGCGGCAGGCGACATCCTGCAAACCGTACAAGGCAAGCCTGCTGCGGTGGTGAACCGCCTGCGTGGCAAAAGCGAGCTCTCCCCCACCGCCGCGCATTGCGCGCAAGTGGGCGGCATGCTCGCGCGCATGCACCTGGCCGGCCAAGACTACCCACGCAGCCAACCGAATCTGCGTGGCCTGGCCTGGTGGAACGACACCGTACCCGTGGTCTTGCCTTACCTCACCGATGCGCAAGCGGCTTTGATTCGCTCGGAGCTGGCCTACCAAAACCATGTGGCAGCGTCATCGAGCTACACCGCCTTGCCACGCGGTCCGGTGCATGCCGATTTGTTTCGCGACAACGTGATGTTTGCCACCGACGCGCCAGCAGATCAGCCCGAGCTCACCGGCTTTTTTGATTTTTATTTCGCGGGTGTGGACACCTGGCTCTTTGACATCGCGGTGTGTTTGAACGACTGGTGCATCGACCTGGCCACCGGTGTGCATGATGCAGAGCGTGCGCAAGCGTTTTTGCAGGCCTATGCCGAGCAACGCCCCCTCACCGCCGAAGAACGCGAGTTGCTGCCCGCGATGTTGCGCGCAGGCGCCTTGCGTTTTTGGACCTCACGGCTGTGGGACTTTCACCTGCCACGCCAAGCCAGCGTGCTGCAGCCGCATGACCCCACGCATTTCGAGCGCGTGCTCACCCAACGTGTGCGCCACCCGGTGCGCACGCAAGATTTGCTGGACACCGCGGTATGCACCTGAACACCGTCACACCGCGCACCGGCATCACCTGGGTCAAGGCGGGTGTGCGCACCTTCTGGCGCCAACCTTTGGCCATGTCGGGTTTGTTTTTCATGTTCATGGCGGCCATGTCGGTCGCTGGTGTGGTGCCTTATCTGGGCAGCGCCCTGGCCCTGGCCTTGTTGCCTGCAGCCACCCTGGGTTTGATGGCGGCCAGCAAAGAGGCCGATGGCGGCAAATTTCCCATGCCGGTTATTTTGGTCAGCGCGTTTCGGGCTGGTCGCAGCCAAGGCCGCGCCATGCTGCAACTCGGTGCCATGTACGCGGTGGGCTTTCTGATCATCATGGCTTTGACCACCTTGGTCGATGGCGGCCAGTTTGCCAAGCTTTATTTGGTGGGAGGCAGCTTGTCGATGGACAAACTGCAAAGCGGTGAATTCCAAGCCGCAGCCTGGCTGGCCATGGCTTTGTACCTGCCTTTGTCGATGGTGTTTTGGCATGCCCCGGCCTTGGTGCATTGGCATGGCGTGTCACCCACCAAGAGCTTGTTCTTCAGTTGGATGGCCTGCTGGCGCAATATGGGGGCTTACCTGGTGTACGCCCTGGCATGGTTCGCGGTGTTCATGGCCGCAGCCAGCGCCTTGATGCTGCTGACCTCGCTCGTCGACCCCGAGTTGTTTGCGCTCTTGGTCATGCCGCTGATGCTGATCATGGCCAGCATGTTCTTCACCTCGTTTTACTTCACCTTCCGCGACTCGTTCACCGAGTCAACGCCAAGCATCACACCGGCGTGAGCTTGGCCACCGACAAGGCCAGCCACTTCACACCATGCCGGGGGAAGTTGACTTGCGCACGCGCATCAGCACCGGCCCCTTCCAAGGTGAGCACTTTGCCCTCGCCAAATTTGGTGTGAAACACCTGCATGCCCACTTTGAGGCCATGGGTGTCGGCATCTTTTTGCACCGGCTCATTCGTGCCCAAACCACTCGCACCCCAGGCAGGCTGCACCCAAGACGGCACGGCGCCCGATGAGCGCGGTGCAGCCACCGGCATACCGAAGCCCGGGTTCTTGGGCGTGAGCCATTTGAGCGCGCCTTCAGGCAGTTCATCAAAGAACCTGCTGCGAATGTTGTAGCGCGTTTGCCCATGCAGCATGCGGGTTTGCGAGTGACTGAGGTACAAACGCTGGCGCGCACGGGTGATGGCCACGTACATCAAACGACGTTCTTCTTCCAGACCATCGAAGTCGTTCATCGAGTTTTCGTGTGGGAACAAACCTTCTTCCATGCCGGTGATGAAGACCGCATCAAACTCCAGCCCCTTGCTGGCGTGCACCGTCATGAGCTGGATCGCATCTTGCCCATCTTGCGCTTGGTTGTCACCAGCTTCTAAGGCGGCATGGGTGAGAAACGCGGCCAGTGGCGACATGACTTCGCCGGTGTCATCCAGCCCCACCGTGGGTGCTGCAACCGCAGCCTCGGGTTCATCCCAAGCCGAGTCAGACGCATTCATGGCCAGGGCTTCGCGGCCAAAGCCTTCGAGCGACACAAAGCTCTCTGCGGCGTTGACCAATTCAGCCAAGTTCTCGAGCCGGTCTTCGCCTTCGCGGTCGGCTTGGTAATGCTCGACCAAACCGCTGTGGTCCAACAGCAATTCGATGATGTTGCGCAGGGTCATACCCGCACTTTGCTCACGCAGCACATCGATCTTGGCCACGAAAGCGCCCAGGTTCGCACCGGCCTTGCCCGTCATGGCGCTCACCGCGTCATGCAGCGAGCAACCTGCCGCACGGGCGGTGTCTTGCAACACCTCCAATGTGCGCGCACCAATGCCACGCGGCGGGAAATTCACCACGCGCAAAAAACTGGTGTCGTCGTTGGGGTTCTCAAGTAAGCGCAGGTAAGCCAGGGCGTGCTTGATTTCCGCACGTTCAAAAAACCGCAAACCGCCGTACACGCGGTAAGGCATGCCGGCGTTGAACAAGGCGGTTTCAATCACCCGGCTTTGTGCGTTCGATCGGTAAAGCACCGCGATCTCTTTGCGCGGCATGTCGTCGCGCACCAGCTGGCGCATTTCATCAACCATCCACTGTGCTTCGGCCAGATCTGTGCTGCTTTCATACACACGCACCGGTTCGCCCGGGCCTTGGGTGGTGCGCAGGTTCTTGCCCAGGCGACGGCTGTTGTGGCTGATCAGCGCGTTGGCTGAATCCAGAATGTTGCTGTAGCTGCGGTAGTTTTGCTCGAGCTTGATTTGGTGCCGCACCGAAAACTCGCGCACAAAGTCGGCCATGTTGCCCACATTCGCGCCGCGAAACGCGTAAATGCTCTGGTCGTCATCACCCACGGCCAGCACCGCACCACCGTGCTCGCCCAAGCCAGCGAGTTGCTTGATCCAGGCGTATTGCAGCTTGTTGGTGTCTTGGAACTCGTCAATCAAAATATGGCGAAAGCGCTGCTGGTAATGCGCGCGGATATGCGGGTGGTCGCGCAGCAATTCGTAAGAGCGCAGCAGCAACTCACCAAAGTCCACCACGCCTTCGCGCATGCATTGCTCTTCGTAGAGCTGGTAAATCTCTACCTTTTTGCGGGTGTCTTCATCTCGCACCGCCACATCACCGGGTCGCTGGCCGTCTTCTTTACAACCTGCGATGAACCACTGCAGTTGCTTGGGCGGGAAACGCTCGTCGTCCACCTTGAACTGTTTGCACAAACGCTTGATGGCGCTGAGCTGATCTTGGGTGTCCAGAATCTGAAAGGTGGAAGGCAGGTTCACGCTTTTGCAATGCGCGCGCAGCAGGCGGTTGCACAAACCGTGGAAGGTGCCGATCCACATCCCGCGCACATTGACGGGCAACAAACTGGTCAGGCGCGTCATCATTTCGCGCGCGGCTTTGTTGGTGAAGGTCACCGCCAGCACACCACCGGGGGTCACTTGGCCGGTTTGCAACAACCAAGCGATGCGGGTGGTGAGCACCCGGGTTTTGCCCGAACCGGCCCCCGCCAGAATCAGCGCGTGCTCAGGCGGCAGGGTGACGGCGCTGAGCTGCTCAGGGTTGAGGTTATGAAGCAAGGGGGACGCAGCGCGCTGGGGGGCTGCGTCATCAAAGGCAAAGGACATGCCCCGATTGTAGGAACAAGGCCGTCACACTGCCTGGGCACCGTGCCAAGTCATCATGCTGCGCAGTCGCCGCATGATGATAGCCCGATGAAACTCAGGCCGCTTTGACCATGGCCACGGCCAGCTTGTGCAGCTCGGTCCAGGGCGCGCTCAGGTCTTCCACGATGCTGAAGTGGTTGCGCTGTGGCACCAGTTCACACACCGGCACTTTTTTCTTGCCCCAGGCGTCTTGAATCAGCTGGTTGTGGCGGATGAACTCCGCGCTTTCATCGGCACCTGCCAAGGCGTAAAGCTTGCCGTGCTTGGGCGCTTTGAAGTAGGCCGGGCTGGCCAGCTTCACCTGTGCCGGCGTGAGGCGCAGCGACTCTTTCAAGAACGGGGTTTTCATGATCGGCTCGAGGTCATACAAGCCCGAAATCGACATCGCGTCTTTGACCAAATCAGCAGGCAAACTCTTGTCCACTTGTTTCCACAAGCAAGACAAGATCATGGCGGCCAAGTGACCACCGGCAGAATGGCCAATGACGGTGATGCGCTCAGGGTCGCCACCATGCTGGGCCACATGACGGTAAGTCCAGACCAAGGCCTTGACCATCTGCAGCGCGATCTCTGGAATGGTGACGGCCGGACACAGCGCGTAATTGGGCACCACCACACACGCACCTTCGTTGACAAAGGCCGGCGCAATGAACGAGTGGTCCGACTTGTCCAGCGAGCGCCAGTAACCGCCGTGGATGAACACCATCACCGGGCTGTTGGCTTGTTTGGCCGGAAACACATCGAGCGTTTCCATCGGGCCGTCGCCATAGGCGATGTTGCTCAAACAGATGTGGGCCTCGCGCGCGTCTTCAGAGGCGTCCGCCCATTGCACAAAGTGGCGGGCATGGTCGGGCACCAAGGCGCGGTTGTTGTACATGCTGTCTAGCCAGGCCGGTGTGGACTTGGCGGGGCGGGCGATTTTGCTCATGTTGGCGTTAGAAAAAGTTGAGGAGCGCATCTTGACACAAGCGCGGTGGTAGCCGGTTATCACCTGTCGCGTTCGGTTCGTGGTATTCTGTATACAGAAAACCATGACACCTCCGCCCATCCTCCTCGACATCTCGCCTGACATGGTCGACCAGGTCTACAAAGCCCTGCTCGACGCGATCTGCGACGGCTCATTGGCCGCTGGTCAGCGCATCACCCAGGAAGACATCGCCACGCGGTTGGCGGTCTCGCGTCAGCCTGTGCACCAGGCCCTGCGCCAGCTCAAGCTCGATGGTTTGGTGGTGGATGCCGCGGGCCTGAGCCCGGCAACGCGCGGGCGCGGGGTGGTGATCTCGCAGATCGACCCGCAGGCCATGGCCCAGATTTACGCGGTGCGTGGCTCGCTCGATGGCTTGAGTGCGCGCTTGGCCGCGCAACGCCGCGCCAAGATTGATCCGGCGCTGATTGCGCAAGGCCGACGTGCCTCCAAAGGCAAGTACGTCAAAGCCATGATTGAGGCCGACATGGCCTTCCATGAAGCGGTGTACGCGGCCTCGGGCAACGACTTGATTTCTCAAAGCGCACGCGCGCATTGGCGCCACATCCGCCGCATGATGGGCGCAGTGCTGCAACATGTGAAGCAACGCGACACCTCTTGGGATGACCACCAAGCCATCGCTGATGCGATGGCTGCGGGTGATGCCGATCTGGCTGAAAAGTTGTCGATCCAGCACTGTGAGGACGCTTGCCGCATCCTCACACAGCACCTGCCACCGATCAACAGCTACCTGCACAAAACCAGCGCATGAAAAAACCCGCCGGCCTTGCGGCGGGCGGGTTGCACTGAGTGACTGACCTCAGTTCATTCAAACCATCAACCGTAGTGCACGGGCGACTCGGTGCCTGCACCAACGATCTTGATGATCTCGGTGTGGTCAGCCTGGTAGCCACCATTAGCGTGGGTGTTAGCGCCGGCCGACTCGTTGGTGTGACCCGCATAGGGGCTGAACTCCATGGCAGGTGCCAGGTGGTAAGAACCGGGCAGGTCGGTGTGCAGGTCCATCTTGGTGTCAGAGATCTTCAAGCCAGGCTGGATGTCGGTCAGGCCCACTTGTGCCACCAACTTGCTCACAGCCAGCACATCTGAATTGAGGGCCAGGGCTTTGTCAAGCTTGGGCACGCCTTCGACATACGCCAAGCCAGAAAGCGAGTTCACCGATTGCAGGTCCACATGGGCCACCAGCTTGTCGGTGGGCAAGTTCAGTGTGTAGCCTTTGAGCTCGATGGTTTTGTCCACTTGACCGTGACCCGCGGTGGGCAAGTCGCCAGAGAGTGCCGGGGTCTTGAGGGTGGGCAAGGTGGCGCTGGTCACAGCGGCTGCTGTCACGGCCACTTTGGTAACCACATCCGCCACCACAGCGCCGACCTTGATGGGTTCGGGGTTGATGTGGATGGGCTTGATCTCTTGGGCCAACAATGTTTTGCCGGGAAGGATCGCGCCCAGCTTGGCGGTGAGGTCACCACCCAGGTTGCTGCCACCCACCGACTGCTCGCCGCTGGGGGTGCCTACCTTCACATCGCCCAAAGACGCGGTGACGGTTTTCACCAGGCCCAAATCGGGGGTGCTGATCACCACGTTCTTCGCAGGTGTGGTGGCGTTCAAATCGTGGTTGACATTCACCGGCACGGTGATGTCTTTCAAGCCACCTGCCACCGCATTCACAATCGCCTTGCCATCAATGCCCGCCACAGGCGAGGTGATTTTGTCGATGCCAGGGATGGTGATGCCTTGGTCTTTGAAGCCGGCCAGCACTTTGTCGCCCAAAATCACTTGCGAGGTTTCTTTGATGCTGCTGTCGGTGGTTTGCACGCTGACCCAGCTCAGATCCACATTGACCTTGCCCGCCACATCCGCAGCGGCAGCCACCACTTTTTGCACCGGCACGGTCACGGCCGTGTTGAGGTGCAACTCATCGGGCGTGGCGATGTTTTTCACCGCAGCCGTGAGTTTTTGGGCAGCAGCGGCAGTGACACTCACCGCAGCCGTTTGGGTTTGCGCCACGGGCACGCTGAGCTCTTTCACTTCGGCCACTTTAGCGGCCACCACGTTGTTGACCGCAGCAGCCACGGTGGCGACTTTGGTCTCGAGTACTTTGGTGGCTGCGGTGGTGGCCGTGGTGGCGGTGTTCACCAAGGCGCTGACTTTGGCCGTGCTCAGGCTGGGCAAAGCCAACGCGGGTGCAGCCAGAGGCGCCAAAATTTTGGCCGAGGTGGCCAAGCTGATGGTGGACGGATGAGCGGAAGTAGAAGCAACGGTCATTTGAAGACTCCAAGAAGTATCTTTATCACAACCCGGCGTCAAAAAGTGACCAGGCTGCTTTCACCGCACTTGAACCCAACTGTTCAAGCATCGGTGTTTGCAACCCAGCGGTCTACGTGAGATCTGTGGCTTTCCGGCTCTGCATCGCTGCAGATGTGGCGGAGTTGATTGTTCCGCCATGACGGCTCCGCGCCAATGGTAAGAATCGTCTTTTCTCATGGTCAATTCAGACCTAGGCCGAGACAGTACTTATTCGCATTGACGCTAGGCTGGTTTTGAGGTATTCTGTATACAGAGTACAAAACAACCGATGGCCATGACACCTATTTTCCAAGTGCAAACCTCGCCTGACCTGGTTGAACAGGTCTACGAGCGCCTGGTGGATGCCATCAGCCAAGGCCAACTCAGCCCCGGCCAACGCGTCACCCAAGAAGAACTGGCCGAACAGCTCAGCGTCTCACGTCAACCGGTGTTGCAAGCCCTGCGCATGCTCAAGCATGACGGCCTGGTGTTGGATGCGCCCGGGCGCGGCGTGCTGGTCGCACCGCTGACCAGCGCCCTGACTGCGCAGGTGTATGAGCTGCGCGGCGCCCTGGATGCGCTGGCCGCGAAACTCGCAGCCCAGCGACGTGCCAAGCTCGACCCTGCGCTCATCAAAGCGGGCCGCGCTGCGCAGAAAAGCAAAAACCTGCAGCAGCTCATCGTGGCTGATGTGAATTTTCACCAGGCCTTGTACGCCGCCTCGGGCAACCCGCTGATTGAGCAAAGTGCGCGTGTGCATTGGTGCCACATCCGCCGTGCGATTGGTGCGGTGCTGCAAGCCACACAGCTGCGCCAAAACGTGTGGGACGAGCATGCCGCGATTGCCCAAGCGATTGAGGACGGCAACAGCGAACTCGCCCAAGCCCTGGTGACCGACCACAGCCATGAAGCCGCGCTTTACATGACCCGCGAACTCGCTGCGCAAGAACACACACCGGTCTCGGCCTGAGTTAGCCCAACACCACCCTATCTTCAACCTTTCGCCCACCTGGGGTAACGTTGCAGCCGTAGCGTCCCCTGTTATGTCGTCCATCCATGAACCTCTACGCCAAACTTCAACAACGCGCCGCTGATCACAAGCCTGTACGCATCGGTCTGATCGGTGCGGGCAAATTCGGCTCCATGTACCTGGCCCAAATCCCGCGCACACCCGGCGTGCACCTGGTCGGTATTGCTGACCTGTCGCCTGACAATGCCCGCGTCAACCTCGCGCGCGTGGGCTGGAATCCGGCCGTCATTCAAGCCGCGTCTTTGGATGACGCTATCAAAACAGGAGCAACCCACATCAGCGACAACTGGGAGGCTTTGGTCAGCCACCCCGCCATCGACATCATTGTGGAATGCACCGGCAACCCGGTTGCCGCGGTAGACCACATCCTCAAAGCCTTCGAGAACGGCAAACATGTGGTGAACGTGACGGTGGAAGCCGATGCGTTTTGCGGCCCACTGTTGGCCCGCAAGGCCGAGCAAGCGGGCCTGGTGTATTCCATGGCTTTCGGTGACCAGCCTGCCTTGATTTGCGACCTGGTGGATTGGGCACGCACCTGCGGTTTCCCGGTGGTGGCTGCGGGCCGCGGCCACAAATGGCTGCCGCATTTCTGCGAGTCCACACCTGAAACCGTGTGGGGCAACTATGGCCTGACGCCTGAGCAAGCCGCGCGGGGTGGTTTGAACCCAAAAATGTTCAACAGCTTTTTGGACGGCTCCAAACCTTCGATCGAAAGCACGGCGGTGTCCAACGCCACCGGCTTGAGCGTGCCTTCCAACGGCTTGCTGTACCCACCGGCCAGCGTGGAAGACATCCCTTATGTGACCCGCCCGATCAGCGAAGGTGGTGTGCTCGAGCGCAAAGGCATGGTCGAAGTCATCTCTTCGCTCGAAGCTGATGGCCGCAAAATTCCTTACGACATCCGCATGGGTGTGTGGGTCACGGTGGAGGCCGAGACCGACTACATCAAGAATTGCTTTGAAGAGTACAACGCCCACACCGACCCCAGCGGCCGTTACTTCACGCTTTACAAGCGTTGGCACCTGATTGGCCTGGAGGTGGGGGTGTCGGTAGCCTCGGTCGCGCTGCGCCATGAACCCACGGGTGTGGCCACAGGTTGGAACGCCGATGTGGTGGCCACCGCCAAGCGCGATTTGCAACCCGGCGACATGCTCGACGGTGAAGGCGGTTACACGGTTTGGGGTAAGCTCCTGCCGGCCAGCACATCTGCCAAGATGGGCGGCTTGCCACTGGGCTTGGCGCACAACGTGAAAGTGGTGCGCCCGGTCAAAAAAGGCCAGTCTTTGAGCTGGGCCGATGTGGCCATGGACACCACCACCCATGCCTACCAGGTCCGCAAGGCCATGGAAGACATGTTTGCCAAGTAAGAACATGAAGATTGCTTTTTTAGGAATTGGCTTCATGGGATTGCCCATGAGCCGCCGCTTGTGTGAAGCCGGCCACACCGTGCATGTGTGGAACCGCAGCCGCGACAAAGCCGAGCGCGCTGCTGCTTTCGGTGCCACCGTGCATGACACCGCAGCACTTGCTGCGGCGCAGGCCGAGGTGCTCATCACCATGCTGGAAAACGGTGACATTGTTGAACAGGTCATGTTCGACCAGGGCACCGCACAAGCCATGCCCAAGGGCGCGGTCCACATCGACATGTCGTCCATCAAACCTGCGCAAGCGCGTGACCATGCGGCACGCTTACAAGCCATGGGTTTGCATCACCTCGACGCGCCCGTGTCGGGCGGCACCATCGGCGCTGAGCAAGGCACCCTGGCCATCATGGCCGGTGGCGATGCCGACGTGTTTGCGCGCATGCAAACGGTGTTTGCCGCCATGGGCCGCAGCACCCATGTGGGGCCAAGTGGTGCTGGGCAACTGGCCAAGCTGGCCAACCAGATGATTGTGGGCATCACCATCGGTGCGGTGGCTGAAGCTTTGCTGCTCTGCGAAAAAGGCGGCGCCAACATGGCCAAGGTCAAAGAAGCCATCACCGGCGGCTTTGCGGACAGCCGCATTTTGCAAGTGCATGGTCAACGCATGGTCGAGCGTGATTTCGCGCCGCGTGCGCGCATGTCGGTGCAACTCAAAGACATGCGCAATGCCTTGAGCACCGCCGAGCAAATTGGTTTTACCGCACCCATCACCGGTTTGTTTGAACAGCTCTACGCCAGCGGCATTGAGCATGGTCTGACCGATCTGGACCACTCGGGCTTGTTTGTGGAACTGGCCCGCCGCAACGGCATGCAATAAGCCCCGTGAAGAGAGCCACACCCTGGGTGATGCTGCTGGCCTTGTGCGGTGGCTTTTTGCTCTCTAACGCTTACCGAACGGTGGCCACCTTGGTGGCTCCGGCCTTGCAAGCCGAACTGTCTTTGAGCCCGCAACAAATCGGTTTGTTCGCGGGCATGTTTCATTTTGCGTTTGGTTTGCTCCAGATGGTCATGGGCATCGGCATTGACCTGTATGGCGTGCGGCGCACGATTCTGTGGGCCTTTCCCTGGGCCATCGCTGGCTCGGTGCTGACCGCTGCTGCACCGTCTTACAGCTGGCTGTTGCTGGGCCAAGCCATGGTAGGCATCGGCTGCGCGCCCGCGTTTTTGGTGTGCACCGTGTTGATTGCCAAACGCTTTGCGCCTGACCAGTTCGCAGCTGTCTCCGGCATCGCGCTGGGCGTGGGTGGCATGGGCATGCTGCTCACTGGCACTCCCTTGGCCTGGGTGATTGAGATGTCATCTTGGCGCATGGGCTTTGCGGTGCTGGCCGCCCTCTCAGCACTGGCGTGGGGCGTGATGTGGTGGTGGGTCAAGGATGAACACACCCACACGACCCAACCCGGCATGCAAGCGGTGCACAAGGCCTGGACAGAGTTCATCTTGCTGTGTCGCTTGCCGCAAACCCTGGGCATTGTGGTGCTGGGCTGTGTGACCTACGCCTCTTTCATCACCCTGCGTGGTTTGTGGTTGGGGCCGTTGATGATCGAGCGTTTTGGCCTGAGCCTGGTGCAAGCCGGGCATGTGGCCTTGCTGATGTCGGTGGTGGCCCTCTTCGGCCCGGCTTTCTTTGGCCGGCTCGACCCCAAGGAGCCCAAGCGTCGTCGCCTGATTGTGGGCATGACTTGGCTGATGGCCCTGATCTTTGTGGTGTTGGCTTACTCGCACGTGTTCATGCTCACCGCGGTGTTGGCTGTGGCCATGAGTTTTTTGGGTGGCTACATGGTGCTGCAGTACGCCGATGTGCGTCAGTCTTACACCGCGGAGCAAACCGGGCGGGCCATGGCGGTGTTCACCATGTCCATGTTTTTGGGCATCGCCGTCATGCAGTGGTGCACCGGTGTGGTGGCAGCCTGGGCCAAGCACCTGGGTGCAGACACTTACACCGCGGTGCTGATCGCGGTGAGTCTGTGCCTGCTGGCAGGCAGCACGGCTTTCCAGGCTTTACCCCGAGCGCGCGTACAAGCTTGAAGCGGGCTTAAGATGTGGGTCATGCAGACCCCCTCACACCCCCGCCCCCTGCTCTCCATGCTCGACCTGGTTTCGGTCCGCGAAGGCGGCACGGTGGCCCAGGCCCTGAACATCTCGGTGCGCACCGCGCAACACGCCGAGCAACTCGGCTTTGCGCGCTACTGGTTGGCCGAGCACCACAACATGAACAGCGTGGCCAGTTCGGCCACCGCGGTGTTGGTGGGGCATGTGGCGGGCGCGACCTCACGCATCCGTGTGGGCTCGGGCGGCATCATGCTGCCCAACCATGCGCCCCTGGTGGTGGCCGAAGCTTTTGGCACGCTGGCCGAGTTGTACCCGGACCGCATTGACCTGGGGCTGGGCCGCGCACCGGGCACCGACGGTTACACCATGCAGGCCTTGCGCCGTGACCGGCATGAATCGGAAGATGATTTCCCGCGTGATGTGGCTGAACTGGCGCAACTGCTGGACGACCCGCAACCGGGCCAGCGCATCATCGCCATGCCAGGTGCTGGCACCAAGGTGCCGATCTGGTTGCTGGGTTCGAGTTTGTTCTCTGCACGCCTGGCCGCGCAGCGCGGACTGCCCTTTGCGTTTGCTTCGCACTTCGCACCGCGCTACCTGCTGGCAGCCCTGGAGATTTACCGCAACGAGTTCAAACCGTCGTCAACTTTGAAAGCGCCGTATGTGGCCGTGGGCGTGCCCTTGGTGGCAGCACCGACCGATGCTGAGGCCGAGTTGCTGGCCAGCAGCACCTACCAAAGGGTGCTGGGCATCGTCACCGGGCGGCGTGGCCGCCTGGCCCCACCGGTGCCGCACTTCTTGGAAAGCCTGCACCCGCAAGAACGCGAAGCCGTGCACAGCTTTTTAGCCGCTGCGGTGGTGGGTGGCCCGTCTACGGTGCTGCAAGGTTTGACGCATTTGTACGAACTCACCCAGGCTGATGAGTTCGTGCTGGTCAGCGATGTGTATGACCTGGACCTGCGTTTGCGTTCACTGAGCATCGCGGCGCAGGCCTTGCAAGACCTGCACGCCAGCCTCTCGCAGCCCGCCCAAGCCTTAGCGCACGTTTGAACTCAAGACCGCGCCCAGGCCACCAGGGCGATGAACACCAGCAGGTACAAAGGCGCAAAGACCTTGGCGGTTTTGATCAAGCCCGCCTTGTCGGTCTTGCCTTTGCGCCACAGGTAATACTGGTAAATCGGTGGGCCAAGCAGCACCACCGCCAACTCCACCAACAACTCGAGCTTGACGGGATCCACGGGCTTCAGACCCGCTCAAAGATCGCGGCAATGCCCTGCCCGCCACCAATGCACATGGTAACCAAAGCGTAGCGGCCACCGGTGCGGTGCAACTCAGCAATCGCTTTGGTGGTGATGATCGCGCCTGTGGCACCCACCGGGTGGCCCAGCGAAATACCCGAGCCATTGGGGTTGACCTTGGCCGGGTCTAAACCCAGCTCCTGGTTGACCGCGCAGGCCTGAGCCGCAAAGGCTTCGTTGGCCTCGATCACATCCAGATCAGAGATTTTCAAGCCGGTGCGCTCCAGCAACTTGCGGGTGGCAGGCACCGGGCCGATGCCCATGTAGGCGGGCTCCACACCAGCGTGCGCGTAACCCACCAAACGGGCCAGAGGCTTCAAGCCCAAGGCGGCCACACGTGCGCCCTCAGCCAGCACCACCGCACCGGCGCCATCGTTGATGCCCGAGGCATTGCCTGCGGTCACCAGGCCGTCTTTCTTGAAGGCTGGTTTCATTTTGGACAGGGTCTCGATGGTGGTCTCGGCACGCACATGCTCGTCAGTGTCAAACACCACATCACCTTTGCGGGTCTTGATGACCACCGGCACGATCTGCTCTTTGAAGTAACCCTTGGCAATGGCCTGCGCAGCGCGGCGGTGGCTCTCGGCAGCCGCATGGTCTTGCATGTCGCGCGAGATGTTGTAGCGCTGCGCCACGTTCTCGGCCGTGATGCCCATGTGAATTTTTTCCCAGGGGTCGTGCAAGATGCCCAGCATGTAGTCCACCAACTGCACATCGCCCATGCGCTGGCCGTAACGCGCCGCGGTGTCAAAGTAAGGGCCGCGACTCATCGACTCCGAACCACCACCAATGGCGATGTCGCAGTCACCCAATTGAATGGCCTGGGCTGCCGACACAATGGCTTGCAAACCCGAGCCGCACAGGCGGTTGACGTTGAAGGCCGGGGTTTCAATCGGGCAACCGGCATCGATCGCGGCCACGCGGCTGAGGTAAGCGTCTTTGGTGTCGGTGGGAATCACATTGCCCATCACCACATGACCCACCGCATCTGGGGCCACACCACTGCGCTCCAGGGCTGCGCGCACCGCGGTGGTCGCCAGTTGTGTGTTGGGCACATCTTTGAGGCCGCCACCAAACGTCCCAATGGCGGTGCGGGCAGTGCCCACCACAAAAATTTCACGTGTAGACATACAAACTCCAGGGTCGAAAATTCAAATCATAGGCCGCGGAAATCCGCAGGCGTTTTGGTGAAGAAGGCATCCAGCCCTTTGCGGAAATCTTCGGTGCTGCCGCTGGCGATGAACTCTCGCGCCTCAGCGGCCAGTTGCTCTTCCAGCGTGTGGTTGAAAGAGCCGCGCATCAAACGGCGCATGCGCCCATAAGCCAACGTGGGGCCTTGGGCCAAACGTTGCGCCAGGGTCTGCACCGCAGCATCGAGCTCATCAGCCGGCAAGACGCGGTTGATCAAGCCGTAACGCAGCGCATCATCCGCTGAGAAGTTGTCGCCCAACAAGGCAATTTCCAAAGCGTTGCGCATGCCCACCAAACGCGGCAGCATGTAAGAGCCGCCCACATCGCAGTTCACACCCAGGTTGATGTAGGCCAGGTTGAACTTGGTGCCTTGGGCTGCCAACACAAAGTCTGCGTGCATCATCAAACTCAAACCACCACCAGCCACCGCGCCATGCACCTTGGCGATGATGGGCGCGTTCATCTGCCCCATCAAGGTGATGGCCTCGTTCAAGGGCACCAACAGGTCCTTGGCGCCTTGCACCGGGTCAGCGCGCAGGGTGGCCAAGTCGCCACCGGCAATGAAAGCCTTGCCAGCGCCGCACAAGACCAGGACACGCACCGACGAGTCTTGCGCGATGCTTTTAACCACCGCCAAAATCGCCTGCGCCATGGGCAGGTCAATGGCGTTGAAGGCCGCAGGTCGGTTGAAACGCAAGGTGACGATGCCGCCCTCGCGTTCAACTTGCAGGGTCTCAGAGGGCGAGGTGTGGGTCTGCATGGTGAGCCTTGTGAAAGCTTTGTCTATGTCTTACCGAAACAGCGACTCGATCTCGGTCGCGTAGGTTTTGTAAATGCTGCTACGACGCACCTTCATGGTGGCGGTCACTTCGCCATCGTCATGGTCGAGCTCTTTGGTCAGCAGGTGGAATTTGCGAATTTGCGCCACCTGCGCCAGGCGTTCATTGCCCTGACGAATTTCTGCATCGATCAATTCGCGCACCGCCGGTGTTTCCACCAAGGAGCGGAAATGCGTGAAGGGAATGCGCCGTGCCTCGGCCCATTTGCCCACCGTCTCAAAATCTATTTGCACCAGCGCACCCACATACTTGCGGGCCTCGGCCACGATGATGCATTCCTTGATGAAAGGGCTGCTCTTCATGGTGTTCTCAATCTCCGAAGGCGTGAGGTTCTTGCCGCCCGCGGTGATCATGATGTCTTTGAGGCGGTCGATAATTTTGATCTGACCATCGACCATGCGCACCACATCGCTGGTGTGCAACCAACCGTCTTGGATGCTCTGCGCGGTGGCTTCGGGGTTTTTGTAATAGCCCGAGAACACCATGTCGCCTTTGACCCGCAGTTCATCCTGCTCACCCAGGCGGTATTGCACACCGCGCACCGGCACACCCACCGTGCCGACTTTCACATTGTCAAACACATGACCGGTCAAGATGCCACTGGACTCGGTCAAGCCATACACCTCAATGAGCGGCACACCGATGGTGCGGAAAAAACGCACCACATCCGGTGGAATAGGCGCAGCACCGGTGAGGCAAATGTGCGTGTTGCGCAAGCCCACAAAATTTTGCAAAGCCCGAAACACGAACCAGTAGCTCAGCCCATACGACAAACGCTGCAAGACCGACCATTGCGCGCGCGGTTTTTCTGCCAGGTCTTGGCAAGCCTGGATGGCCCACTTGTACAGGCCTTGTTGCACACGCCCGGCGTCTTGCATTTTGATGCTGATGGCCGCGTGCATTTTTTCCCAGATGCGCGGCACGCCCAGGAAGGTGTTGGGGGCGACCTCGCGCAAGTCTTCTTGCACGGTGCGGATGGACTCACCAAAGTTCACTTGCGAGCCCAAGTACACCGGGCTGAAACAGGTCACCAACTGTTCAGCCACGTGGCACAGCGGCAGGTACGAAAGGTGGGTGGTGTTCTGGTTCAGGCCCAAGCGGTCCACCATGCCGATGGTTGAGCCGCGGATGTTGCGGTAGGAAATCATCGCCCCTTTGGGCTTGCCTGTGGAGCCTGAGGTGTAAATCATCAGACCGATTTCATCGAGCTGTTGCGCATCCAAGGTGGCGTGGATCTGCTGCAGATCGCCGGGGGCACCCAACTGCTCGAGTTCTTCGAAGGTGATGATTTTGTCCCGCTGCTCAGCCGGGTAGCTGCGCAGGCCTTTGGTTTCCATCACCACAATTTTGCGCAGGGCGGGCAACTCGGCCAGGGCATCGAAGACCTTGTCGGTTTGTTCCTGGTCCTCGCAAATCACCACCTCAATGTCGGCATGGCCCACCACATAGGCCACCTCATTGCTCGGGCTGGTGGGGTAGACACCCACTGTCACCATGCCTGTGAGGCCACAACCCATTTGAGTCAAGACCCATTCAATGCGGTTCTCAGAAATCACACCCACATGGCTGCCGGTAGACAGGCCGATGGCACGCAAGCCCAAGCCCACACGGGCCGCACGCTCGAAATACTGCGCCCAGGACACAGGCTTCCAGATGCCGAAATCTTTTTGGTGAATGGCCACACGCTCTGGCGTGGTCTGTGCCCAATGCCGCAGCATTTGCGGCAGGGTGCGCTCGGGAATCAACAGGTCTTGCATGGGGTCTTGCACGGTCAGGAAAGCCAGCGCTTGCGGCGTTTGTAATGCTTGATGTCTCGAAAACTGCGGGTCTCGCCGCCGCCGCCCACACCCAGGTAGAACTCACGCACATCGGGGTCGGTGGCCAAACGCTCGGCCGTGCCGTCAATGACGATCTTGCCGTTTTCCATGATGTAACCCTGATGGGCCACAGCCAGGGCCACCGTCGCGTTTTGTTCCACCAACAAAATCGACACGCCCCGCTCGGCGTTGATGCGCGCGATGATGGTGAAGATGTCTTCCACCAACTTGGGCGACAAGCCCAGCGAGGGCTCGTCGAGCAGCATCAACTCAGGCTGCGCGATCAAAGCGCGACCAATGGCCAGCATTTGTTGTTCACCACCGGAGAGGTAACCCGCCAGGCCTTTGCGTCGCTCATGCAAGCGCGGGAAATAGGTGTAGACCAAATCGAAGTCAGGCTTGGCATCCGCGCGGCCGGTGAGCGCGTAGGTTGAGGCCACCAGGTTTTCTTCGACCGTGAGGTCTTCAAACACCCGGCGTCCTTCCATCACATGGCTCAGGCCTTGGCGCACCAGGTCTTGCGGTGCGGCGCCTTGGGTGGACTGCCCTTTGAAGAGCACCTTGCCGCTGGCAAGTTCTCCATCCTCCAAAGCCAACAAACCTGAGATGGCCTTGAGGGTGGTGGACTTGCCGGCGCCATTGCTGCCCAGCAGGGCCACGATTTCACCGCGCGGGACACGCAGCGACAAGCCCCGCAGGGCTTGCACCACCTTGTTGTAAATCACCTCGATGTTATTGACATCAAGGACGTTGTCCTGCGCGGTCTCAGTCATGGCTCAAGCTCGGGTCAAAGGCTGATCCAATCAGACGCAGCCACCATCTTCTGCTGCTTCATGTCGGCTTTGTAAATACGGCCCACCGGAATGGAGTTGCCGCGGATGGTGATCGGCACACCAATCAAACCACCGGTGTCAAAGTCTTTGATGCTGTTCAAAGACGCTTTGAGGTTTTTACCGGTGAGTTCCTTCTTGGCTTCGATCGTGCGCTTGGCTGCTTCGGCAAACAACATGGCCGCCAGGAAACCTTGCATGTAGGGTACGCTTTGGTACTCGGGACGCATCTGGCGGATCTTGTCGAGCATGGGCGCTTTGGCTGCGGTGTCGTAGTAGTAGCGGTAAGGCATCACCCCCATGAAACCATCAGCGGCCTCACCCATTTTCATCACGGTGGAGCTGTCCATGGTCCAGAAGGTGCCCATCCACTTGGTGGTCATGCCCATTTGTTTGCCCTGGTTGATGAACTCAGGAATGGGGGCCAGGATGTAGCCGTGGAAGATGGTGTAGTCGGGTGCTGCGCGACGCAGCTTGATGACTTCGGTGGACACATCCACGCTGCCAGCAGGCGTCATGATCTTGACCGCCAGGTTCAAGCCCAGGGTTTTGATGAGGGCTTCGGCCTCGTCAATCGGGTCACGGCCGAACTCGGAGTCGGAGTGCACCAGCGCCACTTTGGCACCTGGCTTTTCTTTGGCGATGAAGCGCAGCAAGATGCCCATCATCTCGGAATAGTCGGGGCCAACGATGAACTGGTTGGGGTACTTCACCGGGTCGTTGAGTTCGGTGGCAAACGACGCACCGGCCATCAAGATGTTGCCCATGCGGTCCAGCTCGGGGTTGATGGTTTTGGAAAACGCGGTGGAGTCACCGTAGTAAAAATTGATCTTGTTCTGGCTGGTGATTTTCTTGAAGGTGGCCACCGACACGTCGACCTTGTAGCCGGTGTCCTCATGCACAAACTTGATCTTGCGGCCCTTGATGCCACCCGCGTCGTTGAAGATCTTGAGGTAGTCATTGATGCCGGCATTCACACCCACACCCGCAAACGCAAACACGCCGGTGAGGGGAATGGAGCCACCCAGGACGATGTCGTCATTGGCTTGGGCGTAAACGCTGGTGATGGGGTTGGCCAACGCAGCACCTGCGGCCATGAGCATCTGGCGACGCAGCTGGGAAGTTTGCGGTTTAGTCATGAAAGTCTCCTTGGGTTGAAAAACAAGCCTCAGTTACGGAAAGGCCACAGGTGGAAAAACCGGCGGATGCGACGCCACACTTCAGCAAGACCGTGTGGCTCGAACACCAAAAACCCGATGATCAGCACACCAAACACAATGGTGCGCACGGGCGATAAAAAGGCGGTGAACTCCGAGCCATTGGGCAAGAGGTCAAAGATGAGCTTGAGCACCTCGGGCACCATGGTCATGAAGACCGTGCCCAAAATACCACCGAGGATGGAGCCCATGCCGCCCACGATGATGGCGGCCAAAAAGAAAATCGACATCAACAGCGGGAAACTCTCGGGCGTGACCACCCGGAAAAAATACGCCCACAAGCCACCGGCCACCCCCGCGTAAAACGAAGACAAACCGAAGGACAACAGCTTGTACTGCAGCAGCGGGATGCCCAGCACCTCGGCTGAAATGTCACGGTCACGGATGGCAATGAAGGCCCGGCCTATGCGGGTGCGGAACAAATTGGCCGCCCCCAACAACATCAAGAGCATGATGGGCATGATGACCCAGTAGAGCTTGAACGAGGTGTCCAGCGCCACACCTGCCACTTGCGCTGGCGGGACATTCAAGCCACGCGTGCCACCGGTGATGGTGGAGTTGGCAAAGATGAAGTGGGCAATAAAGGACGCTGCGATGGTGGCAATGGCCAGGTACAGCCCCTTCACACGCAGCGAAGGAATGCCCACCACCAAACCACCGAGCATGGCCACCACGCCACCCAAGAACAGATTGAGCAAGAACGGCGTGCCCCAATGCTGCTCGGCAATGGCCACGGTGTAAGCGCCCATGCCCATGAAAGCGGCTTGCCCCATGCTCACCAAGCCGGTGTAGCCAGTCAAAATATTCAAGCCGGTGGCACTGGCCACATTGATGCCCACCAGGCAGGCCAAGTACATCCAGTACTCGCTGGCCATGAAGGGGAACAAGACCAGCAAGGCCAAGCCGACCGTCAACCAAATTTTTTGAGTGGACGAGTCAAACAACGCCGCATCGGCGGTGTAGGTTTCTTTGTAGGTTCCGATGCGCATGATCAGAGTCTCTCAATGTCGTGGGTGCCAAACAGCCCGTAAGGGCGAATCAGCAAGACGATGACCAACACGATGAAGGTGGCGAGCAACTTGAATTCCCCGCCCAAAAAGGCACCAGCCAGGGCCTCAATCAAGCCAATCATCAAGCCACCCACCAGCGCGCCCAACACGCTGTCCAGGCCACCCACAATCACCACCACCAGCACCGACAAACCAAACACCCCCATGGCCGAGGAGATGCCGCCAATCGAGCCCACAATGATCCCCGAGATGGCCGCCAGCATGGCTGAGACCACCCACGACATGGAGAAGACGCGCGGCACATTGATGCCCACCGAATAGGCCGCGGCCTGGTCAGAAGCGGTGGCGCGCAAGGCCACACCACCGCGCCAAAAACGAAACACCAAGAGCACTGCGGCAATGAACACCACCGCAATCAGCGCGCCATAAAACACCTTGGGCGCGAGGAACACCTCACCGAGCATCACCGGCGTGTTGGGCATGAACTCCACCAAGCGGCGTTGATCGGCGGTCCAGATCACTTCCACCAAGCCCACCAACACCGAGCCCAAACCGATGGTCACCATGAAGACCGAAATGGGTGGCTCGCCCAGCAGTGGCCGGATCATGGTGCGCTCAATCACCGCGCCCAGCACACCACTGCCCAACACGGCTGCAGGCACGGCCAACCACAAGGGCAAGGCCAACATGGACGAGAAGGTGAAGAACAAATAGGCGCCGATCATCAGCATCTCGCCAATGGCGATGTTCACCACCCGGGTGGCCTTGTAAACCATCACAAACGCCAGGGCTGCCAAGGCGTACAAGCCGCCACTGGCCAGGCCAGTGAGGGAAATTTCAATCAGGTAGGCCCAATCCATCATGCACCCCCTGCTGTAGCCGTGGCGTGCGAGCCTTGCGATGCGGCTTGCAATTTGCGGCGCAAGTCGCCCACATCGCCCGAGCCCAGGTAAGCGCGGATCACCTCGGGGTCAGCCTGCACTTGCGCAGGTGCACCTTGTGCAATCACCTGGCCGAAGTTGAGCACCACCACATGGTCGGACAAATCCATCACCATGCCCATGTCGTGCTCCACCATCAAGACCGTCACGCCCCATTCGGCGCGCACATCCAAAATGAAGCGCGCCATGTCTTCGGTCTCTTCGCGGTTCATGCCGGCCACCGGCTCATCGAGCATCAGAATTTCAGGCTGCATGGCCAAGGCGCGCGCCATCTCCACACGCTTTTGCAAACCGTATGACAAGGCCGCCACCGGGGCGTGGCGGATGTGGTCAATCTCTAAAAAGTCGATGATGCGTTCTTCAATGTCTGCGCGCAGCTCGGCCTCTTCTTTGCGCGCACGGCCCACATAAAACAAAGCGTCGAGCACATTGGTTTTGAGGTGCGCGTGACGACCGAGCTTGATGTTGTCAAGCACCGTCATGCCGCGGAACAAAGCGATGTTCTGAAAGCTGCGACCCAAGCCCATCTTGGCGCGCTGCGGTGCAGGCACACGGGAGATGTCTTGCCCCTTGAACCGGATGCTGCCGGCCGACGGTTTGTAAAAGCCCGAGATGGTGTTGAACAGCGAGGTTTTACCGGCACCGTTGGGGCCAATGACCGCAGTGATCGAGCCGGCCTGCACCGAAAAGCCCACCTGGTTGAGCGCCTTGACGCCACCAAAAGCCAGGGTCACCTGGTCCACCGTCAACAGCGGGCTGGTGTCACTTGAAGAGGCCGACAACACAGCCGATGCAGTGGTCGATGAAGAAGATGAAACTTGCATCCAGCTACTAGGTGTTTGTGCGGAGATGAATAATTTCTACTGGCACGTAGAATTTTTACTAACGAGTAGATTTTCAAAGTTTTAACTGCGCACATCATTAGGGCTTACCCGATACATCGATGAGCACCACACCCTCTGTTTCTCGCAAAAGTTTCAAATCGGCGGCCACCACCTCGCCGTGGACAGCTGCGGATAAGCGGGCCGAGCAGCGTGAACTCAAGCGGCAAGCGGTCTTGTCCACCGCCGCGCAACTCTTCAATGAGCGCGGCTTTCAAGCCACCTCGCTGGACGACATCGCCGCGCGCTTGAATGTGAGCAAGCCCACGCTCTACTACTACGTCAAAAACAAAGACGAGATCTTGATTGAGTGCGTGCGCAGCGGTTTGCAAACCATGCTCGAAGGCATCGAACAAACACGCTTGGCTGGTGGCAAGGCGATCGACCAGCTCATCACCTGCATGCGCATTTACACCCGCATCGTCACCCAAGATTTCGGCATGTGTGTGATCCGCATCAGCGACACCGAGTTGCCAGCAGAACGTCGCGCTGAACTGCGCCAACTCAAGTCAGGCATCGACCAGGCTTTTCGCCGCTTGATCAAAGCCTGTGTGAAAGAAAAAGCGATTGCGCCTTGCGATCCGAAAATCACCGCCTTCATGATTGCCGGGGCTTTGTGCTGGGTGGGTCAGTGGTACCAGCCCGGGGGCACGCTCACCCCTGAAAAAATCGCAGACGCCTATATCCATACGTTCATGCAGGGCTTGCTGGGCCAGCGCACCTGAGGTCTGATCCGGCTGGAAAATTCAGCCTGGCGCCCCTCAGACCCAGGATGAATTCCCTCCCCACCCAACTGCTTTGGTTCAAACGCGATTTGCGCGTGCTGGACCACGCGCCTTTGCGCCAGGCCGCCGAACGGGGCACGGTGCTGGCCTTGTACGTGTACGAGCCTGAGGTCATCCACGCCCCCGATTACGCGGTGCAGCACCTCAACTTCACCAATGAATGCTTGCAGGAGTTGCAGGCTCAACTGCAGGCTTTGGGCATCCCCTTGTTGATTCGGCACGGCGAGATGTGTGAGGTGCTGCAAGCTGTGCACCAGGCCACAGGTTTCGAAGCCCTGTGGAGCCACGAAGAAACAGGCAACAGCATCACCTACCAGCGCGACTTGCGTGTGGCGCGTTGGTGTCGCGCCCAAGGTGTGGCCTGGCATGAATCGCCCAGCAACGGCGTGGTGCGCCGCCTGAAAAACCGCGACGACTGGACGCAACACTGGCTCACCCGCATGGCGCCTAAACCCTTGGCAGCACCCGAGCCGCAAACAGCTTCTTGGGTGCTAACGCAAGACGGTGCCGCGTCCAATTTAAGGCACACAGGCTTGATGACAGCCCAAGCTTTGGGCTTGCAAGGTCAGGACAAAGACCAACGCTTGCGTGGCGGGCACCGCGCTGCGCAAGCCTTGCTGAACAGCTTCCTGGACAACCGGGCGCAGGACTACCGCTTTGGCATGAGCAGCCCGATGAGCGCGCAGCAAGCGTGCTCGCGGCTCTCACCCTACATCAGCTTTGGCGTGGTGTCGATGCGCATGGTGGTGCATGCCTTACGCCAGGCGTGTGCGCATTGGCAATTGGTGCCCCTCGAACATCGGCCGCGCGGCATGCTGCCTGGCCTCAAAGCTTTTGAGAGTCGGCTGCACTGGCATTGCCATTTCATCCAAAAGCTCGAGAGCCAGCCCAACATCGAACACCGCAATTTGCACCGTGCCTATGACGGACTTCGCCCCGCCCCAGACCCGGTGCTGCTGGCCGCTTGGAAAGAAGGCCGCACCGGTGTGCCCATGGTCGATGCTTGCATGCGCATGCTGCTGACCACCGGGTGGATCAACTTTCGCATGCGCGCGATGTTGATGAGTTTTTCAAGCTACCACCTGTGGCAAGACTGGCGAGAACCAGCGCTGCATTTGGCACGTGAGTTTTTGGACTATGAGCCCGGCATCCATTACCCGCAGGTGCAAATGCAATCGGGCACCACTGGCATCAACACCATCCGCATTTACAGCCCCACCAAACAGGCCCTGGACCAAGGCGAATTCATACGCCTGTGGTGCCCCGAATTGAGCACCGTGCCCACCGCTTACCTGGCCGAACCCTGGACCATGCCCGACACCCTGCAACAGCACCTGGGTGTGGTGATTGGGCGTGATTACCCAGCCCCCGTGGTGGACGTCGTTCAGGCCGGTCGTTTTGCCCGCGACACCATGTGGGCCTTGCGGGATCAGCAAAAGCGTCACACGATATTTCGCGCACAAACCCAAGAGATACTTGCGCAACACGCCAGCCGCGATCCGGGACGGTCCAGCCGTGAAAGTGGCCGTGGTACGCGCCGCAAAAGCACGGCAACACCCACGATGCAAGCTGGGCCGTCACACACACCCGCACCACAGTTGGATCTGTTTGGTGCCCTCAACGAGGACTGAACCATGGGCGAGCCCAAACGCAGCTTCAAAGGCAACAAAGCCAGCCTGCCCAGCAAACCGTGCGTGGCCTGCGGGCGCCCCATGACCTGGCGCAAAGCCTGGGCCAAGAACTGGGACGAGGTGAAGTACTGCAGCGATGCGTGCCGCAAAGGAGCCAAAGCATCATGAGCCTGGTCATCATCTTGGGTGATCAACTTGACGCCGATCACCCGGCCCTTCGAGATGCCGATGCCGCCAAGACACGCATCTTGATGGTGGAGGCCCTGGAGGAAAGCACGCATGTGTGGAGCTCCAAGGTGCGCAGCACCTTGTTTTTCTCAGCCATGCGCCACCATGCCGAGCACCTGCGCGCGCAAGGCTGGCAGGTGGATTACCTGCGCTTAGGCACCCACCCCTTTGGCAGCTTGAAAGAGGCCTGGCTCGACGCCTTGCAGCATCAAGCCGACGAGGTCTTGTGCGTGGAAACGGGCGACCACCGTGTGACGCAAATGCTTGAAGACGCGTGCGCGCAAGCTGGTGTGCCGCTGACCTGGTTACCTGATGAACATTTCATGATCAACCGCGCAGACTTTGCCAAGTGGGCAGGCAAAAGCAAGCAGCTGCGCATGGAGATGTTCTACCGCATGATGCGCAAGCGCCATGGGGTGTTGATGGTGGGCGATGAGCCCGCAGGCGGTGAGTGGAATTTCGATGCTGAGAACCGCAAAAGCTTTGGAAAGAGCGGCCCGCAAGGCCTGAGCGCCCTGCCCCGCTTTGAGCCCGACAGCCTCACACAGCAAGCCATGGCCGATGTGCAGCAACATCTGGCGAACCACCCGGGACATTTGGATGACTTCAATTGGCCCGTCACACGTGCACAAGCCCTGCAAGCCTTGGATGCGTTCATGCAGCACCGCTTGGTGCGCTTTGGCCCCACGCAAGATGCGATGTGGCGCAACGAGCCGTTTTTGTTTCACAGCCTGATCTCCAGCAGCCTGAACCTCAAGCTGCTCAACCCGCGCGAAGTCATTGCTGCAGCGTTGCAACGCTACGAACAAGGCGAGGCTGACTTACCCAGTGTGGAGGGTTTCATTCGACAAATTTTGGGCTGGCGCGAGTTCATGCGCGGGGTCTACCACCTTGATATGCCCGCCATGAAAAGTGGCAACCACCTGCAAGCCCACCAGCCACTGCCCAAGTGGTTTTGGACGGGCCAAACCCGCATGGCTTGCATGCAGCAAACCATCGCGCAAACCCTGCAACATGGCTACGCGCACCACATTCAGCGGCTGATGGTCACCGGCAATTTCGCGATGCTGGCCGGGCTCACACCCCAAGAGGTGTGCGACTGGTATTTGGCGGTTTATGTGGATGCGGTGGAATGGGTGGAGCTGCCCAACACCGCTGGTATGGCGCTGTTTGCACTGGGGCCACGCTTCACCACCAAGCCTTATGCCGCGAGTGGCGCGTACATCAAACGCATGAGCAATTACTGCGAAGGCTGTGTCTACAAGCCCGATCAAAAAACCGGCCCGCAGGCCTGCCCCATGACCACCTTGTACTGGCACTTTTTGAACACGCACGAGGCCAGCTTGGCGGCCAACCCGCGCGCTGCCTTGATGATCAAAAACCTGCAACGCTTGAGCGCCGAGGAGCGCCAAGCGATCGATGATCAGGCCAGGCAGGCCCTGGCTAACCTTGACAAGATTTAATCAGGCCGGGCGCCCGAGTCTTTGACCACCTTGGCCCACTTGGCGATCTCGCTGCGTTGGTAGGCACCGAGTTCGTCAGAGGTGGAGCCCACGGCTTCGAGGCCAATGTCAGCGAGCTTTTTGTTGATCTCGGGCGTTTTAAGGATGCGGGTGATCTCGACCTGCAACTTGTCCACGATGGGTTTGGGTGTGCCCGCCGGCGCAAAGATGGCGAACCACGACACCGCATCAAAACCCGGCAGGGTCTCCGCAATCGCAGGGATGTCTGGTGCTGCAGGAGAGCGCTGGGCACTGGTCACGCCCAAGGCGCGTAACTTGCCTTCACGCACCAGCGGCAAGCTCGAGGGCATGTTGTCAAACATCATGGTCACACGGCCACCGAGCACATCAGGAATCGCAGAGGCCCGGCCCTTGTAGGGGATGTGGGTCATGTCCGCACCGGTCAAGCTTTTGAACAGCTCGCCCGAGATGTGGATGGACGAGCCCGAACCGGAGGACGCGAAGGTCAAGGGAGATTTCTTGCCCAGGTCGATCAGTTCTTTGACGCTCTTGGCGGGCACCTCGTTGTTGACCACCAGCAAATTGGGCGTGGTGGCCACCAAACTCACCGGCACAAAATCGCGCACCATGTCGTATGGCATCTTGGGGTAGAGCGCGCCATTGATCGAGTGGGTGCCGACCGTGCCCACCACCAGGGTGTGGCCATCGGGTGCGGATTTGGCCACAAAGTCTGCGCCAATATTGCCACCCGAACCGGGCTTGTTGTCCACCAGCACCGGCTGGTTCCATGCGGCAGTGAAGCGCTCGGCCAGAATGCGGCCGATGATGTCAGGCGCGCCACCGCTGGTGAAGGTCACCACCATGCGCATGGGTTTGTTGGGAAAGTTAGCAGCGCTTTGGGCGTGGCTGGGCAAGGTCCAGGCACCCAAGGTCAGCAGCAAAGGCAAGGCAAGGGCATAACGCCGCAGCTGATGTGTCTTCATCTTTGTCTCCTTCATGTGATCAACGTGGTCTGACGCCACCATTGAAACATTATGGAGGAAAGAAAAAAGCCCACCGAAGTGGGCTTGTTCTCATAACGCCGCTATAGCGACAACAAACTTAGCGCGTGGGCTTGCCGTTGCGCTTGGCATCCCCACGCGGTGCGAAGGGACGTGGGCCGTGCGAAGGCTTGCCAAAACCGGGCTTGCCACCGAAGCCGGCTTTGCGGTCACCGAACTCAGCGCGCGCGCCAAATTCTGGGCGGCCTTCGCCTCTGCTATTTTTTCCATAGCTGTCACCCTTGCCCTGGAAAGGGTTCGAGGGGCCTTTGCCTGCAAAACGATCGGGACCCGAGCGGTCTTGGGCAAAGCGGTCTTGACCAAATGCTGGACGGTCAGAGAAACCGGGGTTGCGGTCACCAAAACCACGGGCCTTGCCACCGGCATCAGGACGGGGACCAAAACCAGGCTTGCCACCGCCACCGAATTTACGGTCGCGCGAGAAACCTTCGTTGCCACCGCGGGTGTTGCGGCCACCAAAGTTGGAGTTGCGGCCCGGCTCGGGGAAACGTTGCTTGGGTTCCATGCCAGGAATAACCTCGGCCTTGAACTGCTGACGGCTGTAGGCTTCGATGTCGAAGATCTTGCGACGATCGCGGAACTCCGCGAAGGTCACTGCCAAGCCATCACGACCAGCACGGCCGGTGCGGCCAATGCGGTGGGTGTAGTCTTCGGCTTTCATGGGCAGGCCAAAGTTGAACACGTGGGTGATGGTGGGCACGTCAATGCCGCGGGCCGCCACATCGGTGGCCACCAAAATTTGCACCTGACCGTTGCGCAGCGCCATCAAACGGCGGTTACGCAAGCCCTGGCTCAAAGCACCGTGCAGCGCCACGGCATCAAAGCCTTCTTGCTGCAAGTCGTTGGCCAGGCCGTCACATTCCACTTGGGTAGATGCAAACACAATGGCTTGGTTGATGGTGGTGTCACGCAGCCAATGGTCCAGCAAAGCGCGCTTGTGCTGGGTGTTGTCAGCCCAGAACAGCACTTGCTTGATGTTGGCGTGTTTTTCTTGCGGCGAGTCGATTTGCACCTTCTTCACCGACGAGCCGTTGTCATGCATCACGCGCATGGCGAGCTGCTGAATGCGCGGCGCAAAGGTGGCCGAGAACATCATGGTCTGGCGGCGTTGGCTGGTGAGCTCATTGACTTCAGCCAGGTCGTCGGAGAAGCCCAGGTCCAACATGCGGTCGGCTTCGTCCACCACCAGAAACTGCACCTGGTCGAGTTTGATTTGCATCGAACGCTGCAGGTCCAAGAGGCGGCCAGGGGTGGCCACCACCAGATTGGCGTTTTGCAGCTTGGCGATTTGCAATTGGTAAGGCATGCCACCCACCACATTGGCCACGCGCAGACCGCGGCAATGCTTGACCAACTCAATGGCGTCATGCGCCACCTGTTGGGCCAACTCGCGGGTCGGGCACAAAATCAAAGCGCCGGGAGCGGCAGCTTTGAAATGACGGGGGTTGGTCGGGTCTTTGCGCTTGGCGCGCTTGGGTGCGGGCTCACCGCGAGCAGCGGCCTCGGCCACTTGGCGTTCGAAGTCGGCGCGCTCTTGCGCAGCCGCTTGCTCTTGCTGCTGGATCAAGGTGTGCAGCACGGGCAACAAAAACGCGGCGGTTTTGCCGCTGCCGGTTTGACTCGAGACCATCAGGTCGATGTAGCGGTCCACATCTTCATTGGGCATGGCCAAAGGAATGGCGGTGGACTGCACGGTGGTGGGCTGGGTGTAACCCAGGTCGGCCACGGCTTGCACGAGTTCGGGCGCCAAGCCCAGCTCAACAAAGCCGTTGGGCACGTTCACAGCCTCATCGGCTTGAGCCAAAGCTTCAGGCGCAGGTGTAGAACCCACATCCGCCGCAGCGTCGTGATTCAGGGTGTCAAAAGAAGAATTCTCGGCAAGCGACAAGTCGCCGGCCAACATAGCGTCGGTCATGGTTTTCTCACACGCGAGCGCCGGGATGCGGCGGCTCCGTTCATGGTTAAAAAACATCAACCATCAAACAGAACCTGCGTCGGTGAGAGCCGAGACCGGGGACCTTTTAAATGGCATCTCAAGCCTGGAGGCTTGGGGGATGCGCGATAGTCCGGTGAATGAAGGGAGATGCACAAACTGCGTTTTGTACGCAGCCTCGCATTATGGCACGGATCAGGGTTTTCACCTAATGCCGCCTCAAACCGCGGGTGTGCTGACCTGAAGAAAGTGCTGGCGGTAGAAGTCCAACTCGTCAATCGACTCATGCACATCGGCCAAGGCGGTGTGTTTCTGCTGCTTCTTGAAAGCCTTGACCAACTCAGGGCGCCAGCGCTTGGCCAGCTCTTTGAGGGTGCTCACATCGATGTTGCGGTAGTGAAAAAACGCCTCGAGCTTGGGCATGTACTTCACCAGAAAACGGCGGTCTTGCCCGATGCTGTTGCCACACATGGGCACCGTGCCTTTGGGGGCATGGTGCTTGAGGAACTCCAGCACCTCGTGTTCAGCCGCGGCCTCGGTGATGGTGGAGGCTTTGACCTTGTCGATCAATCCACTCTTGCCGTGGGTGCCTTGGTTCCAAGCGTCCATCAAGGCGAGCTGCGCATCGCTTTGGTGGATCACCAGCACCGGGCCTTCGACCCGCACGCTCAGGTCAGCATTGGTCACGATCACCGCGATTTCAATCAAACGATCGCGCTCGGGGTCCAAGCCTGTCATCTCACAGTCCAGCCAAATCAGGTTCTGGTCGGATTTTTTCAATAAGGTCTGCGTCATGCGCCCATTGTCGCTGATCGCCTAAACTCATGGCATGACAAATGCCACCCCTGAGGCCGCCATGTTTGCCGCGGCAGATGCTTCTTTGCTGGTCACCTTGGTGTTGGCCGTGGCCCTGGTGGCGGGCTTGCTGGTGCGCACCTGGTTGGCCTCGCGCCAGATCCGCCATGTGGCTGCGCACCGCGCGCAAGTGCCGGCTGATTTCGCCAGTACCATCAGCCTGGCCGCCCACCAAAAAGCAGCCGACTACACCGTAAGCAAGTTACGCGTGGGCCTGCTGGAGATGGCCATCGATGCCGCAATTCTGTTGGGCTGGACCTTGCTGGGCGGATTGAACTGGCTCAACCAAATGTTGCTCAACGCCATGGGCTCAGGCTTGTGGCAACAAGTGGCACTGGTCGCTGCTTTTGTGGCCATAGGGGGCGTGCTGGGCTTGCCGGTGTCGCTCTACCAAACCTTTGTGCTTGAAGAGCGTTTTGGTTTCAACCGCGTCACCCCCAAACTCTGGCTGACCGACATGGTCAAAGGTGTGGCGGTGGGCGCGGTGATTGGCCTGCCTTTGCTCGCAGCCCTCTTGTGGGTCATGGGCGCCATGGGCTCAAGCTGGTGGCTGTGGGCCTGGGGCTTGTGGATGGGGTTCAACCTGCTCTTGCTGCTGATTTACCCCACCTTCATCGCGCCACTGTTCAACCAGTTCAAACCTTTGGATGACGAGAACCTCAAAGCACGCGTGACCGCCTTGATGGCGCGCTGCGGTTTCTCGGCCAAAGGCTTGTTTGTGATGGACGGCAGCAAGCGCAGCGCGCATGCCAACGCTTACTTCACGGGGTTTGGTGCGGCCAAGCGGGTGGTGTTTTTCGACACCTTGCTGAACAAACTCAGCCCGGGCGAGGTCGATGCCGTGCTGGCGCATGAGCTGGGGCACTTCAAGCACAAACACATCATCCAACGCATGGTGCAACTGTTTGGCATGAGCCTCTTGGGCTTTGCCTTATTGGGTTGGTTGGGGAGCCAAGTGTTTTTCTACACCGGCTTGGGCGTGCTGCCATCGCTGCAAGGCGGCAATGACGCACTGGCCTTGCTGCTGTTCATGATGGTCATGCCGCTCTTGAGCTTTTTCATCTCGCCCTTGATGGCGCGACTCTCACGCCAGCATGAATTTCAGGCCGATGCTTATGCGGTGGCGCAGACCAGTGGCACCGATTTGCGCAGTGCCTTACTCAAACTGTTTGAAGACAACGCGGCCACCCTCACCCCCGACCCGCTGTACGCGGCGTTTTATTACTCACACCCGCCTGCCACCGAGCGCTTGCAGCGCATGACCCCATGACCGCACGCCCCATGCAACCCACCGAGGTGGTCACGCAACTGAGCCGCTTGAGCGGTTGGCAATTGCGGGGAGATGGTGCCGAGGTGGGCATTGAAAAAACATTTGCTTTGCCCAACTACAACGCGGTGATGGCGTTTGCCAATGCGGTGGCTTTCATCGCGCAGGACATGAACCACCACCCCACCATGACAGTGCATTACCAACGTTGTGTGCTGCACTACAGCACCCATGATGTGGGGGGCTTGAGTGCGCTGGACTTTGCCGCAGCCCAACGTGTGGACGCGTGGTTCAGCCAAACGCAAGTGTGAAGATGCGCCGCACGCCCCACGACACGTCAGCGCTGCAAGAAGGTTTGGTGGTGGCCAGCCACGGCCGTCACGTGTTAGTGGAAACGCCCGAGGGCGCGCAGGTGATCTGCCATGCGCGCGGTAAAAAAAGCCAAACCGTGGTGGGAGACCGGGTGCAATGGTTGCCCAGCCAAGATGAGGGGACCATCGAGCAGGTCTTGACGCGGCGCAACCTTTTGTACCGGCAAGACGAGATACGCACCAAATCATTTGCAGCCAACCTCGATCAAGTGCTGATCTTGATTGCCGCAGAGCCTGAGTTTTCTGAAAGCCAACTCACCCGGGCCCTGGTGGCCGCAGAGGCTGCAGGCATTGCGCCGGTGATTGCACTGAACAAACGCGATTTGCGTGAACCGTTTGAGCGCGCCTGGACCAAGCTCGCGCCTTACCGTGAGATGGGCTACACCGTGCTGCCTTTGGCGCTCAAGCCACGCGACAGCTCGCTGGCCAGCGACGCGCAGACCGATGAACTTCTGGGTTTGCTGCATGGCAAAACCACCTTGATTTTGGGTCCCTCGGGCTCGGGCAAAAGCACGCTGATCAACCGCTACATCCCACAGGCCCAAGCCCTGACCGCTGAAATTTCTACAGCGCTGAATTCAGGCAAACACACCACGACCAGCACACGTTGGTATTGGTTGGACGACGCTAAACAAACCGCGTTGATTGACTCACCAGGGTTTCAAGAGTTCGGGCTGCACCACATCGATCCGATGCACCTGGCCACCTTGATGCCGGATTTGAAAGCGCTGATTCCCGGTTGCCGTTTTTACAACTGCACCCATTTGCATGAACCCGGTTGCGGCGTGATGACCGAGGTTCAAAGTGCTGAAAGACCAGGAAAAATAAGCAGCAACCGCTACAAGATTTATAGCGACTTGTTTGCCGAGCTTTCGCAAACCCGCTACTGACCTCAGCCCAGCAATCGCGCCAGGGTCAAGAGCGCCAGCAACACCATCCACAACACCACGGTGCGCCACACCAGGCCCACCACGCTTCGCAAATGCCCCAACTCTGGGTTGGGCATGGACGGGCCACTGGTGCTCACACGCCCCAAGCGCACATTCACCGCGCCTGAGGTGGCGGCGATGATCACGCCATCGTTGCTGCTGTCAGGGTCAGCGTCGTACTGGCGCCAGCTGTCGATGGCTTCTTCAAAACTGCCGACCACGGCAAAACACATCGCGGTGATGCGCGCGGGCAACCAGTCCACATAAGTCCAACTTTGGCTCGCAGCGCGGCAGGCCGCATCGCTGACGGGCTGGCGCAGGCTTTGCGCCAAATGCGGCCAGTAGCGTTGTACGAATTCGCTCAGGCGGTAGAACACCGCACCCGCTGGCCCCAGACCAAAGGCCGCCAAAATGGAGAACCAACTCAGTACCCCAAACACATGGCGGTGCGCGGCCAACACGGAGGACTCCAACACTTGGCGGATGAGTTCGTCCTTGGGCAGGTCTTGCAACTCCAGGTGTTGCCAACGCGAAAGATGTTCGCGGGCCAGATCTTCATCGCCCGCTTGCAGGGCATCACGCACCTCGGTGAAGTGGTGGCTGAACTGCCGAAAGCCCAGGCAAGCGTAGAGCAAAAACACATTGAGCAGCATGGCCAGGGGCCAACCCACCAGCCAGATGGCAGCCCAATACAAGAGCAGCGACAGGGCCGAGGGCAGCAATACCGCCATGGACCACACCAGCCAGCCATGCTGGCGTTGCCCGGTGTCGCACACACGCACCACCCAACGCAGCCAAGTGCGCACCGCGGCGTGCACCCAGTTGCCATGGGCCAGAGGACGGGCCTGCTCGATCAGCAAGGCCATGAGGATGGCGAAAAAGCTCATGGCTTGAATGATAGCGAGTCGCCCCGGGCGCTACGCAGCGTCGTCAAGCGATCAGGAAACGGTAAAGATTGCGCAGCATACCAGCCGTCGCGCCCCAAATAAAACGCTCCTGCGCGCCGTCTTGGTAGGGCATGGAAAACCAGTGGCGCAGCAAGCCTTCGGCTTCGAGCTGGTGGCGGCGGTGGTTGGCTGGGTCCATCAAAAAGGCCAGGGGCACCTCGAACACATCGGCCACTTCTTGCGGGTTGGGTGTGAGTTCAAAGCCCGGGCGCACCAGCCCCACCACCGGGGTGACGATGAAAGCCGTGCCGGTGGTGTAGGTGGGCAAGCTGCCCGCCACTTGCACCCAATGCGGGTCGAGCCCCACCTCTTCTTGCGCTTCGCGCAGGGCCGCAGCTTCATGGCTGGCATCGGTGTCGTCCACCTTGCCACCGGGAAACGCCACCTGCCCCGAGTGGGTGGACATGTGGGCCGTACGCCGGGTCAGCAAAAGCGTGGGCTCAGGGTGCAGCACGATGGGGATGAGCACCGCAGCGTGCGCGGTTTTGCGCTCGGTGAAACGTGGCTCAGACCGCAGCTCAGGCTCCCACTGCGGGGGACGCGCAAAGCGGGCCAACAAGGCATCGGCTTGCAAGGCCGCGGCAGGCACTGGCGGCAAGCGTTGGTCCACCTCGACCACGGGCACCAGCCGGGGGTCAAAGTTGGGCAGCTTGGACAAAGGGGTGATGCGGTCGGCGTTGGTCATAGGAAAAAACCGCCTCAGGTTTGCACCAGGGCGGTTTTTTGAAGCGGTTGGGTCAGGGCTGCAAGCAGCGGGCTGATCAGGAAGCGCTCTTGGAGACGAGCTTTTCTTTGATACGTGCCGACTTGCCGCTGCGATCACGCAAGTAGTACAGCTTGGCGCGGCGCACATCGCCACGACGCTTGACTTCGATGCTGGCAATCAGGGGGGAGTAGGTTTGGAACGTACGCTCCACGCCTTCGCCGCTGGAGATCTTGCGCACGATGAAGCCGCTGTTGAGGCCACGGTTACGCTTGGCGATCACCACGCCTTCGTAAGCCTGCACACGCTTGCGGGTGCCTTCAACCACGTTCACGTTCACGATGACGGTGTCACCGGGGGCAAACTCAGGGATGGTTTTGCCAAGGCGAGCAATTTCTTCTTGCTCAAGGGTCTGGATCAGGTTCATGATGTCCTCAAACGATCTTGTGCGCGCTGATGTCGGGATGACTGGCTAAGCCTAGCCGCACAGAGGATCAAAGCCGACTATTGTAGCACGGCCAAACCCCTTAAGGGGATGGGCTTGCCAGGCAGCGCTCATCGGCCGGGCTCAAGCGCCCCGCCTCTCGGGCCTGGGCGATCAAATCCGGGCGGAGCCGGGCTGTGAGTTGCAGGCGCTGCGCTCTGCGCCAAGCCTCGATGCGCTCGTGGTGGCCCGAGAGCAGCACCTCAGGCACTGCCTGGCCTTCCCAGACCTCCGGGCGGGTGTAATGCGGGCAGTCCAAGAGACCATCCAGGGCCGGGTTGAAACTGTCTTGGTGGTGGCTGTCTTCGTCGTTGAGCACGCCAGGTTGCAAGCGCGCCACCGCGTCGAGCAAGGCCATGGCCGCCACCTCGCCGCCAGACAACACAAAGTCGCCCAGGCTGAGCTGCACATCCACATGGGCGTCGATGAAGCGCTGGTCCAGCCCCTCGTAGCGGCCACAAATCAACACCGCGCCTTCGCTCTTAGCCCAGGTTTGCACACCTTCATGCTTGAGGGTCTGCCCCAGGGGCGAGAACAACACCACCGGGCACGGTTGCGCTTGAGCACGTTGTGTACGGATGTGGGCCAGGCAGTCGGTCAGCGGCTGGGCCAACATGACCATGCCCGGGCCACCGCCAAAGGGACGGTCGTCCACCCGGCGGTAGTTGCCCGGCGCGAAGTCGCGTGGGTTGTGCAGATGCACCTCCACCAAGCCGCCTTCAAAAGCCTTGCGGTTGATGCCCGTGCTCAGAAACGGCGCGAACAACTCCGGGAACAAGGTGATGACATCAAAACGCATGGCGTCATCAGCTCAGTAATCGGCTTGCCAATCCACGGTGATGCGCTTGGCGTTCAAGTCCACCGCGTCGATGTAGACCGCCACGAAAGGGATCATGCACTCCACCGTTTTTTCATCAACCTGGGTGTGAACCACCAACACGGTTTGCGGGCCGGTGCTCAGCAGGTCGGTGACCTCGCCCAGCACTGCGCCTTCACGGTTCACCACCGTCAGGCCCAGCAGGTCGACCCAATAATACTCGTCGTCAGCCGGCGTGGGGAATGAGGAACGCGCTATGAAAATGCGAGCGCCCTTGAGGGCCTCAGCGGCATTGCGATCAGGAATGTCATGGCCACAAGCCACCACCGCGTCGGAATGCTCTTTGGATTCTTTGATGCGCAGCAGACATGTGCCTTCGAAGGTTTTGGCACCGCGCTCAGAGGGCTGGATGTACCAGCGCTTGGAAGAAAAAAGCGCCTCAGGATCGGCGCTGTAGGGCAGGACTTTGAACCAACCCTTGATGCCCCAGGCATCAAGAACACGCCCAACTTCGATGGCATCCGCTGGCAATTCAGCGGGATCGAGGTTGAGCGTCATGTTCTGAATTAAGCAGCCTTTTTAGCGGCTTGCTTGATCAAACGCTCCACAGTGGGAGACGCTTGGGCGCCCACGCCAGTCCAGTAGCTCAGACGGTCTTGAGCAATGCGGATGCTCTCTTCGTTGGCAGTGGCGATGGGGTTGTAAAAACCGATGCGCTCGATGAAACGGCCGTCACGACGGTTACGCTTGTCAGCCACAACAATGTTGAAGAACGGACGGGCTTTAGCGCCGCCGCGGGAGAGTCGAATGACGACCATGATGGATCCTTTGGGGTGGTGGAAATTTCATCCAACCATGAATACTTCACTTCAATGCTTGAGACACGCGACATGGCCACCCGGCCAGCGACACACTGAAATAGCCTTAAATTATAGCTTCTTTGCGCCCAGGGGCTATGATTTCCTCCATCCCCCCTGTCCATGACCTGTGAGCCCGGCCTTTGCCCCATGAAAAATAAAACCCTTGCCACCTGGCTGACCTTTGTTGGCGGGCCTTTGGGCCTGCACCGCTTTTACTTGTTTGGTCTGGGTGACGTCAAAGGTTGGCTGCTGCCCATTCCCACCGCGCTGGGTTTTTATGGCATTGAGCGTGCGCGCGACTATGGGCTCGACGACACGCTGAGCTGGTTGCTCATTCCCCTCTTGGGCTTTACCGTGGCGGCTTGCGCCTTGAATGCGATTGTGTACGGCCTGATGAGTGCGGACAAATGGAATGCTGCCATGAACCCGCAAGCTGAACTCGACACACCGAGTGGCTCTACCAACTGGTTGACCATTGGCGCGGTGGCTTGTGCGCTGTTGATTGGCGCGACCGCCCTGCTCTCTAGCATTGCCTTTAGCTTCCAGCGCTACTTTGAATACCAAGTGGAAGAAGGCCGCAAGATCAGCCAGTGACCTTGCGAGCAGTGGGTCAGAAAAGTTTCAAGCTGACCCAGTAAGACACGATGGCCACGAACGCGCTGGCCGGGATGGTGAAAATCCAAGCCCACACGATGTTGCCCGCCACGCCCCAACGCACCGCGCTGGCGCGCTGAGCCGAGCCCACACCCACAATCGCGCCGGTGATGGTGTGGGTAGTAGACACCGGAATGCCCAAACCCGTGGCAATGAACAGCGTCATGGCGCCACCGGTTTCAGCACAAAAGCCCCCCACAGGTTTGAGTTTGGTGATGCGTTGGCCCATGGTTTTCACAATGCGCCAGCCACCGAACATGGTGCCCAAGCCAATGGCCAGGTAGCAGCTCACCACCGTCCACGAAGGCGGGGCTTTGGCATCAGCTGCCACATACCCGGTGGCGATCAACATCATCCAAATGATGCCGATGGTTTTTTGCGCATCGTTGCCGCCGTGGCCCAAGCTGTAGGCGCCTGCCGAGACCAATTGCAAACGGCGAAACCACCGATCGACCTTGGACGGCGTGCTGCGCCGACACACCCAAGACACCAGCAGCATCATGAGCGAGCCCAGCAAGAAACCCAGGGTGGGCGACACAAAAATGAACAACACCGTTTTCATGATGCCGGCTGAGAGCAGCGCCTCGGTGCCGGACTTGCCGATCACCGCGCCCACAATGCCGCCAATCAAGGCGTGCGATGAGCTGCTGGGGATGCCGTAGTACCAAGTGATCAAGTTCCACGTAATAGCGCCCACCAAGGCACCAAACACCACATGGGTGTCCACCACCCCGGGCTGCACAATGCCTTTGCCAACCGTTGCCGCCACGCTGAGGTGGAAGATGAAGATCGCGATGAAGTTGAAGAAGGCGGCAAACAAGACCGCTTGCCCCGGACGCAAAACGCCGGTGGACACCACGGTGGCGATCGAGTTGGCCGCGTCATGAAAGCCGTTCATGAAGTCGAAGGCCAGTGCCAAAAGCACGAGCAAAATCACCACCCACAGGGCGCTTTGTTCCATGGCTCAGACCTCAGGAGTTCTCGAGGACCACACCCTCGATGAGGTTGGCCACGTCTTCGCACTTGTCGGTCACGGTTTCCAACAACTCGTAAATCGCCTTGAGCTTGATGACCTCGCGCACATCAGGCTCTTCACGGAACAGCTTGCTCATGGCCTTGCGCATCACGCGGTCGGCGTCGCTCTCGAGCTTGTCAATTTCTTCGCAAGTCTTCAACGCTGCTTCAGCGGTTTTCGGATCGGCGATGTTGTTGAGCAGGTAAATCGCATCGCGCACACGCTCGCAGCATTTCACACCCAGATCGGTCAAGCGCACGATCTCATCGGTCATGGAACGCACGTCATAAAGCGCCATGGTTTCAGCCGAGTCTTGAATCAAGTCAGCCACATCGTCCATGGTGTTGATGAGGGAGTGAATTTGTTCGCGATCAATCGGGGTGATGAAGGTTTTGTGCAGCACCTGGTTGACTTCGCGCGTCACGCGGTCGGCGGCTTGCTCGGCCTGATCGACTTTGCGGTTGTACTGCTCGCGCAGGTTGATGTCGTTGTAATTGGCGACCAACTGCGAAAACGCACGTGCGGCCTCCACAATGCGGTCGGCATGCTGGTTGAACATCATGAAGAAGTTGCCATCGCGCGGCATCAATTTACCAAACAGCATCGCATTGCCCTTGTGTTGTCATCAAAGTGTCATAGTTTACCGGCACCAGATTTCGCATCTTGAGTTAGCACAGGCGAAAAAAAGCCCCGCACCACTTGGCGGGGCTTGAAGGTCCCGGTGGTGACACCGGGCCGTTCACATGCAGGTCAGGCAGCGACTTTGGCCGCCACATCCTGGTACTCGCTGATCTGGTCGAAGTTCAGGTACTTGTAGATCTTCTCGCCATTGGTGTTGATCACACCGATGTCAGCCAGGTACTCTTCCTTGGTGGGAATACGACCGAGCTTGGAGCTGATGGCCGAGAGTTCGGCCGAGCCCAGGTACACCATGGTGTTCTTGCCCAAACGGTTGGGGAAGTTACGGGTGCTGGTGGACATCACCGTGGCACCTTCTTTCACCTGCGCTTGGTTACCCATGCACAGCGAGCAGCCCGGCATTTCCATGCGCGCACCCGCGGCGCCGAACACGCCATAGTGGCCTTCTTCGGTGAGTTGCTGCGCGTCCATCTTGGTGGGCGGGGCCATCCACAATTTGACCGGGATGTCCTTGCGACCTTCGAGCAACTTGGAAGCTGCACGGAAGTGACCGATGTTGGTCATGCACGAACCGATGAACACCTCGTCAATCTTGGCACCGGCCACGTCCGACAGGGTCTTGGCGTCGTCGGGGTCGTTGGGGCAGCACACGATGGGCTCGGTGATCTCGGCCAGGTCGATCTCGATCACAGCAGCGTACTCAGCATCGGCATCACCTTCGAGCAGGTTGGGCTTGGCCAACCAGGCTTCCATGGCCTTGATGCGGCGACCAATCGTGCGTGCATCGGCGTAGCCCTGCGCAATCATGTTCTTCAAGAGCACGATGTTGCTGTTGATGTACTCCACGATCGGCTCTTTGTTGAGCTTGACGGTGCAACCCGCTGCGGAACGCTCAGCCGAGGCGTCAGACAACTCAAACGCTTGCTCAACCTTGAGCTCAGGCAGACCTTCGATTTCCAGAATGCGGCCCGAGAAGATGTTCTTCTTGCCCTTCTTCTCCACGGTGAGCAAGCCAGCTTTGATGGCGTACAGGGGAATGGCATGCACCAGGTCACGCAAGGTCACACCAGGTTGCATCTTGCCTTTGAAACGCACCAACACGCTCTCGGGCATGTCCAGCGGCATCACACCGGTGGCCGCGGCAAACGCCACCAGGCCCGAGCCTGCGGGGAAGGAAATACCGATGGGGAAACGTGTATGGCTGTCGCCACCGGTGCCCACGGTGTCGGGCAACAACATGCGGTTGAGCCAGGAGTGGATGATGCCGTCGCCGGGCTTGAGCGCGATGCCGCCACGGTTGCTGATGAACTCGGGCAGCTCGTGGTGCATCTTCACATCCACTGGCTTGGGGTAAGCCGCGGTGTGGCAGAACGATTGCATCACCAGGTCAGAGCTGAAGCCCAGGCAAGCCAGGTCTTTGAGCTCGTCGCGGGTCATCGGGCCGGTGGTGTCTTGCGAGCCCACGCTGGTCATCTTGGGTTCGCAATAGGTGCCGGGCAGCACGCCTTGGCCTTCGGGCAAACCGCAAGCACGGCCCACCATTTTTTGCGCCAGAGTGAAACCTTTGCCGTGGCTCTTGGGCACTTGCGGCAGGCGGAACAGGGTCGAGGGTGCCAGACCCAAAGCCTCACGGGCCTTGCCGGTCAAGCCGCGGCCGATGATCAAAGGAATACGGCCGCCTGCGCGCACTTCGTCAAACAGCACATCGCTCTTGACGGTGAACTCGGCAATCACCTGACCGTCTTTGAGGGCCTTGCCTTCATAGGGGCGCAGCTCGATGGTGTCGCCCATGTTCATTTGGCTCACGTCCAACTCGATGGGCAGAGCGCCGGCGTCTTCCATGGTGTTGTAGAAAATCGGGGCGATTTTCGAGCCCAGGCACACACCACCAAAACGCTTGTTGGGCACAAAGGGAATGTCTTCGCCGGTGAACCACAGCACGCTGTTGGTGGCCGACTTGCGGCTCGAACCGGTGCCCACCACATCGCCCACATAGGCGACCAGGTTGCCCTTGGCGCGCAGGTCTTCGATGAATTTCACCGGGCCGCGTTTGCCGTCGTCTTCGGGGGTGATGCCATCGCGCTTGTTTTTCAACATGGCCAGGGCGTGCAGCGGAATGTCAGGACGGCTCCAGGCATCAGGTGCAGGCGAGAGGTCGTCGGTGTTGGTCTCGCCGGTCACTTTGAGCACGGTGAGCTTGATGCTTTGGGGCACTTCAGGGCGGCTGGTGAACCACTCGGCATCGGCCCAGCTTTGCATCACGCCTTTGGCGTGGGCATTGCCTTTGTCGGCCTTGTCTTTGACGTCGTGGAACTGGTCAAACATCAACAAGGTTTTCTTCAAGCCAACAGCTGCCACAGCGGCTACCGCTGCGTCGTCGAGCAAGTCAATCAGCGGGGTGAGGTTGTAACCACCGAGCATGGTGCCCAAGAGTTCAGTGGCTTTTTCGCGGCTGATCAAGGCGCACTTTTCAGTGCCATGCGCCACAGCAGCGAGGTAGCTGGCTTTGACCTTGGCAGCGTCATCCACACCGGCAGGCACGCGGTGGGTGATGAGCTCAACCAGGGTTTGCTCTTCGCCTTTGGGCGGGTTCTTGAGCAACTCGATCAACTCGCCAGTTTGCTTGGCTGAGAGGGGCAGCGGGGGAATACCCAGGGCTGCGCGTTCTGCAACGTGGGCTCGGTATGCTTGCAACATGGTGCGTTCTCCTAAAAAAATGATCGGGTGCGTTGACTTAACGCGCCGCTGAATTGGGGTTCACTTGCTGACGCGGAATGGGCGTGACCACCGGCGGCTCAGCACGGAGTGCGGCATTACGCGCCTCGATGGTGCCGGGCTTCAAACTGTCTAGCAGCTCTTGCGGCGGGTTGGTCTTGTAACTGGTGGCCACCACTTCTTGCTCGGGGCTCTTGCATTCATCAGCCAAGCGCGCGCCTGCTTTTTGGTCCATCAACATGGACTTGTGCGGCAACTGAATCCACACCGCATGGCCGCGGTTGTCTTCCATGCGCAAAGTGCCGGTGCGTGACTCAACTGGGGCAACGCGGTACTGCTGGCCTTTGTGGCTGAGCACGAAGTGGCCGGGGCTGCGCTCATCGGGCGTGATGATGACGAACTTACCCAACTCGCAACTCAAAAAGCCTGAATAAAACTGCTTGGCCAACTCAAGCTGATTGCTACTTAAGCCCTCGGGCTTGCGCGCCGCTGGTGTTGCCGCTTGCACCGGTGCCACGGGTTTGGCCGCGGGCTTAGGCGCATTCGGCGCTGGCTTGGCGGTATTCGCGGGCGTGTTCACCGCTGGCTTGGCTGGCACGGTGGTTTGTGCCAGCACCGCAGCGCTGAACAAGACACTGACCAACACCAAAGACTTGGAAAAATTCATCAGGCCGCCGAAAAAAAATAGACCTGACTTTCATCAGGCAAGGCACAGCCCGTGCGGTGCGCGCGCTCGAGCAATTGCCAGAAATAACGGTAGCTTGCACGGTCGTGCAATTGCGAATCGAAAGAAATGGGCGCCCAATCCACCGCTGCTGCGGCCGCTATGATTTTGGAAGCAACCTCGATCTCCTCCTCGGTCGGCGCCATGGCCGCCAGGATGGGTCGAATCTGGTTGGGGTGGATGCTCCACATGCGGGTGTAGCCAAACTCTTGGCTGGCTTTGGTGGCGGCAGCCTGCATGGCCTGCGCGTTTGAAAATTCGGTCACCACGCAATGCGAAGGCACCTTGCCATGAGCATGGCAAGCCGAAGCAATTTCCAGCTTGGCCCGCACCACCAAGGGGTGGGTGAACTGGCCCGCGCTGCTCATGCCTGAAGAAGGAATAGCACCGCCATGGGCAGACACAAAGTCCATCAAGCCAAAGCTCATGGACTGCACACGTGGGTGAGCGGCAATCTCAAACGCCCGGTGCACGGCAGCGGGTGACTCTATCAAAACTTGTAGCGGCAAATGACCCGCAAATGCGGCTTGCAAGGCTTTTTCGGCCTTGATGACATCATCGACCGACTCCACCTTGGGCACCATGATGTGGCACAGCTTGTGCCCAGCTTGGCCAGCGATGGTGGCGATGTCTTGCTCAAAAGCCGGGTGGTCCACCGGGTGGACCCGCACTGCCACGCGGGCGTTCGCTGCAGCACCTTGCGCCAGTGACACCACCAGCGCGGCGTGCTCGGCCTCACCGCCCACCGGGGCGCCGTCTTCGCAGTCCAGGGTCACGTCAAACACGCAAGCCCCGAACTCCTCGGTCATCTCAGCCTGCAATTGCAGGCTTTTGCGCATCCGCACTTCCACGCCGCTGTAATGGTCACAGACGGGAATTTGCGTCCCCGCCGCTTGTGCCCCCAGCAAAATGTCACGCGGATGCGCCATGGCGATCACAGCAGGTGTTTCACGCCGTCTTGTTCGCCCTGCAACTCGGCCAGGGTTTTGTTGATGCACTCTTGCGAGAACGCGTCAATCTCCAGGCCTTCGATCAGCTTGTACTCGCCGCCTTCGCAGGTGACGGGGAAGCCAAACATCACGTCTTTGGGAATGCCGTATTGGCCGTCCGAAGGAATACCCATGGTGACCCACGCGCCCTTGGTGCCCAAGGCCCAATCGCGCATGTGGTCGATGGCGGCGTTGGCAGCCGAAGCGGCCGAGCTCAAGCCGCGGGCTTCGATGATGGCCGCACCACGCTTGCCCACGGTGGGCAAGAAGGTGTCTTTGTTCCAGACCTGGTCGTTGATCATCTTGGCCACGCTCTCGCCGTTGATGGTGGCGAAACGGTAGTCAGCGTACATGGTGGGCGAGTGGTTGCCCCACACCACGAGTTTCTGAATGTCAGCCACGGCCTTGCCGGTTTTGGCAGCGATTTGGCTGGCCGCACGGTTGTGGTCCAGGCGCAGCATGGCGGTGAAGTTTTTGCGCGGCAGATCAGGTGCGCTCTTCATGGCAATGTAGGCATTGGTGTTAGCAGGGTTGCCCACCACCAGCACTTTGACATTGCGAGAAGCCACGGCGTTCAAGGCCTTGCCCTGGGCGGTGAAAATTTGTGCGTTGGCGGCCAACAGGTCAGCGCGCTCCATGCCGGGGCCACGGGGACGGGCACCCACCAGCAGGGCGTAGTCGGTGTCTTTGAACGCGGTCATCGCGTCCGAGTGAGCTTCCATGCCAGCGAGCAGCGGGAAAGCGCAGTCTTCCAACTCCATCATCACGCCTTTGAGGGCCTTCTGGGCTTTTTCGTCTGGGATCTCGAGCAATTGCAGGATCACGGGCTGGTCTTTGCCCAACATTTCGCCAGAGGCGATGCGGAACAGCAGGGCGTAACCAATTTGGCCGGCGGCGCCAGTCACGGCAACACGTACGGGCTTTTTGCTCATAGTAGAACTCCAGAGTTTGATGTGGTGAAAGAGTTACCAGACAGTTACCAAGAAGTCAGCGTCACAGCTGATTGACAGCGTCCGGCTCACCCATTAGTGTAGCCGCGAAATGGCAAAAACGTCAATTTGTCTTATGTCTTATATAAGATATGATTCGCGCTTTGGCTGATGCAGTTCCATCGCCCCACGCATGAACACCTTGACGAACACCGCCAACGATCTTGCCGCCTCGATTGCTGACAGCGCCAGCAATTCGACGCCAGCGTTCAGCCCGCTCTACCAGCAAATCAAAGGCCTGATTCTGCAAAGCCTGCAAGGCGGCGAATGGCGCCCGGGCGAAGCCATTCCCTCTGAGATGGACCTGGCCGCGCGCTACCGCGTGAGCCAAGGCACGGTGCGCAAAGCCATTGACGAGCTGGCCGCCGACAACCTGCTGGTGCGCCGCCAGGGCAAGGGCACGTTTGTGGCCACCCACGCCGAGCACCATGTGCAGTACCGCTTCCTCAAGCTCATGCCTGACAACGGCGACATTCAGAGCGAAGGCCCGGCACAGCGGCAAATCATTGAATGCAAACGCCTGCGTGCCAGCGCTGACATTGCCCGTGCCCTGGGCCTGCGCAGTGGCGATAGCGTGCTGCAAGTGCGCCGCGTTTTGTCGTTTGCCAACCGCCCCACCATCCTGGAAGACCTTTGGCTACCAGGCTCGCCCTTCAAAGGCTTGACCGCCCAGCGCCTGAGCCAATACAGCGGCCCGATGTACGCCTTGTTTGAGACCGAATTCGGGGTGCGCATGGTGCGCGCTGAAGAGCACATCCGCGCGGTATTGCCCGACGCCGAACAAGCCCAGTTGCTGGCCGTGAACGCCGCCACCCCCCTCTTGAGCGTTGAGCGCGTGGCCTACACCTACAAAGACACGCCCATGGAATTGCGACGCGGTTTGTACCTGACCGACACCCACCATTACCGCAACGAACTGAACTAAGAAACTCGGTTACCGCTTAAGAACGCTGAAAAAAACTCGATAACTTCAAGAGTAAATGCTGCATTGCAATAGAATTTGCGGGTCGTTAACCATCGGCAATTACCAATCGGTTACATCACAGAAAGCCAAAACATGACTGAGCTAGCCTCCTCCGCCCGCCCCAAGCGCCGCGAATTCAGAAATATCAATGCCTTGAGTGACCTCCCCTCCTACCGCCTTCCAGCTGCGGGTTGGGTGTCCATCTTGCACCGTGTCAGCGGTGCGCTCATGTTCATCCTGCTGCCCTTCATCATCTGGATGTTCGACAAGTCCCTCTCATCAGAGTACTCCTACGCCAAGTTCACCGCCCTGTTCAACGGCGGCGTTGGCGTGATGCCCGGCTGGTTCTACAAACTCATCGCCCTGGCTCTGATCTGGGCTTACCTGCACCACCTGACTGCTGGCCTGCGCCACCTCTGGATGGACGTGAACCACGCCGTGAGCAAAGAGTTCGGCCGCAGCTCGGCCATCGTGACCCTGGCCATCAGCCTGAGCCTGACCGTGGTGTTGGGCGCCAAGCTCTTCGGCCTGTACTGAAAGAAGGAACACACATGTCTGTGAATTACGGCTCCAAGCGCATCGTGGTTGGTGCGCACTATGGTTTGCGCGATTGGCTCAGCCAGCGCATCACCGCGGCTTTGATGGTGATCTTCACCGCGCTGGTGTTGGCCCAAGTGCTGTTCACCCGCGGCCCCATCGGTTATGAAGTTTGGGCGGGCATTTTTGCCGCTCAGTGGATGAAGGTCATCACCTTCTCCGTGATCATCGCGTTCGCCTACCACGTGTGGGTGGGCATGCGTGACATCTGGATGGACTACATCAAGCCCGTCTGGCTCCGCCTGTCGCTGCAGGTTTTCACCATTGTCTGGCTGGTGGCGTGTGCCGGCTGGGCCATCCAAGTCCTCTGGAGACTGTGATTCCTATGTCTACTTCGATCACAAAACGTAAATTTGACGTTGTCATCGTGGGTGCTGGCGGTTCCGGCATGCGCGCCTCGCTGCAACTCGCACGTGCGGGCCTGAATGTGGCCGTGCTCTCCAAAGTGTTCCCCACCCGCTCGCACACCGTGGCAGCGCAGGGCGGCATTGGTGCTTCGCTGGGCAACATGTCCGACGACAACTGGCACTACCACTTCTACGACACCGTCAAGGGCTCCGACTGGCTGGGCGACCAAGACGCGATCGAGTTCATGTGCCGTGAAGCACCGAAGGTCGTGTATGACCTCGAGCACATGGGCATGCCCTTTGACCGCAACCCCGACGGCACGATTTACCAACGCCCCTTTGGCGGCCACACCGCCAACTACGGCGAAAAGCCGGTGCAACGCGCTTGCGCAGCCGCTGACCGCACCGGTCACGCCATGCTGCACACGCTCTACCAGCAAAACGTCAAAGCCAAAACCAGCTTCTTTGTGGAGTGGATGGCACAAGACATCATCCGCGACGCTGACGGCGACGTGGTCGGTGTGACCGCGCTGGAAATGGAAACTGGCGACCTGCACATCCTGCAAGCCAAAACTGTGTTGCTGGCCACCGGCGGTGCTGGCCGTATTTTTGCGGCATCGACCAACGCTTTCATCAACACCGGTGACGGCTTGGGCATGGCTGCACGTGCAGGCATTCCCTTGGAAGACATGGAGTTCTGGCAGTTCCACCCCACCGGCGTAGCCGGCGCAGGCGTGTTGCTGACCGAAGGCTGCCGTGGCGAAGGCGCGATTTTGCTCAACAGCAATGGCGAGCGCTTCATGGAGCGCTACGCGCCAACCTTGAAAGACCTGGCCCCGCGTGACTTCGTGTCGCGCTCCATGGACCAGGAAATCAAGGAAGGCCGTGGCTGCGGCCCGAACAAAGACTACGTGCTGCTCAAGCTTGACCACCTGGGTGCAGAGACCATCATGAAGCGTCTGCCCTCGGTGTACGAGATTGGCCACAACTTTGCCAACGTCGACATCACCAAAGAGCCTATTCCTGTGGTGCCCACCATCCATTACCAAATGGGCGGCATTCCCACCAACATCAATGGCCAGGTGGTGATTCAAAAGGGTGACAACCACAACGAGGTGGTCAACGGCTTGTACGCGGTGGGCGAATGCTCTTGCGTGAGCGTGCACGGCGCCAACCGCCTGGGCACCAACTCGCTGCTCGACCTCTTGGTGTTCGGCCGCGCGGCTGGCAACCACATTGTGGAGTTCTCCAAGAAGAGCAAAGAGCACAAGCCTTTGCCAGCCAACGCGGCTGACCTCACCTTGGCACGCCTGGCCCGTTTGGACAGCGCCAAAAACGGCGAGTACGCGCAAGACGTGGCCAACGACATGCGCGCTTCCATGCAGCAACACGCCGGCGTGTTCCGCACCCAAGCCAGCATGGACGAAGGCGTCAAGAAGATCGCTGCCCTGCGCGAGCGCGTGGCGGCCATTGGCCTCAAAGACAGCTCCAAAGTGTTCAACACCGCGCGCATTGAAGCGCTGGAAGTCGAGAACCTCATCGAGTGCGCTCAGGCCACCATGGAGTCGGCTGCTGCCCGCCATGAAAGCCGTGGCGCCCACACGGTGGACGACTACAACGACACGCCCGAGCACCCCAACGGCCGTAACGACCAAGAGTGGCTCAAGCACACCCTGTGGCACAGCGAAGGTAACCGCCTGAGCTACAAGCCGGTCAACATGAAGCCGCTCACGGTTGAGAGCGTCCCGCTCAAAGTTCGTACTTTCTGATTTCAGGACACACCATGCAAAAACGTACGTTTCAAATCTACCGCTACGATCCTGACAAGGACGCCAAGCCCTACATGCAAACCATCGAGATCGAACTCGACGGTCACGAGCGCATGCTGCTTGACGCCCTGATGAAACTCAAGGCCCAAGACCCCACCCTGTCCTTCCGCCGCTCTTGCCGCGAAGGCGTGTGCGGCTCGGACGCCATGAACATCAATGGCAAAAACGGTCTGGCTTGCCTGACCAACATGCGCACCCTGCCCGGCACCATCGTGCTCAAGCCCCTGCCCGGCCTGCCCGTCATCCGCGACCTGATCGTGGACATGACCCAGTTCTTCAAGCAGTACAACTCCATCAAGCCTTACTTGGTGAACGACACTGTGCCGCCCGAGAAAGAGCGTCTGCAAAGCCCTGAAGAGCGTGATGAGCTCAACGGCTTGTACGAGTGCATCTTGTGCGCGAGCTGCTCGACCAGCTGCCCGAGCTTCTGGTGGAACCCCGACAAGTTCGTCGGCCCCGCTGGCTTGTTGCAGGCCTACCGCTTCATTGCGGACAGCCGCGACCAAGACACCGCCGGCCGTTTGGACAACCTGGAAGACCCCTACCGTCTGTTCCGTTGCCACACCATCATGAACTGTGTGGATGTGTGCCCCAAGGGCCTGAACCCCACCAAGGCGATTGGCAAGATCAAAGAAATGATGGTGGCTCGCGCTGTGTAAGCGGGGCATAAGTCAGCTGTGATGTCATGCACGATGAACTGATCGATGAACGGGCTCTGAGCAAGTTGCGCTGGCGTTGCCGGCGTGGCCTCTTGGAAAATGACCTGTTCATCGAACGGTTTTTCAAACGCCATGACGCCCACTTGACCGTTCGTCAGGCCAATGCGCTCAACTTTTTGATGGATTTGAGCGATAACGATTTGTTGGATGTGCACCTGGGTCGCCAGACCCTGGCACAAGTGAACCCCGCCATGGACACGCCGGACGTGCAAGCTGTGGTGAATATGTTGAGAGAAAACTGAAGAAAGGTCGACCATGAAACTCGCCGACAACAAAGCCACGCTGTCGTTCAGCAACGGCACCCCCAGCATGGAGCTGCCGGTTTACCGCGGCAACATCGGTCCTGATGTGATCGACATCCGTAAGCTCTACGGCCAAACCGGCATGTTCACCTACGACCCGGGTTTCCTCTCCACCGCCTCGTGCCAATCGGCCATCACCTACATCGACGGTGACAAGGGCGAGCTGCTCTACCGCGGCTACCCCATCGAGCAATTGGCCACCAACTGCGACTTCCTGGAAACCTGCTACTTGCTGCTCAACGGCAACCTGCCCAACGCCACGCAAAAAGCTGACTTCACCAAGACCGTGACCACCCACACCATGGTGCACGAGCAGATGCAGTTTTTCCTGCGCGGTTTCCGTCGCGATGCGCACCCTATGGCGGTGTTGACCGGTCTGGTGGGCGGCATGTCGGCCTTCTACCATGACAGCACCGACATCAACAACCCTGAGCACCGTGAAATCGCCGCGATCCGCCTGATTGCCAAGATGCCCACCCTGGTGTCCATGGCTTACAAATACGGCGTGGGCCAGCCCTTCATGTACCCTCGCAACGACCTGAGCTATGCCGGCAACTTCCTGCGCATGATGTTCGGCAACCCCTGCGAGGACTACCAGGTCAACCCCGTGCTCGAGCGCGCGCTCGACCGCATCTTCATCTTGCACGCTGACCACGAGCAAAACGCCTCAACCTCGACCGTGCGTTTGTGCGGTTCGTCCGGCACCAACCCGTTTGCGGCCATCGCCGCCGGTGTGGCCTGCCTGTGGGGCCCTGCCCACGGTGGCGCCAACGAGGCTTGCCTGAACATGCTCGAAGACATCCAGGCTATGGGCGGTGTGTCCAAGGTGGGTGAGTTCATGAACCAGGTGAAAGACAAAAACTCCAACGTGAAGTTGATGGGTTTTGGTCACCGCGTGTACAAAAACTACGACCCCCGCGCCAAGCTCATGCAGGAAACCTGCAACGAGGTGCTGGCCGAGCTGGGCCTGGAAAACGACCCGCTGTTCAAGCTCGCCAAAGAGCTCGAGAAAATCGCTCTGGAAGACGACTACTTCGTGCAGCGCAAGCTCTACCCTAACGTGGACTTTTACTCCGGCATCGTGCAGCGCGCTATCGGCATTCCTGTGAACCTGTTCACCGGTATTTTTGCCCTGGCCCGTACCGTGGGCTGGATCGCGCAGCTCAACGAGATGATTGGCGACCCCGAGTACAAAATCGGCCGCCCCCGTCAGCTGTTCACCGGCGCTGAGCGTCGCGACGTGCCCCCGCTGGCCAAGCGCTGATCCGCAGCACACACAGCCCGCTGGTGGCAACATCGGCGGGCTTTTTTCATGTCCCTCCCCTTCATTGCCAACACCGCTGCCTTGCGTGAGCTGGTGCAAGGCGCCTTGGCCAAACCGCCCCAGACCTGCAGCACGGCTTGCACGAGTTTGGGTGCGTGCGTGGGGTGGGAAAGCATCACCGAAGACCGCTGGCCGGCAGCGCACATGCAGCAACTCGCCACCCTGCGTGACCCGGAGGTGGTCGAGCCGACCTTCGAGGAATTTCACCAGAGCACCCGCTACGACTCGCCCGACGCGCCAATTGCCCTGAAGCATTTCCCCTACAACCGCTGCGATGTGTGGCAGTGCCAGTGCGGCCGCCTGTTCTTGCGCTACACCGAGTTCGGCGGTTACTACGTGGACCACCGCGTGCGTGCACTCAACCCTGCGTTGATCGTGGACGTGGCCTGAGCCTCAAAAGACAGCCCCAGCCCCCGGCAGCGCGACAGGTGAGCAGGGGTCGAATAAAATACGCGATTGCCTAGGAAAGACACCATGGGACGCACCCTTTACGACAAGATCTGGGACGAGCACGTCGTCCACGCCGAAGACGACGGCACCGCCATCCTCTACATCGACCGCCATTTGGTCCACGAGGTCACCAGCCCGCAGGCCTTTGAAGGCTTGCGCCAAGCCGGCCGTAAGGTCTGGCGCGTGAGTTCGGTGGTGGCCACCGCCGACCACAACACCCCCACCACCGGTTGGGAGTTGGGCTACGACGGCATTGCCGACCCGATCAGCAAAGAGCAAATCACCACGCTGGACGCCAACATCAAAGAATACGGCGCGGCGGCCTACTTCCCCTTCATGGCCAAGCGCCAGGGCATCGTGCACGTGATCGGCCCCGAGAACGGCGCCACCCTGCCGGGCATGACGGTGGTCTGCGGCGACTCGCACACCTCGACCCACGGCGCCTTTGGCGCGCTGGCGCACGGCATTGGCACCAGCGAGGTGGAGCACGTGATGGCCACCCAAACCCTGTTGGCCAAAAAAGCCAAGAACATGCTGGTCAAGGTCGAAGGCACCTTGCCGCGCGGCTGCAGCGGCAAAGACATTGTGTTGGCCATCATCGGCAAAATCGGCACGGCCGGCGGCACGGGTTACACCATCGAGTTCGCAGGCTCTGCCATCCGCGCCCTGAGCATGGAAGGCCGCATGACGGTGTGCAACATGGCCATCGAAGGCGGCGCGCGCGCCGGCCTGGTGGCGGTGGACGAGAAAACCATCGAGTACGTCAAAGGCCGTTTGCTCAGCCCCGGCACCGACAAGGCCAGCGGCCAATTTGTCGGCGGCGTGGAGTGGGACCAGGCTGTGGCTTACTGGAAGACCCTGCATTCGGATGCCGATGCGCATTTCGATGCGGTGGTGGAGTTGGACGCCTCGCAAATCATCCCGCAAGTCACCTGGGGCACCTCGCCCGAGATGGTGCTGGGCGTTGATGGCCACGTGCCCGACCCCGACAAAGAAAAAGACGCCAACAAGCGTGGTGCCATTGAGCGCGCGCTGACCTACATGGGCTTGGAGCCCGGCAAGGCCTTGAACGACGTGTTTGTGGACAAGGTCTTCATTGGCTCGTGCACCAACAGCCGCATTGAAGACATGCGCGAGGCCGCGGCGGTGGTCAAACGCCTGGGCCAAAAAGTGGCGAAAAACGTCAAGCTGGCCATGGTCGTGCCTGGTTCAGGTTTGGTCAAAGACCAGGCCGAGCGCGAAGGCCTGCATGAAATTTTCAAGGCCGCTGGCTTTGAGTGGCGCGAACCCGGTTGCTCGATGTGCCTGGCCATGAACGCTGACCGTCTCGAGCCCGGTGAGCGTTGCGCCTCCACCAGCAACCGCAACTTCGAAGGCCGTCAAGGCGCGGGTGGTCGCACCCACCTGGTCAGCCCCGCCATGGCCGCAGCTGCGGCCATCCACGGCCATTTTGTCGACGTGCGTCAGTTCGCCTGATCACCAAGCCAAGCAACGAGCCAATCAGCGAGCCTCATACCATGCAAAAATTCACCATCCACCAGGGCCTGGTGGCCCCCATGGACCGCGAGAACGTCGACACCGACGCGATCATTCCCAAGCAGTTCCTCAAGTCCATCCGCAAAACCGGCTTCGGCCCGAATTTGTTTGACGAGTGGCGCTACTTGGACGCCGGCTACCCCGGTCAAGACCCCACCTCGCGCAAACCCAACCCCGACTTTGTGCTCAACCAAAGCCGTTACCAAGGCGCGTCGATTTTGTTGGCGCGCAAAAACTTTGGTTGCGGTTCCTCGCGCGAGCACGCACCCTGGGCCTTGGACCAATTCGGTTTTCGCGCCGTGATTGCGCCCACCTTTGCTGACATCTTTTTCAACAACTGCTTCAAGAACGGCTTGCTGCCCATCGTCTTGCCTGAAGCGGTGGTTGCAAAAATGTTTGACGAGTGCGCCGCCTTCCCCGGCTACACCTTGACCATCGATTTGGAGCGCCAAGTGGTGGTGCGCGCGCAAGGCGAAGAAACACCTTTCGAGGTTCAGCCTTTCCGCAAGTACTGCCTGCTCAACGGCTTTGACGACATCGGTTTGACCCTGCGCCAGGCCGACAAAATCCGCGAGTTCGAAGCGCAACGTTTGACACAAAAACCTTGGCTAGCCCATACCGCGTAAGTCTTTACAGCTATTAAAAGAAGAGCAACTATGAAAATCGCAGTTCTGCCGGGTGACGGCATCGGTACAGAAATCGTGGCCGAGGCCCTCAAGGTCTTGAAGGTCTTGAACCTGCCCATGACCCTGGAAACCGCCTTGGTGGGCGGCGCAGCTTACGAGGCGCACGGCCACCCCCTGCCCGAGTCCACCTTGGCCTTGGCCAAAGCCTCCGATGCGGTGCTGTTTGGCGCGGTGGGCGACTGGAAATACGACTCCCTGGACCGCCCCCTGCGTCCCGAGCAAGCCATTTTGGGCTTGCGCAAAAACATGGGCCTGTTTGCCAACTTCCGCCCGGCCATTTGCTACGAGCAGCTGGTGGGCGCCTCGAGCCTCAAGCCCGAGCTGATTGCGGGCCTGGACATCCTCATCATCCGCGAACTCACTGGCGACATTTATTTCGGTCAACCACGCGGCCGCCGTGTGGCCACCGACGGTCACTTCCCCGGTGCAGAAGAAGCGTTTGACACCATGCGCTACTCCAAGCCTGAGATCGAGCGCATCGCGCACGTGGCTTTCCAAGCAGCCCGCAAGCGCAACAAAAAAGTCACCAGCGTGGACAAAGCCAATGTGCTGGAAACCTTCCAGTTCTGGAAAGACGTGGTGACCGAGGTGCACGCGCAATACCCCGATGTGGAACTCGAGCACATGTACGTGGACAACGCGGCCATGCAGCTCGTGCGCGCCCCCAAGAAATTCGACGTGGTGGTGACCGGCAACATGTTTGGCGACATCTTGAGCGACGAAGCCTCCATGCTCACCGGCTCGATCGGCATGCTGCCCTCGGCCTCGCTCAACAGCGCCAACCAAGGCCTGTACGAGCCCAGCCACGGCAGCGCGCCTGACATCGCGGGCAAAGGCATTGCCAACCCGCTGGCCACCATTCTGAGCGCGGCCATGATGCTGCGTTTCTCGCTCAACCAGGCCGCCTCGGCTGACCTGATCGAGCAAGCCGTGAAAAACGTGCTGGCCCAGGGCCTGCGTACGGTTGATATTTACAGCGAAGGCACCACCAAGGTCAGTACCCGCGAGATGGGTGACGCGGTGGTGAAAGCTTTGCAAGTGCTGGTGCACGCCTAAACATTGAAAGGTAGATGATGAGTAAGCAACCTCTGGTGGGTTTGGTCGGCTGGCGTGGCATGGTCGGCTCGGTGTTGATGGACCGCATGCAAGCTGAGCGTGATTTCGACCACATCGAGCCGCTGTTTTTCTCCACGTCCAACGCAGGCGGCCAAGCCCCGGCGATGGCGAAAAACGAAACCCAGTTGCAAGACGCTTTCAACATCGATGCGCTCAAGCGTTGCGACATCATCATCACCGCCCAAGGCGGCGACTACACCACCGAAGTTTTTCCTAAGCTGCGCGCTGCGGGCTGGAGTGGCCACTGGATTGACGCGGCTTCAACGTTGCGCATGAAGGACGACGCGGTCATCATCCTCGATCCGGTGAACATGCCCGTGATTCAAGCCTCGCTGGCCAAAGGCGGCAACAACTGGGTGGGCGGCAACTGCACGGTGAGCTGCATGCTCATGGGCGTGGGCGCGCTCTACAAAGCCGGTTTGGTGGAATGGATGAGCACCCAAACTTACCAAGCCGCATCGGGCGGCGGTGCGCAGCACATGCGCGAGTTGCTCACGCAGTACGGCACGCTCAACGCCGAAGTCAAAGCCTTGCTGGACGACCCCAAGAGCGCGATTCTGGAAATCGACCGCCAGGTGATTGCCAAGCAGCGCAGCCTGAGCGCGGCCGAGACCGCCAACTTTGGGGTGCCGCTGGGCGGCTCGCTGATTCCCTGGATCGACAAAGATCTGGGCAACGGCATGTCCAAAGAAGAGTGGAAAGGCATGGCCGAGACCAACAAGATCCTCGGCCAAGGCGAGGGCTTTGGCTCACCCGCCGTCCCGGTGGACGGCTTTTGCGTGCGTGTGGGCGCCATGCGCTGCCACAGCCAGGCCCTGACCTTCAAGCTGAAAAAAGACGTGCCCGTGGCCGACATCGAGGCCATGATTGCTGCGGACAACGAGTGGGTCAAAGTGGTGCCCAACACCCGCGAAGCCACCCTGCAACACCTCACCCCGGTGGCGGTGACTGGCACCATGACCATCCCGGTGGGCCGCATCCGCAAAATGGCCATGGGGCCTGAGTATGTGGGCGCCTTCACCATTGGCGACCAGTTGCTGTGGGGCGCGGCAGAACCGCTGCGTCGCATGCTCCGAATTTTGCTGCAAGCCTGACATTTCTGAGCGCCACGCTGCGCTGAATCGGGCTAACATGGCAGCATGTTGGCCCTTTCTTTTTGCCCGTTCTGAAGGCCTGTTGACCTTGTCCTACCCGCAGTTTTCCCGCCACTTCAAGCCTCGTCTGTCACGCACCGTCTTGGCCAGCGCAGCGCTGCTGCTGAGCCTGCAAGCTCAAGCTTTGATGCTGGGGCGCTTGAATGTGCTCTCCAGCCTGGGTGAGCCGCTGCGCGCTGAGGTTGAGCTGCAAGACTTCAACCCGACCGATGCCACCGCCCTGCGCCTACTGGCCGTGCCTGCCACCGCGTATTCCACGCTGGGGCAAGAGAACAACGCGGTGGCCTCGGCCTTTGAGATCACCTTGGTCAGTGGCCCGGGCGCCCCGCGCTTGTTGCTCAGCACACGCCAACCGATTGCCGCGGCTTTTGTGGACTTTGTGATCGAGGCCAACTGGCCCGCCGGTCGCAGCGTGCGCGAGTACACCGCGCTGTTCAACGACAAGCCGGCCTCCACCGCCAAGACGCCTGTGCCTGTGGTGGCCACACCGGTCACGACCGCGCCGCAGGCGACCCCATCTGCCGCGCCTGCCGACCCAGCGCGCAGCCATGTGGTGAAGGCCGGTGACACAGCGGGCAACATCGCCAAAGCGCACGCCCACAGCGATGTGACCCTGGAGCAAATGCTCTTGGCCATGCTGCGCGAGAACCCGCAAGCCTTCATGGACAACAACGTGAACCAGCTGCGTGCGGGGGCGGTGTTGCAGATCCCTCAGGCGCAAGACGCGCAAAGCGTTGCGCCTGGGCAAGCCCGCGCGCTGCTCAAGCTGCAAAACAGCGAATTCCAGGCCCTGCGACAGCGCTTGGCACTCGGGGTGCCAGCGCGCGAGGTGCCCAGCGCCAGCCGCGAAAGCTCAGGCAACGTGACCACGCCAGTGGTCTCTGCACCCACCCCAGCGGCCGACAAGCTCACGCTGAGCAAAGGCGAGGTGGCTGATCAAGCCACCGATCAAGCGGCCCATCAAAAGGCCGAGCAAACAGCGAAGCTTCTGGAAACCCGCGATCTGCAACAAGGCAACCGCGAGATCAGCAACCAGCTCGACGAACTCAACAAGCTGAGCCAAGAAGCGGCGGCCAACGCCAAGGCCAGCACAGCACAAAACGCCGCAACAGAGCCCGCCGAGAAAGCGGATGAAGCCAAACCCCAAGGCGACGGTGGTTCTGCCGCGAGCACAACGGCAGCTGGCGAATCGGGTTTGCTCAACACACTCATCGGCTCGCCCTGGGTTCCTGGCCTGGCTGCAGGACTCTTGGCCGCCATGGCAGGTCTGGCGGCCTTGCGCGTGCGTCAGCGTCGTAAACAAGGAGCGACTGAAGAAGCTCTTCAGGCTCCAGTCGCTGGGCTTGATACAGCAGAGGTGAACTTGGCCCATCTTTCGGCCCAAGAAACCTCGCTTGAAGTTGGCTCGATTGACGATCCGTCAACGCCAGAATCGTCCGACGCAACTTCAGACGCATCGGCCACAGCGCCTTCAGACACACCTGCGCACCCCACCCCCGCCGCCTGGCAACCTGCTGCGCCGGTGGATGACCCGTCCACCGCACCCATGTCGGCGCTCCCCCCGGGTTTGCCCAGCTTGGACCTGGATCTGAACCTCGACTTGGATGTCCCCTCATCGAGCGAGAGCACCCCAGCCCAGCCACCTGCCAACCTGCCCGACCTGAGCCTGGCGCAACTCACGCCTTCCAATACCAGCAGCGCAGCCATCGCTACACCCGTGCAAGACCTGAGCGACGACGAGCCGAGCAGCGCCTCTTCGTCTTCTACCCCGCCCTCGCCCTTGCCTTTCAATCTGGAAGGCCTGAGCCTGGACCTGGACGTGCCGGCCGACTTGCCCATGCCATCCGCCACAGATGCACCCGCTGCGCTGAGCGACGAGGCCCTGGCCACCAAGCTGGCCCTGGCGCAAGAGTTCATGGCCATGGGCGACAAAGAAGGCGCACGCCCCTTGGTAGACGAGGTGATGGCCCAGGGCAGCGACGAGCTTCGCGCCAAGGCGCAAGCCCTGCTTTTTGACCTGGCCTGAGAGCAGTTGTGCGCATCGCCCTCGGAGTGAGCTACAACGGCAGCGCCTATGAGGGCTGGCAAAGCCAACTCTCGGGTCGCACCGTGCAAGACCAACTCGAATTTGCACTGGGCAAATTCACCGCGCAGCCGCGCGTCTCCACCCTGTGCGCCGGTCGCACCGACGCGGGGGTGCATGGCCTCATGCAAGTGGTGCATTTCGACACCGACATCGACCGAGCGCCCAATGCCTGGGTGCGCGGCACCAACAGTTTTTTACCGCACGACATCTCGGTGCAATGGGCACAAGAGGTGCCGCGCGAGTTCCACTGCCGCGCCAGCGCACTCACGCGCCGCTACGCCTATGTGCTGCTGGACTCCCCGGTGCGCCCCAGCATCGAAACCGGGCGCGTGGGCTGGGTCTTCAACCCCCTGGCGCTCGAGCCCATGCAGCAAGCCGCGCAGCGCCTGCTGGGCGAGCATGACTTCAGCTCCTTCCGAGCCGCCGCCTGCCAAGCGCTCTCGCCCATCAAAACCATCGAGCGCATCGAGATCGCGCAAAAAGGCGCTTACTGGCGTTTTGAGTTCGAGGCCAATGCGTTTTTGCACCACATGATCCGCAACATCATGGGCTGCTTGATTTACATCGGCCAGGGCCGCCAACCGGTGACGTGGATGGACGAGGTGCTGGCCGCGCGCTCGCGTGATGTGGCCGCCCCCACTTTCTCGCCCGATGGTTTGTACTTTCTCGGGCCGCGCTACGACCCGGCCTGGGGCCTGCCCGATCGCACGCCTGCGTATGATTGGCTCCCATGAATGCTCTGAACCGCACCCGCATCAAAATTTGTGGCCTCACACGCGAGGCCGATGTGGACGCCTGCGTGGCCGCCGGGGTGGACGCGGTGGGCTTTGTGCTTTACGCCCCCAGCCCCCGTGCGGTCAGCATTGAACGCGCGGCCGAGTTGGCCAAGCGCTTGCCCCCTTTTGTCACGCCGGTGCTGCTCTTCGTCAACCCTAGCGCTGCAGAAGTGATAGCAGCCTGCGAAGCTGTGGCGGGGCCTACCCTGCAATTTCATGGTGATGAAACGCCCGACTTTTGCGCCGACATGCGAGAGCGAACCGGCTGCCCCTACCTGCGCGCGGCGCGCATTCCCCTGGGGGACGACGCCCCGGGCTTTGACCTCGTAAAATACGCCCACAACTATTCGGATGCCCAAGCCATCTTGCTCGACGCCCATGTGGAGGGTTTTGGTGGTGGCGGCAAAACATTCAATTGGTCACTTCTTCCTCCAAACGTCAACGCTCACCTCGTCTTGAGTGGTGGACTCGACGCTGCCAACGTGACCGATGGCATCACGCAGGTGCGGCCGCGCGGATTGTCGCTGGCCGTTGACGTGAGCTCGGGGGTGGAGGTGTTGACCGACACCGGCACCCAAAAAGGCATCAAAGATGCCTCTCGAATCCAGCAATTTGTGGCTGCCGTGCGCGCAGCCTCGTGAGGACCCCATGAATTACCAGCAACCCGACGCCGCCGGCCATTTCGGCATGTACGGTGGCTCGTTTGTGAGCGAGACGCTCACCCACGCCATCAACGAACTCAAAGACGCTTACGCCAAGTACCAGCACGAACCTGCATTTTTGGCCGAGTTCCAAAACGAACTCGCCCACTTTGTGGGCCGCCCTTCGCCCATCTACCACGCTGCGCGCATGAGCCGCGAGCAAGGGGGCGCGCAGATTTTCCTCAAGCGTGAAGACCTCAACCACACCGGGGCGCACAAGATCAACAACACCATCGGCCAGGCCATGTTGGCCAAGCGCATGGGCAAGACCCGCATCATTGCCGAGACCGGCGCGGGCCAGCACGGCGTGGCCACCGCCACGATTTGCGCGCGCTACGGCCTGGAGTGCGTGGTGTACATGGGCAGCGAAGACGTCAAACGCCAAAGCCCCAATGTGTACCGCATGAAGCTGCTGGGCGCCACCGTGGTGCCGGTCGAGTCAGGCAGCAAAACCCTCAAAGACGCGCTCAACGAAGCCATGCGTGATTGGGTGGCCAATGTGGACAACACCTTCTACATCATCGGCACGGTGGCTGGCCCGCACCCCTACCCGATGATGGTGCGCGACTTCCAAAGCGTGATTGGCGAAGAGTGCCTCACGCAAATGCCCGAGATGCTCCATCAACTGCACCTGGCTGGCACCCAGCCTGATGCGGTGGTGGCTTGCGTGGGCGGTGGCTCCAACGCCATGGGTATTTTTTACCCCTACATCAAGCACGCAAGCACGCGTTTGATTGGTGTGGAAGCGGCTGGCGAAGGCATGGACAGCGGCAAACACTCGGCCTCGATCCAGCGCGGCAGCCCCGGCGTGTTGCACGGCAACCGCACTTATGTGCTGCAAGACGACAACGGCCAAGTGACCGAGACCCACAGCGTGAGCGCGGGCCTGGACTACCCCGGCGTGGGGCCTGAGCATGCATACCTCTCAGACATCGGCCGGGCCGAGTACGTGGGCATCACCGACAGCGAAGCCCTCACGGCTTTCCACTACCTGTGCCGCACCGAAGGCATCATTCCCGCGCTGGAATCGAGCCACGCCATCGCGTACGCGATGAAAATGGCCAAGACCATGCGCCCCGATCAGTCCATCCTGGTGAACCTCTCAGGCCGTGGCGACAAAGACATCGGCACCGTGGCCGACCTGAGCCAGGCCGACTTCTACTGCCGTCCCAGCTGCCGAGGTCAATCGGTCAAAGGTGGTGAGCAGCCAGTGATGATGGTGAGCGCAAAGGTGACGTCATGAGCCGAATCGATGCCACCATGAGCGCGCTCAAAGCGCAAAACCGCAAAGCACTGATTCCCTTCATCACCGCAGGCTTTCCGTATGCCGACATCACGCCCGAGCTCATGCACGGCATGGTGGCAGCGGGCGCCGATGTGATTGAGCTGGGTGTGCCGTTTTCCGACCCCAGCGCCGACGGCCCGGTGATTCAAAAAGCTGGCGACAAAGCCTTGGCTTTTGGCATCGGCCTCAAGCAGGTGCTGGCCATGGTGCGCGAATTCCGCAGCACCAACACCACCACGCCGGTGGTGCTGATGGGCTATGCCAACCCGATCGAGCGTTACAACCAAATCCACAAGTCTGAAGATGCGTTTGTGAACGACGCGCAAGCTTGCGGCGTGGACGGCGTGCTGGTGGTGGACTACCCGCCCGAAGAGTGCGAAGCCTTCGCCCAAGCCCTGCGCGCGCGCAGTATGGATCTGATTTTTCTGTTGGCCCCCACCAGCACCGAGCAGCGCATGGCGCAAGTGGCCAAAGTGGCCAGCGGCTATGTGTATTACGTGTCGCTCAAAGGCGTCACCGGTGCGGGCACGCTCGACACCGCAGCGGTCGAAGCCATGTTGCCGCGCATCCGCCAGCATGTGCACATTCCGGTGGGCGTGGGCTTTGGCATCCGCGATGCTGCCACCGCCCAAGCCATCAGCCGCGTGGCCGATGCGGTGGTGATTGGCAGCCGCATCATCCAGCTGGTGGACAACCTGCCACGTGATCAGGTCGTCCCTGCCGCGGCTGAGTTTCTCAGCGGCATCCGCAGCGCTTTGGACGCGAAAGCTTAAGCACCTCCTACCCGGGACATCTCAGGGACAACCCCAGGGTGGGGTGAGCTGGCAGGCTGCGGGTATCACGTATCATTGGGTCATCGCCCTGGACGCTGTTTTGTGCAGCGCGCCAGAGGCCATGACTAGCAAAGGAAGCACGCATGAGCTGGCTTGAAAAACTTCTCCCCCCGAAAATTCAGCACACCGACCCGGCCGACCGCCGCAGTGTGCCCGAGGGTTTGTGGATCAAATGCCCCAGCTGCGAAACCGTGCTGTACAAAACCGACCTGGCGCAAAACCTCAATGTGTGCACGACCTGCGGACACCACCACCGCATCGACGCACGCTCGCGTTTGAACGCGCTGCTCGACAACGAAGGCCGCTATGAAATCGGCCAGGAAGTCGTGCCGGTTGACGCGCTGAAATTCAAAGACAGCCGCAAATACCCCGAGCGCATCAAAGAGGCCATGGAAGCCACCGGCGAGACCGATGCGCTGGTGGTCATGGGCGGGGCGATCCACAGCATCAGCGTGGTGGCCGCGTGTTTTGAATTCGGCTTCATGGGCGGCTCCATGGGCTCGGTGGTGGGCGAGCGTTTTGTGCGCGGCGTGGAAACCGCCATCGAACAAAAAGTGCCCTTCATCTGCTTCACCGCCACCGGTGGCGCGCGCATGCAAGAGGGCCTGCTCTCGCTCATGCAAATGGCCAAAACCAACGCCGCGTTGACCCGCTTGGCGAAAAAAGGCCTGCCCTACATCAGCGTGCTGACCGACCCGACGATGGGTGGTGTGAGTGCGGGCTTTGCGTTTTTGGGTGACATCGTGATGGCCGAGCCCAAAGCCCTGATTGGCTTTGCCGGTCCGCGTGTGATCGAGTCCACCGTGCGCGTGACCTTGCCTGAGGGTTTCCAGCGCGCAGAGTTTTTGATGCAAAAAGGCGCGGTCGATCTGATTTGCGACCGCCGCGAACTGCGCAAAACCTTGGCCCAGTCACTGGCCATGCTGCAGCGCATGCCTGCTGACGCGGTGGTCTGAACCACCTCAGCCAAAGCTCAGAACATCACCGCGTTTTGCAGGTGACCCACCACAATCACCGCGACCTGCAGGATCAAGAGCAGCACCAGCGGTGAGAGGTCCACCCCGCCTATCAGGGGCAAGGCCCGACGAATCGGCACGAGGGGCGGTGTGACCAGGCGCTCGAGCATGTCATACATCGGCGAGCGCGAAGGCATCCACGACAGGATGGCGTAAACCATCACCAGGCCACTCAAGCCCGAGATGGTCAGGCGCAACAGGCCAAAAGCGGCCAACACCACCACGCTGACGAGCGACCCCAGGCCACCAGCCAACACCCACAGCAAGCCAAATTGCGCCAGCTCCAACAGGAACGCGGCCACCAGGCTGGCGGTGTCCAGGCGGCCCATGGATGGCAGCACACGGCGCAGGGGCAGCACGATCCAATCAGTCAAGGCAAACACAAAGCGGCCAAGCGGGTTGTAGCGGGCCGAGAGCGGAATGCCTTGCTGCTGCATGTACAGGCGCAGCAAACAAGTGCCGGCCACCAGGCCCACCACCACCTCGAGCAGCAGCGACACAATTTGAAAAACCATGGGCAGATCCTCGCGTTTGAACTGGGCAAATCATAGCTTCATTAAAATAGCGGGTTACCTTCGAAAAAGCACCCATGTCCGAACCTTTAAGCCCAGCCGCCCCCGCCCTCGATGACAACCAGCTCATGGCCGAGCGGCGCGAGAAACTCCAGGCGCTGCGCGCGCGCCAGGCCCAGGGCCATGGCCCGGCGTTTCCCAACGACTTCAAGCCCGCCGACAAAGCCGCTGAATTGTTCGCCGCCCACGCCGGCCAAACCCCCGAAGGTTTGCTGGCGCAGAAAAGCACCGCCAAAGTAGCCGGCCGCATGATGCTCAAACGCGTGATGGGCAAAGCCAGCTTTTGCACCTTGCAAGACAGCAGCGGGCGCATCCAGGTGTATGTGAAGGGCGAAGAGATCGGCGAAGAACTCTACGAGCAGTTCAAGCACTGGGACCTGGGTGACATCGTGGCCGCTGAAGGCACCATGTTCAAAACCAAAACCGGTGAGCTCTCCATCCACGCCACCAGCGTGCGCTTGCTCACCAAGAGCCTGCGCCCCATGCCCGATAAGTTCCACGGCGTGGCTGACCAAGAGGTGAAATACCGCCAGCGCTATGTGGACCTGATGACCGACGAGCACGCGCGTGCGCGTTTTGTGGCCCGCTCCAAAGCGGTGAGCTCCATCCGCGAGTTCATGGTCTCGCACCAGTTCCTCGAGGTGGAAACCCCGATGCTGCACCCGATCCCCGGTGGTGCGAACGCCAAGCCTTTTGTGACCCACCACAACGCGCTGGACCAGGAGATGTTCCTGCGCATCGCGCCGGAGTTGTATTTGAAACGCCTGGTGGTGGGTGGCTTTGACCGCGTGTTTGAGATCAACCGCAACTTCCGCAATGAAGGCATCTCGGTGCGTCACAACCCCGAGTTCACCATGATGGAGTTCTACGCGGCCTATTGGGACTACCAAGACCTGATGACCTTCACCGAAGGCCTGGTGCGCCACGCTGCGCAGCAAGCCGTGGGCACCTTGCAGCTGAGCTACGCGGGTAAGCCGGTGGATTTGAGCGCGCCCTTTGAGCGCTTGACCATCCGCGAAGCGATTGAGAAATACACCGACGCTGAGGTGGACAACCGCGACTGGCTGATCAACGCCTTGCGCAAGCTCGGTTTGACCGAAGAAAAGCACAAGCTCTCTAGCCGCTCCTTGGCCAGCCTGCAGGTGCTGTACTTTGAAGAAACCGTGGAAGAAAAACTTTGGGCGCCCACCTTCATTTGCGAGCACCCAGTGGAAATCTCGCCTCTGGCGCGCGCCAGCGATACACGCCCCGAGGTGACCGAGCGATTTGAACTCTACATCACCGGGCGCGAATTTGGCAACGGCTTCTCCGAGTTGAACGATGCTGAAGAACAAGCCGCGCGCTTCCAGGCCCAGGTGGCTGCCAAAGACAGTGGTGACGATGAAGCCATGTTCTTCGACCATGACTTTGTGCGCGCCCTGGAATACGGCATGCCCCCCACCGGTGGCTGCGGCATTGGCATTGACCGCTTGATGATGTTGCTCACCGACAGCCCCAGCATCCGCGACGTGATTCTGTTCCCTGCCCTGCGCCGCGAAGCCTAAGCATTGAAATACATCGCGCACTACCCCGAGGCGCTGCAGCACCAGGTGCAGCAGCTGCTTGATAAGCAGCAACTCGGGGCCATGTTGCAACAACGTTATGCCGGCAAGGGCCACACCTGCCAGTCAGACAAAGCTTTGTTTGACTACGTGCAGGCCCTCAAGGCCGAGCACATGCGCCAGGGCGAACCGATCGCCAAAGTGGCTTACGACAACCGTTTGCAAGTCATTGCCCACGCGCTAGGCACGCACACCACCATCTCACGCGTGCAGGGCAGCAAGCTCAAGGCCAAGCGCGAAATCCGGGTCTCCTCGCTGTTCAAGGCCATGCCCGAGCCGTTTCTCAACATGATCGTGGTGCATGAACTTGCGCACCTGCGCGAGAAGCAACACGACAAGGCGTTTTACAAGCTGTGCACCTACATGAACGCCGACTACTTTCAGCTGGAGTTCGACCTGCGCTTGGCGCTGACCCACATCGACCTGGTGGGTCCCCTGGACTGGACTTGATTGAAGGTGAGTTTCAAGGCAGCTGGTCGAGCGCGTGCATGTACGGCGCGCTCACCATCAGCTCGTCCCAGACCGGCGCAGGCATGGTGGGCAACAAAGCCAAGCGGCGTTCTTCGCTGCGCTCATCGGGCGCCCACTGGCCTTTGAGCAGCGCTTCGCTCAGGCCGTTGATGAGCTCATCGACCGCCGCGCCACCGTTCACCGACTGGTTACACAACAGAACCATATCGCAACCGGCGTTGAGCGCCACCACCGCGGCTTGGGTGTAGCTCACGCTGCGACCATCGACCACGCGCGCGCCAGCCATGCTCAGATCGTCACTGAACACCGCGCCGGTGTAAGCGAGGCGGCCACGCAAAATATCGCCAAGCCAAGTGGCTGAGAAACCTGCCGGGCGGCTGTCCACCTTGGGGTAGATGACGTGCGCGGGCATCACGCTGGTGAGCGTGGTGCTCAGCCACTGGTAGGGCGCGGCGTCGTCTTTCAAAATGGCTTTGAGGCTGCGCTTGTCCACCGGGATCTCGGTGTGTGAATCGGCTTTGACAAAGCCGTGACCAGGGAAATGTTTGCCGCAGTTGGCCATGCCGCTTTGCAGCAGGCCGTGCATCACGCTTTTGGCCAAGAGGGTCACCAAGCGTGGGTCTTGCGCGAAGGCGCGGTCGCCAATCACGCCGCTGCCGCCCCAATCCAGGTCCAGCACGGGCGTGAAGCTCAGATCCACCCCACAAGCGCGCAGCTCAGCACCCAGCACATAACCACAAGCGGTGGCCGCGTTGGTGGCTTGCAGGGGGTCACGCAGCCACAGCTCGCCCAGAGCACGCATGGGCGGCACATGGGTGAAGCCATCGGTCTTGAAACGCTGCACACGCCCGCCTTCGTGGTCCACACAAATCAAGACATCCCGTCGCACTTTTTTGATGTCAGCGCACAGTTGTGTGAGTTGCGCGCGGTTGTCCCAATTGCGAGCAAACAAAATCAAACCACCCACCAACGGGTGCTTGAGGCGTTGCTTATCGGCCTTGGTCAGGGTGGTGCCAGCGATGTCAATGACGAGCGGTGAAGTTGGGGTCATGCTATGAATTCAGGAGCTGAATGATGTTATTTTTCGGGGCTTAAAGCCGTATTTTTCAAGACTGTCGCTCGACCACACAAAAGCTGGCAGCGTAATCGGTCTCGTCAGTCACGGTGATGTGGGCGCTCAAGCCTTGCGCTTCAAACCAGGTTTTGAGCTCGCCATGCAAAACGATGACGGGCTTGCCTGCGTTGGGCGAGTCGATGCCGAGCTTGCCGATCTCGCACAGCCGCCAAGTCATGGGCATGCGCATGCCCAGCCCCACCGCTTTGGAAAACGCTTCTTTGGCGCTGAAGCGGGTGGCCAGGTAACGCACACCACGCTCAGGCCAGCGTTCGCTGCGCGCGCGCCAAGTGGCCAACTCAAGCTCGCTCAAAATTTTTTCGGCAAAGCGGTCGCCATGGCGCTCCAAACTGGCACGGATGCGCCGGATGTCGCAAATGTCAGTGCCTATGCCGTAAATCATGGCCTTAACGGGGCATGCACGCCAGGTAAGCCTGCACGGTGGCGGCGTAACCGATCTCCAGCGCATCAGCCACCAGGGCGTGGCCAATCGACACCTCTTGCACACCAGGCACACGGCGCAAAAACTCACCCAGGTTGTCGCGGTTCAAATCGTGGCCGGCGTTCACACCCAGGCCAACGTCTAAAGCAGCTTGTGCGGCGGCAGCAAAGCGCTGCAGCTGTGCTTCTTGTTGGTCGGTGCCCCACGCGGCCGCGTAGGGCTCGGTGTAGAGCTCCACCCGGTCAGCGCCCACGGCTTTGGCCGCGGCCATGGCAGACGGGTCAGCATCCATGAACAAACTCACCCTGGCACCCAGCGCCTTGGCTTGCGCAATCACCGGTCGCAGGCGCTGGGCGTCTTGCGGGAACTGCCAGCCGTGGTCGCTGGTGAACTGGCCTTCGCTGTCGGGCACAAAGGTCACTTGCTGCGGACGCACCGCTTCCACAAAAGGCATGAGGTTGTGAAAGGGGTTGCCCTCGATGTTGTACTCGCGCCCAGGCCAGGCTTTCATGAGCTCTGCGAGCTCATGCACATCGCTGGCACGGATGTGGCGCTCATCAGGCCTCGGGTGCACGGTGATGCCGTGCGCACCGGCTTGCAGGCACAAGGTGGCCGCGCGGGTCACGCTGGGGATGCCCAGGTGGCGCGTGTTGCGCACCAGGGCCACTTTGTTGACGTTGACCGACAGGGCGGTGAAAGAACTCATAGGGCTTGGATGTCCATCATCATCTGGCGTGTGCGCAAGGTGCCCACCCCGCAATGGTAATGGAGCTGCTGGCGCAACAGTGTTTTGAGCTCTTGCATGACCTGGGCGCAGGCACGCAGCGTGGTGGTGAACGGTGTGTGCTCGCCAATTACTGCTTGCAAGGCCAGCCACTGCGCGCCGCTCAAGCCGCGTTCATCGGCCTGGCATTCACGCAAGCCGCTCTCAGGCACCAGGGTGTAGATGACCTCGTCATCCAGGGGCGCCAAGGTGAGGGTTTGGGCATCGAGCGCGGGCAGCAAGCCCACCTCGCGCAAGAGCAGCAACTCAAAGGTACGCAGCGCCGCTTGCAGCACCTCGCCCTGGTCGCTGGCCAGCACGCGCACGACATCAGCATACACATCAAACAATCGGGGGTGCGGGTCGTCACGCGCCAGCAATTTCAACAGCAACTCGTTGAGGTAGTAGCCCGAGAGCAGCGCCTCACCGGTGGGCATCACATGACCGCCCACCCATTCAGCAGCCTTGAGGGTGCGGATCTCGCCCTCACCGCCAAAGGCAATGTGCAGGGGTTGCAGCGGCAACAGAATCGGGCGAAAACTCGAGCTGGGTTTTTTCACGCCCTTGGCCACCACCGCGGTGCGGCCGTGGTGGCGGGTGAACACATCCAGAATCAGGCTGGATTCGCTCCAGTCGTAGCGGTGCAGCACATAGGCTGGCTCATCCGAGAAACGCCGGGTGGCCATGCGGCATCAGTCACTCATAGCCAAAGGACCGAACGCGCGCCTCGTCGTCCGCCCAACCCGAACGGACCTTGACCCACAGTTCGATGAACACCTTGGCGTCCAGCAACTTCTCAAGCTCCATGCGCGTCTCGGTGCCGATGCGCTTGATGCGTTCGCCCTTGTCGCCAATGATCATGGCTTTGTGGCCTTCGCGCTCCACCACGATGGTGGCGGCAATGCGCACCAGGCGCTTCTGGCCTTTTTTGCCGGGCTCTTCGCCGAAGGTGTCGATCACCACGGTGGATGTGTAGGGCAGCTCATCGCCGGTCAAGCGAAAGAGTTTTTCTCGCACAGTTTCGCTGGCCAAAAACTTCTCGCTGCGGTCGGTCAGTTCATCGGGGGCGTACCACCAGTCTTGCTCGGGCAGGTACTTGGCGCAAATGCCCAGCAGGCGCTCGATGTCTTTGCTGTTCTTGGCCGACATGGGCACGATCTCGGCAAACTCAAAGCGCTGCTGCATGTCTTGCAGCCAGGGCGCAATGTCCGCGCGGCGGTGCACCTGGTCGAGCTTGTTGGCCAACAGCAGCACCGGCGCGCCTTTGCTCAGCAAGGACAGCACCTTGGCATCAGCCTGGTTGAACTGACCCGCTTCCACCACAAACACCACCAGGTCCACATCGCCCACCGCGCCCAGCACGGTTTTGTTGAGCGAGCGGTTCAGGGCGTTGTTGTGGCGGGTTTGAAAACCGGGCGTGTCCACAAACACAAACTGTGTGTCGTCTTGGGTGCGGATGCCGGTGATGCGGTGGCGCGTGGTTTGCGCTTTGCGCGAGGTGATGCTGATCTTTTGCCCCACCAGCGCGTTCATCAGTGTGGACTTGCCTACATTCGGTTTGCCCACAATGGCCACCAGGCCGCAACGCTGGGGGCCGGTTGAAGCTGGTGCGGGTTTGAGCGCGGCGAGTTTGGCACTCAGCTCGGCATCGAGCTCAGGCGACAAACCAGCCCCAAGATCTTGATGTTCAGGGGTGTCAGGCGTGTCGGGTGTGGCAGAGCTCATGCAGGCTTTCGGGACGTGGCGTTGGCGGTTTTGGCTTTGAGCACCTCGAGCATGGCCGCCGCGGCAGCTTGCTCTCCAGCGCGGCGCGAGGCACCGATGCCGCGCTCGATCAATTTGAATTCTTCCACCACGCATTCCACATCAAAGGTTTGCTTGTGTGCCTGGCCCAAGGTGGCCACCACGCGGTAAAGCGGCAACTTCATTTTGCGGCCTTGCAACCACTCTTGCAGCTCGGTCTTCGGGTCTTTGGCGCTGGCCTGCATTTGCGGGTTGATTTCCACCTTCTCATACAAGCGCTGCACCAGCGCGCTGGCTGCGGGGTAGCCGGCATCTAAAAACACCGCGCCCAAAACCGCTTCGAGCGCGTCGGCCAAGATGGAGGGGCGACGTTGACCGCCTGAACGCATTTCGCCCTCGCCCAGCTGCAGCAAGTCGGGCAAGCCCAATTCCACCGCGATTTGGTGCAGGGTGTCTTGCTTGACCAGGTTGGCGCGGATGCGGGAGAGGTCGCCTTCAGGGAGGTCGCTCAAAGCGGCATACAGCATCTCTGACACGGCCAGGTTGAGCACCGAGTCACCCAGGAACTCCAGGCGCTCGTTATGGTCGGCCGAGAAGCTGCGGTGCGTGAGGGCCTGTTGCAAGAGCCGAGGCTTTGCAAAGCTGTGTTGCAGTCGCTGCTGCAGGGTGCCTAGACCATCTGTGTTCAATTGAAAGAGCCGATGCGCTTGAGGTTGCTGAAGTTCATCCACACCAGGAAAGCTTTGCCCACGATGTTCTCATCAGGCACAAAACCCCAGTAGCGGGAGTCCAGCGAATTATCGCGGTTATCGCCCATCATGAAATAGTGACCCGCCGGGACCTTGCACACCACGCCTTCGATGCTGTAGCGGCAGTTCTCGCGGTTGGGGAAGTTCATGATCTCAGCGTCCGAAAAACCACCGCGGCGATCGTCGTCATTGAGCAGGCGGTGCGACTTGACGCCCAGCTGCTCTTCGAACTGCTTGGCGTAGCGCATGGAGGTTTCGTCAAAAAACTCAGGCACTGATTGGGTGGGCACAGCCACGCCATTGATGGTCAGACGCTTGTTGATGTAGGCCACCTCGTCCCCAGGCAGACCGACCACACGCTTGATGTAGTCCAGGCTGGGCTTGGGCGGATAACGGAACACCATCACATCGCCACGCGCTACCGGCGTGCCATCGGTGATCTTTTTGTTGATGACGGGCAAACGCACGCCATAGTGGAATTTGTTGACCAAAATCAGATCGCCCACCAAGAGCGTGGGAATCATCGAGCCCGAAGGAATTTTGAAGGGCTCAAACAAAAAGCTGCGCAAGACAAACACCACCACGATGACCGGGAACAGGCCTGCGGTCCAATCGAGCCACCAAGGTTGCATGAGCAGCTTGTGGCTGGCTTCTTGCACCTGGCTCACGTCTTGGGCCAGGCCCAGTTTGTCGAGCTCGCTGCGGCGTTTGGCGTCTTGCACCACCAGGGCGGCAGCCGCGGCTTGGCGGCGTGGCAAAAACACCAAACGCTCGGCCACCCAGTAAGCACCCGTGACCACGGTGGCCAAGAACAGCAGCAGGGCAAAGTTGCCTTCCAGAGCGCCCACATACCAGGCCCCGATGTAGCCGGCAAAGGCGGCCAAGATCACAGCGGTGAGGGCTTGCATCAATCTTCCACCTGCAGAATCGCCAGAAACGCCTCTTGGGGCACCTCGACCGAGCCAATTTGTTTCATGCGCTTCTTGCCTGCTTTTTGTTTCTCAAGGAGTTTGCGTTTGCGGCTGATGTCGCCGCCATAGCATTTTGCCAGCACGTTCTTGCGCAGCGCCTTGATGGTCTCACGCGCGATGATGTTCGCACCAATCGCGGCTTGGATGGCCACGTCGTACATCTGGCGCGAGATGATCTCGCGCATCTTGGCCACCACCGCGCGGGCGCGGTAAGCCGACTGGCTGCGGTGCACGATGATGGACAGCGCGTCCACCTTCTCGCCATTGAGCAAGATGTCGACCTTCACCACGTCCGAAGCCCGGTACTCTTTGAACTCGTAGTCCATCGACGCGTAGCCGCGGCTCACGCTCTTGAGCTTGTCAAAGAAGTCCAGCACGATCTCGCCCAGCGGCATCTCATAGGTCAGCATGACCTGACGGCCGTGGTAAGCCATGTTGATTTGCACGCCGCGCTTGAGGTTGGCCAGGGTCATGACCGGACCCACATAGTCTTGCGGCATGTAGAGGTGCACGGTCACGATGGGTTCGCGGATCTCCTGGATCTTGCCCTGGTCGGGCATCTTGGAGGGGTTTTCCACCATCAGCACTTCGCCATCGCCCCGCACCACTTGGTAGACCACGCTGGGCGCGGTGGTGATGAGGTCCTGATCAAACTCGCGCTCCAGGCGCTCCTGCACAATTTCCATGTGCAACAGCCCCAAGAAGCCGCAGCGAAAACCAAAGCCCAGCGCTTGCGACACCTCAGGCTCGTAGTGCAGCGAGGCGTCGTTGAGCTTGAGTTTTTCCAGCGCGTCGCGCAGCTGGTCGTACTCGCTGGCTTCGGTGGGGTACAGACCGGCAAACACCTGCGGCTGAATTTCTTTGAAGCCGGGCAAGGCTTCTTGCGCTGGCCCCAAGTTGTTCGGCAGTTTTTTCTCAAGGGTGACGGTATCGCCCACCTTGGCAGCTTGCAGCTCTTTGATGCCGGCAATGATGTAGCCCACCTCGCCAGCCATCAGCGCGTTGCGAGGCTGATTGGCGGGCGTGAACACGCCCAAGTTGTCCGCGTTGTACACAGCGTTGGAGGCCATCATCTTGATGCGCTCGCCTTTGTGCAAAGCGCCGTCAACCACACGTACCAACATCACCACGCCCACATAGGCATCGAACCAGCTGTCGATGATCATCGCGCGCAGCGGCGCGTTGGGGTTGCCCTTGGGCGGCGGCACCTTGGCCACCACCATCTCCAAAATATCGTCGATGCCCATGCCGGTCTTGGCCGAGCATGGAATGGCATCGGTCGCATCGATGCCAATCACATCTTCAATCTCGGCCTTGGCGTTGTCGGGGTCGGCCTGCGGCAGGTCCATTTTGTTGAGCACCGGCAGCACTTCCACACCCAGGTCCAGGGCGGTGTAACAGTTGGCCACGGTTTGCGCTTCCACACCCTGACTGGCATCCACCACCAGCAACGCGCCCTCGCACGCTGAGAGGGAACGCGACACTTCATAAGAGAAGTCCACATGGCCGGGCGTGTCGATCAGGTTGAGGTTGTAGACCTGCCCGTCGCGGGCTTTGTATTGCAGGGCGGCGGTCTGCGCTTTGATGGTGATGCCGCGCTCTTTCTCGATGTCCATCGAGTCGAGCACCTGCGCTTCCATCTGACGTTCTTCCAGGCCGCCGCAGCGTTGAATCAAGCGATCGGCCAGGGTGGATTTACCGTGGTCAATGTGCGCAATGATCGAGAAATTCCGGATGTGATTCATCTAAAACCAAGAAGCAAAAGACAAGAAAAAAGGGCGCGTCGAATGGCGACGCGCCCTGAACCAACAATCAATGGCAACTGCGATAGTTGGGACTTCATTGTAGGCAAATTGGTCCAAACGTACAGCGCAAAAAGCGGCTTGAAAGGGTCGTTGCGGCACCGCAACATGCAAATTATGCACAAGTTATCAACATGCTGGATGAACAACCATGAGAACAACTTGTGGGTGATCTGTGGATGACAGATCAACAACATGTGCGCATCTCGCATGGTGAATTCATCACCTCGATTTGGTTGCTAATGCGGCAGCAGAAGTCCTGATTTTAACCAATTCGGCATGTCAGCCCGAACTGGGGTGGGTCTAAGCCCACATCAAAGGTCGATTGAAAAAATCAAAAAAAGAATTTTTGGCGTGGTTTTTGGGCTGAAAAAAACCCTGCAATCCCGACATGGTTGCAGGGTTTTCCCGCATCTTGAGGCCGTTCAGACCCGACCAAGAGACGCGCAAACTCACTTCACAGGACGAATCACCGTGTACTGCGCCCAGTCACCGCGGCGGAAAAGTACCTGCAAAGACTTGGACTTGTCGGCTTTTCCAAGAATGGCCTCGAAGTCTTTGACGTTGCCTACCTCTTGGTTGGCAATCGCCAAGATGATGTCACCCTGACGCAGCCCTGCGCGTGCGGCAGCTTCGGTGGCCGCGTCCACACGCACACCCCCTTTGAGGCGCAGTTCTTTCTTGTCAGCCTCGCTGACCTCGCTCACCGTCAAGCCGTAGCCCTGACCTGCGCTGTTGCTCTTGGGTTTTTCTTCGCGTTCTTTCTTGGCCACTTTGTCGGGCTCGATCTCGGCCACTTGCACGGTCAGGTCCACCGTGCTGCCGCGGCGAAACACGGTGATGCTCGCGCGCGTGCCGGGTTTGGTCGCGCCCACCAAGCGCGGCAGGTCGGCAGATTTTTCAATCGGCTTGCCATCGAACTTCAAAATGATGTCGCCCGCTTCCACACCTGCTTTGTCAGCAGGTGCACCCGACTCCACGCCACGCACCAACGCGCCTTGCGGTTTGCTCAGGCCCACGGCCTCGGCCACGTCTTTGCTCACTTGGTCGATCTGCACACCGATGCGGCCGCGCGACACGCGGCCCGTGGCGCGCAGCTGGTCGCTCACACGCACCGCCTCGTCAATCGGGATGGCAAAGGAGATGCCCATGAAACCGCCCGAGCGGGAATAAATTTGGCTGTTCACACCAATCACTTCACCACGCATGTTGATGAGCGGGCCGCCCGAGTTGCCGGGGTTGATGGCCACGTCGGTTTGGATGAAGGGCAGGAAGTCGCCGGTGTCGCGCTGCTTGGCGCTCACGATGCCCGCCGTCACCGTGTTTTCCAGGCCAAAGGGTGAGCCAATCGCCATCACCCACTCGCCCACTTTGAGGCGGTTGGTGTCGCCAATTTTCACGGCGGGCAAACCGGTGGCTTCGATCTTCACCACAGCGACATCGGATCGCTTGTCGGCGCCAATCAATCGGGCTTTGAACTCGCGCTTGTCGGTGAGTGTCACCAACACCTCGCTGGCGCCCTCCACCACGTGCGCGTTGGTCATGATGTAGCCATCGCCCGTCAAGATGAAGCCAGAGCCCACGCCACGCGGTTGCTCTTCTTCTTGTTGGGGGCGACCCGGGCGCTGGCCACGAGGACCACCAGGGGCATTGGGAATGGGAATACCAAAGCGACGGAAGAACTCGAGCATCTCTTCGTCATTGCCGCCGTCGCCGCTAGGACGGACCGTTACTTTTTCGGTGGTACGGATATTGACCACCGAGGGGCCGACCTGCTCCACCAAATCGGTGAAATCGGGCAAGGCGCGCGCTTGTGCGGCAGCCGTGTTGGGCAGCAGCAAGGGGCCGGTCAACAACAAGGCGGCCGCCATCAACGTGAAACCGGAAACCAGGAAGGACTTCGGCAGCAAGGTGTTCAAACGCATCATCAACCTCAAAAAAGCAAGTCACCCTGAGATGAGGGCAGTGGCTGGCGGATCAAGACCCGCATGCCGTCTAGGCTAAACGATTTCGCGGCTGATCGGGGCACTGACTGGCGAATGCCCCCACACCGCGCGTCGCAAATCCATCCATTGCAACGGGGCCTGCGTACGCTCCAACCACAACCAATGCATATGGTTGCCCTTCACGCGCAGCAAGAGCCCGCTTTGCCAGTCCAGCACCACCTGCACGCCTGTGAGCAACTGCGTGCTTGCCAACAGCGCGTCATCGTCCGCTTGCCACAGCCAATGGTCGCCCTGCCAGTGCAGCCAGCCTTGAGGCCAACGCGTGAGCATGCGGGCCTGCAGCAAGACCACCGCCAGCCCCAAAGCCCAGCCCAGCATTTGCGCAAGGTGTAAGCCCTGACTCCAGGTCCACAGGCTTAAAGCTGCCAGGTTGATCAGCAAGCTGGCGCCCACCAGCCAGGTCCGAAAACGACAACGCCCCACCGGATATGAAACCGCTGGGGCGTGATGCATGGTTGGTTTTAGACGCGCTTGAACACCAAGGTGCCGTTGGTGCCGCCAAAACCGAAGTTGTTTTTCACGGCCACATCGATCTTCATGTCACGCGCGGTGTTGGCGCAGTAGTCCAGGTCGCACTCGGGGTCCTGGTTGAAGATGTTGATGGTGGGCGGGCTCTTTTGGTGGTGCAAGGCCAGTACAGTGAACACGCTCTCAATGCCACCAGCACCGCCCAGCAAGTGCCCGGTCATGGACTTGGTGGAGTTCACCACCACCTGCTTGGCGTGGTCGCCCAGCGCGGCTTTGATGGCGTTGGTTTCGTTGATGTCACCCAGCGGTGTGGAGGTGCCGTGCGCGTTGAGGTAATTCACCTGATCAGCATTCACGCCGGCATTGCGCAGGGCACCCACCATGGCGCGGCGCGGGCCGTCCATGTTCGGGGCGGTCATGTGGCCTGCATCGGCACTCATGCCAAAGCCGCCAAGCTCTGCATAAATTTTGGCGCCACGGGCTTTGGCGTGTTCGTACTCTTCGAGCACCATCACACCAGCACCCTCGCCCAGCACAAAACCGTCACGGTCTTTATCCCAAGGGCGTGAGGCAGTTTGAGGGTCGTCGTTGCGGGTGGACAGCGCACGCATGGCTGCAAAGCCACCAATGCCCAGTGGCGAGACGGTGGACTCGGAGCCGCCGGCGATCATCACATCCGCATCGCCATACTCGATCATGCGGCCAGCTTCACCGATGCAATGCAAACCGGTGGTGCAAGCGGTCACGATGGCCAGGTTCGGGCCTTTGAAGCCGTAGCGCATCGACACATGACCGGAGATCATGTTGATGATGCTGGCTGGCACAAAGAAAGGCGAAATACGACGCGGGCCGCGGTTGGTCAGCTCGGCGTGGGTTTCTTCGATCATGGGCAAGCCGCCGATGCCCGAGCCGATGATGCAGCCCACGCGGGTGGCCTGCTCGTCGCTCAAGGCGTCATTGACCGGCAAACCCGAATCCACCACGGCTTGCATGGCCGCAGCCACACCGAAGTGAATGAAGGTATCCATGGTTCGCGCCTCTTTGGCGCTGATGTAGGACTCCAGGTCGAACCCTTTAACCTCGCCGGCAATTTTGCAGGCGAAGTTGGTGGCATCGAACTTGGTGATCAAGTCAATGCCGGATTGACCCGCCAGGAGGTTAGTCCAAGCGGCATCGACCGTGTTGCCCACAGGGCTGATGCAACCTAATCCAGTGACGACAACACGACGACGGCTCATAAATGACGCAACCTGAGATCAGGCCTTTTTGTGGGTGTTGGCGTAATCGATCGCGTTTTGGACGGTGGTGATCTTCTCAGCGTCTTCGTCGGGAATTTCGATGCCAAACTCGTCTTCCAGTGCCATCACCAGCTCCACGGTGTCCAGAGAGTCAGCGCCCAGATCGGCCACGAAGGACTTCTCGTTGGTCACTTGGGACTCTTCCACACCGAGTTGTTCGGCAATGATTTTTTTGACGCGTGCTTCGATATCGCTCATGGTTCACTCAGAGAGTAGTAAATAGACCTGTGATTTTAGCCGTGTTGGCGTGCGGGTTTTTACCGATGCTTCCAGGGCCTGCCGCACAGGTGTTGCGGCATGGTTTTTTGGGGTCACCCCTCACATGTGCATGCCGCCGTTCACGTGCAGCTCTTGCCCGGTCACATAACCGGCTTGCTCAGAGGCCAAGTAAGCCACCGCATGCGCAATGTCAGCTGGTTTACCGAGGTGCCCCAAAGGAATTTGCGAGAGCAGCGCCTGCTGCTGCGCTTCAGGCAAAGCCGCGGTCATGTCGGTCTCAATGAAGCCGGGGGCCACGCAGTTCACCGTGATGTTGCGCGAGCCCAGCTCGCGGGCCAGGGCGCGCGTCATGCCGGCCACACCGGCTTTGGCAGCGGCGTAATTGGCTTGACCGGGGTTGCCCGAGGCGCCCACCACCGAGGTGATGCTGATGATGCGGCCGTAACGCTGCTTCATCATGGTGCGCATGACCGCGCGGCTCATGCGAAAGACGGCCTTGAGGTTGGTGTCGAGCACCGCGTCCCACTCCTCGTCTTTCATGCGCATGGCCAGGTTGTCGCGGGTGATGCCTGCGTTGTTCACCAGCACATGCAAGCCACCGTGTTGTTTGACGATGCCATCAATCAGAGCCTCAGCGGCTTGGGCGTCGTTCACATTCAGGTTGGCGCCTTGGCAACCTTCAAAGGCCGACAAAGCCGCAGAAATGTTGGCCGCACCGGCATCGCTGGTGGCGGTGCCGATGACTTTGTAGCCGCGCTGGGCGAGTTCGAGGGCGATGGCCGCGCCAATGCCACGTGAAGCGCCGGTGACCAGGGCGATATGGGATGTCATGCGAGTTGTCCTTTCACGTCGGCCAAGGTGGCCGGGTCGAGCAGCGGCAGACCGTTGAGCTCGGGGTTGATGCGTTTGACCATGCCAGCCAGCACTTTGCCTGGGCCGCATTCGACGATGTTGGGCACGCCACGCGCCGCAATGGCCTGCACGCATTCGACCCAACGCACCGGGCCAAAGGCCTGGCGGTACAGGGCGTCGCGCACGCGATCGGGGTCGGTTTCCACCGCCACGTCGATGTTGTTGATCAACGGGATCGTGGGCGCACCGAGGGTAATGGTTTGCAGCTTCTCGCGCAGCTTATCGGCCGCGGGTTTCATGAGGCTGGAGTGGAACGGCGCTGAGACCGGCAAGGGCAGCGCGCGCTTAGCACCTGCGGCCTTGATGACCTCAGAAGCTTTTTCCACCGCGGCTTTGGAGCCAGCGATCACGGTTTGCGCCGGGTCGTTGAAGTTCACGGCTTCGACCACTTCCGCACCACCCAGGCTTAGCGTGACTTCACGGCAGAGTTCGGCCACTTTGGCCGCATCCATGCCCAAAATCGCGGCCATGGCGCCGGTGCCCACCGGCACCGCGTCTTGCATGGCCTGCGCACGGAAGCGCACCAGGGGCGCAGCTTGCGACAAGGTGAGCATGCCCGATGCCACCATGGCTGAATATTCACCCAACGAGTGACCGGCCACCACAGCAGGGGCCACGCCCACCTCGGCCATCCACACCCGGTAAGCGGCCACCGCGGCCACCAGCATCACCGGCTGGGTGTTGGTGGTCAGCGCCAGGGCTTCTTTGGGGCCTTGCGCAATCAGCTGACCAATGTCTTCGTTCAATGCATCCGAGGCTTCTTGCAGGGTGGCCTTGACCACCGCGTGGTCGCCCCAGGCATCGAGCATGCCCACCGACTGCGAACCTTGACCGGGAAAAACAAATGCAAAGGGTTTCATAGAAGTCTCTGTTTTTTATCTGCTGTTTCAGGCTTCAAGCCTTGTTGCGCCTATATCAAGCGCTACAGTTTCAGGAGTGATGTGTTTGAGCTGGCTGCGTTACATGGTCAAGAGCACAGCGCCCCAGGTGAAGCCGCCGCCCACACCCTCAAGCATCACAAGCTGACCGGGTTTAACCTGACCGCCGCGCACCGCAGCGTCCAGCGCCAAGGGGATGGACGCCGCCGAGGTGTTGCCGTGTTGATCGACGGTGACCACCACCTTGTCCATGCCCAGCTTGAGCTTTTTGGCCGTGCTTTGCATGATGCGGATGTTGGCCTGGTGCGGAATGAGCCAATCGATGTCCGCCTCGGTTTTGCCAGCCTTGGCCAGCACCGCGCGGGCCGCTTCTTCGAGCACACCCACCGCCATTTTGAAGACGGCTTGACCATCCATGCGCAACAGCGGGCTACCGGTCACTTCGCCACCCGACACATGGCCAGGCGTGCACAAAATGTCCACGTGCTTGCCATCGGCATGCAGGTCGCAAGCCAAGATGCCGGGTGTGCTGGATGCTTCGAGCACCACCGCGCCAGCACCGTCGCCAAACAGCACGCAGGTGGTGCGGTCTTTGAAATCGATGATGCGCGAGAACACCTCAGCGCCCACCACCAACGCTTTGCGGGCCGCGCCGCTTTGAATCATCGCGTCAGCCACCGACAAGGCATACACAAAGCCGCTGCACACCGCCTGCACGTCAAATGCCGCACAACCGTTGGCGCCGAGTTTGTTTTGCAAGATGCAAGCGGTGGATGGGAACACCATGTCGGGCGTGGAGGTGGCCACGATGATGAGGTCAATTTCATGCGGCTGTGCGCCTGCGGCAGCCAAGGCTTGCTTGGAAGCTTCCAGGGCCAGATCGCTGCTGAACATGTCGGCATCGGCGAAGTGACGGGCACGGATGCCGGTGCGCTCCACGATCCATTCGTCCGAAGACTCCACGCCTTGGGTGGCCAGTTCGGCCACCAAATCGGCATTGGTCAAACGACGCGGGGGCAGGTAGCTGCCGGTGCCGGTGATGCGGGCGTAAGTTCTCATGGGCGGAGAACCGGGCTAATTATTCGGGGCTGGCCGCGCTCAACAAGGGCGCTGCATGCCGGATTCGAACTTCCACCCGGTCTAACAAGTTGTTTC
>CANGLW010000012.1 GCA_947454955.1 Comamonadaceae bacterium
CAAGCCCACACGGCAATCGAAGTCGAGGAAGTCCACCCCTTCGGCCAAGGGCCTGCGGCGCTCGCGCTTGATGTATTTGCGGATGTCGTGCTTCACGGCCTCAAGCACGCGGTCCGAATTCTTGCCTTCAATGACCAAGGGATAAGTTTTACGCATGGTTGATGTTAACGCCTCCCACAACTTGCTACCATGACGCTTGTCGAACCCCAAACACCATGCCACCTGATTTGTCCAAACCCGCAGCCAAAACCAGCCGAGCCCGCCAAAGCGAGTGGGCCATCAAGGTCATGGGCTTGATTCGGGGTGGCAACAGCGCCGCAGCGATTGCGCAAATCAAAGTCGCGCCCACCGTCAAAGACCTGCAGGCCCTGCAAAAAGCACTGGACGCGCTGAGCACCTCCAGCCCCACGGCAGCGCCACGCTGGCCTGATGTGCGTGCCGCTGTGGCCGATAACCTGGCTCTGCTGTCAGCCCCACGGCTGCACCGCGCGCCTTAAGGACAAGCATGGGCGCCACACTCGACGGCAAACTGGTGGTGGCGATTTCATCGCGCGCCTTGTTTGATTTTGAGGAAGAAAACAAGGTGTTTGAGCAAGGCCAAGGTCCGCTCAAAGACCAGGCCTACATGGAACTGCAACTCGCCAAACTTGAAGAACCTGCGAGACCCGGCGTGGCCTTCTCGATGGTGAAAAAGCTGCTGGCCTTCAACGACGCGCAAGCGCAGCGGGTGGAGGTGGTCATCCTCTCGCGCAACGACCCGGTCTCAGGCATGCGGGTGTTCCGTTCGGCCCAGCACTATGGCTTGCCGATTGAACGTGGCAGCTTCACCCGTGGGCAGTCGCCCTGGCGTTACCTCAAGCCGCTGCAAGCCAACTTGTTTTTGTCCACCCACCTCAATGATGTGCGCGCCGCACTGGATGCGGGTGTGCCAGCAGCACAGGTGTACCCACAGTCCAAACTGGCCAGCGACGCACACCCGAATGAAGTGCGCATTGCGTTTGACGGTGATGCGGTGCTGTTCAGCGACGAAGCTGAGCGGGTGTTCCAGGCCCAGGGCCTGAGCGCTTTCCAACAGCACGAGAAAGACAAGGCCGCACAACCTTTGCTAGCCGGCCCCTTCAAGCCGCTGCTGGCTGCGCTGCACCGCTTGCAGCAAGAAGGCACCGAGGCCATGCGCATCCGCACCGCGCTGGTCACCGCACGCAGTGCACCAGCGCATGAACGCGCCATTCGCACCTTGATGAACTGGAACATCCAAGTGGACGAAGCCATGTTCCTGGGTGGCTTGCCCAAGGGTGAGTTTTTGCGTGAGTTTGAACCCGACTTCTTCTTCGATGACCAAACCGGTCACATCGAATCCGCTGCACGCCATGTGCCTTCGGGCCATGTGGCCAGCGGCATTGCCAACCACTGAACACGCCGCTTACGCGGCAATCTCCCCATGTCGTTGAAAAGCAAATTTGATAGCGCCGCATCCTTCATGGGTGAGGCCTGGCGGCTGAGCAGGCCTTATTTTGAGTCTGATGAAAAATGGCGTGCCCGTGGTTTACTGGTCGCTATCGTGCTGCTCAATTTGGCGGCGGTGGGTATGCTGGTGCTCATCAACGACTGGAACCGTTTGTTTTACGACGCGCTGCAAAACAAAGACGCCGCGGTGTTCTGGGATCAACTGGGTCGCTTCTCTTACCTGGCTTTTGGTTTCATTGTGATTGCGGTGTACAAGTTCTACCTCACGCAGTTGCTAGAGTTGCGTTGGCGCGCATGGATGACGCGCCAGTTGCTGGGCCGCTGGCTCTCTAACCAAGCCTTCTACACCCTCGAACTCACCCGCTTTAGCAGCGGCTTGCCCGACAACCCCGACCAGCGTATTCAAGAGGATGTGGCGCAGTTCACCAACCTCACGGTGAGCCTGAGCATGGGCTTGCTCAATTCGGTGGTGACCCTGCTGAGTTTTGTCGGTATTTTGTGGAGCTTGAGTGGCGGCTTTGCGTTCACCTTGGGTGGTCAAGACTTCGACATTCCCGGCTTCATGGTGTGGATGGCCCTGCTGTATTGCGTGGCCGGTAGCGTGATCACCCACCTCATTGGTCGCCCGCTGATTGGTTTGAACTTTGAACAGCAGCGGCGCGAAGCTGATTTTCGCCACCACCTGATTCGGGTGCGTGAATACAGCGAAGCCATCGCCCTGGATCAAGGTGCGCGCACCGAAGAACAGCAGCTCGACCTGCGTTTTGGCAGCGTGCTGAGCAACACCTTGCAGTTGCTCAAGGCGCAAAAAAGTTTGACTTGGTTCACCTCGGGTTTCGGACAGGCTGCGGTGGTGTTTCCCTTCATCGTGGCCGCACCGCGTTTTTTCAGTGGCGCCATTCAGCTCGGTGAACTCATGCAAATTGCCTCGGCCTTTGGCCGCGTGCAAGATGCGCTGAGTTGGTTTGTGGAAAGCTACGACCGCTTGGCCAGCTGGCGCGCCACCACCGAGCGATTGACCACCTTTGAAAACACCTTGGCACGGCTGGAAGTCTCCGCCTCAGGCATCCACCCACAAGCAGCTCTGCCTGAAGGCTTGCAGGCTCATGGTTTGAGCGTGCGCTTGCCCAACGGCCAAACACTGATTGGTCACACCGATGTGCAGCTTTCAAAGGGTGACCGCGTGTTGGTGCAAGGGCCATCGGGCAGTGGCAAGTCCACCTTGTTCCGGGGTCTGGCAGGCATCTGGCCTTACAGCGCGGGTGAGTTGGCCTTGCCCCAAGACGTGATGTTTGTGCCCCAGCACCCTTACTTCCCACAGGGTTCGCTGCGCCTGGCTTTGACCTACCCGCAAGCCGCGCACACCTACAGCGATGCCGCGCTGCAAGCCGCCCTCACCCAGGCTTTGCTGCCCCACTTGGCCTCGCAATTGGATCAACAAGGGGCCTGGGGGCAAACGCTGTCAGGTGGCGAGCAACAACGCTTGGCCTTGGCGCGTGTGTTTTTGCGGCAACCCGCTTGGGTGTTTGCCGATGAAGCCACCAGCGCGCTCGATGAAGTGGCTGAGCAAACGCTTTACCAACGCTTGACTGAGATGGTGCAAGGGCGTGGCGGCTTGGTGTCGATTGCCCACCGGCCTTCATTGGTGCGTTTTCACAACCGCATTTGGCAACTTGAAGCGCAAACCCAGCCCAGCCAAGACCAAGAAGGTCTGGCGCTTTACCGCCTCACACCACGCTTGGTGTGAACCTGCTCACGCTGCTGTGAATTTTTCATAGCCGCGCTGGCGCAACTCACAAGCCGGGCAGGTGCCGCAGCCATAACCCCAAGCGTGGCGGTGTTCGCGGTCGCCCAAATAGCAGGTGTGGGTGTGTTCCACAATCACATCCACCAAGGCTTGGCCACCCAGGTCTTGTGCCATGCGCCAGGTGTCGGCCTTGTCGATCCACATCAGCGGCGTTTCAATCAGAAAGCGTTTGTCCATGCCCAGCGAGAGCGCGAGCTGCATGGCTTTCATGGTGTCGTCGCGGCAATCGGGGTAGCCTGAAAAATCGGTCTCGCACACCCCGGTGACGATCACCTCCAGCCCGCGCCGGTAAGCCACCGCCGCCGCCAGGGTGAGGAACAACAAGTTACGCCCAGGCACAAAGGTGTTGGGCAATCCGCTGGCTTCCATTTTGAAAGCGGTGTCGCGGGTCAGAGAGGTCTCGCTCACCGTGCCCAGCACCGCGAGGTCCAGCACATGGTCTTGGTCGAGCTTGTGTGCCCAGTCTGGGAACTGCTGGCGAATTTCTTCAAGCACCTTCAAGCGAGCTTGCAGTTCTACGCGGTGGCGCTGGCCGTAATCAAAGCCCATGGTTTCCACGCGCTGGTAGCGGCTCAGGGCGTGGGCAAGGCAAGTGGTGGAGTCCTGACCACCGGAAAACAAAACAAGGGCTGTGGTGTGCATCCCCCGATGTTAAGACAGGCTCAAGCCGGGTCGATTTTTTTCACCTTGCCTGGTGTGTAAGTCAGACTGGCTTTGGCCAGCGTACCGGGCACCTCACCTGGGTCGAGGTTGCGGTGCTGCGCGAAGGCTTGCTGCACTTCTTGCAGGTTGATCAAGTTTTTGTCATGGCCGCTCAAGCGCGCCTGGTCCACCACCCGGGCGCTGGCCGTCCATACCGAATGCAGATGCGCCATGAGCATTTTGGACAGCGGCTCATGCAAGGGCTTGGGCGGCGGTAGCGATGATGCACTTCGATCAGCGCCCTCCCCATGCGGCAAATCAGACGGCAGGTGGGGCCGGCTGCGTTGTGCCATGGCCTGCACCTGCGGGTCAATCTCGTTGACGACGCCCTCAGGCAGCGGTGGGTTGTGAGGCAACTTTCCCGGCGCAGCCAGGCCTACGCCCTGGGCCTGAGGCCTGGGCGGCAGCGCTCGCTCAACGTTTGAAAGTTCCATGTCCATCTTCCCCTGCACCTGGGTGCAAAGGGCCTCATCCTGATACGTACCGTTGTTAACGTCAGAAATGAGGGCTTATTAAGGACTTTTTACGGAAATTTTTTGCTCAAGGCCAGAAACACCAGCAAGGCAGCCACTTGGGCCAAGACAAAACCGGCCACATCCGCGGGCTGGATGCCCACAAAGGTGTCGGTGAAACTGCGCGCCACGCTCACCGCCGGGTTGCAGAAAAACGTGGACGAGGTGAACCAGTAGCCCGCTGTGACCACCAAGGCCACCAACATGGGCACCTGCTGGGGCGACTGGCGCACGCCCAAGCGAATGACCGAGAGCAAGACCAAGGTGGCCACAAACTCACTGAACCACTGACCCGACCCGGTTCGCACCTTGATGGAGGTTTGCAGCACCGCTTGCCCAAACATCACATGCGTGGCCCACACACCGCACAAGGCGCCGCTGAACTGCGCCAGCAGATAAGCACCGAGCTGTTGGTTGTTGATCTCTTGACGAACGCGCGCCAAGACACTGACCACCGGGTTGAAATGCGCACCACTGAGCGGCCCCAACAAAGTGATGAGCACATACAAACCCGCGCCGGTGGCAATGCTGTTGCCCAACAAGGCCACCGCTGCGTTGCCGCCTGACAGACTGTCGCCCATGATGCCCGAGCCGGTCACGATGGCCAGCAGCAAAGCGGTGCCCACAAATTCGGCGATGGTGGCGGTGTTCATGCGCTGTGGTGGATGTCTTTGAGTTTTTGCTGGATCGACATCGCTTCGAGCGAGGCCAGAGGCAGATCAGCCAGCAATTGGATACGTTTTTTGAGGCCCAACATCACGTCTTGAAAGGCGCGGCGTTTGGCTTCATCATCCCCAGGCGCCTGGGAAGGATCTGGAAAACCCCAGTGCGCGGTAACAGGCTGGCCCACCCAAATCGGACAAACCTCACCGGCTGCGTTGTCGCACACGGTGATGATGAAGTCCATGCGCGGCGCATCTGGCAAGGCAAACTCGTCCCAACTTTTGGAACGCAGCTTCTCCAAGGGGTAGCCCATTTTCTGAGCGATCTCCACGGCAAAGGGATTGACCTTGCCCCCGGGTGTGGAGCCTGCGGAATAGCCCACGAATCGTCCTCCGGTCAGGGTGGAGGCCACCACCTCACCCAGCACCGAACGGGCTGAGTTGTGGGTGCATAAAAAGAGAATGTTGTAAGTCTTGTTCGTCATGATGTGAATGATGCTGAAGAGGCGTTGGGTAAGGGGTCGGGTGTGCAGCTCTTGCCGCCGCAACAGTTGAACAACAGGAAATTCATCAGGGACTGCACCACATCCGCACGCGGGCGATAAATGAGGTGGCGGCTTTGCCGCTCGACGGAAATCAAGTCAGCTTGCAGCAACTCCTTGAGATGGAATGACAAGGTAGCAGCCGGCACGCCCAAGAGCTCTCGGATGTCGGTGGGGCAAATACCAGCCTCGCCCTTTTGCACAATGAGGCGAAACACATTGAGCCTAGAGGGCTGACCCAGGGCCAAAAAGGCACGAACCGCTTCTGTATTTTTCATGATTCCATCTTAATGGAACCATATGACAAAACCATGACACACCTCTCGCCCCTGCGGATCAGGGGCAAGAGATGGGTGTTCAGGCTTTCATCTTGGCCAGAATCTCTTGCGAGCCTGCCGCCATGAGGCGCGCGTCTGAGCCGATGGTGACAAACTGAAAGCCTTTGGCAATGCGCTTGAGCGCCGCTTCTGGCGAGCCGTTGTGGATGCCGGCCACCACACCATGCGCTTTGGCACGCGCCAGGATGTGGTCCACCGCTTGCGCAGCCGGCAGGTCTAAATCATCGAAGGTGGGCTTGCAGCCCAGGGCAATCGACAGGTCGGACGGGCCGATGTAAATCGCATCCAAGCCTTCGACCGACAAGATGTCGTCCAAGTTGTCCAGCGCCTGCGCGGTTTCAATCATGGCAAAGCTCACGATGGTCTTGTTGGCGTGCTGCGGGTAGTCAGCGCCACCGTAAAGCAGCGCACGCACCGGACCAAAACTGCGGGTGCCTTGCGGTGCGTAGTGGGTGTAGGCCACCAGTTTTTGTGCGTCTTCTCGGGTGTTGATCATGGGACAAATCACACCGTAAGCCCCGGCATCGAGGGACTTCATGAGAATGCCTGGCTCGAGCCAAGGCACACGCACCACAGGCACGGTGTTGGTCGTCGAGATGGCTTGCAGCATGGTCACCATGGCTTGGTAATCAATCACGCCATGCTGCATGTCGATGGTCAGCGAGTCCCAGCCCTGATGGGCCATGGTCTCGGCAGAAAAACTGTTGGGTATGGCCAGCCAGCCATTGACCACCGCACCACCAGCTTGCCAAATTTCTCTCAAACGATTGGGACGCATCTTGTACTCCTGAAAAATTCAACGCACCAGGCACGGACGTTTGGGGTCAAACGTCCAGCCCGGCATCATGTATTGCATGGCCATCGCGTCATCACGCGCACCCAGGCCATGCTGCAAATAAAGTTGATGAGCCGCTTCGACCTTACCCATGTCCAAGCTCACCCCTAAACCAGGCTGGGTGGGCACCTGGATATGACCCCCTTTGATCTGCAAAGGCGCTAGGGTCAAACCGTGGCCATCTTGCCAGATCCAATGCGTATCAATGGCGGTGACCTTGCCTGGCGCGGCCGCAGCCACATGGGTGAACATGGCCAGCGACACATCGAAGTGGTTGTTCGAGTGTGAGCCCCAGGTCAAGCCCCAGTCGCGGCAGGTTTGCGCCACCCGTACCGAGCCAGCCATGGTCCAGAAATGCGGGTCGGCCAAGGGTATGTCCACACTTTGCAAAGACAGTGCATGCACCATCTGACGCCAATCAGTTGCTACCATATTGGTAGCAGTGGGCAAACCCGTCGAACGACGAAATTCGGCCATCACCTCGCGGCCACTGAAGCCCTCTTCTGCCCCGCACGGGTCTTCGGCATAAGCCACCACGCCCTGTAAATCACGCATGAGGCGAACCGCATCTTTGAGCAGCCAGCCCCCATTGGGATCGATGGTGATGCGGGCTTTGGGAAACTGCGCGTGCAAGGCACGCACGGTGTCAATCTCTGCTTCGCCTGCTAAGACGCCACCTTTGAGCTTGAAGTCGTTGAAGCCATAACGCTCATAGGCCAGTTGGGCGAGTTTCACCATCGCCTCGGGGGTCAGCGCTGCCTCGTTGCGAGCGCGAAACCAAGCATCGCTTGAGGTGCTTTCATCGCGGTAAGGCAAATCGGTTTGCTGCCGGTCGCCGACATAAAACAAATAACCCAGCATCTCCACCGAATCCCGTTGTTGCCCTTCACCCAACAAAGCTGCCACGGGCAATTCTAGATGCTGGCCCAACAAGTCGAGCATGGCGGATTCAACCGCGGTCAAAGCGTGGATGGTGGTACGTAAATCAAAAGTCTGCAAGCCACGGCCGCCCGCATCACGGTCTGCAAAGCGCGTGCGCATGAGGTTGAGCACCGACTGCACATCACCCACCTTGCGGCCCACCACCAGCTCGGTGGCATCTTGCAAGGTCGCGCGAATTTTTTCACCGCCGGGCACCTCACCCACACCGGTGCGTCCAGCGTTGTCTTGCAAGATCAACAAGTTGCGGGTGAAGAAAGGACCATGCGCCCCCGAGAGGTTGAGCAACATGCTGTCATGCCCAGCGACTGGGATCACGCGCAAGGCCGTGATGACCGGCGTGCTGGAAGGAATGGGAACGCTCATGTCAATCGGGTTTGATGTTGCGGGCTTCGATGAGTTTTTTCCACCGCGCAAATTCGGCCGCTTGAAAGGCCGTGAATTGCTCCGGGTTGTTGGCCACAATCTCGAAACCCAACTCCAGCAACTTAGGCTTGACCTGTGGGTCATTCAATGCAGCCACGATGGCGGCATGCAAACGGTTTTTGATGTCGGCGGGTAAACCCTTTGGTGCTGCCACAGCCTGCCATGAGTTCACATTGGCTTCTTTGATGCCCAGCTCTTCGAGCGTTGGCACCTGGGGCAACAAGGGGGAACGCTTGGCACTGGTGATGGACAGCGCACGCAACTTGCCTGCGATGATTTGCGGCATGGCGGTGTTGATGTTCATGAACGACGCATCCACTTGCGCACCTAACAAATCGGTCATCACCGGTCCGCCGCCTTTGTAGGGCACATGAATCCCGGTGGTACCGGTCTGAAGCCAGTAAAGCTCGGCGGTCAGGTGGTCGCTGCTGCCGTTACCCGATGACGCAAACGTCATTTTGTTGGGGTTGGCTTTTTGGTAGGCCAGCACATCAGTCATCGACTTGTGGGGCGAAACCGCTGGCACCACCAACACATTGGGGGCCTGCACGGCGACCGAGATGTAGTCGAAATCTTTGAGTGCGTCGTAAGGCACTTTGGCCAAGAGGTGCGGCGCAATCACGTAAGGCCCAAGTGATGAGACCAACAAGGTGTGGCCATCAGGCGCTGCACGCGCCACCAAACCCGCCCCGATCGTGCCAGTGGCACCAGCCTTGTTGTCGGTGATGAAGCTGCCGCCCAATTTTTCTTGCAACTTGGGCGCCAAGGTGCGGGCAATCAAATCGGTAGAGCCACCCGGCGGGAAAGGTACCAAGAGCGTGACGGGTTTGTCAGGCCAGGCATGCACAGCACCTGTCCACAACGCCATCAACACACACAAACTTTTGAGCTTCATGATCGTTCCCTCAGATCAGCGCGTGCGCGCCTTGGGTGTTGGTGTACAGCGCGTAAATTGAATGGCTGCTGGCCATGAACAAACGGTTGTTCTTCGCCCCGCCAAAACACAGATTCGCACAACGTTCAGGCAAATGGATGTGAGCTATCGCCTGACCTTGTGGCGTGAACACCCGCACACCATCGAGCTCTTCAGGCTTGGCGCCTAGCGAGCCATCGCTGCCCCAGCCGCACCAGAGATGGCCTGTTGCATCTACCGCGATGCCGTCCAGCGCGCCAGGGCCTTGCGCGTCAATCACCACGCGCTGATGGCTCAAGCGGCCTTGGGCGTCCACGTCATAGGCCCACACTTGGCGATGCGGCTTGGCACGACTGGCCACCACATAAAGCACCGACTCATCCGGCGAAAACGCCAAGCCATTGGGGCCAGGCACATCGCTCAACACTTGCTGCAATTGACCCTCACGCCAGCGATACACCGCATGCGGCAACTCTGGGGTGGCGGGCTCGCCCTCCCAAGAACCACCGATGCCAAACGGCGGGTCAGTGAACCAAACATCCCCGTTGCTTGGGCAGATGATGTCGTTGGGCGAGTTCAGGGGCTTGCCCTCAAAACTGTCCGCCAACACGGTGATGCGTCCGTCATACTCGGTGCGTGTGACGCGGCGTGTGAGGTGCTCACAGGTCAGCAAGCGGCCTTGCCGGTCTCGCGCTAAGCCATTGGCATGGTTGGCAGGCTTGCGAAACTCACAGACCTGACCCGAGGCATCGTCCCATCTCAGAATCCGGTTGTTGGGAATGTCTGAGACCAACAGATAACGCCCATCGCCAAACCACACCGGCCCCTCCGCCCAACGCAAACCAGTAGCGAGTTGCTCCACACTGGCGCTGAACAAACGCAAGGGGAGAAAGCGCTCATCCCAAACCTCGACCCGCGCATCGGGGTAGCGGGGGTTGATGGCAAACGGGGTGTGCTCGCTCTGGCTCATTTCAAGATCAAGTTGGGCAGCCACATGGAGAACGAAGGCACGTAGGTGACCATCATCAGCGCGGCGATCAAACCACCGTAAAACGGCCAGATGGTTTTCATCACCGTGCCCACCGACACCTCACCGATGGTGCAACCCACAAACTGCGTGGTGCCCACCGGCGGCGTGTTCAAACCCAAGGCACAGTTGATGAGCATGACGATGCCAAACTGCTCGGTGCTCATGCCCATTTGCTGACAAATCGGCAGGAAAATAGGCGTGCAAATCAGGATGGTGGCGGCCATGTCTAGGAATGTGCCCAGCACAAACAAAATGACATTGACCCACAGGAAAATCACCCAAGGCGTGCTGCTTACCCCGGTGAGCAACTTGCCTGTGGCTTCAGCCACACCGTACAAGCCAATCAGGTAGCCGAACATCGAGCTGATGCCGATGAGCAGCAACACCGAACCGGTGCTTTTCACGGCCTTGGCCGCGGCTTTGAGCAATTGCTCACGCGTGAGCTTTTTGTAAACCAAGCCTGCCAAGAACAGCGCCCACAGCACCGCCACTGAAGCGGATTCGGTAGCGGTGAATGCGCCAGAAAGAATGCCCAACAAAATGATGACCACCACCAGCAGGCCCGGCAAGGACTGCACAAACGAGTGCCCCACCACCGCCCAACCCGGGAACGTGCCCGAAGGGTAGCCGCGCTTGACCGCCACCGCGTAAGCAGCGGCCAAGTTACAAAGTGTGAGCACCAGGGCCGGCACAATGCCTGCCAAAATCAACGCGGCAATGCTGACCTTGCCGCTGGCCGCCAGCGCAAAGATGATCAGGTTGTGGCTGGTGGGCATCAAGGCACCGACCAGGGAGGCGTGGGTGGTGACGTTGACCGCATAGTCCGCGTCGTAACCTTCTTTTTTCATTTGCGGAATCAGCACCGCACCCATGGCCGACACATCAGCCACAGGGGAGCCCGACACACCACCAAACAAAGTACAGGCCAACACATTGCTCATGCCCAAGCCGCCACGCACATGGCCGGCCAAGGATTTGGCAAAGGCCACGATCTTGTCGGCGATGCCGCCGTACATCATGATCTCGCCGGCAAAAATGAAGAAGGGAATGGCCAAAAATGAAAATGGGTTCATGCCCGAAATCATTTGCTGAAAGCCCACCGCCAAGGGCAAGCCCTCATACAGCAAGGTGGCGAGTGAGGAGAGCCCAATCGAGAAAGCCACCGGTACGCCCAGCAACAGCAGCAGCGTGAACGTCACGCACAAAATCGTCAATGCCATGCCGGTTCAACCTCATGCCCTTGCAGGTTTGCCAAGATGTGTTCAAAAGAAAACAGCGCAATCAAAGCGCCAGCCATGGCTGGCGGCAGGTACTTGAAAGCCTCCGACACACCCAGGGTAGGAATCTTGTAAGACCACACACTTTGCGCGAGCAAGCCACAGTTGTAGGCCATGACCACGCCAAAGAGCAGCACCAACATGTGGATGAGCAACTCCATCTTGATGCGCACGCGCTCAGGCACCATCACCAACAAGGACTCCAGGCCTATGTGCCCGGCATCGCGCACGCCCACGGCCATGCCCAGCATGGTCACGTAGAGCACCAGCAACACGGCAGCACTCTCAGCCCAGGTGGGGGTGTTGTTGAAGACATAGCGGCCCACCACCTGGTAGAGCACCGCCACAATCAGCAGCCCCAGACCGGCCACACCCACTTTGAGGCACAGCCGGGCCAGCGCCGCGCAAAAGCGCGTGAACATGACTTACTTGACCGCGTTGATGCGCTTGACCATGTCCTGCAATTTCGGGTCTTTGAGGAACTTGTCGTAGACCGGCTTCATCGCGGCCTGGAAGCTGGCTTTGTCCACATCCAGAATTTCAGCACCACCGGCTTTGACGATGGCCAGTGACTTGGCCTCACGCTCGTCCCACAGTTTGCGCATATAGGTCACCGACTCTTTGGCCGCAGCACGGATGTTCTTCTGGTCTTCAGGGGTCAGGCCATCCCAGACTTTTTTGGAGAACAACAGGATTTCGGGCGCCATAGAGTGCTCGGTCTTGTTGTAGTACTTGGCCACCTCGAAGTGGCGCGAGCTCTCATACGAAGGGTAGTTGTTTTCAGCAGCATCGACCAAGCCAGTTTTCAGCGCGGTGTAAACCTCGCCATAGGGCATGGGGGTGGCGTTGGCACCCATGGCTTCGAGCAGCGACACCCACAGGTCACTTTGCTGCACACGCACTTTCAAGCCTTTGGCATCAGCCAAAGTTTTGATGGGTTTTTTGACGGTGTAAATCGAGCGTGCGCCCGAGTCATAAAAAGCCAGGCCCACAAAACCTTGGGCTTCGCAATCTTTCAAAATTTCTTCGCCAATCGCGCCATCGAGCACCTTGCGCATGTGCTCGGTTGAACGGAACAAAAACGGCATGGTGGGCACCATGGTGGCCGGGCAAATGTTGTTCATGGGGGCCACGTTTACTCGGGTCATGGCCAAGGCACCGAGCTTGGTTTGTTCGATGGTGTCTTTCTCACCACCCAAGGCCGACTTGGCAAACACCTTAATGCTGTGCTTGCCACCCGAGAGCTTGTTGAGCTCTTCACCCATGTGGCGAACGGCTTGAACGGTGGGGTAGTCATCCGGGTGGATGTCTGAGGAACGGAACTCCACGGCATGGGCACCCATGCTCATCAATGCACCAGCGATCAGGGTCGGGATGAATTTCATGCTTGTCTCCTTGTGTTTCAAAAAGGTCCAGCTTTCACAAAACCGCCACCCTGGTAGATGACGGCCGGGTCTTGCAAATCGAGTTTGAGTTGTTGGCTTTCCAGGGCAGCGCGAAAAGGTTCCGAGCTGTCTTGGGGCTTGAAGCCCACGTGTTTGGCTGGGGTGTTGTCCCACCAGACATGGTGGTTATCAGACATGCCGTAGATGACACTGAAGCCCACCACTGGCGAGTTCAAGCTGGCCCACACCAAACGCTCGAGGTCGTCGTAACTGAGCCACGTGGCGAGCATGCGGCGGTCTTTGGGCTCGGGAAATGACGAACCGATACGCAGGCACACCGTCTCGATGCCATAGCGGTCAAAGTAGAAACGCGCCAGGTTCTCACCAAAAGCTTTGCTGATGCCGTAGTAACCATCCGGGCGCACCGGCATGGTGGGGTCAACCACCTCGTCTTGACGGTAAAAACCCGTCACATGGTTGGAGCTGGCCAACACGATGCGACGCGTGCCGTGCTGACGGGCAGCTTCGTACAAGTTGTAGGCGCCAATGATGTTGGCCTGCACGATGTCATCAAAAGGCTGCTCGGTGGAAATGCCACCCAGGTGAACCACTGCATCCACACCTTCAAGCAAGTGGAGCACCGCTGCTCGGTCCTGCAAAGCGGCGGACATGACTTCTTCGCCCGCGGCAGCATCGCCCAACTGGCCCAAGTCACTCACACGCAGCACATCGCAGCGTGGTTTGAGGCGGGGGCGCAGAACGCGACCCAAACCACCGGCAGCCCCGGTGAGCAGCAAGCGCGAATAAAGGTGGGTGCTGGATGACATGAGATGGATGGTTATTTGGTAGCGCTACCAATCAGTCAATCCTAACGAGCAGACCGGCCAACGTCAATGCTTGGCGGCTAGGGTTTACGCTAATCAGGTGCTTTGCCGCTCGATGATGGAGAAGCCCACATCCATGATGCGAGCGTCCACCGCCAAGCCTTCGGAACGGGCTATCAACATCTTGGCAGCGAGTTCGCCAATCTGTTCGCCATTGATGCGCACAGTCGACAAAGATGGCACCATGTCTTGCACGAATGGCACATCGCCAAACCCCATGACAGCCAGGTCTTGCGGCACCCGCATGCCACGGGCCAGGGCTTCGGTGACCACGCCCAGCGCCAGCAGGTCTGAGCTGCAAAACACCGCCTGCACCTTGGGTTGCTTGGTCAGTATCTTGCCCAGGGCATCACGGCCGCTTTTCAAGGAGCGAGAAGCGCCCACATTGACCTCCAAAGCCTTGGGGTAAGCCTGCTGCTGCAAGGCCGCTTGAAACGCCAGGGTGCGGCGATCGGCGCGCTCGTCCTCGGCCCGCACGATGGCCATACGCCGGTGGCCTTTTTTCATCAGGAATTCCGCCACTTTGCGACCGATGTCGGTGTGCGAGAAGCCAATCAGCATGTCAATGGGCGTGGGTGTGAGGTCCCAGGTTTCGACCACCGGAATACCGCTGGCCAGCAAGCGTGTGCGTGCTCGTCCCGGCGGCAAAATACCGGTTAAAAAAATGCCGTCAGGACGTCGCCCAATGATGGCCTCTAGCAAAGACTCTTCCCGCTCCGCTGAATAGCCGGATTGCCCCAGCATGAGTTGGTAGCCCTGATCGAACAAACTGTTGTTGAGCGACTCGATGGTGGCCATGAACACCGACATGACGGTGCTGGGTACGACAGCAGCAATCAAACGGCTTTTGCTCGAGGCCAAACTGCCCGCCATGCGGTTGGGCACATAGCCGGTTCTGTCTACGGCTTCCAGCACGCGGCGCAAGACATCGGCTGACACCGAGGTGGGCGTGTTGATAGCACGTGAGGCGGTGATGGGTGCGACCCCAGCGAGCTTGGCCACATCCCGCAACGTGATGGCGCCACTGCTGCGGCGAGTGCGTTTGCTGCTGTCTTTCTCGTTCATCTGGACGTTTTGTTTGGTACCGCTATCATTACACCAAAATCTTGCCTGCTTGACCAGCCTGTCTTCGGAGTCCTCATGAGGCCACACATCATCCGCATGCACCCCAGCGACAACGTGGCCATCGTTGCCAATGACGGTGGCTTGCCTGCTGGCACTGCGCTGCCTAACGGCTTGACGCTGCTGACCACCGTGCCTCAAGGTCACAAAGTGGCCCTCGTTGATTTGCCCGCGCAATCGCCGGTGCTGCGCTATGGCATTCCCATTGGTCATGCCATTCAAGACATTCCCGCTGGAACCTGGGTGCATGAACGCTTGCTGCACATGCCCCAAGCCCGTGAGCTCGATCACTTACCGATGGCCACGGTCAAGTCGCCAGAGATGTCCCCACTGGCGGGCTACACCTTTGAGGGCTACCGCAACGCCGATGGCTCGGTAGGCACGCGCAACATCCTGGCCATCACCACCACGGTGCAATGCGTGGCGGGGGTGGTGGACTTCGCGGTGCAGCGCATCAAGCAAGAGCTCTTGCCGCTGTTTCCGCACGTGGACGATGTGGTGGGCCTGGAACACACCTACGGCTGCGGCGTGGCCATTGACGCGGTGGGCGCCGAAATCCCTATTCGCACCCTGCGCAACATCAGCCTGAACCCGAACTTCGGCGGCGAGGTGATGGTGGTGAGTTTGGGTTGCGAGAAGTTGCAGCCCGAGCGGCTGATGCCCGCAGGCAGCATTCCCATCAACGACCAGCGCGGTGAAGCCCTCGATGTGGTTTGCCTGCAAAACGAAGCGCATGTGGGCTTCATGTCCATGGTGAACTCGATCGTCCAACAGGCCCGACGTCACCTGGAGCGTCTCAACGCACGCCGACGCGAAACCGTGCCGGCCAGTGAATTGGTGGTGGGGGTGCAGTGTGGTGGTAGCGATGCATTTTCTGGCCTCACCGCCAACCCAGCGGTGGGCTTTTGCAGCGACCTGCTGGTGCGCGCTGGTGCGAGTGTGATGTTCTCGGAAGTCACCGAGGTGCGTGATGCCATCGAGCAACTCACCTCACGCGCTGTGAACCCGCAAGTGGCACAAGCCATGGTGGACCAGATGGCCTGGTACGACAGCTACCTGGCACGCGGCCGTGTGGACCGCAGCGCCAACACCACGCCAGGTAACAAACAAGGCGGTCTGTCCAACATTGTGGAAAAAGCCATGGGCTCGATCATCAAGTCCGGCACAGCGCCCATTCAAGGCGTGCTGGCCCCAGGCGACAAGCTCCAACACAAAGGCCTGACCTTTGCAGCAACACCTGCGAGTGACTTCATTTGCGGCACGCTGCAAGTGGCCGCTGGCATGAACCTGCACATCTTCACCACCGGGCGCGGCACGCCTTACGGTCTGGCACCTGTCCCCGTGGTGAAGGTCGCCACACGCACCGACTTAGCTCGGCGTTGGCACGACCTGATGGACATCAACGCAGGCCGTATTGCCGATGGCGAGGCCAGCATTGAAGAGTTAGGTTGGGAGATGTTCCACTACCTGCTGGAAGTGGCCAGCGGCCGACAAAAAACTTATGCCGAACAGTGGAAGCTGCACAACGCCCTGGTGTTGTTCAACCCTGCACCAGTGACCTGACCTAAGTACGTAGTAGTCACCGGGGCTGTGGGCCGCAGCCTGCATTACAGTGCCAAGCATGACTGCTCCCCGCATTGCCTTGATCCACGCCACCCCTTTGGCCATGGCCCCGATTGCGCAGGCCTTTGCGCATCACTGGCCACAGGCGCAGTGCCAGCACTTGCTGGATGACAGGCTCTCGCAAGACCGCGCCCGTGATGGTGAACTCACCCCAGCCATGACGCAACGGTTTGTGGACCTGGCGCTGTACACCCAGCGTGCAGGAGCCACGGGTATTTTGTTCACCTGCTCGGCCTTTGGCCCGGCCATTGAAGCGGCGGCGGCCGCCACCGGCTTGCCTACCCTCAAACCCAACGAGGCCATGTTTGACCAGGCCCTGGCTCAAGCAGCAGCATCAGAAGTTTTGCAAGTGGGTTTGGTGGCCACCTTTGAGGCCTCGATTCACGCCATGTCGCAAGAGTTTTTCGATTTGGCACAAGCGCGAGGCATCGCGGTTGAATTGCACACCCAGTTTGTGCCTGAGGCCATGGACGACCTGGCCCGTGGCGACGCGGATGCACACCACCGCAAGGTGGCACTGGGTGTGGCGGCTTTATCCAGCTGTGATGTGGTCATGCTGGCTCAATTTTCGATGGCAGCAGCCCAAACGCTGTCCCAACAACACAGCACCGCCCCCGTGCTGACCAGCCCGGACTGCGCGGTGCTGGCCCTTCAACAACGCATGCACCATGTCTGATACCCGCGTTCAACTTCAAGCCCTTCAAGCCTTCATCACCCGTGCCATGCAGGCTCTGGGGTTGCCGGATGACGATGCCGCCACGGTGGGGCGCCTCATGGCGCAGGCCGACCTGCAAGGCTCGGACGGGCATGGCGTGATTCGTTTGCCCCAATATGCGCGGCGCATTTTGGCCGGCGGTGTGAACACGCGCCCCACCATCCGCGTGGCACAAGAGCGTGCCGCCACGGCTTTGATCGATGGCGACAACGGCATGGGACATTTGGTGATGCAACGCGCCACCGAGATGGCCATTGAGAAAGCACGCACCTGCGGCATGGCCTGGGTGGGCAGCCAGTTCAGCAACCATGCAGGTCCTGCTTCGCTGTATGCACGCATGCCTTTGGCACACGACATGATTGGCCTTTACTTTGCGGTGGGCAACGCCAACCATTTGCCGCCATGGGGTGGGCTGGACATGCTGCTTTCAACCAATCCGATTGCAGTGGCCGTGCCTGCCCTGCATGAAGCGCCGATTGTTCTGGACATGGCCACCACCGTGGCGGCCTATGGCAAGGTCAAGGCCAAAGCACAGCGCGGCGAGATGATGCCCGAGGGCTGGATGATGGACCGCAAAGGCCAGCCCCTGCTGGACCCCAAACGCAGCGAAGAAGGTTTTCTCATGCCCATCGGGGGCTACAAAGGTTACGGCCTGTCGCTGGTGGTGGGCTTGTTGGCTGGCACCCTCAATGGAGCGGCCATGGGCAAAGACGTGATTGACTTCAACCATGATGATGCCAGCGTGACCAACACCGGCCAGGCCATTGCGGTGATCGACCCCGCCGCCTTTGGCGATGTGCAAGACTTCAAAGCACGTGTGGATGAACTCATCCGCGACATCCGCAACAGCGAACGCATGCCCGGTGTGGAACGCATCTGGTTGCCTGGTGAACAAAGCGAAGCCAAGCGACAAGCGTACTTGCGCGATGGCATCGCCCTGGCACCGGCCTTGATGCAGCAGCTCGACAAAGTGGCTGCGCAACTCAAGGTGCCCACCTTGCTTGAAACTGCCCAAGGAGTTTGACCATGCAACGACGTCATTGGCTGCAAGCCGCATTGCTTTCAACCCTGAGCAGCACCAAGTTGTTCGCCTGGGCGCAAGGTGCATACCCGGCCAAGCCCATCAAGCTCATCGTGCCCTTGGCCGCAGGCAGTGCAGTGGACAATGCCGCGCGCATCGTCACCTTGAAAATGGCCTCAACCTTGGGTGCATCAATGGCGGTGGAGAACATCGCGGGTGCCTCCGGGCAAATTGGTACGGATCGTGTGGCCAAGTCTGCACCCGATGGCTACACCCTGGGTGGGTTCAACGACAGCATCATGACCATGCTGCCCAACCTCAACAACAAACTGCCTTGGGACATCGTGCGTGATTTTGAGCCGGTGTCACTCGTGGCCACGGTGGAATGGTGTTTAGTGGTAGCCGCTGACTCGCCCATCAAAAACGTGGCCGAGTTCATTCAGCAAGCGCGGCAAGCACCCGGCAAAATCAATTACGGTTCAGGCGGCAACGGCAGCCCACAACACATCGCCATGGCCTTGTTTGCCAGCCAAGCCAACTTGCAACTTACCCATGTGCCCTACAAAGGCGCCACCCAAGCGGCAGTGGGTGTGGCCGGTAAAGAAGTGGATGCGGCCTTTCAAGGCATTGCCACAGTGAGCGGCCTCATCAAAGCCGGCAAACTCAAATTGCTGGCGGTGTGCACCCCCAAACGCTTGCCGCAGTTTGCTGATATTCCCACCGTGTCTGAATCGGGCTTGGCTGGGTTTGAGTTCAATTCTTGGTTTGCCATGATGGCCCCTGCCGGCACGCCCAAAGCCATCACGCAGCGCTTGCAACAAGAGGTGGTCAAGGCGTTGGCAGATGCTCAAGTGAAAGAGCAATTGAGTGGCCTGGGCTTATCGCCACGAGGCAGCACGCCTGAGGAATTGGCCACCGCACTGAGCGCGCAGCTTGCACGTTATGACCGGCTGTTCAAGCAAGCCGGCATCACGGCCGACTGAGCCTCGCTGCTCATTCAAAACGCATTTAAAGCGCGGTCACAGGGCGTTGAGCGGGATCTTCACGTAGGCGATACCGTTGCTTTCTTTGGGTGGCATCTCGCCCGCGCGAATGTTGATTTGCACCGCGGGCAAGATGAGCACAGGCATCTCAAGCGTCGCATCACGTTGGGTGCGCATGGTCACAAATTGGTCTTGGGTCACACCGTCATGCACATGGATGTTTCTGGCCTTTTGTTCCGCCACCGTGGTCTCGAAAGCCACAGGCCTGTCTGTCGGTGGATAGTCGTGGCACATGAACAAACGGGTCTGCGGTGGCAGGCTCAAAATTTTGCCAATCGATGCGAACAGCGTTGACGCATCACCACCCGGGAAGTCGCAGCGCGCCGTGCCCACATCGGGCATGAACAGGGTGTCACCCACAAACACCGCATCGCCAATTTGGTAGGCCACACAAGCTGGGGTATGCCCGGGAACTGAAAGCACTTTGCCTGTGAGCGAGCCAATCGCAAAGCTCTCGTTGTCCGCCATCAAATGGTCGAACTGTGAACCGTCCTGCTTGAACTCTGGCTCCAGATTGAAGATGCCTTTGAACACCTTTTGCACTTGGGTGATGCGGCTGCCAATCGCCACTTGACCACCTAAACGCTGCTTCAAATAGGGCGCAGCGCTCAGGTGATCGGCATGCGCGTGGGTTTCCAGAATCCATGTCACCTTCAAGTCATGCGCTTTGAGGTAATCAATCACGTCATCAGCGGAGCTGGTCTTGGTGCGGCCTGACTTCGGGTCGTAATCGAGCACCGAGTCGATGATGGCGCAAGCACTGCCCTGCCCAGCGTGAACCACGTAAGTGACGGTCCAGGTTGCTTTGTCAAAGATGCCGTGAACTTGAGGCTGGGTTGTGGTGGTCATGATTTGATTTAAGTTTTCAATAGTTTATTGACTGATAGATTCAAAGTCAATAGAATGTTGACATGAGCACTTCGAAAAAGTCCAACAGCCTTGAGTTGACGCAAATGCAAAACGGCGCCGGCCAAGCCTGCAAGTTGATGAAGGTCTTGGCCAACCCAGACCGCTTGATGATTCTTTGCCAATTGTCAAAAGGTGAATTGCGGGTCGGCGAGATTGAAGAGCAATTGGGCATTGTGCAACCTACCCTGTCGCAGCAACTCACCGTGCTGCGTGACGAAGCGCTGGTCAGCACCCGTCGCGACGGTAAAAACATTTACTACCAACTCGACAGCCCGCAAGCGCTGGCGGTCATCAAGGCCTTGTACAAACAATTTTGCCAACCCGGCATGGAGAAATGATGAACATCGACTGGACACACTTCACGCCCTGGCTCTCGCTGGGGGGCGGCCTGCTGTTGGGCTTGGCCTCGGCCCTGTTCATCTTGGTCAACGGCCGTATTTTGGGCATCAGCGGTATTGTGGGTGGGCTGATCAGCCCCCTCAAAGGGGATGTGGGCTGGCGCATCTCATTTTTGTTGGGTATGGCTGCTGCACCTTTGGTAGCAAGCTTTGTATTTCCACAGCTACTTAGCGCACCGCGCATTGACGCAGGCCTGATCGCGTTGGTCGCAGCTGGCTTGCTGGTGGGCTTTGGCACACGCTTGGGCTCGGGCTGCACCAGCGGGCATGGTGTCTGCGGCTTGTCGCGGCTCTCGCCTCGCTCCTTGGTTTCCACCCTGACCTTCATGGGCTTGGGGTTCACTGTTGTTTACATCGCTCGTCACCTGATCTAAGGCCACACCATGCAACACCGTCTCAGTGAATTTTTAGTGGGCCTGTTGTTCGGCCTGGGTCTCTTGCTCTCAGGCATGACCGACCCCGGCAAAGTGCTGGGCTTTCTGGATGTGTTCGGCCTGTGGGATCCGTCCCTGGCCCTGGTCATGGGTGGCGCGATTGCCGTGGGATTTTTTGCTTTTGCCTTGGCTAAAAAACGCACGCAGAATTTTCTGGGTGGCGCCATGCGCCTGCCTGGCAGCCATGACATCGACCGCCGCTTGGTCATCGGCGCGGCATTGTTTGGCGCAGGCTGGGGGCTGGCGGGTTTTTGTCCAGGGCCGGCCTTGGTCTCGCTGGCTGCAGGTCAGCCCAAAGCAGCGGTGTTCGTTGTCAGCATGTTGGCGGGCATGGCCTTGTTCGAGGCCATGCTGCGCCGTTCAAACTAAACCGCCATCAACGCTTGGGCCAGACCACGCCCTGGTCGCCCATGGCCACTTGGCCCATGCCTTTGTAAACAAACTTCTGCAGGCGTTTGCCTTCATAAGTTTCGGTGGTGTAGATGTTGCCCTTGGAGTCGGTGGCAATGCTGTGCACGCCATAGAACTGCCCAGGCTGACGACCCCCATCACCAAAGTTGGTGATTTCTTTCAAGGTTTCGCGCACGACAATGCGCACCTTCTCGTTGGTGCCATCGGCCAAGAAAATAAATTTTTGTTGCGGGTCGCGTGAGAAGGCGATGTCCCACACCGCGCCAGAGGCCAGGGTTTCTTTGGCAAAGTGGGCTTCGCGCACAAAGGTGCCATCAGGCTTGAAGACCTGCAGGCGGTTAGCCTGGCGGTCACACACATACACCAGGTTGTCCACGCTGCGTTCCACACAGTGCACCGGGTTGCGGAACTGCTGTGGTGGTGCGGCTGCGGGGTCGAACTTGCCCAGGTCGGCATCGCTAGGCTTGTTACCGTAAGCACCCCAGTAACGTTTCATCTTGCCAGTGTCGGCATCTAACACCGCAATGCGTTTGTTTTTGTAACCGTCGGCCACATAGGCTTCATTGGTTTTGGGGTCGACCCAAATCTTGGCCACACGTCCGAAGTTATCCGGGTCATTGCTGCCTTTGCTCGCAGCGTACTTGCCCATTTGCATCAAGAACTTGCCATCGCGGGTGAACTTCAGAATGTGCGCGTCTTTCTCGCCATTGCCACCAATCCATACATTGCCTTTGTGGTCGATGTGGATGCCGTGGTTGGAATCAGGCCACTCATAACCCTGACCTGGGCCACCCCAGGCCTGAACCAAGCGGCCTTGGGGGTCAAACTCCAGCACCGGCGGTGCAGAGGCACAGCACTCACCCACTTTGTTGGTCAGGGCCAACTCATTGAAATGCAAAGTTGATGCGCCACGGTGAATGATCCACACATGGTCTTTGTCGTCCACCCAAATGCCAATGGCCATGCCCAGCAACCAATGGTTGGGCAAAGGCATGGGCCACAGGGGGTCAACCTCAAACACCGGGGCCTCAACAGTTTTGGCCTGTGCGTGCAAGCGCTGCTGAACCAGGGAAGCACCCAAGCCCACGGTGGCCAGCACCAAGACCAACACAGACACCACGGTCGACCAACGAACCTGGGGTAAACGATGCATCATGACGCGCTCCTAGATGGGGTCTCGCAGACCAGTAGCTCGCATAATTGCCGCAAGATGCTTCTCTTAGAACCCATGAAAACCCTAAGCGCCCTAAGGTTTCTTTCCTTGATTACCCGCTCAGGCGCAAGCGCGCTGATGGCTTTGGCCTTGTGGTTCACAGGTTCGGCCTTGGCGCACGACATTCCCGCAGATGTACGCCTCACCTCATGGGCCAGGGTTGAAGGGCAGCAGCTGGTGCTGCTGATGCGTGCACCCATGTCGGCCATGCGCGAGGCTGACATCCCTTTACGTGGCCCTTACCTGGACATGGACCGCGCAGCCCCCGCCTTGCAGGTGGCTGCCAGGCTGTGGTTTGTGGACCGCATCAAGGTGAGCGATGCGCAAGGTCAGTTAGCCACGCCGCAACTCACCCATGTGCGTGTGAGCCTGGCGTCGGATGTGTCCTTCAACGACTGGGCCAGCGCGACCCAACACCTGCTGCAAGACCCGCCCCTGCAAGACCGCGACCTGGTGTGGCAACAACAGTATCTGGATGCGCGGCTGGTCTACACCCTGCCCTCGACATCTGCGCAGCTGAGCATCGACTTTGATGCCGGCAAGCTCGGTGGGCATGTGCTCAACAATTTCCGTTACCTCGATCAAGAAGGCACCGAACGCAGCCTCTTGCTCACCGGTGATGCCGGTCCGGTAGCGATGAACCCCGGTAGCTGGTCGGCCATCCAACGCTTTGCGCTTGATGGCGTGACGCACATCCTCTCGGGCCTGGACCACCTGCTGTTCATCGTTTGCCTGGTGTTGGGTAGTCGCTCTTTGCACAGCTTGGTGTGGACCATCACCGGCTTCACAGCAGCCCACGCCTTGACGCTGAGCCTCTCGGCCCTGGGTTACACGCCTCAAGGCCTGTGGTTTGCGCCTGCGGTGGAGTGGGCGATTGCCGCAAGCATTGTGTGGGCCGTGCTTGATTTGCTCTTGTGGCCAGAACGTTCACAACGCTGGGTGTTGGCAGGCGCCTTGGGTTTGGTGCACGGCATGGGTTTGTCGTTCGCGCTGCGCGAAGCCCTGCCCTTTGCGGGTCAGCATGTGGGCTTGGCCCTGGCTTCGTTCAACCTCGGGGTAGAGCTGGGCCAAATGTTGGCGCTCTTGCTGGCCTGGCCGCTGTGGCTGTGGATGCGCCAACATCCGCGCCGTGACATCTTGCGTTGGGTGGTGTGCGTGCTCATCGCCCACACGGCCTGGCATTGGATGGCGGAGCGTTGGGAGGTGCTCGGCAAGTTCATCGAAGCCGGCGCGCTCACCCAAGCCAGCACGGATGCGCTGATGTCCCCCTGGCCTTGGGTGCTGTTGATCACCCTGGCCATTTGGCAACTGCGCAAACCGACAACCTGAACCCGCTACTCAAACGGTACAACGCCAACACATGCGCCAACCTACGCGCCAATATATGCGCCCTCAACTGCTCATCATCAACCCTAACACCAGCGCCAGTGTCAGCCAGATACTGCAAGACATGGCGGCTCGTGAATTGGGTCAGCAGTGTTTGGTTCGCGTTCAAACCGCACGACTGGGCGCGAGCTACATCAGTGATGAGGTGTCGTTTGCGATTGCTGGGCATGCCCTGTTGGATGCTTATGCGAAGGACAAAGCTGAGCCACACCAACGCACACCCGATGCGGTGTTGATCGGCTGCTTCGGTGATCCGGGTTTGCTGGCTTTGCGTCAACTGTGCGATGCGCCGGTGATCGGGCTGGCGCAGGGTTCCATGCAGATGGCACACGCCAGAGGCCGCTATGCGGTGATCACTGGTGGGCAAGCCTGGGTGCCCATGCTGCACAGGCTGGTCGCGCAGTTGGGTTTGGATGACCGGCTATCCAGCATCCACGCAGTGGACAAAACCGGTGCACAACTCGCGGCTGACCCGCAGGCAGCCGCGCAAGCACTGGCTGACTTGTGTGAGCAGGTGCTGGCCCAGGACCCGACCCTGCAAACCATCTTGTTAGGGGGTGCGGCCTTGGGTGGGCTGGCGCAGCCCATCGAGGCCCTGCTGCATGCACGCGGCATTCAGCAAATCAACATCATGGACAGCGTGGCCAGCAGTTTGCGTTTTGCAGCCGAGCAAGCCAGCACCTTCGCGGCACAGCGCCCATCCACGTCGGGGATCGTTCGCGCCTCGAACCCTGTTTCGGGCATGGCCTGCCTGAATGTGTCGCCCGAGCTCCAAGCGCTGCTCAAGCCCTGAGACTTCCGCAGCTTGCTCCTGGCTTGGCACGCTAGTTGCTAAATGGTCATATGGCTATCGGGCCATCAATGAACCATTCAGGAGTACTCATGAAGCGTCGTGACCTTTTGGCCGCTGGAGCGGCATCCCTTGTAGCCGCACCAGCATGGGTAGGTGCGCAAAGCGCAGCCTGGCCAACACGCGGACCTGTCAGATTGGTCGCACAGTTCCCACCCGGCGGCTTGGTTGACACCGTGTCCCGTTTGATGGCGCCTCACCTCTCACAAGCCCTGGGCCAAACCGTGGTGGTTGAAAACCGCGCAGGCGCGGGCGGCTTGGTGGGTACAGATTACGTCTCTAAACAAAACCCTGACGGCTACACCCTGCTGGTGAGCCATGCCTCGGTGCATGTGTATGCCACAGCCACCCGCAAAACCATGCCGTTTGATGCGGTGAATGATTTCACACACATCGGCATGCTGGTCGAAGCGCCCATGGTCTTGCTGGTGCGTCCGCAATCGCCTTTCCAAACTTTGGAACAGTACGTCAACGCAGCGAAAACCAAACCCGTGCGTTACGGTTCCTCAGGCATCGGTTCGGCCAACCATCTGTTTGGCGAGATGCTCAAAATTGAGGGCAAAGCACCTCAGCACGACCACATCCCTTACCAAGGCAGTGCACCCGCCATGCAAGACCTGCTGGGCGGACAAATTGAAAGCCTGTTAGACCCGATCACCACCAATGTGGCCCAGCTCAAAGCGGGTTCGCTGCGTGCCTTGGCCGTGTCCACCCCGGCTCGTCTGCCTGGGCTGCCCAACATCCCCACATTTGCTGAGCAGGGTTACCCCAAACTCACCGGTTCGCAATGGCTGGGCTTGTCGGCGCCCAAAGGCTTGCCAGCCCCCATCGTCCAACGTCTCTCAGCCTTGATTCCTGAGATCCTGGCCAAGCCGGACATCGCATCGCGCCTGGAAGAACTGCAAACACTGCCGCGCAAATCACCCGTGCTCGGCAATGATTTTGTGAATGTCATCAACTCACAAATTGACACCTGGCGCGCTGTGGCCAAGCAGGCGCACGTGGAAGTTATTACATAATCAATCAGACATGAAGCAGCTGCAGGAGAACCTCGTTTGAACACCGTCACCAGCCACACCGATCCGTCAACGCAGGCAGGTTGGATCGTCAACGAATTCCTGCGGCTGATCATGATTCCCGATCCGCAGTCGGCCAGCCGTTACACCGCGCCGGACATGAAGATCATTTTCACCGGCAAGCGCCCCATGCGCGAGCCTGCAGACTGCACCAAATTCAACGCTTCGCGCTACAAATGGGTGAAAAAAAGCATCGAACGCACCGATGTGGTGATTCCGAGCGCCCAAGAAGCAGCCTTAGGTGAGACGGTGGTGTACAGCATCGGCACCTTGTATGGCGAATGGCCCGATGGTCAGCCCTTTGAGGGCAACCGCTATGTGGACCGGTATGTGGTGAAAAACGGTTTGATCACCCAGATGGATGTGTGGAACGACAGCGCCGAATGGATCTTGGTGCGCGCTGGCATGGCCGTCCTTTAAATTTTTTATGCCTGCTATTTACAACGGTCTTCTGCCCGATCATGGGCGCTTTGATTACTCCCCCATCACCCGTCGCAAAACCTACAGCTGGCCTGGCGGTGCGCGCTTGGCGGTGTACCTGGGCTTCAACATTGAACACTTCGCTTTTGGCGAGGGCATGGGTGCGGCCATCGGGCCCGTGAGCCCTCAGCCTGATGTTTTGAATTTCAGTTGGCGCGAATACGGCAACCGTGTCGGCGCCTGGCGTTGTCTGGAACTTTTCGACCAGCTGGGCATGCCAGCTGCGGCCATCATCAACACGGCTTTGTATGACCATTGCCCTGAGTTGATCGAGGCCTGTGTGGCCCGCGGTCATGAGTTGGTGGGGCATGGCCACAGCAATGCGGAGCGCCAAGGCGCGCTGGATGAAAACAACGAACGCGATCTGCTGGTGTATTGCAAAGAGCGCATGCAAAAAGAAAGCGGCCAGACGCCCACAGGCTGGCTCTCGCCCTGGATTTCTGAAAGCAAGGTCACGCCTGATCTGCTGCAAGAAACCGGCTACACCTACACCCTGAATTGGTGCCACGACGACCAGCCAATGACCATGCGCACGCGCAGTGGGCAGCCGCTTTGGGCCATTCCCTACCCGCAAGAGATCAACGACATCCCGATGATCGTGGCACGCCAGTTGGATGGCAAAGACTTTGCGCAAATGATCATCGACCAGCTCGATGAAATGCTGTTGCAAACCCAAGCCGAAGGCTCAGCACCCTTGGTCATGGGCATCGCCCTGCACCCCTACATCATCGGCCAGCCTTATCGGCTGCATCACCTGCGCCGTGCCTTGCAACACGTGGCTGCAGCGCGCGATCAAGGCAAGGTGTGGATGACCACGCCAGGCGAGATCCATCGCCATATGGTTGGCATGGAACACGCGTCTTGAACTGACGTCAAGGCGCTTGAGGCGCTTGAGGGGCTTGAGGCGCTTTGTGCTTCAGGTGCTCTCTGGGTCGAAAGACGCCCGCACAATCTCGGCCGCTTTGGCCACGTGAGCGGCGGCTAAACGTGCGGCGGTTTGTGCGTCTCGTCGCTCCACCGCTTGCACCACTTCTTCAAGCTCCAACAAGGTTTGGGCTAGACGCCCTGGTGAGCCCAAAGACACGCGACGCAAGACCGACACACGGTTGTTGAGTTGGGTAAGGATCTCGCCTATGACCTTGTTGCCGCAACCTTCAAGCAGCGTGGCGTAAAAAGCGTTCTTCGCGTCCAACAGGTTTTTGGCGGTGGATGATGCTTGCGGCGTGCGTAAAAATTCAAGCGCTGCACGCAAGGCTTTGATCTGCACATCGCTGGCATTTTTGGCAAAGCCTGCACAGGCCAAACTTTCGAGCGAACCACGCACCTCATACAAAGCGTTGGCGTCTTGCAAGGTCAAGGTGGCCACCACTGGGCCCTTGTAAGGGATGATGGTGATCAGCCCTTCAGCTTGCAAGTGTTGCAGCGCCTCGCGTACCACCGTGCGGCTGATGCCCAAGGACTGCCACAGGTCACGTTCCACCAAGCGTTGCCCAGGAGAAAATTTACCGGTCAAAATGGCTTCGCGAATTTTGTCGGTGGCACGCTGGCGCAGCGACACCACCTCCCGCGAGAGGTCCATGTCCAGGGTCTCAGACAGATCTTCCATGACCACCTTCAATCGATGCTGGCACCAGCGGCTGCCAACACCGGCGGCCAGGCTTTGAGTTCTGCGGTGGTGTGGTCACGCAGCGCCTCGGGCTTGAGGCGATCGCCTTGTGGCAGGACCACCCCCAGCTCAGCCAAGCGCTTGGCCACCGCGGGTGTGGCAAAAGCTGCACGCACCGCTTTGTTGAGCCGGTCAATCACCGGCGCAGGCGTGCCCTTGGGCGCGTAAAAACCATGCCACACCGCCAACTGAAAACCCGGCATGCCCGACTCAGCAAATGTGGGCACATTGGGCAAGATGGGCAAGCGCTCTTGTGTGGCCACCGCATAGGGCTTCAAGGTGCCGGCTTGCAGGTAAGCGCTGGTGGAGACCGGCTGGTCACAAATCATGTCCACATTGCCGGCCAACACATCCATCAAGGCCGGACCTGTGCCGCGGTAAGGCACCATGGTGGTGCTGGTGCCCGTGGCTTGGTTGAAAAGCACCGCACACAGGTACGACGTAGCCCCCACACCGGCGTGTGCGAACTTCACATCACCAGGCTTGGCTTTCATGTGCTTGATAAGCTCACCCACTGTGGCCGGCGCAAACTTGCTGTTGCGCACCAAGATCATGGGCACATCACCCGCATGCGCGATAGGCTCCAGGTCTTTGCTCACATCAAAGCTGAGCTTGTTGTAGAGCGAAGGGGCAATGGCAATGCCCATGTTGTGGAACAACACGGTGTGCCCGTCGTTGGGCGCGCGCACCACCTTGGCTGTCCCAATGGTGCCCCCGGCACCTCCTAAGTTTTCCACCACCACCGATTGTCCCAGCTCACGCGCCATGTTTTCTGCCAGCACGCGGGCAATCACATCGGTGGAGCCACCTGGTGCATAAGGCACCAGAAGGGTCACGGGTTTGGTGGGGAAGGCTGAGGCAGCGAAGGACAAGGCTGCAGTTGCAGCCAAGAGCAGGTGTTTGAGCATGGCCATGGTTTCTCCTGAAGCGTCAATCAGCGGGCCTGTTGGCCCACATAGGCGTACAACTCGGTGTGGTCGGCTTGTTTGCCTAAGTTGCCCGAGGCATCGTTGGTCATGCCTGAGACCACCTGTGCCAATGGCATGGGGTGGTTCACAGCTTGGCCTAGTGATGCGGCAATCCCCACATCTTTGGCTTGCAAGGCCAAAGAAAAGCCCGAATTGAAAGCCGCATTGAGCATGTACTGATGCGCTTTGTTTTCGGTGGTGTTGTTCTTGCCGGTCGAGGCGTTGATCACATCCACAATCACCGCCTTGTCAATGCCAAACGCTGAGCCCACATGGATGGCCTCGGCCGTGGCAATCAAGGCTGCGGCCGATACATAGTTGTTCAACGCTTTGAGTGCATGACCAGCACCCACCGGCCCCACATGGGTGATGGCTTTGCCCATGGTTTGCAGCACAGGCTTGTGTGCTTCAAACAGCGCGAGGTCACCACCGACCATGATGGCCAGGGTGCCCGCCACGGCTTTTTTCACACCACCCGACACCGGCGCATCGATCAAGCCCAAACCTTGTGCGGCCAAGTGCTCAGCCAAGGCACGCGTGCGGGTCGGGTCCGCCGAGCTCATCTCGATCACACACGCACCTGGTTTGAGCTTGGGGGCAAGCTCTTTGACCACCGCATCCACAATGTCGGAATTGGGCAGCATGGTGATGATCACATCGCAGGCCGCAAAGGCGGCCGCATCTTGCGCCATGACCGCGCCCGCATGGGCTTGAACAAAACCTTGTGCGGCGCTGGTGATGGCGTCACGCACCACCAGGGTGTGGCCCGCTGCGTGCAGCAAATGGGCCATGGGCTGGCCCATCATGCCCAAACCGATGAATCCAATGGTGCTCACGTCAGCTCCTTAAATGTTCATTTCTTTGAACACTTCCGAAGCAATTCGGAAAGAGTCAATGGCAGCTGGCACACCGCAATAAATCGCGACTTGCAGGAACACTTCTTTGATCTCGTCTTTGGTCAAGCCATTGTTGATGGCACCACGCACATGCAGCTTCAATTCGTGCGGACGGTTCAGGGCGGCAATCATGGCCAGGTTCAAGAAAGAACGGGTTTTACGCTCCAGACCGGGGCGGTTCCACACATCACCCCAGCAGTACTGGGTGACCAACTCTTGCATGTCGATGTTGAAGTCGGTGGCGTTTTTGATGGACGCATCCACATACTCGGTGCCCAACACTTGGCGGCGCATGGCCAGGCCTTGGTCAAACAGTTCCTGGTTCTTGGGGGCGTAAGGACGGGTCATGAAAAACTCCTGATGGTCGTTGTGATAAAAAAATAAACGTCTGGCAATTTCGGCAGGTTCACATCAGAACTTGCCCGGCATTGCCGCACCGTGGTTCTCAATCAACACTGGCGCCCGAGGCGGCCACGATGGTTTTCCATTTGGCCAAGTCGGTGCGCAACATAGCGGCCAAGGCGTCTGGGCCACCGCTGAGTTTTTCAACACCCAGCGTGGCGAACTTGTCCAGCACATCAGCTGAAGACACCGCCCACTCCAGGTCTTGGGCCAGGCGGCGCACGATGGGCTCAGGGGTGCCTGCACCCACAAACACACCCACCCACAACTCACCCGAAAAACCAGGCAAGGCTTCAGCAATGGCGGGAATGTCTGGCGCAAAAGGTGAGCGCTTGGGTGAACTCACCCCCAGCGCGCGCAACTTGCCCGCTTTGATGTGTTGGATGCATGAAGGCAGGCTGGCAAACGCCATCGGAATTTGCCCACCCAACACATCGTTCAAAGCGGGTGCCACACCGCGGTAAGGCACATGGCCCAGTTGCAATTGCGCAGCCTGGTTGAGCATGGCCCCCAACAGATGGTTGAGCGAACCGTTGCCCGCTGAAGCATATTGGTAAGGTGGCTTGGCGGTGCGCGCGCGCTCCATGAACTCACGCATGGTGTTGGCCGGGAACGAGGGGTGCACCACCAGCACATTGGGCACCACACCGATGGGGGCCACCGGTGCGAAATCAGCCACCGGGTCAAAGCCGGTGCGCTTGTACAACCAGGGGTTGATGGCCTGCGCGCTGCTGATGGTCAGCAACAAGGTGTGACCATCTTGGGGCTGTTGCGCTGCGTACACCGTGCCGATGTTGCCGCCAGCACCGGGCTTGTTTTCTACCACCACCGAGCCCAAACGCTCGGAGAGTTTTTGCGCCAGGATGCGGCCCACCGCATCGTTGGTACCACCGGGTGCCTGAGGAACAATCAGCTGGATGGGTTTGGAGGGATAGGTCTGTGACCAGGCTGGTAGCACGGCACTGGCAGCACCCGCAGCAAGGGCAGCACAAACATCACGACGGTTCAACATGGTGGTCTCCTCGGGCCTCAGGCGCTCAACTCACCAGCTTCGCGCAAAAGGCGCAGAGCTCGCTGGTACACAGGTTTGTCAATCATCTGGCCCTGGTGCTTGATGGCACCCTGGCCCTGGGCCATCGCCGCTTCAAAAGCTGCCACCAAGTCGCGTGCACGGCTGATTTGTTCAGGTGTGGCGGTGTAGCAGTCGTTGATGGCATCCACAAATTTCGGATGCACCACCACCGCGCCGCGAAAGCCCAAGGTGCGCGCTTGTGCCAACACCTTGCTGAATTCAGACACCTCGCCCAGGTCAGCGATCGAGGCCACAAAGCCAATCGGTGCAATACCTGCAGCGCGCGCGGCGTGCAGCACCATCAAGCTCGGGGCCATCAAGGCTTCGGGGGTGGGCAGGCCACCGCAGTCCAGCGAAAAATCTTCACTGCCCAGCATCATGCCCATGGTGCGTGCATCGGCAGCAGCAATCTCATGCAAACGTGGCAAGGCCAGGCAGCTTTCAATCTGCAACAAAAAGCGCACACCACCCACCGGCATACCAGCAGCTTTTTCAAGGTCGGCCACCAGGCCCGAGAGCAATTGCACATCGCGCGGATGCTCCACTTTCGGCAGCAACACCACCGCCAAGCCGGGCACCACCGCGCAACGCAGGTCGGTCACCGCAGTGTTGAGGTCTGCATTGATACGCACCGCAGGCGCTTTGCCTGCTTGTGCCAATTGCGTGATGTGGTGCGACAAGGTGGCACGCGCCTGGTCTTTGCGTGAGGGGTGGGTGCCGTCTTCCAAATCCAGAATCACCACATCGGCCGACTTGGCCAGGGCGCTGGCAATGAGCCGCTCGTTGTCGGCGGGCACAAACAAAAATGACCGTCGCAGGTGTGTGCTGATATGCGTGCTCATGGCTTGCTCTTTGGCTTGGCTTGCCCCAACCACTTGGCGTTGTCTTGCCCAATGCTGGGTGCTGCGCGACGGATGGGTGGGCGCTTGCCGTTGATTCTGTAAGGTGCAGCGTGAATCGACAGGGTTTGCCCATCGGGTGCAGTGGTGGGCACCAGCAGTTCACGCTCTTGGATGTAGGGGTGCTTCATCAGATCGGCGATGTCGCAAATCGGGCCTGCGGTGATGTCGCGTTCCGCAAAAAACACCAGGGCTTCGTCCAGGGTCAGTTTGACCAAATGGCCTTGGATCAAATCATCCAAAGCATCGATGTTTTTCAAACGTGCTTCATGGCTTGAGAAGCGTGGGTCACGCAAACCCTCGGGGTAGCCTATGCCTTCAAACAAACGCGCCAAGGTGCCTTCCATGCCTGCTGATAAGGCCACCCAACGGTCATCACGGGTGCGGTACACATTGCGCGGCGCATGGGTGGGTGAGCGGCTGCCCGAGCGCGGCACCACCGTGCCGGTGAGCTCATGCTCCGCGGCTTGCGGGCCCAGGATGGAGAACAGCGGCTCGAACAAGGACAAATCAATCTCTTGCACCTGGGGGGCAGCACTGGCGCGTTGGCGGTGCATGGCCGCCAAAGCTAAGGTAGCACCGTAAATGCCAGCCACCGAATCGGCCATGGCAAAGGGTGGCAAGACCGGCGGGCGATCGGCGTAGCCGTTCATGGCGGCAAAGCCACTCATGGCTTCAATCAAGGAACCAAAGCCGCCCTTCTCAGCAAACACACCGGTTTGCCCCCAACCTGAAATTCGCACCACCACCAGGCGCGGGTTGAGCGCCTGCAGCTTTGCTTTGCTCAAGCCCATACGCTCCAAGGTGCCAGGGCGAAAGTTCTCCACCATCACATCGGCGCGTTGGATCAGGTCTTGCAAATGCGCCTTGCCTTCGTCTGATCGCAAATCGAGTGACACACTTTGCTTGTTGCGTGCGTAGGCCAACCAATAGGTGCTCACACCTTGGCGCTTCCAACCGCGCAACTCATCGCCTTTGCCTGGTGGCTCGACCTTGATGACATCAGCCCCCAGGTCGGCCAAGACATGGGTCATCAAATTGCCCGAGACCAAACGGGACAAGTCCAAAACGGTCAGGCCGTTCAAGGGCGTTTGTTCCGCGCTCATGGTGTCAGGGCTGGTGGGCATGTGTGTCCTTGAGGGCATCAACGCAAGTACTTGAAGGTGCCCACGCCACTGGCCAACATCAGCTGGTCATCCAACCAAACTTCGCCGCGCGCAAAGTACACACTGCGCCCTCTGCGCTCCATGAAGCCTTTGGCCACCAGGGTGTTGCCCTCACCGGTGTTCAAGAATTGGGTGGTGAGCGAGAGCGTCACATTGCGCACCGCTGGCTCACCCGGCGGCACATACAAACCTGCGTAGCCGCACACCGCGTCCAGCAAGGTGCACATCAAGCCGCCTTGCACGCGGCCGATGCGGTTCATGTGGTGGGGCGAGGTGCTCAGCGTCATCTCGGCGTAATCGGTGTTCCAGTCGGTCAGGCGAACGCCCAGCCACTCAAGAAACGGGTTGTCTATGGGATGCATCTGAAATCGTTTGAAGCCTGTGGACCGTATCGATCGATGGCCTCAAGGCTTGCGCAAATCGGTGAGTGAAAAAATGTCCAGCCCACTGGGGCCGCTGGGCTCATAAAGCGAACAGGTCAAAGGGTCGTGGCCGGCAATGATGTGGTCAGGCGACTCGGCCAACTGCTCCACAATTTCATAGGCGCTGAGCATCTGCCCCGCATCGGCCACGATGGGAAAGGGCGAACGTTTGCGCAGGTTTTCCAGGTAGTGCGACGCGTCAGAGGCCAGCACCATCCAACCCCGTTTGGTATGCACCCGCACGATTTGTAAACCGCGGGTGTGGCCACCTACCCAATGCACGGTGATGCCTGGGCGCAACTCGTAAGCCCCGTCATGAAAAGCCAAGCGCTCTTGGAAATTGGCATACACCAGATCGCACACATCCGCGGGGTCGTAAGCGTTGCGCATGAAGGCATAGCGCATCTCTTTGCCAGTGGCAAAGGCCATCTCTTTTTCTTGCAAATGGAACTGCGTGTTTTGCAAAAGACGCGTATTGCCCGCATGGTCGTAATGCGCGTGGGTGATCACGGTTTCGCGGATGTCTTCCAGGTGAATACCTGCGGTACGCAAAGATTCAATGGGGCAACGCAAGAAGGTGCGTTTACGCTGACGTGCTGCGGCTTCGTTGAAGCCGGTGTCAATCAGAATGGTTTCGTCGCCACTGCGCAAAAACCAAACAAAGTAGTCCATGGTCGACATCGCATCGTGGATGTCGTGCACGATGAAGTTCTCACTGGGCTTGCGCTGCACGGTGGCATAGCGCATGGCGTAGGCTTCCCACTGTTTGATGCTCATGAGCTGGCTCCTTGGGTGGCACGGGCATGCAAAGCGGCCAAAGGCGCGCGTAAAAACGGCATGAGCCCGTCGGGGTTTTCAACCATGGGGAAATGCCCAAAGCCTGGCATCTCCTGAAACACAGCACCGGGTATGGCTTCAGCCACACGGCGTGTGTCGGCCGGCGTGGCTGAGTAGTCGTAGTTGCCGGTGAGCAAATACAAAGGTGTGCGTTGGGTGTCGATGTCTGCGGTGTGATGCCGCGCATCAAACTGGTCGCTGTAAAACGCCAAGTCGCCGTCGTACACACTGGGCGCAGACTGCGAGTAAATCCAGGTGGCGTGGTCGCGCCCACTGGCTGGGCTGTTGGGGCTGAGCAGCGCACCCACCCATGCTGCGCTGAGTCGCCCGCCATGCACTTGCGCGTGGTTCAGGTAAGGTGAGCGCCGGCCCGGTGAATGGAAGGGTGCTTCCAACAACACCGCACCCACAAAGCGGTCGGCATGGCGCGCCAGCAAAGGCAGGCTGATGGCCGAGCCCATGGAGCAACCCATGAGCGTGACCTTGTCGAGTTGCATGGCATCGAGGTAACGCAAGACCCAGTTGATGTACTGGTCTTGGTCGAGCTGCCAAGTCCAATTGGCCAACCCTTCAGGCAAAGGCGAGCGGCCGTGTCCGGGCACATCAAAGGCCAAGAGTTGCCAGGCTTGGCGCAACTCGTCTTGCGCCATGAGGCCGTGCCACTGGCGGGCATCCGCACCCGCGGTGTGCAGCATCAAAAGCGGTGGGCCGTTGCCACAGGTTTCGCTGTACACCCAAGTTTCAGCTTCGTCCCGAAGTGGCAGGTATTGACCACGCACATGCGCCAGCGCATCGAAGTAGCGCGGCTTGGCCGGGCTTGCATCACCAGGGCTGCGCATGGCTTGCAGCAATCGCTCCAAGAGCGGCAAGGCTTGTGCCCAATGCAACTCCTGGCCTTGGATACGAAAGCCAGGAACCTGCCGGCGCAAGGCACCAAACGATTGGTAACCCACCGCAGGCTGAGGACCCAGTGCTTCACCCCAAACAGCAGCGTCCGCCCAACAAGCCACTTCGGTGCCCGCATCGCGTGCTGTGCAAATGCGCAGGGTCTGAGGCGCTGCGTTGTCGGAGGTCAACACAAAACTCACGCCCACGGGACAGTTAGCGAGGTCGGCCTGCACCGCGCTCACCCGCAGGGCGCGATCAAAAGCGGCTTGCAGTTGTTGCTGATTCACGTGAGGTCCTTCACCAGTGCCGGCTCATATGCCCAAATAGGCTTCGCGGATGCGGCTGTCGTTGAGCAGCATCTGCGCTGAACCGTCCAAGACCACCTCGCCACTTTGCAGCACAAACGCATGCTGCGCCACCGACAAAGCCAGCTTGGTGTTTTGCTCAACGAGCAACATGGTCACACCGGTTTTGTGAATGGCCACCAAGGCGTCGTGCAGCTCTTGCACAATTTTGGGCGCCAAGCCGTGGCTGGGCTCATCGAGCAACAGCAAGCTGGGCTTGCCCATCAAGGCGCGACCAATCGCCACCATTTGCTGCTCGCCACCTGACAAAGTACCCGCCAGTTGGCGACGACGCTCTGCCAGGCGTGGGAACTGCGCAAAGATGCTGTCCAGGGTTTCACGCAAGGCTTGTGTTTGTGTGCGGCGGTGGTAGCCACCGAGCATCAGGTTTTCTTCCACCGACATGGCGGGGAACACATGACGACCTTCGGGCACATGCGAGATGCCGCGCTGAGGTATTTGGTGTGCCGGCAAGTCCAGCAGGTTCTCACCTTGAAAAAGAATCTCGCCGGCGGTATTGGGCAGCAAGCCCGAGATGGCGCGCAGCAAAGTACTTTTGCCCGCGGTGTTGGCCCCAATCACCGCCACAAAAGCGCCGGCGTCCACACGCAGGTTCACACCATGCAGCACCTCTGCACCGTCGTAAGCCGCACGCAGGTTTCGGATGTCGAGCAATCTCATGCGTGACCTCCTGCGTCCATGTCGTTGCCCAAATAGGCTGCGATCACATCGGGGTTGCGGCTGATGTCTTGCGGGTTGCCCTCTGCAATTTTTTGACCGAAGCTCAACACAAAAATACGTTCGCACAAGTTCATGATGGCGCGCATGTGGTGCTCAATCACGATGAAGGTCAGGCCCTCTTCGTTTCTGAGCTTGCGGATCAAATCCAGAATTTGGTCCATCTCGCTGTGGTTCAAAGCGGCCATCACCTCGTCGAGCAAAACCACCTTGGGCTGTGTGCACAGGGCACGCGCCATTTCCACCAAAGCCTTTTCAGGAAAGGTGAGATCGGCTGCGCGCTTGTCAGCGATATGCGCCATGCCCACCTTGGCCAGGTTCTCGCGGGCATAGTTGCGTGCTTCGTTCAACGACAAACGCAGCAAGCCCCCGGTGAGCACGTTGTCGAGCACTGTCATCTCTGGGAACAGCGCCACGTTTTGGAACGTTTTGACCATGCCCAGCTGGGCAATGTTGTGAGGCTTCAAGCCAGTGATGCGCTCACCGCTCAAATACACCTCGCCCGCACTGGGCTTGACCAAGCCCATCAACAAATTAAAGAGCGTGGTTTTGCCCGCACCGTTGGGGCCAATCAAGCCGATCAGCTCGCCCTGCTGCACGCTGAGCTGCAAATTGTTGACGGCCACCAGACCCCCGAAGCGGCGCGTCAAACCCTCGACACGCAAGATAGGCGTAGTGCTCATAGTTTCTTCACCAGACGCTGGTACAGCGCTTGAAGGCCGCGGGGTTCAAGCAAGATGATGAGAATCAGAATCAGGCCAAACGCGAGCTGCGACACACCTGCGCCCACCCCTGACAAGGTGGCGTTGAACACCTCTTCAAGGGGCAGCAAAAAGCACGCGCCAATGATCGGACCGGCCACGGTGCCAATGCCACCGATGATGCAAATCAGCGCTACACGCACTGAAATACTCACCAGCGAGAACACCGAGTCGGGGTCAAAGAAGAAGTTGAATTGGGCGTAGAGCACGCCACAACCGCCCATGAGTGCTGCAGAAATCGTAGCAGCCAGCATTTTGGTGCGCGAGGTGTTGATGCCAATCACCTCGGCCGAATCCACATTGGCTTTGACCGCACGCAGCGCATAACCCAAACGGGAGTTGCTGATCTTCCAGTACACCGCGGTGCAGACGATCAAGGCGCACAGCATCACATAAAAATAAGGCCGGGCCGATGAGAACTGCATGAGCGCGATGCCGGCATCGGGCACCAGGGGCACCGAAATGCCCACCGGCCCACCGGTGACCGAGGTCCAGGTGTTGCCGATCGAACGCAACACCTCAGCAAACGCCAAGGTGGCCAAAGCAAAGTAGTGGCCTTTGAGGCGCATGGTGGGCAGGCTCAGCAAGGCACCCGCTGCACCCGCCACCACCATGCCTGCGGCAATGCCGAGCCAGGGCGAGAGGCCAAAACGAATCAACAAAATGGTGGAGGTGTAAGCGCCCAAACCAAAGAAGGCGGCATGCCCCAAAGAGATTTGGTTGGCCAACCCACCCACAATGTTCCAAGCCTGGGCCATGGCCGCAAACAAGAGCAAAAGGGTGAGCACCCGCAGCATGTAACCGTTCTCTGAAATCGTCCAGGGAACAACGCAGACGACAGCCAAGGCGGCCGCCAACAAGTAGTGACGTTTCATGACTTCCAGCGCAGTAGACCTTCTGGGCGCAGCGCCAAGGTCAGAATAAAGACGATGAAGAGCACCAGGTTTTGCAGCTGCAGCGGCAGGTACAAGCCCGAGATGGACTGGATCACGCCCACGGCCAAACCACCCACCACCGCGCCCAACACATTGCCCAACCCGCCCAACACCACCACGGTGAACATGAGCACACCAAACTGCTCACCCGCCGCGGGTGAGACGGTCATGTAAGGCAAGATGATGGCGCCACCAAAGGCGGTGAGGCCCACGCCCAAACCCACGGCCAAGCGGTAGACCGCATCGGGGTTGATGCCCATGAGCTTGGCGGCCATCGGGTCTTGCGCGGTGCTACGTACCGCCCTGCCCCACCAGGTGCGGGTCAGCACCCACCAGATGCTGATGCCTGCGACCACCGAGCAACAAAACGCAATACCGTAAGGCATGCTGATGATCAGGCCACCGACCTCGATGGCCTCGTTCTGATACCAGGTTTGCACCGATCGGAATTGCGAGCCAAAGGCAATCAGCGCCAAGTTTTCAATGACGATGAGGATGCCCACCGTCAAGAAAATCTGGGCCACCTCCGGTGCTTTGAGCACCGGGCGAATCAGCCAATGCTGAATCAGATAGCCCAGACAGAACACCACCGCAAACGCCAACAAGGAACCCAGCAACGGGTCCAAACCCAGCTTGCTCCAGGCGAAGTAGGCGACGTACATCCCGACCATCAAAAATTGTGCTTGCGCAAAATTGACGATCGAGACCACGCCGAACACCAAGGTCAACCCAATCGAGATGACCGCATACACCCCGCCGAGCATGAGCCCGTCGAGAATGGCTTGTAACAGCGCCATTCGAGATCCTCAAACGTTGCGGGTGATCAGCTTGCCTTTGGCAAATTTTTGCGGCCACACGGTGACCAACTCTTTGTTCTGCCACTGCACCATCACAGGCTCGGCAGCCACGTTCAAGCCGGTCTCGTCAAACTTGACCTGACCGTTGGTCATGGTTTTGGCCCAACCCTGGGTGAAGGTGGTGCTGCGCAGCGCGCTGGCAATGTCTTCAGACTTGGCCGACTTCGCACCGTTGATGGCTTGGATCAGCACATCCATGGCCACCGCGTGTTCTTGTGCCTCGTGCACCATGAACGATTTGAAACGCTTGCGGTAACGCTCGGTGGCCTCGGTGTCGAGGTCATAGTTGGCCGAGCAAATCGACAACACGCCGTCGGAATACTCACCCAAAGCCTGGGCAAAGTCGGGAATCACATAACCGGCCGAGCCGCCCACGATGGGCATGTTGATGCGCTGTTGGCGCAGGGCACGCACGATGAGCAAGCTGTCGTTGAGGTAAGAGACGGGGAAGACCATTTGCGCTTTGGAGGCGCGCAGCTTGTTGATCAGCGGCGTCACATCGGTGATGCCCAGCGGGTAGGCCTCGTCCATCACGATCTCAGCGCCCGCGGCCTTGGCCGCAGCGCGCAGGCCGTTGGCGGTGGAGGTGCCGTAAGCGGTGTCTTCAAACATGATGGCGATCTTGTTGACCTTCTCGCTGCCACCAGCCAATTCCACCGCGTAGTTGAACTGCGCCTTGCCGATCACGCTGCCTTTGGAGGTGACCTGGAACACATTTTTGAAACCGCGACCGGTGATCTGGTCTGAGTAAGACATGGTGAGCAGCGGCACGCGGCGGCGCTCGGTCACTTCTTGAATAGCCAGGGTGAGCGATGAAGCAAAGGCACCCAAAATGGCGCAGCAATCGTTCTCACCAATCATGCGCTGGGCCACGGTGGCCGCGTTCGCAGGTGCTGAGGTGGAGTCAGCCACCACCAAATTGATCTTGGCACCGCCCAAACCTTTGAGGCCACCGGCCGCGTTGAGCTCGTCAACCACCAGCTCGATGCCCTGACGGGAATTGATACCGAACTGCGCGTTCGCGCCCGACAAAGGCAGGATCACCCCGACATTGACCGGCTTGGCTTGCGCCAGCGTGGAGAAAGGCAAGGCGCTCGCCAGACCGGCGGCAGCTAAACCCTTGAGTGCCTGGCGGCGGTCAGGCTGATTCTTGCGACGGATGTCACCCATGTTTGTCTCCTACTTTGGTTATTGGTAGGGCAAATTATGGGTAGGGGTTCTTTGTTGGTCAATAGGATTGAACGATTGTCTGACAATCCAGAAGACGCCAAGGCGACACGACTTTTTTTATTTGGCGCGGGTTCTCTTGCCCAGCACCACCACCGCAAGAACGCACAAAGCAAACCCCACGTTCATGGCGGTGATGGCCTCGCCCAGCAACAAGTAAGCGCCTGCTAGCGTCAAAAAGGGTTGGAGCAGTTGCACCTGCCCCACCCGCGCGATGCCGCCCAGCGCAATGCCCCGGTACCAAAAGAAGAAGCCGATGTACATCGAGATCATGCCCACATAGATGAAGGCCACCCATGCGGAGGTCGACACGGCCTTGACGTCAAAGTCCAGGTACACCAAGGTCAGGAGGATGTTGATGGGCAAGGTCAGCACCAGCGCCCAGCTGATGACATCGACTGAACTCATTTCTTCGCTGAGCTTGCCGCCTTCGCAGTACCCAATGGCCGCACTGGCCACCGCAAAGAACAAGAGCCAATCCTCATGCACCAGACCGCCACTGCCATTGAGCGCGGCATACGAGATGACCAGCAAGCTGCCCACCAGTGCCACACCCCAGAACGCCAAAGAGGGACGCTCTTTGAAACGCAGCGCACCCACAGCAGCGGTGGCCAGCGGCAGAACGCCCAGCACAATGCCGCCATGCGCGGACGGCAGCGTCTGCATGGCGAAAGAGACAAACAGTGGAAAGCCATACACCACGCCCAGCGCCATCACCCCCAAGCGCAACAATTGACTGCGCGTGGGCAGTTTGGGCCGGGTGTAAGCGAACATCAGCAGCGCACAAGCACCACTGAGCGCGGCACGCCCGAAGGTCACAAAGTAAGGACTGAGTTCTGCAACCGCGATGCGTGTGAACGGCAGTGTGAGACTGAAAAGCAAGACACCCACGAAGCCCAGCAACATGCCCTTTGTTTCGTTCGTCTGCATTCAGCCTCAAGTTCTTTGGTTGGGTGCTGGCTTTACTCCACCGTCACACTCTTAGCCAAGTTACGCGGCTTGTCGACATCGGTGCCGCGCGCACAAGCGGTGTGATACGCCAGCAACTGCAAAGGTACCACGTGCAGAATAGGTGAGAGGGCGCCGTAGTGTTCGGGCATGCGAATCACGTGCAGGCCCTCGCCGCTCTCGATGTGGCTGTCGGCATCGGCCAGCACATACAGCACGCCACCGCGGGCGCGCACCTCGTGCAAATTACTTTTGAGTTTTTCCAGCAGCGCATCATTCGGTGCCACAGCCACGACCGGCATGGCACTGGTTACCAAGGCCAAGGGGCCGTGTTTGAGTTCGCCTGCGGGGTAAGCCTCAGCGTGGATGTAGCTGATCTCTTTGAGCTTGAGCGCGCCTTCCAGGGCAATGGGGTAATGCAGGCCACGGCCTAAGAACAGCGCGTTTTCCATGCGCGCAAAGTCGTGTGCCCAGCTGATGATTTGCGGCTCCAGCGCCAACACCGCTTGCAAAGCTACCGGCAAGTGGCGCATGTCTTTGAGGTGTTGCGCTTCTTGCGCGGCAGTCAAGTGACCGCGCTGTTTGGCTAGGGCCAAGGTGAGCAAAAACAAGCCCGCCAACTGGGTGCTGAAAGCTTTGGTGGAGGCCACACCAATTTCTACGCCCGCGCGGGTGATGTAGGCCAACGTGCATTCACGCACCATGGCGCTGGTGGACACATTGCACACCGTCAAGGTGTGCGTCATGCCCAGGCTTTGCGCGTGGCGCAAGGCGGCCAGAGTGTCAGCCGTTTCGCCAGATTGGCTGATGGTGACCACCAGGGTACGCGGGTTGGGCACCGAGTCGCGGTAGCGGTACTCGCTGGCCACTTCCACTTGCGTAGGAATTTTCGCCATGCTCTCGAGCCAATACTTGGCCGCACAGCCGCTGTAGTAGCTGGTGCCGCAAGCCAAAATCAAGACCGAGTCGATCTGTGCAAACACTTGCTCAGCGGTCTGCGAACCTGAGGCCGCGAACAAATCGGGCACGATGGCGTCCACACCTTCAAGCGTGTCGGCAATGGCGCGCGGCTGCTCGAAAATTTCTTTTTGCATGTAGTGCTGATACGGCCCCAGCTCGGCCGCACCGCTGTGCGCATGCACGGTTTTCACAGCGCGCGAGACCGGTGCGTGGTGCCGGTCCACGATCTTGTAAGCACCCAAGGTGATGTCCACCACATCACCTTCTTCGAGGTAAATGATCTGGTCGGTCACGCCGGCCAAGGCCATGGCGTCGCTGGCCAAAAAGTTTTCTTTGCCACCCTCGCCCACACCCATGATGAGGGGCGAACCCAAACGTGCACCCACCACACGCTGTGGCTCGTCTTGGTGGAACACCGCAATGGCATATGCGCCATGCAGCTGCTGAACCACGGCTTTGACGGTCGTGAACAAATCACCGTTGTAGAGCGAGTCAATCAGGTGGGCGATGACCTCGGTGTCGGTTTGGCTGGCAAACACATAGCCTTGGGCTTGCAAGGCAGCGCGCAGTTCGTCGTGGTTTTCAATGATGCCGTTGTGCACCAGGGCCACGCGGCCAGCGCGGGTCTCGGGTTGTGCGCCCGGGCCATGGCTGAAATGCGGGTGCGCGTTGTGCACAGCAGGCACGCCGTGGGTGGCCCAGCGAGTATGGGCAATGCCGGTGTGGCCTTCCAGGTGCGTTTGTGCAACTTGCTCAGCCAATTCAGACACGCGCGAGGTGCTGCGGGCACGCTGCAAACCACCGGCATGCACGGCCACGCCGCATGAGTCATAACCCCGGTACTCCAAGCGCTGCAAGCCCTGCACCAACACTGGAACGATGTTGCGGTAAGAGACCGCCGCCACGATGCCACACATACCAACTCCCTGAACTAATTGCCTGATGGCAGGCTGAACCCAAACCAACTGCCCCGCTCAGGCAGCGCTTGCGCTTTGACCTGACCGCCTTGTCGCTCCACCAATTTGCGGGTGAAGGCCAGGCCCAAGCCCAAGCCTTCATCGCCACCATGAAGCTTTTGAAACACCTTGAACAATTTGCCGCTTTGCGAGGCGTGAAAACCTTCGCCGTTGTCTTGCACAAAACACCAGCATTGTCCGTGCTCATCCCTTTGCCAGCCCAAGGTGATGTTCGCCACCTCACGGCTGCGCGTGAATTTGAGCGCGTTGTGCAAGAGATGTTGCCAAACTTGGCGCACCATGCTGCTGTCACCCAACAGAGCCGGAAAATCAGGGGCAATCTGCCATTCAATCCGGCGACCTGTTTGCAGTTCAACCAAGCTTTTACGAACTTCACCAATGATCGCGGCCATGGGCAGCACATCCGTCGTCATGCTCTGTCGGTCGATCTGCGCCAAGGTCACCAGGCCGTCGATTTGCTGCTGCATTTTGTGGGCTGCTGAGTCCACCACGTTCAAGTAACCAAGCCACTCAGCCTGCAGGGCCTCGCCCATCTCTTCACGCAAGATGCCCAAATACGCTTTGATGTGACGCAGGTTGGCTTTGAGGTCATGCGAAACGGTATAGGTGAAGTCACTCAAAGCCTGCTCTTTGGCCTGCAGCTCACGCTGCAAACTTTGAAGCTGCGCGTCCACCGACGTCATTTTTTCTTGACCGGGCGCTGCCAGTTCGCCAGGCTCACCTGCTTGGCACGTGCCACCGTCAAAGCGCCAGGCGCTGTGTTTTTGGTGATGACTGAGCCACCGCCCACCGTGCCGCCTTCGCCAATGGTGACGGGCGCAATCAACACGCAGTTCGAGCCGATGTGCACGTCCGCACCAATCTCGGTGTGGTGTTTGTTGGCGCCGTCGTAATTGGCGGTGATGCTGCCTGCGCCATAGTTGACGCGCTCACCCAGCGTGGCATCGCCCACATACGCCAGGTGGTTGGCTTTGGCACCGTCTTTGAGGGTGGCGTTTTTCACCTCCACAAAGTTGCCGATGTGCACCTCTTTGCCCAGCACCGCGCCGGGGCGCAAACGTGCAAAGGGACCAATGAGGGCACCCGAGCCCACTTGCACCGGCTGCTTGCCGCCATCGATGTGGGTGTAGGGGTGAATGACCGCACCCTCAGCAATGTGTGCGTTGGCAATCACGCAGTTCGCGCCGATCTTCACACCATCGCCCAAAGACACCTGGCCTTCGAACACGCAGTTCACATCAATGTCCACATCTTGGCCGCAAGCCAAGGTGCCGCGGATGTCCAAACGCGCCGGGTCGGCCAAGCGCACACCCTGGTTCATCAACACATGGGCCACACGCAATTGGTGGGCGCGTTCCAGCTCGGCCAATTGCACCGGGCTGTTGACCCCGGCCACTTGCACCGCATCCTTGGTTTTCACCGCCACCACCGGCACGCCATCGGCCACGGCGAACTTGACCACATCGGTCAGGTAGTACTCGCCTTGGGCGTTTTTGTTGTCCAGCCGCGCCAGCCAGGGCTTGAGCAAGGCCGTGGGCACGGCCATGATGCCGCTGTAGATTTCTTTGATTTGGCGCTGCGCCTCGCTGGCGTCTTTGTGCTCCACGATGGCTTGCACCGTCTCGCCCTGGCGCACAATGCGCCCGTAGCCCGTGGGGTCGGCCATGTCCAGAGTCAGCAAGGCCAATTGGCTGCCTGCACACGCGGCAATCAGTTCACGCAAGGTGTCAGCTTGGGTCAGGGGCACATCGCCCGAGAGCACCACCACCACCCCATCGTCGGGCAACACGGGCATGGCCTGTTGCACCGCATGTCCGGTGCCCAGCTGCGGCTCTTGGCGCACAAAGCCAAGACCCGGGCCAGCCACGGCAGCTTCCACCTGCTCAGCGCCATGGCCGGTGATGACCACCACACGCCGAGCCTGCAGCTCGGTGGCGGTGTCGAGCACGTGTTGCAACAAAGCCCGGCCAGCCAAGCGGTGCAGCACTTTGGGCAAGCGGCTCTTCATGCGCGTGCCCTTGCCCGCCGCCATGATGACAACGTCAATCGGCAGCACGCTCGCTTTGTGGGAAGATGTTGTGATGTCCATGTTCTGTCGCAATCGTCTGACCCGAATTATCAGTGCTTTGGCCTGGCTGCTCTTGAGCGGGTGCAGCGCGGTCAAAGTGGCTTACAACAACGCGCCCACCCTCACCTATTGGTGGATGGACACCGAATTCAACTTCAATGACAGCCAGGTGCCGGTGCTCAAAGAGAAGCTCTCGGCTTTTCACCAGTGGCACCGCCAGCAAGAACTACCCCAGTACCTCGACACCCTGCGCCAACTCCAAACCCTGCTCAGCGGCCAGGTAGCCCCGGCCCAACTTTGCGACATTTACGCCCAAGGCTTTAACTTTGCGCAAAGAATGGGCGATGAGGCTGCCAAGCCCATGAGCGGCCTGGTGGTGACCTTAACACCGAAGCAACTGGCTCATTTCTCAAAACAACGGGATAAAAGCCTGCAAAAGTGGCGCGAGGAGTGGCTGGAGGTCAGCGTTCAAGAACGCCAAAACAAGCGGCTCAAGCAGGTGGTGGAACGCGCTGAGATGCTCTACGGCCGCCTGGATGACGCCCAAACCGCCTTGCTGCGCCAACGCATTCAAAACAGCGTGTTTGACCCCAAACGCACCGAGGCCGAGCGGGTGCGACGCAACCAGGACATCATGGCCGTGCTGCGTGAACACGCCTCAGGCAACAGCACCGAGCGCTTGACCCATGTGCAGGCCGAACTCATCGCACTCACCCGCCGCACCCTGCGCTCACCCGATGCGAGCTACCGTACGTACGTCGAAGATCTGACCCGTGAGAGCTGCGACAGCCTGAGTGAATTGCACAACCTGAGCAGCCCGGCGCAACGCCGCAAAGCCCTCAAAACCCTGCAAGATTACGACGCCGATCTGCGACCCTTGATGCTGCCCAATTGAGGGTGCTTGTGAGCTCTTGACGGCGCATGAGGGGTCAACCTCAAATCGGCCAGACCACCCCGTTGTCGTTGAGGATGGCGTCCAGCGGCACGTCGTGCGGCTCGGGCTCCAGGTCATCCACATAGGCGTTGGTGTAACCCAGCCCCACGGTGAAGGGCTTGGGTTGTAGGGCGTTGAGCGTGCGGTCGTAAAAACCGCCGCCATAACCCAGGCGGTAACCCCCGGGGCCATAACCCACGCAAGGCACAAACAACAGGGTGGGCACAATGATTTCGGTGTCTTTGGGTTTGGGAATGCCAAAGGCATCTTCTTCCATCGGGCAGCCGGGGTACCAGGCGTGGAAACTCAGGGTTTTATGCACCTTGTCGATCACCGGCAGGCCGATGCGGCGCGGCTCGGGACGGTCAATCAACTCGCCGTCTTCTTTCCAGCGGTGCAAGGCGGGCAAGGGGTCAAATTCGCCCTTGATGGGCCAATAAGCCCCAATGACCACATCGTCACGCCCCACCAGCCAAATGCGCATGACCTGTTGCAAAAGTGCAGCGCGTTGCACCCGGTCAGTCAGGTTTTGCCGCGCTGCGATCAACAGCTGGCGAAGTTCTTTCTTGTGCTGCGCGTTTTTGTCCTGGGATGTGCTCATAATTCCTGCATGCAGTTTCAAGTCATTCTGACATCGGTGGCCTTGCTCGCAAGCCTGATGTTGCCACACACCGCCCACGCCCGCACTGGCGAACGAGATGATGTGCTCACCGAGATGAGCCAGGCCTACAAAAAAGGTGATCGCAAGCGCCTGAGCGCCCTGTTGCCGCAAGCCCGCGGCCACGTGCTCGAACCCTGGGCCGCTTACTGGGAACTCACCTCGCGCCTGGACACCGCCAGCAACAGCGAAGTACAGGCATTTTTCAGCCGCTACGCCGGCAGTTACCAGGAAGACCGTTTGCGCAACGATTGGCTCTTGCAGCTGGGGCGTCGCCGCGAGTTCGAAGCCTTGTTGGTCGAGCTGCCCAAGTACCGCATGAACGACGACCGTGCGGTGCGCTGCTATGGGCTGTTGGCCGAGGCCACCCTCAAGGGCACCGATGTCTCGGCCCAGGTGGCTGAGTTGTGGCTGGCCCAAAAAGAGGCCGATGACGCTTGCGCCGCCGCCGCTGAGCAACAGTACCAAGCGGGCAAGCTCAAAGCCTCGGTGGTGTGGCAGCGCGCACGCTTGGGCTTTGAGAACGAACGTGTGAAAGTGGCCACCCAAGCGGTGGACATCCTCAACCCCAAATGGGCCGAGCAAGTGGGTGCGGTGTACGCCAGCCCGGTGCGTTTTCTGGACGACAAAGTCACCGCCCTGCGCGCCAAAACCAAAGAGCTGGTGACCCTGGCCCTGATACGCCTGGCCGCCACCGATGCCTCTGCGGCAGCCGATGAACTCAACAAAATCCGCTGGCGCACCCAACTCACCCATGAGGAACGCAGCTGGGTCTGGGGCGTGGTGGGCAAGCGTGCCGCCAGCCGCTTGACCGATGGCGCCATCAACTATTTCAGCCATGCGCAAGACCAGCACTTGAGCGCCGAACACCTGGCCTGGAAAGTCCGCGCGGGTTTGCGGGCGGGCAACTGGCCCGAGGTGCTCTCGGCCATCAACGCCATGCCCGAGCCCATGCGCCAAGACAGCACCTGGGTTTACTGGCGCGCCCGCGCCATCTTGGCGCAGCAACCTGCTGTGGCGCAAAAGGGCCAAGCCAAAGGTTTAGCTGCCGCGCAAAGCTTGATGAACGAGGCTCAAGCCGCCAGCCCCGCACCGCAAGCCGATGCCACCACGGCAAGGCAACTGCTGGAATCGATCGCCTCCAACAAAGGCTTTTACGAACAGTTGGCGCTTGAAGAACTGGGTCGCCCCATCACCGTGCCAGAGGCGGTACAGCCCCTGAGTGCTACAGAAAAAGAAGCAGCACAACAAAACCCAGGGCTGCGCCGCGCGCTGTACGCCATTCAAATGGGTTTGCGCCCTGAAGGCGTGCGGGAGTGGAACTACACCACCAACCTGCACACCCGCGGCGGCATGAGCGACCGAGAACTTTTGGCGGCCGCCCAACTGGCTTGCGACTTGCAGGTGTGGGACCGCTGCATCAACACCAGCGAACGCACCAAGGCCGTGGTGGACATGACCCAGCGCTACCCCATGCCCTTCAAACAAGAGGTGGTGCAGCGCGCCGGGCGCATTGGCCTGGATGCCGCGTATGTGTACGGCTTGATTCGCCAAGAGAGCCGCTTTGTGATGGACGCCCAGTCGCATGTGGGCGCCGCAGGTCTGATGCAGGTCATGCCGGCCACGGCCAAGTGGACCGCGAAAAAAATTGGCTTGTCGGATTTCAAGCCCCACCAAATCACCGAGCGCGACACCAACATCACGATTGGCACGGGCTACTTGAAGCTGGTGCTCGACTCGTTTGAAGGCTCTATGCCCTTGGCCGCAGCCGCTTACAACGCCGGCCCCAGCCGCTCACGCAATTGGCGTGGGCAGGATGGCAGCCCCACGCTGGAGGCCGCCATCTGGGCCGAAAACGTGCCCTTCAGCGAGACGCGCGACTACGTGAAAAAAGTGCTGGCCAACACCACCAACTACGCGGCCTTGCTGACCGGCAAACCCCAATCGCTCAAAGCGCGGCTGGGCACCATCGGCCCGCAGGGTCAGGCCAAATTTGTCGATGAAGACCTGCCTTGATGCCATGAAAAAAGTTTTGATCTTGGGTGGCTCTGGCTTTGTCGGCCGCCATGTCTGCGCCAAATTGGCCAAACTGGGTTGGCGCGTGACTGTGCCCACCCGCCGCGCCCTCAACGCCCAAGCGGTGCAAACCTTGCCCCTGGTCGATGTGGTGACCGCTGATGTGCACGACCCGGCGCAGCTCGCAGCCTTGGTGGCCGGGCATGACGCGGTGATCAACCTCATTGCCATCTTGCACGGCACGCCCGAGTCGTTTGAGCGCACCCACGTCAAGCTGGTGCGCAGCCTCATCTCGGCCTGCAAAAGCCAAGGTGTCTCGCGCTTGGTGCATGTGAGCGCCCTGGGTGTGAGCGAGACGGTCAGCGCTGCGCCTTCGCTGTACCTGCGCAGCAAAAGCGAGGGCGAGGCCCTGCTGCGCGCCACCCGGCTGGACTGGACCATCATCCGCCCCAGCGTGATCTTTGGTGCAGACGACAAGTTTTTGAACCTGTTTGCCAAGATGTCACAAATCGCACCGTTCATCCCCTTGGCAGGCGCGCACAGCCAGTTCCAACCGGTGTGGGTGGAAGACGTGGCGCAAGCGGTGGTCAACGCCTTGCAAGGCCAAGGGCACCGCAAAGTGTTTGACGCTTGCGGGCCTGAGGTCTACACCTTGAAGCAATTGGTGCAACTCGCAGGCAACGCCAGCGGCATCCCGGGCGGACGACCGGTGTTGCCTTTGCCTGAATGGGCGGGGCAACTGCAAGCCAGGGTGATGGAGCACCTGCCCGGCGAGCCCTTGATGAGCCGGGACAACCTGGCTTCGATGCGCGTGGCCAATGTGGCCAGCAGCCTGCCGGGCTTGCAGGCCTTGGGCATCCAAGCCAGTGCGCTGAGCGCCATCGCCCCCACTTACTTGGGGCGTCACAACCCCATGCGGCGCAACGACGACTTGCGCGCCCACGCGCGCTAGACATGCAGATTTACCTGGTTGGCGGTGCCGTGCGCGATGCCCTGATGGGCTTGCCGGTTCAAGACCGCGACTGGGTGGTGGTGGGCGCCACGCCCGAGCAAATGACCGCGCTGGGCTACACGCCTGTTGGGCGCGACTTCCCGGTGTTTTTGCACCCGCAAACCCACGAAGAATTTGCCTTGGCCCGCACCGAGCGCAAGACCGCGCGCGGCTACCGCGGCTTTGCGGTGCAAGCCAGCCCCGAGGTCACCTTGGAAGAAGACCTGGCTCGCCGCGACCTCACCATCAACGCCATCGCCCTGCCCCTGCAAGCTTTACCGGCTGATGCACTGACCCACAAAACTGCTGTGGATGCGGCTGCATGGGCGGCACACTGGGTCGACCCCTATGGCGGAGCGCAAGACATCGCGCAGCGGGTGTTTCGCCATGTGACCCCGGCGTTTCGCGAAGACCCGGTGCGTATCCTGCGCGTAGCGCGTTTGGCCGCGCGCTTCACCGACTTCACCGTGGCACCCGACACCCAGCAACTCATGCAAGACATGGTGCAAGACGGCGAGGTGGACCACCTGGTGCCCGAGCGGGTGTGGCAAGAACTCAGCCGCGGCTTGATGGGCGCGCAGCCCTCTCGCCAGTTTGAAGTTTTGCGTGCCTGTGGTGCCTTGAAAAAATTACTGCCCGAGGTTGACCGCCTGTGGGGCGTGCCACAAAGTGTTGAGCACCACCCCGAGGTGGACACCGGTGTTCATGTGATGATGGTGCTGGACATGGCCGCACGCTTGAACGCGCCGCTGCCGGTGCGCTTCGCCTGCCTGGGTCACGACCTGGGTAAGGGCACCACGCCAGCGGAGGTCTTGCCTCGCCACATCGGCCACGAAGAACGCAGTGTGCGTTTGCTGCGCGGTCTGGGTGAGCGGCTGCGTGTGCCCAACGACTGCAAAGAACTCGCCGCCGTGGTGGCACGTGAACACGGCAACATCCACCGCGCCGCAACCTTGGGGGCAGCGGCCCTGCTGCGCTTGCTGGAACGCTGCGATGCCCTGCGTCAACCCGAACGCTTTGAAGCGGTGTTGATGGCTTGTGAGTGCGATGCCCGCGGGCGTTTGCACCGCGACGACCAACCCTACCCGCAAGCCACGCTGCTCACAACCGCGCTGGTGGCCGCGCAAAGCGTTGCTACTGAAGTGATAGCTGCCCAAGCCCAATCGGCCGGCTTGAGCGGCCCGAAAATTGGTGAAGCCATCCACCAAGCGCGGGCGCAAGCGATTGAAGCAGCTTTAAGCCAGCTCTGATTTTCAGAGCAAGCGCGCCAAGCCAGCGGCCACCATGCTGAGGATGACGGTGGTGGTCACCGGCAAAAACACCTCTCGCCCGAAAATAGAAAAACGAAAGTCGCCGGGAAATTTGCCAAAGCCGAGCTTTTTCACCCAAGGCGTGAACGCATTGGCCAGCATCAGCACCAGAAAAATCACAATCAACCAACGGAACATGGCGGGCCTTACAAAGTGTGGGTGCGGTCGCCTGGCATGAAGCCAAAACCGTTGGGTGAAGAAAAGCTTGACGGGTTCCAACCCTTGGCCAAGCCGATGACCTTGAAGAGCTCGCCCATCTCATGCTCCATGAGCAGCTTTTGCGCATTCGCGCGCTGGGCCAACTCAGCTTGCGCCATGCGTTCGGGCAGCCCGGCGTTGATCAAAAACCTGGCCTGGCTGGTGTAACCCAGCACGTCCAGCCCCGCGTCTTGCGCAGCCAAGGCCACGCCAGTGAAGTTCACATGCGCGGTGATGTCTTTGAGGCCCACATCGGCCAGCGGGTTGTCGTCCATCTGGTGCGCGCGGTGGCACACCACCGTGCCCGTGTGGCGCTGCGGGTGGTAGTACTCGGCCTCGGTGAAACCGTAGTCGATGAAGAACGCCGCACCGCGCTGCAAATGCTGCGCGATGGTGCGCACAAAGGCTTCGCCCTGGGGGTGAATTTCGGTCAGGTAATCGTGCGGGCCGTCGATGGCCATGGGTGGGCGCAGGTCTGTGACGCGGTCTTCCCAGACCAAACCGTCTTGCCAGGCCACACCGCGTTCGTGCCAGGTGCCATCCGTGCGCTGCAAGAGCTTGACGGGCATGGCGTCGAGCACTTCGTTGCCCACCACCACGCCTTCGAAGTTTTCCAGGGCACTGACCCAACGCACCTTGTGCGCATGGGCCGCCAAGGTGGCTTGCTGGCGGGCCTTGAGCGCGCCTGAGACGTCCACGATGGTGTAGCGCTGCACTTGATCGCCCAAGGCATCCAGCAGCTGTAAAGCCAGGGCGCCTGAGCCCGCACCGAACTCCCAGACTTCATGGGTGCCGCTGGCTTGCAGGGCTTGGCTGATGGGCTGGGCCAAGGTTTGACCGAACAGGGGTGAGAGCTCGGGGGCGGTCACAAAGTCGCTGCCCGAGCCAGGCATGAGGCCAAGCTTGCGCAGGTCATTGGCGTAATAGCCCAGCCCTGGGGTGTAGAGGGCCAGGTGCATGAAGGCATCAAAGCCCAGCCAAGCACCGGCCTGGGCGATGGCATCTGCAATGCGCGCACGTAGGTCGGCGCTGAGGGAATCGGCGTGGTTCAAGGTGAGGCGGCTGACGGGCGCAAAAGGTCTCGAGTCGTTAAACTCTCAGGTTCTGCCCAATTGTCACCGAATGTCAAACACCACCCCCTCAAGCGCCAGCCACACCCCCCGTGTGGTGCTGGTCACCGGCGCGGCCAAACGGCTGGGGCGCGAGATCGCCCTGGCCCTGGCTGGCAGCGGCTGGCAGGTGGCGGTGCATTACCGCGGCTCAGAAGCAGATGCTCTGGAAACTGTAGCGCAATGCCAAGCTTTGTCGGGCAACAGCGCGGCTTTTGATGCCAACTTGAACCAAGAAGACGCGGTGCGCGGCCTGCTGCCCCGCGTGATGGCGCACTTCGGGCAAGTGGATGCCGTGGTCAACAGCGCGGCCCTGTTTGAACATGACGATGCGCCCAGCTTCAGCTTTGAGCGCATGGCCCAGCACCTGCAGGCCAACACCGGCGCGCCGATTTTGTTGGCCCAAGCCCTGCACACCCACCTGCAAGCGCGCGGCGCGCAAGGTGCGGTGGTCAACATGCTGGACCAAAAGCTCTGGAACCAGAACCCCGATTTTTTGAGCTACACCCTTTCCAAAGCCGCCCTGGAAGCGGCCACCACCATGCTGGCCATGGGCCTGGCGCCCACGGTGCGGGTGGTGGGGGTGGCCCCGGGTTTGACGCTGACCAGCCACATGCTGAGCGACGAAAAGTTTGCCGCCCTGCACCAACTCTCGCCCCTGGGCCGTTCGTCCACGCCCGCCGATGTGGCCGCAGCGGTGGTGTTTGCGCTGAGCAACGCATCCATCACCGGCACCACGCTGTTGGTGGATGGTGGTCAGCACCTGATGCGTTTTGAGCGCGATTTTTCTTTGATGTGACGCCATGACACAGACCACCAGCCACCAGAGCGCCAAGCCCAGCATCGGCACGCAAAAACTCACGCTCACCGGCCTGCGTTTTGACGCGAGCTTAGGCATCTTGGACCATGAGCGCGCCAAGCCCCAACCCATCCAGGTCGACGCGGAACTCAACCTGGGCGCACAGCCCATGCTGCCGCACGACGACGACATCAACTCGGTGTTGGACTACCGCAAGGTACGCCAGATCATCATCAACGAGTGCACCGCCGAGCACGTCAACCTGCTCGAGACCTTGATCGGCAAACTCGCGCACCGTTTGTTGCAGCTGCCAGGCGTGTTGGGTGTGCGGGTGAAGATTGTGAAACTTGAAATTTTTGACGACTGTGAAGTCGCCATCCACACCGAAACCGGTCTGTGGTGAACACACAGGAACACCCCATGAACAGTTGGACCGACGACACCGCCACCCTGGAAGCCCAGGCGCTGGACGCGAAACAAGCGCTGAAGATCGAGCGCGAAACCCACAAGCTGGAAAAGCGCCTGTGCCGCCAAGTGGGCCAAGCAATTGTGGACTTCAACATGATCGAAGAAGGCGACCGGGTGATGGTCTGCATGAGCGGTGGCAAAGACAGCTACGGCATGCTGGACATCTTGCTCAAGCTCAAGGCACGCGCACCGATTGACTTTGAGTTGATCGCCGTCAACCTGGACCAAAAACAACCCGGTTTTCCGGCCGAGGTTTTGCCCAACTACTTGCAAAACCTGGGTGTGCCGTTTCATATTGAAACGCAAGACACCTACTCGATCGTGAAAGACAAAATCGCGCCCGGCAAAACCATGTGCAGCCTGTGCAGCAGGTTGCGCCGCGGCATTTTGTACAAGGTGGCGCGCGAGCTCAAATGCAACAAACTCGCGCTGGGTCACCACCGCGATGACATGTTGCAAACCTTTTTCTTGAATATGTTTTTTGCCGGCAAGCTCAAAGGTATGCCCCCCAAACTCACCAGCGACAACGGCGAGTTCATGGTCATCCGTCCGCTGGCCTATGTGGTCGAACGCGACCTGGTGCGTTGGGCCGAGCACCGTGCGTTTCCCATCATCCCTTGCACGCTGTGCGGCAGCCAAGAAAACCTGCAGCGCAAGCAAGTGGGCAACATGCTGCGCGAGTGGGACAAAAAATTCCCCGGCCGCTTGGAGACCATGTTCACCAGCCTGCAAAACGTGGTGCCCAGCCACCTGATGGATGGCGAACTGTTTGACTTCAAACACCTGGCCACCACCGGCCTGCCCGATGAAAACGGCGACACCGCGTTTGACGAAGAAAGTTTCAGCGTGGCGCAGCTGCCTGGCGGCGTGCAGGTGGTCACGCTCTAAGCTCATGCGGCGCTTGGCATGCCTGGCTCTGCTGTGCACATTGCTCAGCACCTTGCTGAGCGCTTGTGGCGGCATGCGGCTGATCGACACGCAAGTGCGCGCAGCCAGCGCCCTGAGTGACACCACCAGCCTGCAAGGCACAAGCTACAAGTTTGAGCGCTCACCGCTCAACCCCACCCCAAGCAACGCGCCTGATACCTTAGAAACCCAGGCCGAACAGGCCCTGGGCCAAGTGGGCCTGTTACGCAACGCTGAGGCCCCAACCCTGACCGTGCTGCTGGGCTTGCGCGTGACGCCCTACCTGGTCAACCAGGGTTCGCGCTTGTATGGTTCGCCCTACGCCTATGGCGGCTGGGGCAGCTCGACGCGCTATGGCGCAGGCATGGGGATAGGCTTAGGCTGGGGTACGGGATGGGGCATGGGCTCGCGCTTTCCCCCCACCACCTTGTACCGGTATGAGCTGCAAATGCTCATGCGTGATGTGCGCAGTGGACAGCTGGTGTATGAAACCCAGGCGGTGCATGATGGCCCCTGGAACGACAGCGCAAAAATCTTGCCCGCGCTCTTGCGTGCGGCCCTCAAAGACTTCCCCAACCCCGGCGCGCCTGTGCGGCGGGTCGACATAGAAATCCCCCGATGAGCATTGAACCGACCCGCATCCTGGCCATCCGCCACGGTGAAACTGCCTGGAACGTGGACACCCGCATCCAGGGCCATTTGGACGTGGACCTCAACGAGCGTGGCCGCTGGCAGGCCGAGCGTTTGGCCGCCTCGCTGGCGCAGCGCGATGCCATCCACCACATTTACTGCAGCGACCTCTCACGCGCCCACAACACAGCCCAAGCGATTGCGCAGCTAACAGGCACGCCGATCACCTTGACGCCAGGTTTGCGCGAACGGCATTTCGGTTTGTTTCAAGGCAAAACCTTTGCCGAGATTGAAGCCACCTGGCCTGAAGATTCGCGCCGCTGGAAAAAGCGTGACCCGGATTGGCAGCCCGAAGGCGGGGAGAGTTTGGTGATGGTCAAAGACCGTATTGAACAGCTGCTGCAAGAACTGGCGCAACAACATGCCGGCGAACAAATCGCGCTGGTGGCGCATGGCGGGGTGATGGATGTGCTCTACCGCATGGCCACCGGCCAAGACCTGCAAGCCCCGCGCACCTGGGCCTTGACCAACACGGCCGTCAACCGTTTGCTGTGGACGCCGCAAGGCTTGAGCCTGGTGGGTTGGGCTGATGTGTCGCACCTCGACGAGGTGTCGCGCGACGAAGCCATCACCTAAAACAAACCCTCACCCGAGGGTTTGGGGGGCGTGACCCCCAGGTGCCGGTAGGCTGCCAAGGTGGCGATGCGCCCGCGCGGCGTGCGCTGCAAAAAGCCCTGCTGAATCAGGTAGGGCTCGATCACATCTTCGATGGTCTCGCGCTCTTCACCAATGCTGGCCGCGATGTTGTCCAGGCCCACCGGGCCACCATCGAAACGGTGAATGACCGCTTCAAGCAGCTTGCGGTCCATCACATCAAAACCTTGCGGATCCACATCGAGCATGGCCAGGGCTTTGTTGGCCATCTCCAGGGTGATGCGGCCACTGCCTTTGACCTCGGCATAGTCGCGCACCCGGCGCAGCAAGCGGTTGGCAATGCGTGGTGTACCGCGTGAACGGCGGGCAATCTCAAAACCACCGGCCTCGTCCATGGGCGCGCCCAGCAATTTGGCGCTGCGCGTGACGATGCGCCCCAACTCTTCCGAGGTGTAAAACTCCAGCCGCGCCACGATGCCAAAGCGGTCGCGCAGCGGGTTGGTGAGCATGCCGGCGCGGGTGGTGGCGCCCACCAGGGTGAAGGGCTGCAGGTCCAGCTTGATGGAGCGCGCGGCCGGGCCTTCACCGATCATGATGTCGATCTGGTAGTCCTCCAGCGCGGGGTACAAAATTTCTTCCACCACCGGGGACAGGCGGTGGATCTCGTCGATGAAGAGCACATCGTTCTTCTCGAGGTTGGTCAGCAGCGCCGCCAGGTCTTTGGGCTTTTCCAGCACCGGGCCGCTGGTCTGGCGCAGGTTCACCCCCAACTCATGCGCAATGATGTGAGAGAGCGTGGTTTTGCCCAAGCCGGGCGGACCAAACAGCAGCACATGGTCCAGCGCTTCTTCGCGTTTTTTGGCCGCACCAATGAAGATCTCGAGCTGCTCACGCACCTTGACCTGGCCCACGTACTCGTCGAGCAACTTGGGGCGCAAGGCGCGCTCAATCGCCTCTTCACCCGCCGAGGTGGGCACGGCAGAGACCACCCGTTGCGGGCTGGGTTCGGGCGCGGGGGCGAAGTCGTCGGTCTGGATGCTCACGGGGTTTTCAACAGTCGGGGTGGCAAAGCTTGAATTGTGACTATAGCGCCTCAAAAAACGCTGAATCTTTTGGGGCTTGTTCGCCCTCAAGTATGCGCCCGCAACAGCCGACAAAGAAGAACGCCCTCCTTCGGATGTTTGCCATGCCCCCCTTCAAGCCAATCACCCTGTCTGAATTTGCCCGCTGCTGCCGGGTCAGCGCCTATGCGGGCGCCATGGCCATGGGCCTCATGGTCAGCAGCGTCATGGCGGGTGAGCCTGCCGCCAAAGCGGTCAAAGAGTATGTGCAAGACAACCTGGACAAGGGCCAGCCCAGCAAGAAAAACCTCACGCTGGTGGTTTACGACAAAGCTCGCGGCACGGCCCAGACCAGCACGTTGGCGGCGTCGCCTTCACCAGCCGTGGCACCGGCTTTGGCTCCTGCAGTTGCCCCACACACCACCCAACACTTCAGCCCTCGTGTTGCCCGAGAGAGCTACGCGCGCGCCAAGGCTGCGGTGCTGGCCGACAGCCACAACCCCGCCAGCCACGACGTGCATTGGACCTATGGTGGCGAGGCTGGTCCCTCGAACTGGGCCAGCCTCAAACCCGACTTCGCCACCTGTGCCAAAGGGCAACGCCAGTCGCCCATCCACATCGAAGACCAGAACACCCTGCAAGGCCCGGCTGAACCCATCCACATCAACTACCAGCCCAGCAACGCCACGGTGGTCAACAACGGGCACACCATCCAGGTGGATGTGTCGGGCAACAACAGCATCACCGTGCGGGGCAGCACCTACCAGTTGGTTCAGTTCCACTTTCACCACCCCTCTGAAGAGCAAATCAACTCACGGCGCTTCACCATGGTGGCGCATTTGGTGCACAAAAATGCGGAAGGCCAATTGGCGGTGATCGGCGTGTTGCTCAGCCCCGGTGTGGCCAATGCCTTGATCCACAAGGTGTGGACTTACATGCCCCTGGATTCAGGGGACAAGGTCAACATGCCAGTGGGCTTGCTGGACCTCAATGAGTTGATGCCCAAAGACCAGCGTTACTACCAGTTCATGGGGTCGCTGACCACACCGCCGTGTTCAGAAAATGTGTTGTGGATGGTGCTCAAGCAGCCCATGACGCTGAGCGCCGAGCAAATCCGCATGTTTGCGCAGATCTTCCCCAACAACGCGCGACCGGTGCAGCCCCTGCACGCGCGCCTGGTGCGCAGCGCGCAATAAAAATTCACGCTTTGGCCAGGGCTTTGAGCGCGAGCTTGATGCCCTCGCTCACGCCCACATCTTGGGGCAAAGCCTTCAAGGCCAGGCTGGCTTCTTTGTCGCTGTAACCCAGGGCCACCAGGGCTTGCAGGATGTCGCTTTGCGCATCGGGCACCGCGCCAGTCACGCCCAAATCCGCACCCAGTTTGCCTTTGAGTTCGAGCAGCAAACGTTCGGCGGTTTTTTTACCGATGCCCGGCACCTTCACCAAGCGACCAGCCTGCTGCTGGGTGATGGCTTGCGACAACTCGGCCACGCTCATGCCCGACAAAATCGACAAGGCCGTGCGCGGCCCCACACCGCTGATTTTCACGAGTTCACGAAAAGTGGCGCGTTCGCTGTCGGTGCCAAAACCATACAGCAAATGCGCGTCTTCACGCACCACCAAATGGGTCAAGAGGCTCACCCGCTCGCCCAGGGCCGGCAGGTTGTAAAACGTGCTCATGGGCACCTGCACCTCGTAGCCCACGCCGCCACAATCCACCAAAACTTGTGGGGGATTCTTTTCACTCAGGGTGCCTGTTAATTTGCCGATCATGGGTTGCTTTCTGCGGTCGTTATCCAGGCTTTGCCTATGATGTGGGTCTGTTCAAGGATTATCAGTTGATTCTTCGCCATCTTTTCTCTCCCCCCAACAACGCCCGCCTGGCCCACCTGTGCGGCCCGATGGACGAACACCTGCGCGCCATTGAGGTGGCTCTGGGCGTGAAAATCGCCCACCGCCACGAGCAGTTCAAGGTCGATGGCCCCAAGGTCAAAGCCAAACGCGGCATGGAAGTGCTCCAAGCGCTGTATGAAATTGCCGCGCGCCCCATCGAGGCCACCACCTTGCAACTCATGCTCGCAGGCGACTCGGCCTTGGCCGGCACCGAACACGGCGAGGCCCTGCAAACCCGGCGCACCGATTTGCGCGCCCGCACGCCCAACCAGGCCGCTTACCTGGACAGCATCGCCACCCACGACATCACCTTTGGCATCGGCCCGGCCGGCACCGGCAAAACTTACCTGGCCGTGGCCATGGCGGTGGATGCGCTGGAACGCGCCTCTGTTCAACGCATCGTGCTGACCCGTCCTGCGGTCGAGGCTGGTGAACGCCTGGGCTTTTTACCCGGTGACTTGGCCCAAAAAATCGACCCTTATTTGCGCCCGCTGTACGACGCGCTGCACGACCTGATGGGCTTTGAGAAAGTGCAAAAAGCCTTTGAGCGCAACGCCCTGGAAATCGCACCGCTGGCCTTCATGCGTGGGCGCACGCTCAACAACTCGTTTGTGATTTTGGACGAAGCACAAAACACCACGCCCGAGCAAATGAAGATGTTCCTGACCCGCATCGGCTTTGGCTCCAAGGCGGTCGTCACCGGTGATGTGAGCCAGATCGACCTGCCTAAACAGCAGCTCTCAGGCCTGGTCGATGCCGAGCGGGTGCTCAAGCGCACCGAGGGCATCGCCATTCGCCACTTCACCAGCCGCGATGTGGTGCGTCACCCGCTGGTGGCCCGCATTGTGGATGCTTACGATGCCCCGCGTCGCAGTGCGCCCAAGCCGGTTTAAGGGCTCAGCACCCGCATAAGCACATAAGAAAATATTCGATCTCAGCACCAGCGCGCCTGAATAGCGCGCTCTTAGAATGAGAGCATGATGCACGCGCTCAGTTTGTCTTTGCAATTTGGCAAGTTAGAACATGCAGCACCTCACCGCGAGGTGCTCAAGCGTCATTTTGTGAGCCGCTGCATCCGCCATGCCTTGGCGGCTGATGCAGAAATCACCGTGCGCATTGTGGATGCCGAGGAAGGCCAGTCGCTCAACCGCGACTACCGCTACAAAGACTACGCCACCAATGTGCTGACCTTTGACTACACCCAAGCGCCCCTGGTGACGGCAGACTTGGTCTTGTGCGCCCCGGTCGTGGCCAAAGAAGCGAAAGCGCAAGGCAAAACCCTGCAAGCGCATTACGCGCACCTGCTGGTGCACGGCGCCTTGCATGCCCAGGGCTGGGACCACGAGACCAGCGAGGCCGACGCTCAAGCCATGGAAGCGCATGAAATTGAGATTTTGCAAAACCTAGGTTTTGCCAACCCCTATGCTGAACCAGCATCGGGATAACACCGACGCCTGACTGTATAAGTCAGCACCAAAATAAGAAATTCGTCTGAAAGGAAGACCCATGAGACCCCACATCCGTCACCTGAGCGCAGCCGCTGCGCTGTGCCTGAGCAGCCTGGCCCTGCAAGCGCAGGCCCAAGCCGTTAATGCCAACGAGCTTTACACCCGCAGCCTGGCCGCCACCTGCGCGAATTGCCACGGCACCGATGGCCGTGCTGTGCCCAACTCCACCGTGCCCTCGATCGCGGGCATGCCTGCGGCCTACATCACCGAACAAATGAAGGCCTTCAAATCGGGCGCGCGTCCGGCCACCGTCATGCACCAGCTGGCTAAGGGCTACAGCGACGAGCAAATCGCCACCATCGCCAATTATTTCGCGGCCGTCAAACGCTAAGGAGCCACCATGCAACGCCGTCGTTTTGTACAAAACTCTTTCTCGCTCGCAGCCCTGACCGCCGTGGGCGGCCTCAGCACCCTGACCGGCTGCGCCACCACCGCCTCAGTGCCTAGCAAAACCCGCGTGCTGGTGGTGGGTGGCGGCTATGGCGGCGCCACCGCTGCCAAATATGTGCGCCTGCTCTCCAACTACCAAATTGAGGTGGTGATGGTTGAGCCGCAAGACCAGTTTGTGTCTTGCCCCATCTCTAACCTGGTCATTGGTGGCTCCAAAACCGTGGCTGACCTGACCCGTCCTTATGACGGCTTGAGCAGCAAGCACGGCGTGATTCGCGTCAAAGACATGGTGAGCCACATTGACGTGGAAAAGAAAGTCGCGCGCTTGGCCTCAGGTGTGAGCATCGGCTACGATAAGATGATTTTGTCGCCAGGCATCGGCATGATGTGGGACAGCATTGAAGGCCTGCAGGCTGCCCAAGCGGCTGGCCAAATTCTGCAAGCCTGGAAAGCCGGCCCCGAGACCGCGGCCCTGCGCCGCCAGCTCGAAGCCATGCCCGATGGTGGCGTGTACGCCATCACCATTCCTACCGCGCCCTACCGCTGCCCCCCCGGCCCGTACGAGCGGGCCAGCCAGGTGGCGCATTACTTCAAGAACTTCAAGCCCAAGTCCAAGGTGTTGATTTTGGACGCCAACCCCGATGTGACCTCCAAAGGCCCCTTGTTCAAAAAATACTGGGCTGACAACTACGCCGGTCTGATCGAGTACCGCCCCAACCACAAAGCAGTGGCAGTGGACGCGGCCAACATGACGGTGAAGTTTGATGTGCAAAACGACGTCAAAGCCAACGTGCTCAATGTGCTGCCCGACATGCGCGCTGGCGACATCGCGGTGCAAACCGGTTTGGCCAATGTGAACAAACGCTGGGCCGACATCAACTACCTGACCTTCGAGTCCAAGGTGGGCAAAGACGTGCACATCATTGGCGATGCGATCCAGGTCGCGCCCCTGATGCCCAAATCGGGCCACATGGCCAACTCGCACGCCAAAGTCACGGCCGCGGCGGTGGTGGCGCAACTCAGCGGCGTGGAGGTCAACCCCAACCCGATGCTGACCAACACTTGCTACAGTTTTGTGAGCGACAAGCAGGTGGTGCACGTGGCCTCGGTCCACCAATACGTGGCTGCAGAGAAAACCTTCAAGACCGTGGCTGGCTCAGGCGGCGTGTCGGCCGCGCCTTCCGACCTGGAAGGCATTTACGCCATGAACTGGGCGCACAACATCTGGGCAGACGCGCTGGGCTAAAGCCTATTGGCAACAACTTCAAACCGGGCCTGATGAGCCCGGTTTTTTCATGTCTGTGCTTCGTCGCGCAAGGTGCGGCTGAGCAAGACCACCGGGATCAGTCCCACCAGCACCAAAGCCAAAGCGGGCAAGGCCGCTTCGCCCAGGCGTTCATCGCGGGCGAGTTGGTAAGTCACCACCGCCAAGGTGTCGCTGTTGAAAGGCCGTAGCACCAGGGTGGCGGGCAGCTCTTTCATCACATCCACAAAGACCAGCAAGGCAGCGGCCACAGCCGGGCCTTTGAGCAGAGGGCCATGCACCTCGCGCAGCAAGCGTGTGTCGCTGCTGCCCATCATGCGGGCCGATTCATCCAGACTCATGGGGATGCGCGCGTAACCGCTTTGCACCGACTGCAAGGCCACACCACTGAAACGCACCAGGTAGGCCCACACCAAGCCCAAAGAAGTGGCGGTGATCCAGTAACCCACGCTGCTTTGCGGCCACAGGGTTTGCAACCAACCCACCGGCAGCAACAAGCCCACCACCACCACCGCACCGGGCACCGCATAACCCACCGAGGCCAAACCCACCACACCCCGTGTGAGTCTGTCGGGGTGACGGCGCTGCAAAAATGCGAGCAAGACCGCCAGCCCCACCGCCAGCAAGGCGGTGATCAGGCCTAAACGCAGGCTGTTGAGCGACCATTCCACAAAACGTGCCCAAGGCAAATCCCATTCTTGCGTCCACAAAGGCCGCAGCATGAACAGCACCGGTGCCACAAAGCCCATCAACAAGGGCAGCGCACACAAGACCCAAGCCAGCAGAGCAGATGGGCCTTGCAAGACCACCGGCCGCGCCTCTTGCGAGCCGGCGCGCGCGCCCCGCGCGGCAAAGCGCATGCGGGCTTGGGCGCGGCGCTCTAACGCCAAGAGCACCAGCACCACGGCCAACAACATGGCGGCGAGTTGCGCAGCGGCCAAGCGGTTGTCCATGGCCAGCCAGGCTTTGTAAATGCCCGCGGTGAAGGTCTGAATGCCGAAGTAACTCGACACGCCATAGTCCGCCAAGGTTTCCATCAAGGCCAAGGCCACACCAGCGGCCACCGCCGGGCGCGCCAGGGGCAAAGCGATTTCACGCAAGCGACGCCACATCGGCGCACCCAGCAAGCGGGCGGCCTCCATCAAATGCGAGGCACGTTCGCGCAAGGCGGTGCGAGCCAGCAGATACACATAGGGGTAGAGCGAAAACGTCATCACCCAAGCCGCACCCCAGACATTGCGCACCTCAGGAAAGACCCGGCCTTGCGCACCACTCACGTCGCGCAAGGCAGTTTGCAAGGGGCCGCTGAACTGCAAAAAGTCGGTGTAGCCATAAGCCACCACATAGGCGGGCATGGCCAGGGGCAGCAACAAAGCCCAGGTAAAGACGCGCCGCCCAGGAAAATCAAACAAGGTCACCAGCACCGCAGCGGGCACACCCACGGCCATGACCCCAATGGCCACCAACACGCACAGCACGAAACTCGTGGCGCTGTAGTCGGGCAACACGGTGCTGGCCATCTCGCCCAGCAAGGCCCAGGCTTGGGCGCTGCCCTCGCCCCAGGGCCACCAGGCGGCCAACACCAAAGCCACCGGCAACATCAGCAGCGCGGTGGCGGGCAACAAAAAGGGGCGCAGGTGAAGGTGCATGGCTTGTCAGAATTGTAGGCATCTAAAATGAGCCCATGTATTTGGATGTCTCTGGTCTGCAAGTCACTTACCCCGGTCGCACCGAACCGGCGGTGCAAGGCGTGTCCTTGAGCTTGCGCGCGGGCGATATTGGCGTGCTCATTGGCCCCTCGGGCTGCGGCAAAACCACCTTGTTGCGTGCGGTGGCTGGCCTGGAAAAAACCAGTGGCGGCACCATCCGTTTGGCCCAGCAAGTCGTCAGCGGCGAAGGGACGCACACCGCACCGGAACAACGCCGCATCGGCATGGTGTTCCAAGACTACGCCCTCTTCCCCCACATGACGGTCGGCCACAACGTGGCCTTTGGTTTGGCGCATCTGTCTGCTGCTGAACGCACCCAACGCGTGCAAGAAGCGCTGGCTTTGGTGGGCTTGGACGGGCATGCGGCACGCTTCCCGCATGAACTCTCAGGCGGGCAACAACAGCGAGTGGCATTAGCGCGCGCGCTGGCACCGCAGCCGCAGTTGCTCTTGCTCGATGAACCTTTCTCCAACCTCGATGTGGATTTGCGCGAGCGCTTGGCGCACGAGGTGCGTTTGATTTTGAAGGCCGCCAACATCACCGCCTTGTTGGTCACGCATGATCAGCTTGAAGCATTTGCGATAGGCGACCGCATTGGCGTGATGGACCGCGGCCACCTGCAACAGTGGGACGACGCCTACACCCTCTACCACCGCCCCGCCACCCGCTTTGTGGCCGAGTTCATTGGCCACGGTGTGTTTGCCCCAGCCACCTTGGAACAAAACGGCCAGCAGATCCTGGTGCGCACACCCTTAGGCGTGCTCAGCGACGTGGAAGAGTGCCCGCTGCCCAGCGCCTTTGAGCACGGCCAGTGCGATGTGCTGCTGCGTGCGGACGACATCGTGCACGATGACCACGCGCCGGTGCAGGCGCAAATCATGCGCAAGGCGTTTCGGGGCTCAGAATTTTTGTACACCTTGCAACTCCAAGGCGGTCAACTCATCATGGCCCACGTGCCCAGCCACCACGACCACAAGGTGGGCGAGTGGATCGGTATCCGCCCCGAGGTGGACCATGTGGTGACCTTCCCCAGGCTCACGCCTTAGCAGCTTTGTAAAAGCCCACACATCGACGAACAGGAACCACCCATGCGATCCATTGCCCAAGCGTTCCTACTGAGTCTGAGCTTGTTGCTGAGCCCCTTGGCCATGGCACAAGACGATGCCGAGGCCATCGGCAAACTCACGCCTCAGCAAGAGAAAGCCTACCGGGACATTCTCGCCAAGCCGATTGACGAGAAAGCCATGTACAGCACACAAATTGTTCAGTACAAGGAAAAAACGCGCGCAGCCATGATGCTGGGCGAAACCGCACAGCAAGAAAGTAATTTGCTGGCCTGGTCACGCATGGACATTGATGGGCAGTGGAGCCTGCGAACTTTTTACTCCAGCATGGGTCGGCAAGAAGAGGCGATCAATGTGGCCCAAGGCATCATCGAGGCCACGAAATTCCCACCCTCATTGACGCGCATGTACGCGCACATGGCCATGGACTACATGACCATCAACCAGATGGACAAGGCCAAGGCTGCGTTTGACAAAGCCGAAGAATGGCTCAAACAGGGCACCTCTGGCTTCACACGTGCTGCGCCGGGTTGGTTGCCCCGAGCGCAAACCGAGTTCTACACACAGAAATCTATTTACCTCATGCGCATCGGCAAAAAAGCCGAGGCCATGGCGCTGGCCAAGTTGGCGGTTGAGCGCTCCAACAACATGCTGTCCTTGGTCAACTCCTTTGATAGCGAGCTGCTTCGAACTTACGCTAAGGCCTCGGCCACCCGGACATTAGGCAACCTGGTCAACCAACAGGTGGTCAACGGCTTGTACGTCGATGCGCAGTGGAGCATGCGCGACGCCATGAAACGCGCCAAGGACAGTGGGTTCAACCAAAACCACATGTTCTTGTTTTACTTGATGGGCAGCGACATCTTTGCGGGCACAGGCCAGTTTGATTTGTCATTGAAATATGCCCAAAGCGCTGAAAAAATTCATCTGGACCAGGGCTACCCCAAAGCCGCACCGGGTTGGCTCAACGCCAAGTCCAAAGTCTTGCGCGCCCTAGCAGGCATGGAAAAGTGGCCCGAGGCCCAAGCCGTCTTGAAAGAAGTCGCTGAAGGCACCGAAGGCAGCATTTTCTCCATCGACAAAAACCTCGATGTGGACCTGGTGGCCCTGGTTGAACTGCAAACCGGCCAATACGCAGCGGCCTTTGCTCGCCTGGAGCGCGGCGTGCAAAACAAAACTGGAATATTTGGTGCCAACCACTACAACACCGCTTTGACCAGCGGGCTCTTAGGTGTGGCCCAGCTGAAAAACAAACAGTTGCCCGCAGCCAGGGGCATGTTCGTCAAAGCCCACCAAGGGCTGAACTCGCCCGAGTCTTTGACGGGCGATTTTCATGAAAGTGCGATCCAAAAAAGCATGACGCGTTTTGTGTACGACGGTCACATGAAGCTGCTGGCCCAATCAGCCGCGCAATCACCTGAAGATGCGGTCGCCCTGTTTGAGTTGGCCGACCTGGCCAACAACTCGTCTGTGCAATCGGCCCTGACCGAAGCCGCAGTGCGCATGAGCATCAATGTGCCGGGCTTGTCGGATGTGGTGCGCAAAGACCAGGATGCCAAACAAGAATTCGCCAGCCTGATCACCTACATCAACAACCAAAACTCTGTGCCTGCCGAACAACGCAACCCCAAAGTGGTGGAGCAAATGCGTCAGCGCATCCAAGAGATTGAAGGGCTGCGCAAAGAATACAAGGCGCAAATTCAAAAGCAGTACCCCGACTACTTCTTGCTGCTGCAACCCCGCGCGCCCAAGCCTGAGCAAATTGCCAAGTTGCTCGCAACCGATGAAGTCTTTGTCTCCATCCAACCGATGCGCGATGAGACCTATGTGTGGGCGATTGACGCGCAAGGCAAGGTGAATTTCCACATCAGCCCCTGGGGTGAAAAACAAACCCGCGAGGCGGTGGACCGCGTGCGGCGCACCTTGGATGTGGCCGAGTTTGGCAACCGCGCACCGCGTTTTGATGAAGCCACCTCGCACGCGATTTACAACACCTTTTTTGCACCTCAAGCCCCAGCCCTGGCTGGCAAAAAACATGTGGTGGTGGCCACCTCAGGCGCACTGGCCAACTTGCCCTTCGCGGTGCTGGTGACCCAGCGCAGCAACTCACCGGCCGCATCTGGCGCGGAGACCGACTGGTTCATCAAACAAGCGGCCATCAGCCATGTGCCCTCGGCCAGCGGCTGGATGTCGCTCAAAAAATTAGCCACGGCGGCCCACGGCCCTGAGCCCATGATCGCCTGGGGTGACCCGCAATTTGATTTGGGCCTCACGGTTGCCACCAATTCAACGGGCAATGCTGTGGTGCGCAGCCTGCCCACCCGCAGCGCGCTGGTGACCAACCTCGAAGCGTCGCAGAGCGAGGCTTACCTGACCTACAGCAAAATTCCGCCCCTGCCCGAAACCCGCGATGAGGTCCTGGCCCTGGCCAGCATCATGGGGGCCAACCCGCAGACCGATGTGATTTTGGGCAAAGCCGCCAGCCGCGCCTCGGTGCTCAAGCACAGCAGCAGCGGCCAGCTGGCCAAGAAGCAGGTGGTGGTGTTCGCCACCCACGGCCTCTTGGCGGGCGATCTGCCCAACCTGTCGCAGCCCGCCCTGGCCATGGCCTCGTCGGCCAACCCCAACGAGTCCCCATTGCTCACGCTGGAGGATGTGCTGAGCCTCAAGCTCAATGCCGATTGGGTGGTGCTGTCGGCCTGTAACACCGCCGGTGCTGATGGCAAAGCCGAAGAAGCCATGAGCGGTTTGGCGCGCGGCTTCTTCTATGCGGGCAGCCGTAGCCTGTTGGTGACGCACTGGTCGGTGGAATCTGAAAGCGCTAAGCAACTCACCACGCGCACCTTCACCGCCTACAAACAAGACCAGCGCCTGCGCCGCTCAGAAGCGCTGCGCTTGGCCATGCTCGAGACGATGAAAACCCCCGCTTACGCGCACCCAGCCTACTGGGCGCCTTATGCCCTGGTGGGTGAAGGCGGCCGGTAAAACCTCAGGTTAATCTGGGTGATGCGCGAGGTCGCGCATGCCGCTGATGGTCTGGCGCAAGTCAGCGGCCCACACCTGACGGCTGCGGCCTTGTGCGGTTTGTAGCTCACCAAAATTCAGCACCACGGTGATGCCCGGCGTGCACAAGGTGCGCCAGACCGAGGCCAGCAAGGTGTCGTCGCCCACATAGCAAGGCGCCAGGCTCATCTGGCCGTGTGCATCTTCAAAATGCAGGGCCACCGGTTGTACTGGTGCGTCCGCAGCAATCGCGGCTTGCAGCAAATTGCCATGAAAGGGCAGCAGGCTTTGCCCGTCACTGGTGGTGCCTTCGGGGAACACTGCCATCACATCGCCCATGTGCAGTTGCTCGGCCATGCGTTGCACCATGCGCATGGCATCGCGCCGTGATTCGCGTTGGATGAACAAGGTGCCCACGCCTGCAGCCAACATGCCTATGACCGGCCAGGCCCGCACATCCGACTTGGCCACAAAGCGGCAAAACCTCGCAGCATGCAAGGCGGTGATGTCTAACCAGGAGATGTGGTTGGCCACCAGCAAGAGCGGGCCGGGCAAGCTGGTCTGACCCTGCACCCGCAAACGGATGCCCAGCACCTTGAGCATGTGGCGCGACCAGATCTGCACATGCATTTGTCGCGCGGCATCGTCCAGCCTGGGAAAACGCATGGCGATGATGCACACGCCGCGCAGCGCGTGCAAGACAGCCAACAACAGCCGCCAGGCGGCTAAAAATCTGCGGAGCACGCTATGAAAATCAGAGCTGTTAAATCAGCGCTGTTAAATCAGATCTGGTAAGCCAGATGCCCACCCACCAGGGTGAAGCGCACACGCGTGTTCACCACATGGCCGGCAAAGGGTGTGTGGTGGCCCTGGCTGTTCAAGGCTGTGGGTTCCAACGACCATTCGGCAGCCGGGTCAAACACGCACACATCAGCCACGCCACCCACATGCAACTGGCCCAAGCTGGCTTGCAAAGCCCCCACGCTGTGGCCCAGCACTTGGGCAGGCGCTTGGGTGATGACCTGCAAGGCGCGCGCAAGCGGCACCTCGCGTTGGGCGGCCCACTTCAAGGCCATGCCCAGCAGCAATTCCACACCTGTAGCTCCTGGCTCGGCCTCGGCAAAGGGCAGGGCTTTGGCATCGTCTTTGACGGGCGTGTGGTCTGACACCAAAGCGTCGATCGTGCCGTCAGCCAAGCCTTGTTGCAGGGCTTCGCGGTCAGCCTGCTGGCGCAGCGGTGGGTTCACACGCATGCGGCTGTCAAAGTAGCCCACATCGGTGTCGGTGAGCAAGAGCGAGTTGATGCTCACATCGCAAGTGATGGGCAAACCCTCAGCCTTGGCCTGGCGCACCATGGCCACGCCCGCTGCGCTGCTGATGCGGCAGATGTGCACGCGCGCACCGGTGGCTTTCATGGTTTCAAAGATGGTGAAGAGCGCGATGGTTTCAGCCGCCACCGGCACACCACTCAAGCCCAATCGCGTGGCCAGCGCACCACTGGCGGCCACGCCCTGACCCAGGTAATGGTCCAGCGCGCGCAACCACACGGTGTAGCCAAAGGTGCTGGCGTACTGGAAGGCACGACGCAACACCTGGGTGTTGGCCAGGGTCACATCGGCTTGCGAGAAGCCCACGCAACCCGCTTCGGTGAGCTCCACCATTTCGGTCAGCGTGTCGCCCTTGAGTTGACGCGTCAACGCCCCCAGCGGGAACACCCGCGACTGGTGTTGTTTTTCAGCGCGTGCCTTGAGCATCTCCACCAAGCCGGGCTCATCAAGCACCGGGTCGGTATCAGGCGGGCACACCAAAGAGGTCACGCCACCGGCCACACTGGCAGACAACTCAGAGGCCAACATGCGGGCGTGTTCATTGCCCGGCTCGCCCAGGCGCACCGAGAGGTCCACCAGGCCAGGTGCCACCACCAAGCCCTGCGCGGGGATGATGCGTTGGGGCTCGAAATCTGCGGGGGCTTGGCCAATGTCCACCACGCGGCCCGCAGCGATGGCCACATCGGCCACGGTATCGAGTTGTGTGGCGGGGTCGATGACGCGGCCGCCTTGGATGAGTAGTTTCATGTTTGGGTCCTCACGCCTCGTTGCCAGCCACCATGCTCATCACCGCCATGCGCACCGCGATGCCAAAGGTCACTTGCGGCAAGATCACACTTTGCCCGCCATCGACCACCGACGAGTCAATTTCCACACCGCGGTTGATCGGGCCGGGGTGCATCACGATGCAGTCAGGCTTGGCCCACTGCAGCTTCTCGGGCGTCAAGCCAAAGCTCTTGAAAAACTCTTGGCTCGAGGGCAAGAGCGCACCGCTCATGCGCTCGTTTTGCAAGCGCAGCATGATGATCACATCGCAGCCTTTGATGCCTTCTTCCAGCGTGTTGCACACCCGCACGCCCATGGGTGCGAGGTCCGCAGGCACCAGAGTTTTGGGGCCGACCACACGCACCTCAGCGCAGCCCAGGGTGGTGAGCGCGTGGATGTCAGAGCGCGCCACGCGTGAGTGCAGCACATCGCCCACGATGGCCACGGTGAGGTTAGAAAAATCTTTTTTGTAGTGCCGGATGGTGAACATGTCCAGCAAGCCCTGGGTGGGGTGGGCATGACGGCCGTCACCGGCGTTGATCACGTGCACATGCGGGGCCACGTGTTGCGCAATCAGGTAGGGCGCGCCGCTTTCGCTGTGGCGCACCACGAACAAATCAGCCGCCATGGCCGAGAGGTTGGCAATGGTGTCGAGCAAGGACTCGCCCTTGCTGGCCGATGAGCGCGCGATGTCGAGGTTGATCACATCCGCGCTCAAACGCTTGGCTGCAATCTCGAAGGTGGTGCGGGTGCGGGTGCTGTTTTCAAAGAACAGGTTGAACACGCTTTTGCCGCGCAAGAGCGGTACTTTTTTGACCTCGCGGTCGTTCAAGCTGACAAAGTTTTCGGCGGTGTCCAGGATGCTGGTGAGGATGGCTTTGGGCAAGCCCTCGGTGGACAGCAAATGGATGAGCTCGCCGTGTTTGTTGAGCTGGGGGTGGCGTTTGTAGAGCATGTGGGACTCTCGCTTCAGGCGTTTTCCACCTGGAAACTGAAACTTCCTTGCGCGTCTTGCGCCAGGACCAGGGTTTGGTTGGCAGGCAGGGTCACGCGCGCTGCGGCGTAGTCGGCCTGCACCGGCAGCTCACGCCCACCGCGGTCCACCAGCACCGCCAGGCGGATGCGCGAGGGGCGACCGTAGTCGAACAACTCGTTGATGACTGCGCGCAGGGTGCGGCCGGTGAAGAGCACATCATCAAGCAACAAAATGTCTGCGCCATTCACATCAAAGGGCAGCTGGGTTTGCGCGGTGGCGTTCAAGCCGCGGGTGGAGAAATCGTCGCGGTGCATGGCCGATGAAATGATGCCCAGCGCCGGCTCGCGCTTCAAGTCGTCTTGCAAGCGTTGCGCCAACCAAGCCCCACCCGAGGTGATGCCCACCAGGTGGGTGTCACTGCCCAACAAGCCACGCACACCGCCTTGCAACTCGCGGTAGAGCGCCTGGGCGTCGAGGGTCAAATTCATGATGGAAGTCCCCGAAAAAATTGTTCAAGAATCACACATGCCGCACCAGCGTCGGCGTCTTTGGCGCCATTGGCGTGCGCCTCGGTGGTGCTGTAACGCTCATCCACCTCGAACACCGGCAGGCCAAAGCGGCCACGCAGTTGGCGGGCGAATTTGCGCGCACGCAAGGTGTTCTCATGCTCGGCGCCATCGGGGTGAAACGGCACCCCCACCACCAGCGCATCGGGCTGCCAGTCTTTGAGGCGCTGCTCAATTTTCACAAAACGGGCATCGCCCTCAGCCGCGATGGTGGCTTGCGGTGTGGCACTGCGCAGCAGGCGATTACCCACCGCCACACCGGTGCGTTTGAGACCGTAGTCCAACGCCAAAAAAGTACTGAGGTGTGCAGGCACAGGTGCGTCTGCAGGCGTGGCCATCATGCGTGCCCCGCATCCGGTGAGAGCATCCACGATTGCAGACCCAAGAGGGCCAGGGCTTTGTCGTAACGCTGCTCGATGGGGGTGTCAAAAATCACTTGCCGATCGGCATTGACCGTGAGCCAGGCGTTGTCACCCAACTCGGTTTCCAACTGCCCTTCGCCCCAGGCCGAGTAACCCAGGCTCACCAGCACGCGCTGCGGGCCTGCGCCACTGGCCATGGCCTCGAGCACATCGCGCGAGGTGGTCATCTCCAGGCCACCGGGAATCACCATGGTGGAGGAGTAACCGGGCTCTTGCTCGGTGGCGTTGCTCGCGGTCATGCCTTCGTGCAGCACAAAACCGCGCTCGGTTTGCACCGGGCCGCCTTGGAACACGGGTTTGTCTTTGAGGTCATCGCGCCCCAAGGCCAGGTCGACCTTGTCAAACAGCTTGGCCAAGGTGATGTCGCTGGGCTTGTTGATCACCAGGCCGAGTGCCCCGCGCTCGTTGTGTTCGCACAGGTAAACCACGCTTTTCGAGAAATTCTCGTCGGCCAGTCCGGGCATGGCAATCAGGAAATGATTCGTGAGGTTAATGGGTGCAGAATCATTGGACATGCGTTGATTTTAACGACCCCACCACCTGATGACGCCCGCCTGAGGCTTTTCTTGATACATGAACCCTGAATTTGACCGCGGCCTGGTCTGGCTGCGCCGCGATTTGCGCACCGACGACCACCCTGCCCTGCACGCTGCCCTGAGCCGTTGCCGCCAGGTGTGGGTGGCCTTTGTGCTCGACACCGACATCCTGGCCCCCCTGCCACGGCGCGATCGGCGGGTCGCCTTTATTTTGAGCAGCCTGCAAGAGGTGGACGAGGCCCTGCGCCGCTTGAGCGGCCAGCCCCAAGCCGGGCTGATCGTGCGCCATGCCCGCGCGGCTGATGAGGTGCCACGCCTGGCCCAAGAGCTCCAGGTGCAAGCCGTGTTTACCGGGCGCGATGACGAGCCGCAAGCCCTGGAGCGCGACAACGCGGTGGCCCAAACCTTGGCCGCACAGGGTGTGGCCTTTGAAACCTTCAAAGACCATGTGGTGTTTGAGCGGCAAGAGGTGCTGACCCAGGCTGGCAAACCGTATGGCGTGTTCACGCCCTACAAAAACGCATGGCTGAAAAAAATCCACAGCCAGCCGGTGGCCTTGTGCGACATCACACCGCTGGCCTCAAGGTTGGCCGCACGACCAGCCCCGTTGCAAACCCCGGTGCCCAGCCTCTCCGACATCGGTTTTGAGCCACTGGCCGAGGGTGAATTGAAGATTCCCGCGGGCATGAGCGGGGCGCAACAGCTGTTCGAAGATTTTTTTGAACGCATGGACGACTACCAGGCCACGCGCGACTTCCCGGCCATCAAAGGCCCGAGTTATTTGGGCGTGCATTTCCGATTTGGCACGGTGTCGATTCGCCGCATGGTGAGCCTGGCCCTGGCGCAAACCGCGCAAGGCAGCGTGGGCGCGCAAACCTGGTTGAGTGAGCTGATTTGGCGCGAGTTTTATGTGCAGATTCTGGCCAACTTCCCGCATGTGGCCACCGGCGCGTTCCGCCCTGAGTTCGACCGCATCCAGTGGGAAAGTGGTGAGCGCGCGCAAACCCTGTTTACCGCCTGGTGCGAGGGTCGCACCGGCTACCCGCTGGTGGACGCGGCCATGGCGCAAATCAACCAGACCGGCTACATGCACAACCGTCTGCGCATGGTGGCGGGCAGTTTTTTGGTCAAAGACCTCGGCATTGATTGGCGCTGGGGCGAGCGTTACTTTGCCGAAAAACTCAACGACTTTGACCTGAGCGCCAACAACGGTGGTTGGCAGTGGGTGGCCTCCAGCGGGTGCGATGCGCAGCCCTGGTTTCGCATCTTCAACCCGGTCACGCAAAGCGAAAAGTTTGACCCGCAGGGCAAGTTCATCCGCCGTTATGTGCCGCAACTCGCTGAGTTGTCAGACAAAGACATCCACGCGCCTTGGCTGGCCAAACCCATGGCCCTGCAGGCGGCGGGCGTGACCTTGGGGGTGGACTACCCGCTGCCGGTGGTGGACCACGCGGTGGCGCGCGACCAAACCCTGGCGCGTTACGGGGTGGTCAAAAAAACATAGTCGGCTTGGGGCCGCAGCAAATCCGTGCGGTACACCAAGACCGGCATGCCTGAGGCTTTGGGCATGACGCCCACCACGCCATGCACACGCCGCATGACCGGGCTGGGCGCTTGCAAGATCACTTCTTGTTCACCCAAAACCTCGGCAACGGCCGCTGGTGGGTTTCGTCCAAAGAACCAAGCAGGTGCTTCGTTTGTGCGAGCGGGCGTGGCGAGTTTCAAGTCGCCCGCACGCAGCACCTGCACTTTGCACAAGAGGTGTTGCACCGGCAGGGTCAAGCGCCACGCGCTCTCGCCCACAGGGTCCAGGCGCGCGCGGGTTTGCCCCAGCAGCATTTGCCAGGGCTGACTCATTTCCAGGTCGTCCAGCGGCATGCGACCAACCTGCTGCATCCATGCCAACTCGAGGGTGAGGTGGTCATGCGCGGGGTCCAGGGTGATTTGCAAAACCGGGGCCTCGGCCTTCAAGGCCAGGCGCAATGCGGGCAACAGCAAATCGAGCAGCGCGGCGAGTTGCTGCAAATCGCTGCGCACCAGGGCCACACTGGGCTCGTGCAGGACCAACTCCGCCGCGAGGCCTTGGGGCTGCAGCGCTTTGAGCCAGCGCGCAGCAATGCTTTGCACATACAGCAGCCGCGGCGCATCGGGCGCGTCCAAGACCGGGCGCTTGACCTTAGGTAAAGGTGCCGCGGGTGGCTCTGGCTCAAGCACTGCCTGAGGTTCATCCACAGGCTTGTGCTCAGGCTCGGCTTTCTCTTCCTGTATCTGTTCTTCGGCCTGTTCTGCTGCCTGTTCGGCTTCCGGTTCTGCCTCAGCAGGTGGTTCAGCCGTCAAGTTCACATCCAGGTGAATCTCGGGCAATGGCGTGGGGGCTGAGACATTTTCAGTCGCCAAGCCTTGATTTTCTTCAGTGGCCTGCTCTTGAATCTGTAGCGCTGACGGCCAACTGTTGAGTGCATCAAGTTGGTCTGCATCAACGGCAGGCAGCTGACCTGCGGACAGCGCCTGCATCTGCGCGTGCTGCACTTGCGCGGCTTGCACCAGCACTTGCGCTTGGTGGGGCAGCACCGAAATTTGTCGCTGCGCCCGCAGCAACGCCGCGTGCAAGGCAGCGGCTACTTCGGCCAACTGATCGAGGTGCGCGGTCTTGAGCAACTCCGTCAACACTTGCGCCAGCACCGTGACCGTGGGGGCCAATGGTCGGCTCGGTTTGGGTGCCCAGGCGGCGAGCTCGTCAGCCAGTTCGCGCGACCACTGCAAAGCTTGGGTGAGCACCATGGGCGCCAGCTCAGAAGGCACCGAGCCCAATGAGACATCTTGAGAGGCCTCCATGCTCGCGACCTTCGCATCGTTCACAGCTGGGGCCAACTCAGGCATTGACAAGTCAGTCTCTGGCGAGGCATCGGGCCAATTCAAGTTCACCGCAGGCAAGGGCTGACCGGCATAGGCCTGGCGGATCACAGGCAGCAGCACTGCGCTGCTGGGCATGGGGACTTGCAGGCACACATCAAGCAGGTCGTGGCACAGCAGTTCAGACACCTCGCGACCCTGGGGGTCAACTTGGTACAAGCTGTATTGGCGCAGCACCTGCGAGACCAAGCGCTTGAGCGCTTCGTCCAGGCTCAGGGCCTGCAGGGCTAGGGTTTCAAACAGGCCCGCAGCCAGCTGCCAAAACGCGCGGCTCAAAATATGAGGGGCAGTTTCAGACAAGCCCAGGCAGATGCGGCTGAGTTCGCCAGCGCTATGGCTGTGGCCACTTCGTAAAACCAGCAACACCAAGGCGTCGATGCGGGTTTGCAAGTCGGGGCTGGGGCTCAGCGGCGCCACACCCTGGGGCAGCGCCAGGTCATGCCACAGCCAGGCGGCTTGGGCGTCAAGAGAATCTGGGGACGAGGCCAGCGGGTCTGCCTCGGCCAGCGGATCGGGAGCGTCAGGGTCGCCAGACTGACGGTTCATGTTAGCCCCCAGGCAGGATCAGACCTGCACCATCTCGAAGTCTTCTTTGCGGGCGCCGCACTCAGGGCAGGTCCAGTTCATGGGCACATCGGCCCACAAAGTGCCGGGCGCGATGCCGCTGTCGGGGTCACCGGCGGCTTCGTCGTACATCCAGCCGCAGATCAAACACATCCAGGTTTTTGTTTCACTCACAGCGCTTCTGCCTTCAAATAGAATGATTGTAAGAGTCGGCGTTACCGAGCCCTCAACAGATTCGGTTATTCTGCCTCAAGAGACAAACACGCCCATGTTCAGCCCACCGCCCTTTGACGAAGCCCAGGCTTCTACGCAGCCCGCTTCGGTGCTGGTCTTCAACAGCAACGACCCCTGTGGCGCTGGCGGCTTGTCCGCTGACATCACCGCGGTGGCCTCGGTCGGGGCGCACGCCCTGCCGGTGATGACCGGCACCTATGTTCGCGACACCGCAGAAATTTTTGACCACATCGGTTTTGACGACGAAGGCGTGGCCGAGCAAGCCCGCACCTTGCTCGAAGACGTGGCGGTCAATGTCATCAAGGTGGGCTTTGCGGATTCGCCCGAATCGTTGACGGTGATTGCCGAGATCACCTCCGACTACCCCGACACCCCAGTGGTGGCCTACATGCCCAACCTGTCGTGGTGGAACGAGGTCAAGATTGACCTGTACCAAGATGCTTTCAAAGAGCTGGTGCTGCCCCAAACCACGGTGCTGGTGGGCAACCACAGCACGCTGTGGCGCTGGTTGCTGCCCGACTGGAATGGCGAAAAATCGCCCACTGCGCGCGACATCGCCAAGGCTGCCGGTGATGTGGGTGTGCCCTACACCCTGGTGACCGGCATCCCCGCGCCTGACCAGTTCATTGAAAACACCCTGGCCACCCCGCAAAGCGTGATGGCCACCGCCAAGTTCGAGCGCTTTGAAGCGATTTTTTCAGGTGCTGGCGACACGCTGAGCGCGGCCCTGGCGGCCATGCTGGCCAGTGGCAGCGAACTCACCGAAGCCTTCAACGAAGCCGTGGGCTTCTTGGACCAATCGTTGAACGGGGGCTTTCGACCTGGCATGGGTCATGTGATTCCCGACCGCCTGTTCTGGGCACACCCCGAACCCGATGACGACGCCGACACCTCGCAAGACGGCGACGAGAGCCCTTCCCCTTTGTCTTTTGAAATGCCACCGCATGACACACAACATTGACCGCAACGTTGACCTGTTCGAGCGCACCAAGCGCGTGATTCCCGGGGGCGTGAATTCGCCCGTGCGGGCCTTCCGTGCCGTGGGTGGCACGCCGCGCTTTGTGCAGCGTGCGCAAGGCGCTTACTTTTGGGACGCCAACGACCAGCGCTACATCGACTACATCGGCTCATGGGGGCCGATGATCCTCGGCCACGGCCACCCTGCGGTGGTGGAAGCTGTGCAAAAAGCGGTGATGGAGGGCTTCTCGTTTGGGGCGCCCACCGAGCGCGAGGTGGAACTGGCCGAGGAAATCATCAGCCTGGTGCCCTCCATGGAAATGGTGCGCCTGGTGAGCTCGGGCACCGAAGCGGGCATGAGCGCGATCCGTTTGGCGCGTGGTGCCACCGGCCGCACCAAGTTCATCAAGTTCGAAGGTTGCTACCACGGCCACGCCGATGC
>CANGLW010000013.1 GCA_947454955.1 Comamonadaceae bacterium
GCCCATGCTGGGCATCTCAGAGAACTACTTCAACACCGGTCGCAACTTGTTGGCCAAGCCCGCACCGCAAGACCCGATGCAGACGGCGATGAGCTTGAGCTACACCGGCACCGCACGCGATGCGCAAGGTGTGTGGACTTTGGGTGACCCCGCCTCGCATGTGTGTTCGCCACCTGGCGCGACCGCTTGTGAATTCCCTTCAGCCAGCGACGCGCAGGCGCGTGCCCGTTTGGGTTTGTTGGACTGGTTGGTCCGTGTGTCTTTGAAGCCTGCGCAGAAATGAAACCATGAGTGATATTCAAAACCTGTTTGCCCACAACCGCGCCTGGGCCGCGCAAATGGAGCGTGAGCGCCCCGGTTTTTTCACCGGCCTGACCAAGCAGCAAACCCCCAAATACATGTGGATCGGTTGCTCAGACAGCCGCGTGCCTGCCAACCAGATCACCGGGCTGGAGCCGGGTGAGGTGTTCGTGCACCGCAACGTGGCCAATGTGGTGGTGCACTCCGACCTCAATGCTTTGTCCGCCATCCAGTTCGCGGTGGAGCACATCAAAGTCGAGCACATCATGGTGGTGGGCCATTACGGTTGCGCGGGCGTGAAGGCCGCACTCAGTGGTGCGCGCATCGGCTTGGCCGACAACTGGATCCGTCACATCCAAGACGTGCGCCATCGTCACCGCGACCTGCTGCAAGCCTTGCCCGAAGACAAACGCATCGATGCTTTGTGCGACCTCAACGTCATTGAGCAAGTGGTCAACATTTGTGTGAGCACGGTGATGGTGGACGCCTGGGCCAGAGGCCAAAATGTCACGGTGCATGGCTGGGCTTATGGCCTCAATGACGGCCTGCTGCAAGACCTGCACATGGATGTGAGCAACCCCGTCTTGCTCGATGATTTGTACACCGCCGCCCTGGCCAGTTTGCCGGCCAAGTGGGGCTGATTTTTTTGCAACCTAGCCTGTCACAGGCTCATCAAATTGGAGAACCTCATGTCTGATCCCGTTGTGATTGTGTCCGCTGCCCGCACCCCCATGGGTGCCTTTCAGGGTGACTTCTCTTCCTTGTCTGCCCATGACCTGGGTGGCGTAGCCATCCGCGCTGCGGTGGAGCGCGCAGGCATTGCGCCTGAGGCTGTGGGCGAGGTCTTGTTTGGCAACTGCTTGATGGCTGGTCAAGGTCAGGCCCCAGCGCGTCAAGCCGCTTTCAAAGGTGGTTTGCCCAAGAGCGCCGGTGCGGTGACCTTGTCCAAGATGTGCGGCTCGGGCATGAAGGCCGCCATGTTCGCGCATGACATGCTGATGGCCGGCAGCCACGAGGTGATCATCGCCGGCGGTATGGAAAGCATGACCAACGCCCCTTACCTGCTGCAAAAAGGCCGCGGTGGTTACCGCATGGGCCACGACCGAATTTTTGACCACATGATGCTCGACGGCCTGGAAGACGCTTACGAGCCTGGTCGCTCCATGGGCACCTTTGGCGAAGACTGCGCAGCCAAGTACAACTTCACCCGCGAAGCGCAAGACGCCTTTGCGATTGCCAGCGTCAAGCGCGCCCAAGCTGCTACCAGCTCTGGTGCGTTTGCCGCAGAAATTGCGCCTGTCACGGTGAAGACCCGTGCGGGTGAAACGGTGGTCAGCATCGACGAAGGCCCAGCCAAAGCCAAGCTCGACAAAATCACCGCGCTCAAACCCGCCTTCAAAAAAGACGGCACCATCACCGCAGCCAGCTCATCGTCCATCAACGACGGCGCTGCGGCTTTGGTGATGATGCGCGCCTCGCACGCTGCCAAGCTGGGCTTGAAGCCCTTGGCGAAAATTGTGTCGCACGCCACCTTCGCGCAAGAGCCCAACTGGTTCACCACCGCGCCGGTGGGTTCCACCACCAAGGCCTTGGCCCTGGCCGGTTGGTCGGTCAAAGATGTGGACCTGTGGGAAGTGAACGAAGCCTTCGCGGTGGTGCCCATGGCGCTGATGGCCGAGCTCAAAGTCAGTCACGACATCCTCAACGTCAACGGCGGCGCTTGCGCCCTGGGTCACCCGATTGGTGCCAGCGGTGCGCGCATCATGGTCACGCTGATGCATGCGCTCAAGGCCCGTGGCCTCAAACGCGGCCTGGCCACGCTGTGCATTGGCGGCGGCGAAGGCACGTCTGTCGCGCTTGAAATGCTCTGAGGCACACCATGCTGCTCACCCAAGACCAGGAAATGATCCGCGACGCGGTTCGGCAATTCGCGCAAACCGAGTTGTGGCCGCACGCCGCGCAGTGGGACAAAACCCACCACTTTCCCAAAGAGGCGCACCAGGGCCTCGCGGCCTTGGGGGCGTATGGCATTTGCGTGCCGGAAGAGTTCGGCGGGGCCAACCTGGACTACCTCACGCTTTCTCTGGTGTTGGAAGAAATCGCCGCTGGTGATGGCGGGGTGAGCACCACCATCTCGGTCACCAACTGCCCGGTCAACGCCATATTGATGCGGCATGGCAATGCGCAGCAAAAGAAAGACTGGCTCACGCCTTTGGCACAAGGTCAGTTGCTCGGCGCCTTCTGCTTGACCGAGCCGCATGTGGGCTCAGACGCCTCGGGGCTGCGCACCACCGCGGTCAAAGACGGTGATGCGTATGTGATCAACGGCGTCAAGCAGTTCATCACCAGCGGGAAGCATGGCGATGTGGCCATCGTGATTGCGGTGACCGACAAGGGGGCTGGCAAGCGTGGCATGAGCGCGTTTCTCGTGCCCACCAACAGCCCGGGCTATGTGGTGGCGCGTTTGGAAGACAAGCTGGGCCAGCATTCCAGCGACACCGCGCAAATCAACTTCGACAACTGCCGCGTGCCAGCCGAGAACCTGATTGGCGCCGAAGGCGAGGGCTACAAAATTGCCTTGGGTGCCTTGGAGGGCGGCCGCATTGGCATTGCCTCGCAAAGCATCGGCATGGCGCGCAGCGCCTTTGAGGTGGCACTGGCTTATGCCAAAGACCGCGAGAGCTTTGGCACACCCATCTTCAACCACCAAGCGGTGGGCTTCAGGCTTGCGGAGTGCGCTACAAAAATTGAAGCGGCCCGGCAACTCACCTGGCACGCTGCCAGTTTGCGCGATGCCGGTCGTCCGTGTTTGAAAGAAGCCGCCATGGCCAAGTTGTATGCGAGTGAAATGGCCGAAGAGGTCTGCACCGCCGCCATCCAAACCTTGGGTGGCTACGGCTATGTGAGCGACTTCCCGGTCGAGCGCATTTACCGCGATGTGCGCGTCTGCCAAATTTACGAAGGCACCAGCGATGTGCAGAAAATTTTGATCCAACGCGCCCTGGCCACATAAGGAAACACACATGCCCATCACCAAAGGTTTTCGAGCACTGGTCGACGAGGCCATGGCCGAGGTCACCACCTATTCGGTGCAAGACATCTTGGCACGCGCCAACGATCCCACCTTGCAGATCGTCGATATTCGCGATGTGCGCGAACTCAACAACGGCACCGTGACCCAATCGGTGCATGCACCCCGTTGCATGCTGGAGTTCTGGGTCGACCCTGAGTCGCCGTACCACAAGCCCATGTGGGCCGACGAGTCCAAAGAGTTTGTGTTGTTCTGCGGTGCAGGCTGGCGCAGTGCTTTGGCAGCCAAAACCCTGCAAGACATGGGCATGCGCAACGTGGCCCACATCGACGGGGGTTACGCAGCCTGGGTCGAGCAAGGTGGCCCCACCGAAACCCTGGAACAGCGCAAAGCCAACAAGCGCTGACATGTTGACACTGGCCCACCAACAGCCTTGCCCCTGTGGCCGTTTGGACCGCGGCCGCGTTGTGACTTACGGCCAGTGCTGCGGGGCTTACCTGGAGAACGCAGAGCAAGCCGCACCCACACCGCAGGCTTTGATGCGCTCGCGCTACAGTGCCTATGTGCTCGAGCGTGGCCCCTACCTCTTGGCCACTTGGCACGCTGACCACCGGCCTGAAGATATGGCATTCGAGCCCGGAGTGAAATGGTTGGGGCTGGAGGTGCGTGGTGACGGTGTGGCGGGAGACCAGGGCTGGGTGCATTTTGTGGCGCGCGTGCGCGATGCCAGTGGCCGTGCCACGCGCCTGGAAGAACGCAGCCGCTTTGAACGACAAGATGGCCGCTGGTTTTATCTGGATGCACAGGGCTGAACCCAGTGGCTTTCGGGCTTCCAAGTGCGCGCAAGACCGGTACAATTGACGTTTACGTAAACGTCAACTAAACCCCGAACCACCCCATCGCCTGCCGCTGATGGGCCAGACAAGAAAGCAAGCTCATGCCTGTCCTGGACACACACCTCAATGTTCGTTCGGCCGACTTTGCCGCCAACGCGGCGGCCATGCAGACCCTGGTGGACGACCTCAACGCCAAATTCAGCCAGGTGGTGCAAGGCGGTGGCGAGGCCGCGCGTGCCAAGCACACCGCCCGTGGCAAATTGCTTCCCCGTGAGCGTGTGCAGCGGTTGCTCGATCCGGGCACCCCGTTTTTGGAACTCTCGCCCTTGGCTGCCTTGGGCATGTACCCCGACCGCGACGGGACAGACAGCGCACCCAGCGCCGGCTTGATTGCAGGCATCGGCCGGGTCAGCGGGGTGGACTGCATGATCGTGTGCAACGACGCCACCGTCAAAGGCGGCACCTACTACCCGATGACGGTGAAGAAGCATTTGCGTGCGCAAGAGATCGCGCAAGCCAACCGCTTGCCCTGCATTTATTTGGTCGACTCAGGTGGCGCCAACCTGCCCAACCAGGACGAGGTGTTCCCCGATCGCGATCACTTCGGCCGCATCTTTTTCAACCAGGCCAACATGAGTGCCCAAGGCATCGCGCAAATTGCGGCGGTCATGGGGTCTTGCACGGCTGGCGGCGCGTATGTGCCGGCCATGAGCGATGAGTCCATCATCGTGAAAAACCAGGGCACGATTTTTCTCGGTGGCCCGCCCTTGGTCAAAGCCGCGACCGGTGAGGTGGTGAGTGCCGAAGACTTGGGCGGCGGTGATGTGCACACCCGCTTGTCGGGCGTGGCCGATTACCTCGCGCAAAACGATTTGCACGCCTTGTCCTTGGTGCGCTCAAGCATCAAGAACCTCAACAAAACCAAGCCATCTCAAGCGGTGCTCAAGCAGCCTGTGGCGCCTAAGTTGGATGCCCAAGAGATTTACGGTGTGATTCCGGTGGACACCCGCAAACCTTTTGATGTGCGCGAGATCATCGCGCGGGTGGTCGATGGCAGCGAGTTCGATGAATTCAAACCGCGCTTTGGCACCACGCTGGTCACGGGCTTTGCGCACATCGAGGGCATGCCGGTGGGCATCATCGCCAACAACGGCATTTTGTTTTCTGAGAGCGCGCAAAAAGGCGCGCACTTCATCGAGCTGTGCTGTCAACGAAAAATCCCGTTGGTGTTTTTGCAGAACATCACCGGTTTCATGGTGGGCCGCAAAGTGGAGAACGAAGGCATCGCCCGTCATGGTGCCAAGATGGTCACCGCAGTGGCCACCGCCAGTGTGCCCAAGTTCACCATCATCATCGGGGGCAGTTTCGGCGCTGGCAACTACGGCATGTGCGGCCGCGCGTTTTCGCCCCGGTTCTTGTGGATGTGGCCCAACGCCCGCATTTCGGTGATGGGAGGTGAGCAGGCTGCCAGTGTGTTGGCCACCGTGCGCCGTGATGGCATTGAGGGCAAGGGCGGTCAATGGTCCCAAGACGAAGAAGACAATTTCAAAGCCCCGATCCGCGACCAGTACGAGGTGCAAGGCCACCCCTACTACGCCACCGCCCGCTTGTGGGACGACGGTGTGATTGACCCGGCCGACACCCGCCGTGTGCTGGCCTTGGGTTTGAGTGCGGCCATGAACGCGCCGATTGAAGACACCCGCTTCGGTGTTTTCCGCATGTGAGTCTATGACGGCCCTGAGTTCCAACGACGCCTGGATGCAGCGCAGCTTGCGCAGCGTGTGGCACCCCTGCACCCAAATGCAGCACCATGAAACGGTGCCATTGATTCCTGTGAGCCATGGGCGCGGTGTGTGGCTCTACGACCAGCAGGGCCAGCGCTATTTCGACGCCATCAGTTCCTGGTGGGTCAACTTGTTTGGGCATGCCAACCCGCGCATCAATGCGGCCCTCAAAGACCAACTCGACCAGCTCGAACACGCCATGCTCGCAGGCTTCACCCACGAGCCGGTGGTCAAGCTGTCAGAGAAACTCAGCAGCCTCACGCAAGGCCATCTGGGTCATTGCTTTTACGCATCAGACGGTGCCTCGGCGGTGGAGATTGCGCTGAAGATGAGTTTTCATGCCTGGCGCAATGCCGACCTGACACACAAGCAAGAGTTTGTGTGTTTGCAAGGCAGTTACCACGGCGAAACCTTGGGTGCCTTGGCGGTGACCGATGTGGCCATCTTCAAAGACGCCTACGGCCCCTTGCTGCGCCAGACCCATGTGGTCATGTCGCCCGATGCGCGCCAAGCGCTGCCCGGTGAAACCGCACAGGACGTGGCGCGTCGTGCTGCGAAGGCCCTGGAAGATTTGATCGTTGCGCGCGAAGGAAAGATTGCCGCGTTCATAGTCGAGCCCTTGGTGCAGTGCGCCACCGGCATGGCCATGCATGAGCCGCTTTATTTGCAACTGGTGCGCGAGATGTGTGATCGCCACCAGGTGCATTTCATCGCCGATGAAATCGCAGTGGGCTGCGGGCGCACCGGCAGTTTTTTCGCGTGTGAACAAGCCGGCATTTGGCCCGATTTTCTGTGCCTGTCCAAGGGCATCAGTGGGGGCTATTTGCCGCTGTCCTTGGTGATGACTCGCGACAGCATTTACCAGGCTTTTTACGACACCGATGTGCGCCGCGGTTTTTTGCATTCGCATTCCTACACCGGCAACCCCCTGGCCTGCCGCGCAGCCTTGGCTACTTTGCAAATATTTGAAGAAGATGATGTGCTGGTGAAGAACCAAGCCCGCGCACAAGCTCTGAGCGATGCGCTCGCGCCATTGGGTGACGACGAGCGCGTGACCCAGGTGCGCCAACGCGGCATGATTTGGGCGTGTGATGTGCAACTGCCTGCTGACAAAGCAGCCACGTTTTCACGCCAGTTTTTCACCACAGGCTTGCAGCATGAATTGCTTTTGCGGCCCATCGGCACCACGCTCTACCTCATGCCGCCTTATGTGCTGGACGATGAGCACATTGCTTTTTTGGGTGAGCGGGTGCAGACCGTGCTGAAAGATGTCTTGCAAGGCGGTAAGGCATGAAGCTGCTGGACCAATTGACCCAAGACTTGGCTGAGCTGGATGCCCGGGGCTTGAGGCGTGTGCGCCAGGTGGTGCAGACGCCGTGTGCCCCGCATCAAACGGTTGACGGGCAAAGCCGTTTGAATTTCAGCAGCAACGATTACCTCGGGCTGGCCAAGCACCCGCAGGTCTTGGCAGCTTTGCAAGAGGGCGTGTCGCTGTATGGCGCAGGCAGTGGGGCTTCGCACCTCATCAGTGGGCACAGCCTGGCGCATGAACAACTCGAAAACAAACTCGCGCAGCTCTACGCGCCTCACATCCCCCAAGCCCGTGCTTTGTCGCTGTGCACGGGTTACATGGCTAACCTGGCGGTGCTCAGTGCCTTGACCGCTGGCGCAGGCGACGCTGAGATTTTTTCCGATGCGCTCAACCACGCGTCCATCATCGATGGCGCACGTCTGTCGCGCGCCAAGGTCACGGTCTACCCGCATCTGGATGTGAACACCTTGCGCGCACAGCTGCGCATCAGCCAAGCCGCCACCAAGCTGGTGGTGACTGACAGCGTGTTCAGCATGGATGGTCACATCGCCCCCTTGCCTGAATTGCTGCGCCTGTGCGAAGCCGAAGGCGCGTGGTTGGTGGTCGATGATGCCCACGGCTTTGGGGTGTTGGGCCGCAGCGGTTTGGGTGCCATTGAGCATGTTGATCTGCACTCACCAAACCTGGTGCTCATGGGCACCTTGGGCAAAGCCGCCGGGGTGGCCGGTGCATTTGTGGCTGCGCACGCCACCGTCATTGAATGCTTGGTGCAACGCGCGCGTGCTTACATTTACACCACCGCCGCACCGCCCGCTTTGGCGCATGCTGTGCTCACCAGTTTGGACATCATCACCGGTGCACAAGGCATGGCTTTGCGCGCGCACTTGAACGATCTGTTGGCTGTTTGGCAAACGGGGGTGGCCGACACCTTACCCTCGCAAGACGATGCCGCGCAAGCGCCTTGGTTGATGACATCAGCCACGCCCATTCAACCGCTGGTGGTGGGTGACAACCGCGCGGTGATGCGTGCCTCGCAAGCCTTGCTGGACCAAGGTTTGTGGGTCACCGGTATACGCACACCCACCGTGCCCCAAGGCACGGCTCGTTTGCGCATCACATTTTCAGCAGCCCATACACATGACGATGTGGCGCGTTTGATTGAGGGGCTACGTGCCTTGTCTTTCACGCCTGGCATGGCACTCACCGCGGAGGCTGCATGACACCCTGGTCTTGTTTTGTCACCGGCACCGACACAGAAATTGGCAAAACCCTGATCAGCTCGGCGCTCATCCACGCACAAGCTGCAGCTGGTGTGCGCGTGGCCGGCATGAAGCCCATCGCCGCTGGCGCGCAATGGCTGGATGGTGCCTGGCACAACGAGGATGTGGACGCCTTGGCTGCCGAGGTGAGTTGCCCTTTGCCCACCGAACTCACGACGCCCTATTTGTTGCAAACCCCCGCTGCCCCGCATTTGGCGGCAGCACTTGAGGGTGTGACCATCGAGCCGACAAAGATCTTGGCGAGCTACCGCGGGGTGCGTGCGCAAGCGCAGGCTGTGGTGGTTGAAGGCGTGGGTGGTTTTCGTGTGCCACTCACCGACACATTTGACACCGCCGACCTGGCACAACAACTGGCTTTGCCAGTGGTGCTGGTGGTGGGTTTGCGTTTGGGCTGCATCAGCATGGCCTTGCTCACCGCAGAGGCCATTGCTGCGCGCGGTTTGCATCTGGCAGGCTGGGTGGCCAACACCGCAGACCCTGGCATGACCATGCTCGAGGGCAATGTGCAGGCCCTGCGTGAGCGCTTGTCTGCGCCACTTCTGGGCGTGGTGCCTCGCCTGAGCCAAGCCAGTGCGGCAGCTGCGGTTGCGCATCTGAACTTTGACCTTTTGACCCCTCATTGACGCTTTCAAGGACCCCACGCATGTTCAAGAAAATTCTGATTGCCAACCGCGGTGAAATCGCCTGCCGGGTGGCAGCCACAGCCAAGCGCATGGGCATCCGTACCGTGGCGGTGTACTCCGACGCTGACCGCGATGCCAAGCATGTGGCGGCTTGTGACGAAGCGGTGGGTCTGGGTGGACAAACCGCGCAAGAGAGTTACTTGCAGTGGCAAAAAATCCTGGATGCCGCCAAGCTCACCGGCGCGCAAGCCATCCACCCGGGCTATGGTTTTCTGAGTGAGAACGAGGACTTTGCGCAGGCTTGTGCCCAAGCGGGTTTGGTGTTCATCGGCCCGCCGCCTTCGGCCATTCGCGCCATGGGTTTGAAAGCCCAGTCCAAGCAGTTGATGGAAAAAGCCAACGTGCCTTTGGTGCCTGGCTACCACGCCGCTGACCAAAACCCTGATTTGCTGCAACGCGAAGCCGACCGCATCGCTTACCCGGTGTTGATCAAAGCAAGCGCGGGTGGTGGTGGCAAGGGCATGCGCATCGTGACCAAGTCCGAAGATTTTGCTGACGCCCTGGCCAGCTGCCAGCGTGAGGCGCGCAACAGCTTTGGCAGCGACGATGTGCTGATTGAGAAATATGTGCAGCGCCCCCGTCACATCGAGATCCAGGTCTTCGGTGACCAGCATGGCAACTATGTGCATTTGTTCGAGCGTGATTGCTCGGTGCAACGCCGCCACCAAAAGGTGTTGGAGGAAGCGCCCGCACCCGGCATGACCGAGGCCATGCGCCAGCAAATGGGTGATGCCGCTTTGTCTGCTGCCCGCGCGGTAGGTTATGTCGGGGCCGGCACGGTGGAGTTCATCGTCGAACAAAACGATGCTGGGGTGGGGCGCTTTTTCTTCATGGAAATGAACACCCGCTTGCAGGTGGAGCACCCGGTGACCGAGGCCATCACGGGCCAAGATTTGGTGGCCTGGCAGTTGCGTGTGGCCTTTGGCGAGCCCTTGCCGGTCAAGCAATCTGACTTGCGCATCCAAGGCCATGCGATCGAAGCGCGCATTTGCGCAGAAACCCCAGACAAAAACTTCCTGCCCGCCACGGGCACCTTGCAGGTGTACCGCCAACCTTCAGCGGTGAGTTTTGAGCGCGGCACAGTGCGGGTGGATGATGGTGTGCGCCAAGGCGATGCGATCTCGCCGTATTACGACTCCATGGTGGCCAAGCTCATCGTGCATGGTGACACCCGTGAACAAGCCTTGGCGCGCTTAGATGCCGCTTTGGCCGAGATGCAGATCGTGGGCTTGTGCACCAATGTGCAGTTCTTGCGCCATGTGGTGCGCAGCCCTTCGTTTGCGCAGGCCAACCTGGACACCGCGCTGATCGAACGCGAACGCGCGGTGCTGTTCGAGCAAGACCCCATCGGCCTGCCGATGGCGGTGGCGGGGCTGTCTGCGCATTTGCTCACCTCAGACGCAGGAGACGACACCGACCCCTTTGCAGCGCGTGATGGCTGGCAAGCCTGGGGCGAGAGCCAACGCTACCTGGATGTGAACTACCTCGGCCAAGACCATCAAGCCGTGCTCACCTATGGCCGTGATGGCTTGCGCTTGCAGGTGGGGGATGTGTCGGGCCCCTTGCAGGTGCGCCAAACTGCAGATGCTTTGGATGTGAGCTTTGCAGGCCAGCGGCACACCTTGCGTGTGGACATGCTCGGTGAGACCGCGCATGTGTTTGCCACGCATGGCGCCACGCACATTGTGTTGCGCGATGCCTTGGCCCATGCCGGTGAACACCAAGAAGTGGGTGGGCGTTTGACCGCTCCGATGCCCGGCAAGGTGGTGTCTTTCGCGGTCAAGGCGGGCGATGCGGTCAAGCAAGGCCAAGTGCTGGCGGTGATGGAAGCCATGAAGATGGAGCACACCCTGGTGGCACCCGAGGACGGCATCGTCGATGAACTCTTGTACGCGCCGGGCGATCAGGTGGCTGAGGGCGCGGCCTTGCTCAAACTCAGCACGGCACAATAAGCCATGAACTACCCCGAATTCGTCAAGCTGGTGGATGTGGGGCCGCGCGACGGCCTGCAGAACGAAAAGCAAACCGTGCCTGCGGCCATCAAGGTGGGCTTGGTCCACCGTTTGCAAGACGCAGGCTTGAAGCACATCGAGGTCACCAGCTTTGTGTCGCCCAAATGGGTGCCGCAAATGGCCGACAACGCCGAGGTGATGGCCGGGCTGCAGCGCCGCTCTGATGTGCAGTACGCGGTGCTTACCCCCAACCTCAAAGGTTTCGAGGCTGCGGTGTTGACCCAGCCCGATGAAATTGTGGTGTTTGGTGCGGCCAGCGAAGCTTTCAGCCAGCGCAACATCAATTGCTCGATCGAAGAAAGCATCGAGCGTTTTCGCGAGGTGGTGACCGCCGCACGCGCGGCCAACATCCATGTGCGTGGTGCGATTTCTTGCACGGTGGGTTGCCCCTATGAAGGCGAGATTGCCCCAGCCAGCGTGGCCAAAGTTACGGGCCTGATGAAAGACATCGGCGTGCAACACGTGGGGGTGGCCGATACCATCGGTGTGGGCACACCTTTGAAGGTGCAGCGCGCCATGGAAGCGGCCTTGCAGCATTACGACCTGAACGATGTGTCGGGCCATTTCCATGACACCTACGGCCAAGCCCTGGCCAACACCCTGGCTTGTCTGGAAATGGGCGTGTGGCAGTTCGACACCTCGGTGGCCGGCTTGGGCGGCTGCCCTTATGCCAAAGGTGCCACCGGCAATGTGGCCACCGAAGATGTGGTCTACATGCTGCACGGCATGGGCATCAACACCGGCATTGATCTGGATGGCTTGATCGATGCGGGCCAGTTCATCAGCGAGCATTTGGGCCGACCCAGTGGCTCGCGCGTGGCCCGTGCCTTGTTGGTCAAGAGAAGCGTATGAATCAAGCTGCTATCAAAATCGTAGCATCTCGCGTGCCTGCTGCTTTGGCGCAAACTGGCACTGTTCCCTCACCCTGTGTGAGCGTGTGTGCCATGGACACCGCCACAGGTTTGTGCGGCGGCTGCCTGCGTCAACTCGATGAGATTGCCAGCTGGTCGCGCATGGACGACAACGACAAGCGCGAGGTGTGGGTGAAGATCGGGCAGCGCGCTCAACAATGTCTTGCAAAACCATGACCACCATCACCTGTTACCTGGACTTCATCTCGCCCTACGCCTATCTGGCGTTCGAGTCCCTGCCCAAAACCTTGCAGGGTTGCAGCTACGAGGTGCGCTACAAACCAATTTTGTTCGGGGCTTTGTTGCAACACCATGGCCAGTTGGGGCCGGCAGAGTTCGCACCCAAGCGCGATTGGACTTACCGCCAGGTGATGTGGTTGGCCAAGCAGCTCGATGTGCCGTTGGACATGCCAGCGACCCACCCCTTCAACCCCATCGCCTTGTTGCGTTTGGCCTTGGGCGCGGCCTCGGTGGATGACTTGCCCAGCCGTCGGGTGTGCGAGCAGATCTTCCGTCATGTGTGGCGTGGCGGTGCGGACGCTGCCGACCCTGCACGCTTGACCGCTTTGCAAGACCAGCTGCCGGTCACACGCGAGCCGCAAAGTGCGGCGGTGAAAGAGCAACTCAAATCGCTGACCCAAGAAGCCATCGACGCCGGCGTGTTTGGTGTGCCGACGTTTGAAGTGGATGGCAAATTGTTTTGGGGCCTGGACGCCTTGCCCATGTTGCGTGACTACCTGCAAGGTGATGCTTGGTTTGACGGACCCGCTTGGGAGTCGTTCACCCATATTCATGTCGGCATCGAGCGAAAGCGCTGAAAATTCACATGACGAAATAAAAAGCTAGGGTTTGCACGGTGTTTGTCAGCTGTGGATAAGTTTCGCGTAAGAACGAGGTCAGTGCACTCCCCAACAATGTCTCCACCCTCCCTGTCGGAGGTTTATCTTGAATGGAGACAAACACATGGCAAACGCCGCACCCCGTCCGATGTCGGCCGAAGAGAAGAAAGTGATCTTCGCTTCGTCCCTCGGCACTGTTTTTGAGTGGTACGACTTCTACCTGTACGGTTCTTTGGCAGCCATCATTGCCAAGCAATTCTTCGGCGGTTTGGATGAAGGCTCGGCCTTCATTTTCGCGCTCTTGGCCTTCGCTGCCGGCTTCATCGTTCGCCCCTTCGGCGCGATTTTCTTCGGCCGCTTGGGTGACATGATCGGTCGTAAATACACCTTCCTGGTGACGATCCTGATCATGGGTCTGTCGACCTTCATCGTGGGTGTGTTGCCGACCTACGCCACCATTGGCGTGGCCGCTCCGGTGATCCTGATTGCCCTGCGTTTGCTCCAAGGCTTGGCCTTGGGTGGTGAGTACGGTGGTGCTGCCACCTACGTGGCTGAACACGCGCCGCACGGCAAGCGTGGTGCCTACACCGCTTGGATTCAGACCACCGCGACTTTGGGCTTGTTCCTGAGCTTGATGGTGATTCTGGGTACACGTACCGCGATTGGCGAAGAAGCTTTTGCCGATTGGGGCTGGCGCGTGCCGTTCATCGTGTCGATTCTGCTCTTGGGTATTTCGGTTTACATCCGTTTGTCCATGAACGAGTCGCCTGCCTTCCAGAAAATGAAGGCTGAAGGCAAGACCTCCAAAGCACCTTTGGCTGAATCTTTCGGCCAGTGGAAAAACCTCAAGATCGTGATCTTGGCCCTGATCGGTTTGACCGCTGGTCAAGCTGTGGTGTGGTACTCCGGCCAGTTCTATGCCTTGTTCTTCTTGACCCAGGCTTTGAAAGTGGACGGCGCAACCGCCAACATCATGGTCGCGATTTCGTTGATCATCGGCACCCCGTTCTTCATCGTGTTCGGCACCTTGTCTGACAAGATTGGCCGCAAGCCCATCATCTTGGCTGGTTGCTTGTTGGCTGCGCTGACTTACTTCCCGGTGTTCGAAGCCCTGACCAAAGCGGCCAACCCTGACTTGCATGTCGCTCAGCAAGCTTCCAAAGTTGTGGTGACCGCTGACCCAGCCGAGTGCTCGTTCCAGTTCAACCCCACCGGCACCAAGAAGTTCACCTCGTCTTGCGACATCGCCAAGCAACGTCTGGCCTCGGCCTCTGTGAGCTACAGCAATGAAGTTGCACCTGCTGGCACGCCTGCCACCATCAAGGTCGGTGAGACCGTGGTGAAGGTGAAGTACAGCCCTGAAGACATCGCTGAAGCCAAAGGCAAAGCCGAAGAGAAACTGGCTGCTTTGAACGCTGCTGAGCCCAAAGACGCCAAGGCCATCGAAGCTGCCACCAAGTCTGTCAAAGACCTGAGCAACGAGAAAACCGCTGGCGCCACCTTGCTGGCTGGCAACCTGGGCGCTGCTTTGAAAGCCGCCAACTACCCTGCCAAAGCTGACATGGCCAAGTTCGACAAGGTCAAGGTCATCATCATCTTGACCTACCTGGTCTTGCTGGTGACCATGGTGTACGGCCCGATCGCGGCCATGCTGGTGGAAATGTTCCCCACCCGCATCCGTTACACCTCCATGTCCTTGCCTTACCACATCGGTAACGGCTGGTTCGGCGGCTTGCTGCCCACCACCGCCTTCGCGATCGTGGCGCAAACCGGTAACATGTACAACGGCTTGTGGTATCCAATCATCATCGCGGCTGCGACCGTGGTGATTGGTGGCTTGTTCATCAAGGAAACCAAAGACGTGGACATTTTCGCTGGCGATTGATGCGCTGGTGATCACGTGCCTGTGCGGGGCTTGCTCCGCCAGGCTCAACAGGCCCTCAGCTTGAGGGCCTTTTTTTCTAGGAGAGTGAAGATGTGGAAGATCATTGTGGGCTTTGTCTTGTTTGCAGCCCTGGCCCTGTTTGTGATCATGAAGGGTGGCGACAGCCTGGACATGACTGGCGAAAAACATGGTTCTGAGGCGGTGCACGCCCCCGAGCCAGCCAAGCCAGCAGAAGCGGCACCCGCAGCACCTGCAGCCCCTGCTGCAGACGCCAAGCCTGCTGACGCACCAGCCGCACCTGCGGCCAAGTGATCTTCAAGCGCCCTTTTTCGGGGTGCTTGAACTTGGATCAAGACCAGGGTCATCTCGATGACCCTTTTTTCATGGGTGCCCCGCACATTCCCTAGAATGTTTGGCTTGCATTTAAAGGCCAGACTGTCATGCCCCAAGGGATCATCCGCATACGCGGCGCGCGCCAGAACAACCTCAAAAACATCGACCTGGACATCCGCACCGGCGAGTTGACGGTGGTGACCGGCCCCAGTGGCTCGGGCAAATCCAGCCTGGTGTTTGACACCCTCTACGCTGAGGGGCAGCGGCGTTATGTAGAGACTTTCTCTGCATACGCGCGCCAGTTTCTGGACCGCATGGACAAGCCAGCGGTCGACAAGGTCGAAGGGGTGCCCCCGGCGATTGCCATCGACCAGACCAACCCGGTGCGCTCCTCACGTTCCACCGTGGGCACGATGACCGAACTCAACGACCACCTGAAGTTGTTGTTCGCGCGTGCGGCGCAACTTTTTGACCAACAAACCGCCCGTCCCGTGCGGCATGACAATGCCGATACGATTTATGACACCTTGAAAGACCGGGTGCAGGCCTTGGCTGTTGAGCCGCGTTTGGTCTTCACCTTCCCTGTTGAGCTGCCTGCCACCGCCAGTGCCGAAGAGGTGCAGCAGTGGTTGTCGGTCAGTGGCTTCACCCGTGTGCAAGCCGAGCGCGAGGTGGCCACTGTCACCGGGCCGCGCAAGTTGCTCGATGTGGTGGCCGATCGATTTCGCTTGAGCAACACCGAGCGCGCGCGGGTGGTCGAGGCCATCGAGGTCGCGCTCAAACGCGGTGGGCGACTGGCGGTCTATGTGCTGGGCGAAGAAGGCACCGAGCCTGAGGTGTGGAAGTTCTCCACCGGCTTGCATTGCCCCGAGAGCGAGCAGCGTTACAGCGACCCCTTGCCCTCCATGTTCTCTTTCAATTCCGCGGTCGGTGCCTGCCCGGTGTGCCGAGGCTTCGGGCGGGTGATTGGGGTGGACTACGGCCTGGTGATTCCAGACAACAAACTCACCCTGCGCAACGGGGCGATCAAGACGATCCAAACCCCGGCTTGGCAAGAGTGCCAGGACGACCTGATGCGCCATGCCGAAACCGCAGGCATTCCGCGCGACACCCCTTGGTACAAACTCACGCCCGAGCAACAGGGCTGGGTCATCAACGGTTCACCGAATTGGAACGGCAAGTGGAACCAGCAGTGGTACGGCATCAAACGTTTTTTTGAGTACCTGGAGACCAAGTCTTACAAGATGCACATCCGTGTGCTGCTCTCCAAGTACCGCAGCTACACACCGTGCGAGACCTGTGCCGGTGCGCGCTTGAAAACCGAGAGCCTGTTGTGGCGCATCGGCAGCCAAGCTGATGCCGATGCGGTGCTCACACCGGCCAAGCGTTTCATGCCTGCAGGCGTGGGCTGGAGCCGACCGCAACTCGAGGCTTTGCCCGGTTTGTGCTTGCATGACTTGATGCTCATGCCGATTGACAAACTGCGCGCGTTTTTTGACCGCGTGCAAGCGAATGCGGCGCAGTCGGGCCACCAGGCTGGTGAGTTGCAGGCCTTGAAATTGTTGTTTGAAGAAATCACCCACCGTCTGCGCTATTTGTGCGATGTGGGCATCGGTTACCTCACGCTCGACCGTCAAAGCCGCACGCTCAGTGGCGGTGAGGTGCAGCGCATCAACCTCACCACGGCTTTGGGCACCTCGCTGGTCAACACCTTGTTTGTGTTGGACGAGCCCAGCATTGGCCTGCACCCGCGTGACATGCACCGCATCATCGAGGCCATGCAGCGCCTGCGCGATGCAGGCAACACCTTGGTGGTGGTGGAGCATGACCCCGCGGTCATGCTGGCTGCTGACCGCATGATCGACATGGGCCCCGGGCCTGGCGAGCGTGGTGGCGAGATTGTGTTTGACGGCGCCACCGAAGACCTGCGTGCGGCCGACACCTTGACCGGCGCCTACCTGGGCTCACGCAAGCAAGTGGGAGCTGGCTTCAAACGGGTGGTGGCTGCCAACACGCCGCGCCTGATTTTGGAGGGCGTGACCGAGCACAACCTCAAACACGTGAGTGTGGAGATTCCCCTGCAGCGCCTGGTGTGTGTGACGGGTGTGTCGGGTTCGGGCAAGTCCACCTTGATTCAAGACGTGCTGGCCCCGGCCTTGCTGCGTCACTTTGGCAAAGCCACCGAAACCCCGGGTGCGCATGAGCGCTTGCTGGGCGCCGAGCAATTGGGCGAGGTGGTGTTTGTCGACCAATCACCGATTGGTAAAACCGCGCGCTCCAACCCGGTGAGCTATGTGGGGGCGTGGGACGCGATGCGCGAAATTTTCGCCACCGCCACCCTGGCCCAGCAGCGCGGTTACACCACCGCCAAGTTCAGCGCCAACACCGGTGATGGCCGTTGCCCGACCTGCGGTGGCTCGGGCTTTGAGCATGTGGAAATGCAGTTCTTGAGCGATGTGTATTTGCGTTGCCCCGACTGCAATGGCCAACGCTTCCGCCCGGAAATTCTGGAGGTGAAGATCGAACGTGGTGGCCGGTTTTTGAACGTGTCGGATGTGTTGGAACTCACCGTCAGCGAAGCCGCTGCCTTGTTCGCCAACGACCGTGATGTGCTGCGTGCTTTGCAACCGATTGTGGATGTGGGGCTGGACTATGTGCGCCTGGGCCAACCGGTGCCCACGCTCTCAGGCGGTGAGGCCCAGCGTTTGAAGTTGGCCGGCTACTTGGCCGATGCTGCCAAGAGCAGCGCCTCGAGCCGACAAACCCTGGCCCGCAAAGGCACTTTGTTTTTGTTTGACGAGCCCACCACTGGTTTGCACTTTGATGACATCGCCAAGCTCATGCGGGCCATGCGAAAATTGCTGGATGCCGGTCATTCGCTTTTGGTGATTGAGCACAACCTGGACGTGATGCGCGCCAGCGACTGGCTGATTGACCTGGGGCCTGAAGGCGGCGAAGCGGGCGGGCAGATCGTGGCCCAAGGCACTCCCGAAGACTTGCTGCTGCATGCCACCTCGCACACCGCCAAGGCCTTGCGCGATTACGCCGCGAGCATGGGTGTGGTGCATGAGGTGGCCGAGCCTGCTGCGAAATATCTGGCTTTGTCTGCGATGGATCAGGGCCGTTTTTCAGCAGACGCCGGGGCTACGCCGGGCTCCTCATACGCTGGCGCCGACTCGATTCGCATCGTTAACGCCAAAGAGCACAACCTCAAAGGTTTGAGCGTGGACATTCCGCGCGGCAAATTCAACGTCATCACCGGTGTGTCGGGCTCAGGCAAATCCACGCTGGCGTTTGACATTCTGTTCAACGAAGGTCAGCGCCGTTACCTCGAGAGCTTGAATGCGTACGCCCGCAGCATCGTGCAACCTGCGGGTCGGCCTGAGGTGGATGCGGTGTATGGCATTCCGCCCACGGTGGCGATTGAGCAGCGCCTCTCGCGCGGTGGGCGTAAATCAACCGTGGGCACGACCACCGAGGTGTGGCACTTTTTGCGGCTCTTGTATGTGAAGCTGGGCACCCAGCATTGCATCCACGACGGTGCCGCGGTGGCACCGCAAACACCGCAAAGCATTGCTGCGCAGTTGATGAAGCAGTTCAAGGGCCAGCACATTGGCTTGCTGGCACCCTTGGTGCTCAACCGCAAAGGGGTCTACACCGAGCTGGCAGATTGGGCGCGCCCGCGTGGCTACACCCATTTGCGGGTGGATGGGAATTTCTTGCCCACCTCGGGCTTTCCGCGCATCGACCGTTTCAAAGAGCACACCATCGAGCTGCCCGTGTTGAGCTTGGATGTCACACCTGAGAACGAACAAGCGCTGCGTGACGGCCTGGCCACCGCGCTCGAACATGGCAAGGGTGTGTTGCATGTGCTCAGCCACATGGACGGCATTGAACGCGCGCTGGCCGCGGGCGAGTCGACCGAGGCCCTGGGCTCGCTGCAGGTGTATTCCACGCTGCGGGCCTGCCCGGTGTGTGCCACCTCTTACAACGAGCTTGACCCGCGTTTGTTCTCTTACAACAGCAAACACGGCTGGTGCCCTGACTGCGTGGGCACCGGTGTGAAGCTCAGCAAAGAGCAACGCAAAGCGCTGGACGATTCGGTGCGAGATGACAAGGACCGCGGGCGCGAGCAAACCTTTGCCGAGCCCGAGGTGGAAGACCTCACCGACACCGTGTGCCCGACCTGTGAAGGCACGCGTTTGAATGCCACAGCGCGGGCTGTGACCTTTGCGGGCGTGGGCATCACCGAGTTGGCGCGCTTGAGCGTGGACGACATCAGCACCTGGACGCACACCCTGGATGCCCAGCGTTTGAGCCAGCGCGAGATGGACATTGCACGCGACCTGATTCCGGAAATCAAGGCGCGTTTGAGTTTTCTGCAAGACGTGGGGTTGGGCTACCTGACCCTGGACCGCGGTGCGCCCACGCTCTCAGGCGGTGAGGCGCAGCGCATCCGTTTGGCCGCACAACTGGGCAGTAATTTGCAGGGCGTGTGCTATGTGCTGGACGAACCCACGATTGGTTTACATGCGCGTGACAACCGCATTTTGTTGCGTGCGTTGCAAACCTTGAGCGACAAAGGCAACACCCTGGTGGTGGTGGAGCACGATGAAGACACCATCCGCCATGCGGACCACATCATCGACATCGGGCCAAGTGCTGGCAAGCGTGGCGGGCGTTTGGTGGCGCAGGGGTCGGTGGCCGATGTGCAGGCCGCTGCCGATTCGCAAACCGGGCATTATTTGTTGCACGCCATTCGCCACCCTTTGAGTCCGCGGCGCGACATCCAGGCAAGCAACGCCAAAGCAGACACAGACATTCACGAGTGGCTCACCGTGCACAACGCCAAATTGCACAACCTGGCCGATGTGACTGCGCAGGTGCCGCTCAAGCGATTGGTGGCCATCACCGGTGTGTCGGGTTCTGGCAAATCCACCTTGGCGCGCGATGTGTTGCTGAGCAATGTGGCCATGGCTGTGGCCAAGCGCAGCACCAAGGCCGGGCGTGACGCGCTGGCCGCTGGTGAGCTCTTGCCCTGGACGGGTTGCAGCCACATCAGTGGGTTCGATACCATCGACCGGGTGCTTGAAGTGGACCAAACGCCGATTGGTAAAACGCCGCGTTCATGCCCGGCCACCTACATCGGTTTTTGGGACACCATCCGCAAGCTGTTTGCCGAGACCCTGGAGGCCAAGGCGCGCGGTTATGCAGCAGGGCGCTTCAGCTTCAACACCGGCGAAGGGCGTTGCCCCAGCTGTGAAGGGCAGGGCGTGCGCACCATCGAGATGAGCTTTTTGCCCGATGTGAAAGTGCCTTGCGAGGCGTGCCACGGCGCACGCTTCAACCCAGAAACTCTGGCGGTGACCTGGCGTGGCAAAAGCATTGGCGAGGTGCTGCAGATGGAAGTGGACGAGGCAGTGACCTTCTTCGCCTCCATGCCCAACATCAGCCACCCCTTGCAGTTGCTCAAAGACGTGGGGCTGGGTTACCTGACCTTGGGTCAACCCTCACCCACGCTCAGCGGTGGCGAGGCGCAGCGCATCAAGCTGGTGACTGAACTCTCCAAAGTACGTGACGATGTGACCAAGCGCGGCAACAAAGCGCCGCACACCCTCTATGTGCTCGATGAACCCACGGTGGGCTTGCACATGGCCGATGTGGAAAAGCTCATCCATGTGCTGCACCGCTTGGTCAACGGCGGGCACAGCGTGGTGGTGATTGAGCACGACCTCGATGTGATGGCTGAAGCCGATTGGGTGATAGACCTGGGGCCAGAAGGCGGCAAAGGTGGCGGGCACATTGTGGCGGCCACCACGCCCGAAGGCCTGGTCAAGCTGGGCACCCACACCGGCCAAGCCTTGAAGCCTGTGCTGGCCAGAGGTTCATCCAAAACATCGATAAAAACGCCTGTGAGCGCCGATAATTCTGACTAAGTAGCTATCAATTTTGCAGCTACCTCTGCTCTACACCTACCGGCGCTGTCCTTACGCCATGCGCGCGCGCATGGCTTTGCTCATGGCACAACGCCAGGTGTTGGCGCATGAAATTGTGTTGCGCGACAAACCGCCTGCCATGTTGGCGGCGTCGCCCAAAGGCACGGTGCCGGTGCTGGTCTTGCCTGATGGCCAGGTCATTGATGAGAGCCTGCACATCATGCAGTGGGCCTTGGCGCAAAGCAGCGATCCAGGCTTGGGCCTGGTTTTGCAAGACCCCCAAGCACGGGCCTGGATCGATCGCAACGACGGCGAATTCAAGGTCCAGCTGGACCGCTACAAATACCCGCAGCGCTTTGGTGTGACCGACCGTCAAAGCCCGCGCGATGCGGCGGTGGCGGGCCTGTTGCATGACATGAATGCGCTGCTCAAGCGCCAGGCCTACATGGCCGGCCCATCCATGAGCCCGCTCGATGTGGCCTTGTTCCCCTTTGTGCGCCAATTCGCCGCGGTGGATGCGGCTTGGTTTTCATCGTTGAACCTGCCTGCGCTGCAAGCCTGGCTCAAGCACTGCGTGGACAGTGCATGGTTTACCCAGGCCATGGTGAAGTTGCCTGATCAAACGCCGCAGCTTTTCCCGAATCTTTGAAGGTCATCGCCGAGGCCTGCGCAAATCGGTTTATGCTTCTACAAAAAACAGGAGACAACCATGCAACGCCGTCAGGTTTTACAAATGGCTGCGGCCAGTGCTGCCAGCACCGCCTTGGCTTCCCAAGCGCAAGCTTTCCCCAATAAGCCGATCAAGCTCATCATCGCGTTTCCCGCGGGTGGGCCGACCGACATCACCATGCGCGCTTTGGCCGACAATGCCAGCAAGATTTTGGGTCAATCGGTGGTGGTGGAAAACAAGCCGGGTGCGGCGGGCACCTTGCCGGCGCAGACCTTGCAATCCTCAGCGCCCGATGGTTACACCCTGGCGCAAATTCCCCTGGGCGTGTTCCGTTTGCCCTACACCACCAAGATCAATTGGGACCCGGTCAAAGACATCAGCTACGTCATCAACGTCACCGGCTATGCCTTTGGTTTGGTGGTGCCCGCCGATTCACCGCTGCGCACCTGGACGCACTTTGTGGCCTGGGCCAAGGCCAACCCGGGCAAGTTGAGCTACGGCTCCACCGGCACCATGACCAGCCCGCACTTGACGATGGAGTTGATCGCGCAAAAGCTGGGGCTGGAGTTGCTGCACGTGCCTTACAAAGGCAGTGCCGACATGATGCAGTCCATCCTGGGTGGCAACATCATGGCTGCGGCCGATTCCACCGGTTTTGCCCCGCACGTGGAGGCCGGCAAGTTGCGGGTCCTCAACACCTGGGGTGCTGAGCGTTTGGCCAAGTTTCCAGATGCGCCCACCCTCAAAGAGTTGGGGTTGGACTTGGTGCAGAACTCACCCTTTGGCATTGGCGCGCCCAAGGGCACACCACCAGCGGTGGTCAAGCGTTTGCACGATGGTTTCAAGCAGGCCATGGAGATGGACAGCTACAAAAACATCCTCAACCGCTACGACATGGTGCCCATGTACATGAGCACGGCCGGCTACCAGAAGTTCGCGGCCGACACTTTCGAGCGCGAAAAAGCACTGGTGGAAAAACTGGGCCTGGCCAAGCCGCTGTAAGGCCAGACCTTAACCCGCTGAGCCCAGCGACAAGCCCGCATGCTCACGCAGCGGGTGAAAGTGAATCTTCGGAAAGCGCTCTTGCGCCAGCCGCACGTCATACGGGCTGGTGCACAGGTAAGCCAGGGTGTCAGCCGCATCACGCGCCATGCGCAGCGGGTAGGCATCCACAAAGGCGCGCAATTCTGCGGGCGTGTCAGCAGTGATCCAACGCGCGCCGGTGTACTGCGAAGTCTCTAAGCGCACATCGGCGTCGTACTCGCCTTTGAGGCGGTGTTGCACCACCTCAAATTGCAGCTGACCAATCGCACCCAGCAACATGTTGCCGCCGGCTTCGGGTTTGAAGACCTGAATCGCGCCTTCTTCGCCCAGCTGGGCCAGGCCTTGTTGCAACTGCTTGGTGCGCAGTGGGTTTTTCAGCACCACGGTCATGAACATCTCGGGCGCGAAGAAGGGCAGGCCTGTGAACTGCAGGTTCACACTGCCGTCGGTGATGGTGTCGCCCAGCTGCACACCACCGTGGGTGGTGAAGCCCACGATGTCACCGGCATAAGCCTCTTCCACCGCTTCGCGGCGCTGGCTCATGAAGGTCACCACCGAGGTGGGGCGCAACTCTTTGCTGCTGCGCATGACCTTGAGTTTCATGCCCGGGCTGTACTTGCCGGCACACACCCGCACAAAGGCAATGCGGTCGCGGTGCGAGGGGTCCATATTGGCTTGCACCTTGAACACCACGCCAGAAAACGCCGCGTCTTCGGGCAGCACTTCTTTGATGACCGGTTGCTTGTTGACCACCAGCGAGCTGGTGCGTGAGCGTGGCGAGGGCGCGAGATCAACCAGCGCGTCGAGCACTTCCATCACCCCGAAATTGTTCACGCCTGAACCGAAAAACACCGGGGTTTGTTTGCCGGCCAAAAAGGCCTCGCGGTCAAACGCGGGTGAGGCGCCGGTGGCCAGCTCCATGCTGTCCACCGCGGTTTCATACTCGGCGCCAAAACGGCCGATCAACGCGTCCTGGTCGCTCAAGGGGATGGCATCGAAATCTTGCGGGCGGCGTTCGCTGCCCGACTCGAACACCGTCATGGCCTGGGTGCGCAAATTGATGATGCCGCCGAATTGCTTGCCCTGACCCACCGGCCAGGTCATGGGCACGCAGGGCATGCCAAGCTCACGCTCGACTTCATCCAGGATGTCGAGCGGGTCGCGCACCTCGCGGTCCATCTTGTTCACAAAGGTGATGATGGGTGTGTTGCGCTGACGGCAAACCTCGATCAAGCGACGTGTTTGCGCCTCCACACCGTTGGCCGCGTCAATCACCATCAATGCCGAGTCCACCGCGGTGAGCACGCGGTAGGTGTCTTCACTGAAGTCTTTGTGGCCGGGTGTGTCAAGCAGGTTGATGACATGCTCGCGGTACTGCATTTGCATGACTGAGCTGGCCACCGAGATGCCACGTTGCTTTTCAATCTCCATCCAGTCGGAGGTCGCGTGGCGACTGGCCTTGCGTGCTTTGACCGAGCCGGCGATCTGGATCGCGCCCGAGAACAGCAACAGCTTTTCGGTCAGCGTGGTTTTACCCGCGTCGGGGTGGGAAATGATGGCAAAGGTGCGGCGACGCCGCGTTTCAGGCACAAAAGACATGAGGGATATTCTGTTTAAGGCTAGAATTATGACCTTCCGAGGAGCGTTGCAGCTCAAGTCCGCACGGCAAAGCGCCGATGACACTTGAGTGAGGCTCGGATTGCCGCCGCAGGTGCACACCTGTTCGTGGCCACTCCAACGGCGCTCACCCACTGTGTTTGTGAGGTGAGTCCCCCCGAATCCCTTCCCGCACGGTGGCTGTCAATTTATTTTGGAGCTAACCATGAGTGCTGTTCTCAAACCCGCGCAAGATTACGTGATCGCCGACCTGTCCCTGGCTGACTGGGGTCGCAAAGAGATCAAAATTGCTGAAACCGAAATGCCTGGCCTGATGGCTATCCGCGAGGAATTCGCCAAAGCCCAACCCCTCAAGGGCGCGCGCATCACCGGTTCTTTGCACATGACCATCCAGACCGCGGTGCTGGTCGAAACCTTGGAAGCCCTGGGCGCGCAAGTGCGTTGGGCCTCGTGCAATATTTTCTCCACGCAAGACCACGCCGCTGCCGCTTTGGTGGCCAACGGCACGCCCGTGTTTGCCTACAAGGGCGAGACCCTGAAAGACTACTGGGACTACACCCACCGCATTTTTGAATTCGGCGCCAAGGGCAGCAAGACCGAAGGCCCCAACATGATTTTGGACGACGGCGGCGATGCCACCTTGTTGATGCACCTGGGCGCCCGCGCTGAGAAAGACATCAAAGTGTTGGCCAAGCCCGGCAGCGAAGAAGAGGTGTGCCTCTTCAACAGCATCAAGGCCAAGCTCAAGGTGGACCCCACCTGGTACAGCCGTCGACTGAAAAACATCATCGGCGTGACCGAAGAGACCACCACCGGCGTGCTGCGTTTGAACGAGATGTCGGCCAAAGGCGCTTTGGCTTTCCGCGCCATCAACGTGAACGACTCGGTGACCAAGAGCAAGTTCGACAACCTGTACGGCTGCCGTGAGTCGCTTGTGGACGCCATCAAGCGCGCCACCGATGTGATGATCGCCGGCAAAGTGGCCGTGGTCGCCGGTTACGGTGACGTGGGCAAGGGCTCGGCCCAAGCCCTGCGCGCTTTGAGCGCCCAAGTGTGGGTGACCGAGATCGACCCCATCAACGCCCTGCAAGCCGCCATGGAAGGCTACAAAGTGGTGACCATGGAATACGCGGCTGACAAGGCTGACATTTTCGTGACCGCCACCGGCAACAAAGACGTGATCACCCACGCCCACATGCTGGCCATGAAAGACCAGGCCATTGTGTGCAACATCGGTCACTTTGACAACGAGATCGACGTGACCTCGCTCGAGAAGTACAAGTGGGAAGAGATCAAGCCCCAGGTGGACCACGTGATCTTCCCGGCCAAAGGCAAGAAGCCCGCCAAGCGCATCATCATGTTGGCCAAAGGTCGCCTGGTGAACCTGGGTTGCGGCACCGGTCACCCCAGCTTTGTGATGAGCTCGAGCTTTGCCAACCAAACCATTGCGCAAATCGAGTTGTTCACCAAGTCCAAAGAGTACAAGTCGGGCAAGGTCTATGTGCTGCCCAAGCACCTCGACGAGAAAGTGGCTCGCCTGCACTTGAAGAAAGTCGGCGCCATGTTGTCTGAGCTGAGCGCAGAGCAGGCTGCCTACATCGGTGTGAGCAAGCAAGGCCCTTACAAGGCCGACACTTACCGCTATTGATCCGCGATGCGGATTGACCAGTTGCTGGTCCAGCGCGGGCTGGCCAGCACCCGCTCTCAGGCCCAGCGCCTGATTGCGGCGGGTGTCGAGTGGCAAGACGGCGCCGCGTGGCGTCGTGTTGCCAAAAACGGCGACGATGTGCCCGATGACGCCGAGCTGCGTTTGTTGGATGACGCCGAGGCGCGCTACGTCTCGCGCGGTGGCCTCAAGCTTGAAGCTGCACTCCAAAAAACCGGTGTGCACGTGCAAGGCAAGGTTTGCCTGGATGTGGGCCAAAGCACCGGCGGTTTCACCGATTGTTTGTTGCAAGCGGGTGCGGCGCGTGTGGTGGGGTTGGATGTGGGCTCGGCGCAGTTACACCCGCAACTGCGTGATGACGCGCGGGTGTTGTGCCTGGAAAACGTGAACGCCCGCGACACGGATGCGCTTGATGACGCCTTGAGCGAACACTTAGATGAGTTGGGCATGTCTGAGGGCCCGGCCTTTGAGCTGTTGGTGGCCGATGTGTCTTTCATCTCGCTCACCCTGATCTTGCCCGCGGTGGTGACCCTGCTCAAGCCCGGTGCGGATGTGCTGTTGCTGGTCAAGCCGCAGTTTGAATTGCAGCCCGGCCAAGTGGGCAAGGGTGGTGTGGTGCGCGATACGGCCATGTACCCGGTGGTCAAAGAGCGCTTGCACCAGGCGTGTGCTGACTTGGGCTTGAACGTGCAAGCCTGGTTTGATTCGCCGATCGCTGGTGGCGACGGCAACCATGAGTTTTTCATTCACGCCCAGGTGCCTGTCTAAGTACCTGTGGCGTGAGTTCGGAGATTGCGATGAGTGATGTGACCTGCCCGGTGAGCATTGAGTTTTTCCCACCCAAGTCGCCTGAAGGCGCGGAGAAATTACGCCTTGTGCGCCAGGCGCTGTACGCCTTGAAGCCCGAGTTCTGTTCGGTCACTTATGGCGCAGGTGGCTCGACCCAGGACGGCACCTTCACCACCGTGCGCGAGATCATGGCCGAGGGCCAAGAAGCGGCCTCGCACATGTCGTGCATCGGTGCAACCAAAGCCAGCATGCGTGCCAATTTGGCGCAGCTCAAGGCCATGGGTGTGAAGCGCATCGTGGCTTTGCGCGGTGATTTGCCCAGCGGTTATGGTGCCGGCGGCGAGTTCGCCCACGCCAGTGATTTGGTGGCCTTCATCCGCGAAGAAACCGGGGAAGACTTCCACATCGAGGTGGCGGCTTACCCGGAAATTCACCCTCAGGCCAAATCGCCCGAGGCTGATTTACAGGCCTTGGTGACCAAGGCCCGTGCGGGCGCGAGCTCCGCCATCACCCAGTATTTTTTCAACTCTGACGCTTACTTCAAGTTTGTGGAAGAGGCCGATGCCAAGGGCGTGCACATCCCCATCGTGCCGGGCATCATGCCCATCACCAGCTCGACCCAACTCATGCGTTTCTCAGATGCGTGCGGTGCAGAAATTCCGCGTTGGATCCGCTTGCGCCTGCAAAGTTTTGGCGACGACACCGCGTCCATCAAAGCCTTTGGCCTGGATGTGGTGACCGATTTGTGCGACCAGTTGCGGGTCTGCGGCGTGCCTGCGCTGCACTTCTACAGCATGAACCAAAGCGCGCCCACACTGGAAATTTGCAAGCGCTTGGGCTTGCTGCCCGCTTAAGTCCTGGCGCCTTAGCCGACTGAGCTCAGCTGACAGCCTCTCTCCGACTGAGCTCAGCTGACAGCCTCTCTTTTAACCGCCGCTTTCCAGTGTGAAAGCGGCATTGCGGTCCAAGCCCAGGGCCTTGACCATCTCCGGCAGGGCGGGCTTGAGGGCTTCTTTGAGGGTGTAGGGCGGGTTGATCAAAAACATGCCGCTGGCGGGTAGCCCCGGTCGTTGGGCTTCACCGGCCACCAAGGTGGTTTTGCTGGACTTGATGGTCAGCGTGGCGTGCAGCCAGGGCTTGCCCAGCTTGTTGGCCAGGGTTTTGAGTTTGCGCGGCACGTCGTGAGCCTCAGGGCGCGGAATCACCGGGTACCACACCGCGTACGTGCCGGTGGCAAAACGCTTCATGTTGTCGGCCACCATGTCCACCACCCGAGCGTAGTCGCTCTTGATTTCATAGCTGGGGTCGCACAGCACCAGCGCCCGGCGCGAGGGAGGCGGCAAAAATTTCTTCACGCCTTCAAAACCGTCTTCGCGAAACACCGCCACTTGCCGGCCGGCATCGAGCTGCTCAACATTGCCGCTCAAGGCTTTGATGTCGGAGGGGTGGATTTCAAACAGTTTTAGGCGGTCTTGTTGGCGCAACAAGTGCTGGATGATGAAGGGCGAGCCAGGGTAGACGCGGCTTTGGTCGGGCCGGTTGAAGCTGCGGATCACGTCCACATAGTCCTGCAGGGCGGGGCTTAAGTTGTTGCTTTCCAGCAACTTCAGCACGCCTTCCGAGGCCTCGCCGCTGGTTTGGGCGTAATCGCTGTCCAAACGGTACAGGCCGGCGCCCGCGTGGGTGTCGATCACCGCGATGGCGGCATCCTTGAGGGCCATGTGCCTGAGGGTGGCGATCAACACAGTGTGTTTGAGCACGTCGGCATGGTTGCCGGCGTGAAAGGCATGGCGGTAACTGAACATGGGCCTATGGTAACCGCCCACGGCCGCAAAACATGTTAAACTGTAGGGCTCTGTGGAAATCCGTCCGCAGAACTCACTGAAAGAGATCTCACATGTACGCGGTCATAAAAACCGGTGGCAAACAGTATCGTGTTGCTGCTGGCGAAAAAATTAAAGTAGAACAGATTGCTGCGGACGTAGGCCAAGAGATCGTGATCGACCAAGTTTTGGCAGTCGGCGACGGCGCAGAACTCAAAGTCGGCACGCCCTTGGTTTCCGGCGCTACAGTCAAAGCCACCATCGTGGCACACGGCAAGCACGACAAAGTGCGCATTTTCAAAATGCGTCGTCGTAAGCACTACCAAAAGCGTCAGGGCCATCGCCAACAGTTCACCGAACTGCAAATCAGCGCGATTTCCGCCTAATAACTTTGCGGGGCAGGCAGTGCTTGCCCTCACTTGATTGAGGAAAAGATCATGGCACAGAAAAAAGGCGGCGGCTCTACGCGAAACGGGCGTGATTCCAAGCCCAAAATGCTCGGTGTGAAGGCTTTCGGCGGTGAATTGATCAGCGCTGGCTCCATCATCGTTCGTCAACGTGGCACCAAGTTCCACGCTGGCAGCAACGTGGGTATTGGCAAAGACCACACCCTGTTTGCGCTGGTGGACGGCCACGTGTCATTCGCTGTCAAAGGCGCGATGAACAAGCACACGGTGAACGTGACAGCGGCCTAAGCCGTCTTGCACTTCCCCTGAAAGACCCTGCGCTGTCGCGCGGGGTTTTTCGTTTATAACGCTAGAACTTTTCGGACTCAGCCATGAAATTTGTTGACGAGGCTTACATCGACATCTCCGCGGGAGATGGCGGCAACGGCTGCGTCTCGTTTCGGCACGAGAAATACAAAGAATTCGGCGGCCCCAATGGGGGCGACGGCGGTCGCGGCGGCCATGTGTTTGCCGTGGCCGACCCCAACCTCAACACCCTGGTCGATTTCCGCTACGCGCGCCGATACGATGCCAAGCGCGGCCAACACGGCATGGGCTCGGACATGTTTGGCGCTGCGGGCGACGACATCACCCTCAAAATGCCCGTGGGCACCATCATCACGGACGCTGAAACCGGCGAGGTGCTGTTTGAGTTGCTCCAACCCGGTGAGGTCATCACGATTGCCAAGGGCGGCGATGGTGGCTTTGGCAACCTGCGTTTCAAAAGCGCCATCAACCGCGCCCCGCGCCAGAAAACGCCTGGCTGGCCCGGCGAAAAGCGCAACCTCAAGCTCGAACTCAAGGTGCTGGCCGATGTGGGCTTGCTGGGTTTGCCCAATGCGGGCAAGTCCACGCTGATCACCGCGATTTCCAACGCCCGCCCGCGCATTGCCGACTACCCCTTCACCACCTTGCACCCCAATTTGGGTGTGGTGCGCGTGGGGCCTGAGCAAAGTTTTGTGGTGGCCGACCTGCCCGGTTTGATCGAAGGCGCCTCTGAAGGTGCGGGCTTGGGCCATTTGTTTTTGCGCCACTTGCAACGCACCCGTTTGCTGCTGCATGTGGTGGACGTGGCGCCCTTTGACGACAACGCCGACCCGGTGGCGCAGGCCAAGGGCATCGTCAACGAACTGAAAAAATACGATGCTGGTTTGTACGCCAAGCCGCGCTGGCTGGTGCTCAACAAGCTTGACATGGTGCCTGAAGAAGAACGCGCCGCGGTCGTCAAAGACTTTGTGAAGCGCTTCAAGCACAAAGGCCCGGTGTTTGAAATTTCTGCGTTGACCCGCGAGGGCTGCGAGCCTTTGGTCAAGGCGGTCTACCAGCACATCGCGGCGCAGCAAATTGCCGAGCAGCCGCCGGTGGATGTGGATCCGCGTTTCGTGGGTGAGCCTGAGGTGATTGACCCGCGTTTCATCCCATTGCCTGATGCGGCGCCTGACACACCCAAGCGCTGACCACTCCTGAATCTATAGCTGCAGCCCTAAGCTGCACAAGGCCCAGAACCCCAAAACCATGAAAAGCTCTGAGACCGTGTTGCGCGATGCGCGCCGTATCGTGATCAAGGTGGGCTCCAGTTTGGTGACCAACGAAGGCCGCGGCTTGGACGAGGCCGCCATCCGTGAATGGTGCCGCCAGATGGCGGAGCTGGTGCGCCAGGGCCGCGAGGTCATCATGGTTTCCAGCGGCGCGATTGCCGAGGGCATGAAGCGCTTAGGCTGGACCACCCGGCCCCAAGAAATTCACGAACTGCAAGCCGCTGCTGCGGTGGGCCAAATGGGCTTGGCGCAGATGTACGAAACCCAGCTGCGCGCCCAAGGCTTGGGCAGCGCGCAGGTGTTGCTGACCCATGCTGATTTGGCTGACCGCGAACGTTATTTGAACGCGCGCTCCACGCTACTGACCTTGCTCAAACTCGGTGTGGTGCCGGTCATCAACGAGAACGACACGGTGGTCAACGACGAGATCAAGTTCGGCGACAACGACACCTTGGGTGCCCTGGTGGCCAACTTGGTGGAGGCCGACGCGCTCATCATCCTCACCGACCAACAGGGCCTCTACACCGCCGACCCGCGCAAAGACCCCGCTGCGCAGTTTGTGCACGAAGGCCGTGCGGGCGACCCGGCTTTGGAGGCCATGGCCGGTGGTGCCGGCTCCAGCCTGGGGCGCGGTGGCATGATCACAAAAATTCTGGCGGCCAAGCGCGCTGCAGGTTCGGGCGCCTCCACCGTGATTGCCTGGGGCCGCGAGACCGACGCTTTGTTGCGGCTCGCCCAGGGCCAGGCCATTGGCACCTTGCTGGTGGCGCAAACCGCCAAGAACGCCGCGCGCAAGCAATGGATGGTCGACCACCTGCAGCTCAAAGGCGCGGTGGTGGTGGACGCTGGCGCGGTGAAGAAATTGCGCGACGAAGGCAAAAGCCTGCTGCCCATCGGCATGGTGGCGGTGGACGGCAATTTCTCGCGTGGCGATGTGATCGCGGTGCGCGATGAAGCCGGTGTTGAAATTGCCCGCGGCCTGGCCAATTACGCCAGCGCCGAGGCGCGGCTCTTGTGCCGCAAATCGTCGGTCGAGTTCGAGAGCCTCTTGGGCTACATGGCCGAGCCCGAGATGCTGCACCGCGACAACCTGGTGCTCAGCCGCTGAAGAAGCGTCAGGCCTGCTCGGGTTGATCGGGTTGACCGATCACGCTGTTTTGCGGGTCGGGGTCAAAGCTCGCACCAGGCGGCAGGGCCATGTGGCTGTTGCGTTCCATGGCTTCGTTGCGGGGTGAGGGGCGCATGTAACGGCCCCGATGCTCGCCGCGTGGCAGGTAGCGCGAGAGTTCGGTGAGCGCCATCTCGTACACGCCGCGTTTGAACTCCACCACCATGTCCAGCGGCACCCAGTAATCGTTCCAACGCCAGGCGTCGAACTCGGGGTGGTCGGTGGCGCGCAGGTTCAAGTCCCAGTCTTGCCCCACCAACTGAAGCAAAAACCAGATCTGTTTCTGACCTTTGTAGTGGCCGCGCGCATCCCTGCGGATGTAGCGGTCCGGCACCTCGTAGCGCAACCAGTCGCGGGTGCGGGCCACAATACGCACATGCTCGGGCTGTAGCCCGACTTCCTCACCGAGTTCGCGGTACATGGCTTGCTCGGGGGTCTCACCCCGGTCAATGCCACCCTGCGGAAACTGCCAGGAGTGGGTGCGTATGCGTTTGCCCCAGAACACCTGATTTTTCTGGTTCAGCAAAACGATGCCGACGTTAGGCCGAAAGCCATCACGGTCGAGCATAATCAAACCTCAAATTTTTAAACTGAATCCATTATGCACGGCGCAGGCGCGGCATCAAGGGCAAGACCCTGTGATCGCTGTGGGAGCGCTCTTGTATTCCCTGATTTTTTGACCCAACCGCGGTGCCATTGCGCTCATGAAAGCATCTCAATTCCTCGTCTCCACCCTCAAAGAAGCCCCGGCCGATGCCGAGGTGGTCAGCCACAAACTCATGATGCGCGCGGGCATGATCAAAAAGCTCGGCGCTGGCATTTACAACTACATGCCCATGGGCTTGCGTGTGATCCGCAAGGTCGAAGCCATCGTGCGCGAAGAGATGAACCGCGCAGGCGCCATCGAGCTCACCATGCCGGTGGTGCAACCCGCTGAGCTGTGGCAAGAGACCGGTCGCTTTGAGAAGATGGGGCCGGAGTTGCTGCGCATCAAAGACCGGCATGACCGCGACTTTGTGATTCAGCCCACCAGCGAAGAGGTGGTGACCGACATCGCGCGCCAGGAAATCAAAAGCTACAAACAGTTGCCGAAAAATTTCTACCAAATCCAAACCAAATTCCGCGATGAGCGTCGTCCCCGTTTTGGTTTGATGCGCGGTCGTGAGTTCATCATGAAAGACGCCTACAGCTTCGACCGCGACGCCGACAGCGCCAAGGCCAGCTACCAGGTGATGGCGCAGGCTTATCGACGCATCTTCGACCGCTTTGGCCTGACCTACCGCGCCGTCGCCGCCGACTCTGGCGCCATCGGTGGCGACCTGAGCGAAGAGTTCCAGGTGATTGCCGCCACCGGCGAAGACGCCATCATTTACTGCCCCAGCAGCAACTACGCGGCCAACATTGAAAAAGCCGAAGCCTTGGCGCCCCAACAGCCGCGCCCTGCTTCGCATGAAACCATGGCCCGCGTGCCCACACCGGGCAAAACCACCTGCGAAGACGTGGCTGCTTTGCTGGGCTTGCCGCTGAGCCGCACGGTCAAGTCCATCGTGCTGGCCACCGACCAGACCAACGACAAGGGCGAGATCGTCAAGACCACCGTCATCTTGTTGCTGCTGCGTGGCGACCATGAGATGAACGAGGTCAAGGTCGGCAAGCTGCCGCTGTTTGCCCACGGTCTGCGCTTTGCCAACCTGGTGGAAATTGAGGCCCACTTCGGCTGCCAGCCTGGTTACTTGGGCCCTGTGCAGCTCAAGCAGCCGCTGACCGTGGTGGCCGACCGTGATGTGGCGGTGATGGCTGATTTTGTGTGTGGTGCCAATGAAGTGGACGCTCACTTAACCGGCGTGAATTGGGGTCGCGATTTGCCCGAGCCCACCCTGGTGGCCGACATCCGTAATGTGGTGGATGGTGACCTCTCGCCCGACGGCCAAGGCACCTTGTCGATCGAGCGCGGCATTGAGGTTGGCCATGTGTTTTACCTGGGCACCAAATATTCCAAAGCCATGAACGCCACGTTTTTGGACGACAACGGCAAGCCTCAGTTCATGGAAATGGGCTGTTACGGCATCGGCGTGACCCGCTTGCCAGCCGCGGCCATCGAGCAAAACCACGACGAGCGCGGCATCATCTGGCCCGACGCGATTGCGCCTTTCACCTTGGTGATTTGCATGGTCAGCCCCGAGCGTTCGCCCGAGGTCAAAGCCGCTGGCGACAAACTCTACGCTGAGCTGCTGGCTGCGGGTGTGGACGTGATGCTGGACGACCGCGGCGAGCGCCCCGGCGCCATGTTTGCCGACTGGGAACTCATCGGTGTGCCGCACCGTGTGACGATTGGCGACCGCGCGCTCAAAGAAGGCCAAGTGGAATACCAACACCGCCGTGACGCAGCCGCCACCAAAGTGCCCGTGGCTGAGGCCTTGGCGTTTGTGATGGGTCGACTCAAGGCCTGAGTGGTGCCATTTTCAGCCTCATTCGCTGGTTGATCGCCAGTCCATGAAGCGTCGACAATTCCAAAGCCTTTTAGGCGGCCAAGCCTTGCTGGTTGGTCTTGGATTGCTCTTTTTTTCAGAGCAAGCCCGGGCAGGCCGTCAGCTCGAAGAACCTTTGGCTGATGCGGTGCGCTCGGCCCTGAGTGCGGCCATCAACAACGACGCGCCCCCCACGCCCGAGTTCAACACCGAGCAAGCGCAACAAGCTTTTGCACGTTGGCTCGGCGCCATGGACGAGCGGCTGCGGCTGCACAAACCCGACCCGCAAGTGCGCCAAGAATTTTTAAGCACCCTGTGGTACGAGGCCAAGCGCGCGGGCTTGGAGCCTTCGCTGGTGCTGGGGCTGATTCAGGTGGAGAGCAATTTCCGCAAGTTTGCGGTGTCAAGCGCCGGGGCGCGAGGCTACATGCAGGTCATGCCGTTTTGGGTGCGGCAAATTGGCGATGCCGACCACAGCAAGCTGTTTCACATGCAAACCAATTTGCGTTTTGGTTGTGTGATTTTGCGGCACTACCTGGAGCGCGAGCAGGGCGATGTGTTCATGGCCCTGGGGCGCTACAACGGTTCGCGTGGCAAGCCCGATTACCCGCGTGCGGTGCTGGCGGCGCAGCGCCGCTGGCAGCACCGAGACTGAAACGGCGTTTTATTCGCCGGTGCCCAGCACTTGCTTGAGCTCACCGGATTCGAACATCTCCATCATGATGTCCGAGCCACCAATGAACTCGCCCTTGACGTAGAGCTGAGGGATGGTGGGCCAGTTGCTGTATTCCTTGATGCCCTGACGGATTTCCTGGTCGTCCAGCACGTTCACGGTTTTCACAGTTTTGGTGTCCACGCCGCAGGCTTTGAGCACCTGGATGGCGCGGCCGGAAAAACCGCACATGGGAAAGCTCGCGTTGCCCTTCATGAACAACAGGATGTCATTGGTCTTAACGAGTTCGTCGATGCGTTGTTGGGTGTCCATCTGAGGTGTCCTTGCAAAAATCTATGCGCAATTATGTCAATTTAGGCCGTTGCGCGCCGCTGCAGCGTGCAATGCCAGCCAAATCTGGACGGCTTTGCACCTGGGTAAACCCTGCTTTTTGCAGCAAGACGCAGACCGCCGGCGCCTGGTCGTGGCCGTGCTCCAGCAACAACCAACCCCCGGGTTGTAGCCGCTCCATGGCCTGCTCAATGATCAGCCGCAGGTCTTTGAGCCCGTCCAAGCCTGAGGCCAGGGCGTTGAGGGGCTCGTGGTGCAGCTGGCTCAAATGCGGATCGCCCGCGGCGATGTAGGGCGGGTTGGAGACGATCACATCGAAGGTTTCACTCACCCCGGTCAGCCAAGGGCCATGTCGAAACGCCACCTCCAGGTTCAAACGCTGCGCGTTCAAGCGCGCCACGTCCAGGGCTTCGGGGCTGATGTCGATGGCCGTCATGTGGATGGCCGGTCGCTCTTTTTTCAGCGCCAGGGCAATCGCCCCGCTGCCGGTGCCCAAATCTGCGACCTTCAGAGTCTGGTCTGGCGCGATGAGTTGCAAGGCCCACTCCACCAGAATTTCGGTGTCGGGTCGTGGGTCTAAGACGCGTGCGTCCACCCGCAGGTTCAAGCCAAAAAATTCTTTCTCACCGGTGATGTAGGCCACCGGTTCTTGGTGCAAGCGGCGTTGCACCAGCGCCTCAAAACGCGCAGCGGCCTCATGGCCCAGCAGGTCGGTGCTGTGCAAAGCCAACCAGGCGCGGTCATGCACCGGGCGTTCTAACGCGTGCAGCATCAGCATTTGCGCATCGATGCGAGCCAAGCCGCGGGCCATCGCCTGTTGCAAGGTGGCTTCGAGCAGGGTGGTGCCTAAAGAGGTGGTGTTCATGCGCCTACCTCCAATTCGGCCAATTGCTCGGCTTCTTGAGCGCTGCGCAAGGCGCCCACCACCTCGTCCAAGTCGCCTTCCATGATGGCCAGCAATTTGTAGAGCGTGAGGTTGATGCGGTGGTCGGTCAGCCGCCCCTGCGGGAAGTTGTAGGTGCGAATGCGGTCGCTGCGGTCCCCACTGCCCACCAGACCTTTGCGCAGGGCCGCTTCTTTGGCCGCGCGTTCGCTGCGTTCTTTTTCTTGAATGCGCGCTTGCAGCACTTGCAAGGCCTTGGCTTTGTTGCTGTGCTGGCTGCGCCCGTCCTGGCATTCGGCCACGATGCCGGTGGGCAGGTGCACCACCCGCACGGCCGAGTCGGTTTTGTTGATGTGCTGCCCGCCCGCACCACTGGCGCGAAAGGTGTCGATGCGCAAGTCCGCCGGGTTGAGCTTGATGGCCTCGGCCTCGTCAGGCTCGGGCATCACCGCCACCGTGCAGGCGCTGGTGTGGATGCGCCCCTGGGTTTCGGTGGCCGGGACACGCTGCACCCGGTGCCCGCCCGATTCGAATTTCAGTTCGCCATACACCCGCTCGCCCTCGATGCGCAGCACCACCTCTTTGTAGCCACCCACCTCACCGGGCGATTCGCTCACCAGCTCGGTGCGCCAGCCGCGTTGCTCGGCGTAGCGGCTGTACATGCGCAGCAAATCGCCGGCGAACAGGGCCGACTCGTCGCCCCCGGTGCCCGCGCGTATTTCCACAAATGCGTTGCGCGCATCGTCGGGGTCTTTGGGCAGCAGCAGACGCTGCAGCTCGTCTTCAAGTTTGGTGAGTTCAGCTTGGCAGGTGGCCAATTCTTCTTGTGCCATCTCGCGCATCTCGGCGTCATCGCCGGTCAGCATTTCTTGCGCACTTTGGGCATCAGCTTCGGTTTGCAAATAACGCGCATAGCGCCCCGCAATTTGCGTGACCTCGGCGTGTTCGCGCGAGAGGGCGAGGAACTGCGTCATGTCGGCCATGATGTCTTCGCGCGAAAGCAAGAACTCCAGCTCTTGCAAACGCAAGGCGTATTTCTCGAGTTGCTGACGCAAAAATGGTTTCATGGCTCAGAATATTTTGTTACCTGGGGCCAGGCGCAATGGGCCTGGGGTGCTACTGAAAAAGTAGCGAGGCTAACGCTTGCGCAGGAAGAAGTGGCGAATGGCCGAGGTTGCGCTGGCGCGCGCGGTGGCATCACCCGCTTGCAGTTCGGCCATCGCGCCGTGCAACATTTTTTGGGTCAGGCCGCGGCTCATGGCCTCGAGCACCGCGTCCACCGACTCGCCTTTGGCCAGCAGCTTGCGGGCACGGGCCAGCTCGGCGCTGCGCCAATCTTCGGTTTGGGCTTGGAGTTGCTGAATCAGCGGCACATTGGCGCGCTGGTCCATCCAATGCAAAAAGCTTTGTACCCCGGCGTCGATGATGACCTCGGCCTCGGCCACCGCGGCTTGGCGGTTGGCTTGGCCGGTTTGCACCACCGCAGCCAGGTCGTCCACCGTGTAGAGGTACACGTCAGACAAGGCCTTGACTTCGGGCTCGATGTCACGCGGCACAGCCAGGTCCACCATGAACATGGGGCGGTGCTTGCGGCGCTTGAGCGCGCGCTCTACCGCGCCCAGGCCAATCAAGGGCAGGGTGCTGGCGGTGCAGCTGATGACCGCATCAAACTCATGCAATCTGTCGGGCAGGTCGGCCAGGCGCATCACCTCAGCGCCAAAGCGGTTGGCCAGCTTCTCGCCGCGGTCCAGCGAGCGGTTGGCAATGGCCATACCAGCGGGGTTTTTCGCGGCAAAGTGGGTGGCGGCCAACTCGATCATCTCGCCAGCGCCCACAAACAGAATGCGGATTTTTTGCAGGTCTTCAAACAACTGACCCGCCAAACGCACCGAGGCGGCGGCCATGCTGATGGAGTGCGCGCCGATTTCGGTGGCGGTACGCACCTCTTTGGCCACGGCAAACGAGCGTTGGAACAGCTGGTTGAGGGTGGAGCCCAGGGCGCCCGCCTCTTCAGCGGCACGCACCGCGTCTTTCATTTGCCCCAGGATTTGGGCTTCGCCCAGCACCATCGAGTCCAAGCCGCTGGCCACGCGGAAAGCATGTCGGGCTACTTGGGCGTCTTGCAGGGTGTAAGCGTGGTGGCTGAGCTCGGGCAGGCTGACCCCGCCGCTTTGCGCCAACCAGTTCAGGGTGGGCTGGATGTCAGGCTGCGCCGAGGCGCAATAAATCTCGGTGCGGTTGCAGGTGGAGATGATGGCCGCCTCGGGCGCGCTGCTCAGGGCGTTGCGCAGGCCGTGCAGGGTGGGGCCAATTTTGTCCACGGCAAAGGCAAACCGACCCCGTAAATCAACCGGAGCGGTGTTGTGATTGATGCCTAATGCCCAAACTGCCATGTCTCGAATTATAAAATTGTGGAGCTATGAGCTTGCTTGCCCAATGGATACACCTGCTTAATCTGGCGCTTCCAGCCGGGTTGACAGCCATCTGTCTAGTTTTGTTGACACTTATTTTGGTGCAAAAACCCCGTTTTGCCTACCGATTTGTGCTCCAGGGCCTGATTATTTTCGCCACAGGCCTGGCTGCCACTCTGGGCGGGCTGTATCTTTTAGGCCAAGACGGCAAGATGGCCACCTACGCGGTCATGGTGCTGGCCATGGGGCTGGTGCAGTCGTTGTGGGTGCTGCGGCTCAAGCGCTTTTGACCCTGGTCAGCCCCCGGCATGGCTATTCCATGCACAGGGTGGGTACATGCTGCGCTGCGGTAAAATCTGCCCTCAGCCGCGTGACCCTTGAAGGCTGACTTTTTGGTCTTCTCATGAACGCTCCTATCCCGCTTGATCTTTTGCACAGCAGCCCCGATGCGGGCCACGCGAACGAACGCATTCGCGAGATTCCCTACAACTACACCTCGTTCTCCGACCGCGAGATCGTGATTCGCCTGCTGGGCGAGCCGTCCTGGAATCTGCTCAACCAACTGCGCGGTGAGCGCCGCACCGGCCGCTCGGCCCGCATGTTGTACGAGGTGCTGGGCGATGTCTGGGTGGTGCAGCGCAACCCCTATTTGCAAGACGACCTGTTGGACAACCCGCAGCGCCGCCAGATGCTGGTGGACGCCCTCAAGCACCGTTTGGGCGAGATTGAAAAACGCCGCACCCCGCAGGCGGATGCCGAGCGCGACGCCTGGGTGGGCGATTTGTTGCAAGCCGCCGGCCAAGCCGTGGCCGCGTTTGATGCCAGCTTCACCGCCATGGCGCAGCTGCGCCGCAAAACCGCCAAGGTGCTGGGGCGCCTGACGGCCAAAGACAACATCAAATTCGACGGCTTGAGCCGTGTGGCCCATGTGACGGATGCCACCGATTGGCGCGTGGAATACCCCTTTGTGGTGCTCACGCCTGACTCGGAGGCCGAGATGGCCGGGTTGGTCAAGGGCTGCATTGAGTTGGGTCTGACCATCATCCCGCGTGGGGGTGGTACCGGCTACACCGGCGGCGCTGTGCCGCTGACCTGGAAGAGCGCGGTCATCAACACCGAAAAGCTTGAAGCCATGACCGAGGTCGAGATGGTGCAGCTGCCCGGCTTGGGCAAGCCGGTAGCCACGATTTGGAGCGAAGCCGGCGTGGTCACCCAACGTGTGGCCGATGCAGCCGAGCGCGGCGGCCATGTGTTCGCGGTGGACCCCACCAGTGCCGAGGCCTCGTGCGTGGGCGGCAACATCGCCATGAACGCCGGTGGCAAAAAAGCCGTGCTGTGGGGCACCGCCCTGGACAACCTGGCGAGCTGGCGCATGGTCACCCCCGATGCGAAGTGGCTCGAGGTGGTGCGCGTCAATCACAACCTGGGCAAGATCCACGACGCTGAGATGGCCAGCTTTGAGCTGCATTATTTCGAGGCCGATGGCAAAACGCCGATCCGCACCGAGCGCCTGGACATTCCTGGCCCGTCTTTCCGCAAAGAAGGCCTGGGCAAAGACGTGACCGACAAGTTTTTGAGCGGCCTGCCTGGCATTCAAAAAGAAGGCTGCGACGGCCTGATCACCAGCGCGCGCTGGGTGGTGCACCGCATGCCGGTGCACACCCGCACGGTGTGCCTGGAGTTTTTTGGCAATGCCAAAGACGCGGTGCCCAGCATCGTGGAAATCAAAGACTTCATGTTCGCTGAGCAAAAGCGCAGCGGCGTGCTGCTGGCCGGCCTGGAACACCTGGACGACCGCTATTTGAAAGCAGTGGGTTACGCCACCAAGTCCAAACGAGGAGCCGACCCCAAGGCGTCGTCAAGCCTGCCCAAGATGGTGTTGATTGGCGACATCGTGGGCGATGACGCCGACGATGTGGCCCGCGTCACCAGCGAGGTGGTGCGCATCGCCAACTCGCGCAGCGGCGAAGGCTTTGTGGCCATCAGCGCCGATGCGCGCAAGAAATTCTGGCTGGACCGCAAGCGCACCGCGGCCATCAGCAAGCACACCAACGCTTTCAAGATCAACGAAGACGTGGTGATTCCGCTGCCCCGCATGGCCGAGTACACCGACGGCATCGAGCGCATCAACATTGAGCTGAGCCTGCGCAACAAAATCAAGCTGTGCAACGAGTTGTTGGCCTTCTTCTCGCAAGGCTCGCTCCCTTTGGGCAAGCAGGACGACGCGGTGGACATCGCCTCGGCCGAGTTGCTCGAAGACCGCGTGGCCCAAGCGGTGGCGCTGGTCAGCGAGGTGCGTGGTGAATGGCAAGCCTGGCTCGATGACGTCGAGGTGCTGTTCCCGCACCTGCAAGACCACACCCTGCGTGCGAGCTGGAAAACCCAAATTCGTGCCGGTCTGCAAGGCATCTTCACCGGCTCGGCCTTCGAGCCGATTTTGAAAGCTTGCAACGACATCCACCAACGCGTGCTCAAGGGCCGGGTCTGGGTGGCGCTGCACATGCACGCCGGTGACGGCAATGTGCACACCAACATCCCGGTCAACAGCGACGACTACGAGATGCTCCAAGCCGCGCACGGTGCGGTCAAACGCATCATGGTGCTGGCCCGCGGCCTGGACGGCGTGATCTCAGGCGAACACGGCATCGGCATCACCAAGCTCGAGTTTTTGACCGACGCCGAGCTGCAACCCTTTGCCGACTACAAGCAACGCATCGACCCCGAAGGGCGCTTCAACAAAGGCAAGTTGCTGCGTACTCCGAATGAAAGTTTCACCGCTCGGCCGCCCGAAGGTGAAACACCAGGTGGGCAGCAGGTACACGCCAGTGCCGAGCGTGGGGGCCACATCCAGGCTGACTTAACCAACGCCTACACCCCCAGCTTCGGTTTGATGGGTCATGAGTCCCTCATCATGCAGCAGTCCGACATTGGCGCGATTGCCGATTCGGTGAAAGATTGCTTGCGCTGCGGCAAGTGCAAACCGGTGTGCGCCACCCATGTGCCGCGCGCCAACTTGCTCTACAGCCCACGCAACAAAATTTTGGCCACCTCGCTTTTGGTCGAAGCGTTTTTGTACGAAGAGCAAACCCGCCGCGGCATCTCCATCAAGCACTGGGAAGAGTTTGAAGACGTGGCCGACCACTGCACGGTGTGCCACAAATGCGCCAGCCCGTGCCCGGTGAAGATCGACTTTGGCGATGTGTCCATGAACATGCGCAACCTGCTGCGCAAAATGGGCCAGAAGTCTTTCCGTCCCGGCAATGCTGCGGCCATGTTCTTCTTGAACGCCACCAACCCCGAGACCATCAAGTTCATGCGCTCGGCCATGGTGGACGTGGGCTTCAAAGCGCAGCGCTTAGCCAACGATGTGCTGCGCACTTTCACCAAAAAGCAAACCGCCAAACCACCGGCCACCGTGGGCAAAGCGCCCATCAAAGAGCAGGTGATCCACTTCATCAACAAGAAGATGCCTGGGGGTTTGCCCAAGAAAACCGCGCGTGCGCTGCTGGACATTGAAGACAGCAACTACGTGCCCATCATCCGCAACCCGCAAGCCACCACGGCCGAGACCGAGGCGGTGTTTTACTTCCCGGGTTGCGGCTCGGAGCGTTTGTTCAGCCAGGTGGGCTTGGCCACCCAAGCCATGCTGTGGCATGCCGGTGTGCAAACCGTGTTGCCGCCGGGTTATTTGTGCTGCGGTTACCCGCAAAAAGGCTCGGGCCAGTTCGACAAGGCCGAGCAAATCATCACCGACAACCGTGTGCTGTTCCACCGCGTGGCCAACACGCTGAACTACCTGGACATCAAAACCGTGGTGGTGAGTTGCGGCACCTGTTACGACCAGTTGCAGGGCTACGAGTTCGAGAAAATTTTCCCGGGCTGCCGCATCATCGACATCCATGAGTTCTTGCTGGAAAAAGGCATCAAGCTCGAGGCGCAGGGTGCTTACCTGTACCACGACCCTTGCCACAGCCCCATGAAGTTGCAAGACCCGATGAAAACGGTCAAAGCACTGGTGGGCGAGCAGGTGCTCAAGAGCGATCGTTGCTGCGGCGAGTCGGGCACTTTGGGTGTCACGCGCCCTGATGTGTCCACGCAAATTCGTTTCCGCAAAGAAGAAGAGCTGCGCAAAGGCGAGGCAGATTTGCGCGCCATGAGCACGGCGGCTAACTTGCCTGCGCAAGACAACGTGAAGATCCTCACCAGCTGCCCCAGCTGTTTGCAAGGCCTGAGCCGCTATGGCAATGACCTGCAAAACGGCTTGCTGGAGGCCGACTACATCGTGGTGGAAATGGCCCGTCACATCCTGGGTGAAGACTGGTTGCCAGCATATGTGCAACGCGCCAACCAGGGTGGTATTGAGCGTGTGCTGGTCTGAGCTTGCTCTTGTTTTTATAGCAACATGACCGACTCAACCCAGAACTGCGTGCTGTGCCAAACCGATGGCGGCCATCTGGTGTTTCATGGCGAGCACTACCGGGTCATCCGCGCAGACGAGGCTGGCTTTCCGGCGTTCTACCGCCTGATCTGGAACCGGCATGTGGCCGAGTGGACCGACCTCACGCCGCCCGAGCGCAGCGTGTGCATGCAAGGTGTGGCCAAAATTGAAACGGTGTTGCGCGACCTGCTGCAACCCACCAAGATCAATTTGGCAACCCTGGGTAATGTGGTGCCGCACCTGCATTGGCATGTGATTGCCCGCTTTGACTGGGACAGCCACTTCCCCGCGCCGGTGTGGGCTGCCGCGGTGCGCCAGGCCGATGCCGCCCAGCTTGCCGCCTTGCAAGCGCGCAGCCCTGAGGTGGATGCCGCCATCGCGCAGGCCCTAGCAGGCGCATAATTTCTCGACACCTACAGGACATGACATGGCAGGTTTGAACGCGCAATCTCCCACCCCGCAAGACATCACCGTGCACGCCCAGTCGCGCGTGCTGGAAATCAGCTTTTCTGACAGCAAGACCTTCCGCATCCCGTTTGAGTTGATGCGCATTTACTCGCCCTCAGCTGAAGTGCAAGGCCACGGCCCCGGGCAGGAGGTGCTGCAAACCGGCAAGCGTGAGGTTGTGATCAACGAGCTCGAAGCGGTGGGCAACTACGCCATCAAGCCTTTCTTCTCGGATGGTCATGAGAGCGGTTTGTTCTCATGGGACTACCTGTACTTTTTGGGTTCGCAGCAAGACGAGCTGTGGGCCGACTACGAGCGCCGCTTGAAAGAGGCTGGCGCCAACCGCGACGACCCTATGCCTGAAAAAGCCGGCAGCGCCTGCGCCAGCCACGGTCACACCCACTGACATTGCCACTGAACCTGTCACAGAATATTTATGAGCACCACCCACTTCGGATTTGAATCGGTCGACGAGGCCGAAAAAGCCAAACGCGTGCGCGGCGTGTTTGATTCGGTGGCCGCCAAGTACGACATCATGAACGACCTGATGTCGGGTGGCCTGCACCGCGCCTGGAAGGCCTACACCGTCATGGTGGCCAACCTGCAGCTGGGTGACAAGGTGCTCGACATCGCGGGTGGCACCGGCGATTTGGGCCTGGCCTTCTCGAAAAAAGTGGGCAGCACCGGCGAGGTGGTGCACACCGACATCAACTTTGCCATGCTGCGCACCGGCCGCGACCGCTTGCTCGACGCCGGTGTGTCTTTGCCCACCTTGGTGTGCGATGCGGAAAAGTTGCCTTTTCCCGACAACCATTTCAACCTGGTCAGCGTGGCTTTTGGCCTGCGCAACATGACCCACAAAGACGTGGCCTTGCGCGAAATGAACCGGGTGCTCAAGCCCGGTGGCAAGCTGCTGGTCTTGGAATTTTCCAAAGTGTCCCCACCTCTGGCCAAGGCCTACGATTGGTACTCTTTCAAGGTGCTGCCCAAGCTGGGTCAACTGGTGGCGGGCGATGCCCACAGCTACCAGTATTTGGCCGAGTCCATTCGCATGCACCCGGATCAGGAAACCTTGAAGACCATGATGCGAGAAGCGGGATTTGGTCATGTGGATATTCACAACTTGACCGCAGGGGTGGTAGCCTTACACACGGGCATCAAGTGTTGAGCTTGTTGCGGCGATCAACATGGTTTGAAGGAGATGGCATGAAATTACTTCCCGTGATCTTGAGTTTGGCGCTGGCCCTGGGGGCCATCAACGCTGAGGCCAAGCGTTTGGGCGGCGGTAACTCGGTGGGCAAGCAGTCCAACAACGTGACGCAGCGTGAAGCTGCGCCCTCGGCACCATCGGTGGCACCTTCTCAAGCTGCAAAACCTGCACCCGCTGCACCGGCTGCTGCACCCGCTGCCGCACCCAAGAAGCCTTGGGGTGCGATGCTTGGCGGTTTGGCCGCAGGTTTGGGTCTGGCTTGGCTGGCGCATTCCTTGGGCCTGGGTGCTGAGTTCGGTCAGTTCCTGATGTTCGGCCTGCTGGCCCTGGCCATCATGGTGGCGGTGGGTTGGTTCATGCGCCGCAAAGCGGCCCAGCCCGAGCGTTCGCCTTTTGCCTTTGAAGGCGCCGGCCGCACTGCGCCCAGCTATCGCCCTGAAAACGTGGGCAACGACGCTTCGGCCCGTCCCTGGGAGCAAAACCAGACTGCGTTTGACACGTCCAACACCTCGGGCACCTCAGGCGTGGTCATTGGCTCGGCCCTGGCTGGTTCGCAAAACTGGACCATTCCCGCAGGCTTTGACAAAGACGGCTTCCTGGCCTCGGCCAAGGCCAACTTCATCACCTTGCAGTCGGCCTGGGACCGTTCGGACATCAGCTCCCTGCGCGCCATGATGACCGACGAGATGCTCATGGAAATCCAGCAGCAACTCGCCGACCGCGAAAAGCACACTGGTGCCAGCGTGAACCTGACCGAGGTGGTCATGCTCGAAGCGCAACTGCTGGGCATTGAAGACCTGGGCGAAGGCTACATGGCCAGCGTGGAGTTCTCCGGCATGATCCGCGAAGAGCCCTCGGCCGGCCCCAACCCCTTCCGCGAGGTCTGGAACATGACCAAGCCCAAGACCGGCCAGGTTGGTTGGCTGGTGGCTGGGGTGCAGGCCCTGCAATAAAGCTGGCCAGCAACTCGCAGGGTTAAGCGCCCTGTGGATAATTGGGGACTATGGCAACACAGTCCCCTTTTTCTTTGCTGGATGATGTCTTCAACCAGCTCACCACCCGTTTTCAACCGCCGGCCTGGGTCATCACCGAGGCACAGCGCAAGCTGGTGATCTTGCTCAACCATGTGTTGATGCAAGAACGCCAAGCCACCGAGCGCCTGGTGCGCCAAAAGGGGCGGGTGGTGCTGTTCCAGTGGCGCCACATTGAATTGCGCTTGCGCATCACCCCTGCCGGTTTGCTGGAGGTGGATGCGGGCAGCGCTCAGCCCGACCTGAGCCTGGCCATCACCGAAACCTCGCCCAGCACCTTGGTGCAACAAGCCATGAGTGGTGACAAGCCCTCGGTGCGCATTGAGGGCGATGTGCAACTGGCGGCCGAAGTGAACTGGCTCACCCAACACGTGCGCTGGGACATTGAAGAGGATGTGGCGCGCATCGTGGGCGACGCACCGGCCCACATGCTGGGTAAGGCCGCGCGCGCTGCGGCCTCGGCGCTCAAAAGCCTGGTTCAACGCCGCGGGGTGGCTGCATGAGCCGCTTTGTGCGCGGTTTTTTCATCATTTGGGTGGTGTTGCGCTTCGGCTTGGACGAGCTGGTGCTCAGCAGCTTCAAGCACCGCGGCGTGCGCGTGTTGTGCCGCGTGCTCACCCTGGGGCGTCGCCTGCAGGCCCCGCGCGGGCAGCGGCTGCGTGAAGCGCTGGAGCGCTTGGGGCCGATATTTGTGAAGTTCGGCCAGGTGCTCTCCACCCGGCGCGACCTCATGCCCACGGACATTGCCGATGAGCTGGCCCGCTTGCAAGACCGTGTGCCGCCTTTCAGTTCTGAGCTGGCGGTGGCCACCATCGAGCGCGCGTTTGGCAAGCCCCTGGACACCATCTTTACCGAGTTTGACCGCACGCCGGTGGCCAGCGCTTCGATTGCGCAGGTGCACTTTGCCAAGCTGATTGACAAACAAGGTCGCGAGCGCGAGGTGGCGGTCAAGGTCTTGCGCCCCAACATGCTGGGCGCGATTGAAAAAGACCTGAGCCTTTTGCGCACCATGGCCGCTTGGTTGGACCGCTTGTCCACCGATGGTAAACGTCTCAAGCCACGCGAGGTGGTGGCCGAGTTCGACAAATACCTGCACGACGAACTCGACCTGGTGCGTGAAGCCGCGAGTGCGGCGCAGCTGCGTCGCAACATGGCCGATTTGGACCTGGTGCTGATCCCCGAGATGTTCTGGGACTACTGCCACCCCGAGGTCATCGTCATGCAACGCATGAACGGCATCCCCATCAGCCAAGTGGCGCGTTTGCGAGCCGCGGGCGTGGACATTCCGAAGTTGGCGCGCGACGGTGTGACCATCTTTTTCACCCAGGTGTTTCGTGATGGTTTTTTCCACGCCGACATGCACCCGGGCAACATCCAGGTGAGTGTGGATCCGGCCACTTTTGGGCGTTACATCTCGCTGGACTTCGGCATTGTGGGCACGCTCACCGAGATCGACAAAGAATACCTGGCGCAAAACTTCACCGCGTTTTTCCGACGTGACTACAAGCGCGTGGCCGAGCTGCACATCGAGTCGGGTTGGGTGCCACCGCAAACCCGGGTGGATGAATTGGAGTCGGCCATCCGCGCGGTGTGCGAGCCGTATTTTGATCGGCCGCTCAAAGAAATTTCCCTGGGCATGGTGCTCATGCGTTTGTTCCAGACCTCACGCCGTTTCCAGGTGGAGATTCAGCCGCAACTGGTGCTCTTGCAAAAAACCCTGCTCAACATCGAAGGCCTGGGCCGCGAGCTCGACCCCGACCTGGACCTGTGGAGCACGGCCAAGCCTTTCTTGGAGAAGTGGATGCTCGAGCAAATCGGGCCGAAGAAATTCTGGGAACAACTCAAGGCCCAAGCGCCGATTTACGCCACCTTGTTGCCCGAGTTGCCACGCTTGCTGGCCGAATACCTCAAAGCCAAGCGCGAGCCTGACAACCACGAGCTCAAGCAACTGCTGGCAGAGCAAAAACGCACCAACCGTTTGCTGCAAGCTTTGGTGTGGGGCGGCTTGGGCTTTGCCTTGGGCTTGATGCTCATGCAGTTCTTGATCCGCGTTCAGATGTTCTAGGAGGTTCTGTGCTGCTCACGTTGGTGCTCTTGTATTTGCTGGTGACCATCGCCATCGGATTGATGGCGGCCAAACGTGTCAAAAGCTCGGCCGATTTCGCCATTGCCGGGCGTGGTCTGCCGCTGGCCATGATCGTGACCACCACCTTCGCCACCTGGTTCGGTTCGGAGACCGTGTTGGGCATCCCGGCCAAGTTCGTCAACGGTGGTTTGGGCAGCGTGGTGGAAGACCCCTTTGGCGCAGGCAGCTGCTTGATTTTGGTGGGCATGTTCTTCGCAGCGCGCCTATACCGCATGAACCTTTTGACCATCAGCGACTACTACCGCGAGCGCTATGGCCGACTGGTGGAGGTGGTGTGCTCGGTCATCATCATGGTGAGTTATTTGGGCTGGGTCTCAGCGCAGGTCACCGCCTTGGGGCTGGTGTTCCATGTCTTGTCAGGTGAAGCCATCAGCGTGTCGCTGGGCATGGTGATTGGTGTGGTTTCTATTCTGGCTTACACGCTGTTTGGGGGCATGTGGTCTGTGGCGGTGACCGACTTCATCCAGATGATCATTTTGGTTGGCGGCCTGGCCATCCTGGCGGTGTTTGCCGGGCACCAAGCCGGTGGCGCTGACAAGGTGGTGGCCCTGGCGGTGAGCCGCGACATGTTCCACTTCTGGCCCGAGCCCAACTTCAAAGACGTGGTGTTTTTCTTTGCCGCAGCCATCACCATGATGCTGGGCTCGATCCCGCAGCAAGATGTGTTTCAGCGCGTCATGTCGGCCAACAGCCTCAAGGCCGCCACGCGCGGACCGGTGATTGGCGGCATTTGCTACATCTTGTTCGCGTTCGTGCCCATGTTTTTGGTCACCAGCGCGCTCATCATCATGCCCGAGCAAACCGAGGCGCTGCTCAAAGACGACCCACAAAAAATCCTACCCACCCTGGTCATTGAGCACATGCCGTTTGTGATGCAGGTGCTGTTTTTCGGCGCCTTGCTCTCGGCCATCAAGTCCTGCGCCTCGGCCACCTTGCTGGCCCCCAGCGTGACGTTTGTGGAAAACATCTGGCGCCAGTTCAGCCCCCGCATGAGCGACCAGCAAGAGCTGCGCACCATGCGCATCACCGTGCTGTGCTTCAGTGGCCTGGTGTTGACCTATGCCATCCTCATGCAAGGCACCTCGATTTACGAGATGGTTTCAGGTGCTTACCAGGTCACCCTGGTTGGCGCCTTTGTGCCTCTGGTGGCCGGCCTGTACTGGCAGCGCGCCACCACCCAGGGCGCGGTGTTTGCCATCGTGCTGGGGCTGTTGAGCTGGGGCGTGTTTTTGGCCACCCCCGCCGGTGAAGAGTTCCCCGCGCAGCTCGCAGGCGTCTTGGCCGCTGCGGTGGGCATGGTGGTGGGGTCGCTCGGCCCCCAGGCCATTGCCAGCAAGCACGCCTCGCACCACCGGCACGCGGGCATGAGCGAAGCTGGCGGCTAAGCCCTTAGCTCAGCGGCGGCTCATGCAGCGATTAATTCTGCGGCCATGACGGCTGATCCGTCTGCCCCCATTTGAAGGGCTGTCAGATCGGCTGGCCACAGGCCCTTGAAGAGGGGGCAAGCGCCTATAATTAGGGGTTTTGCCCAACCACTGCCTCGACCTGCGCCATGCCAATTTACGCTTACAAATGCGACGCCTGCGGCCACGCCAAGGACGTTTTGCAAAAAATTTCTGATCCCGTCCTCACCGACTGCCCCGCTTGTGGGGCGGCCAGCTTTCAAAAGCAGGTCACGGCTGCGGGTTTTCAGCTCAAAGGTTCGGGCTGGTACGTGACCGATTTTCGTGGTGGCAACAGCGCCCCGGCGGGCGACAAATCTGACGCCTCTGGCGCGCCCAGCACCGCGGTGGCACCGGCCACCACAGCCGCTAGCGCCACGCCCTCAAGCGCTGCGCCTACAGCGTCTACCCCCAGTGCTGCACCGACCACGGCACCGGCCGCCGCGCCTGCGGCTAACACACCTGCCTCCACCTCGGCCACCTGAAAGCACCCATGTCCAAATTACGCAAGTGGTTGTTTGCCGGTCTCTTGGTGATCGTCCCGCTGATCGTCACCGTTGGGGTGCTCGACTGGATGGTCACCACCCTGGACAAAACCCTGCAAATCTTGCCCCAAGCGTGGCAGCCCGATTTGCTGCTGGGCCTGCATGTGCCCGGGCTGGGCGTCTTGTTTGCTTTGCTGGTGCTGCTCATCATCGGCGCGCTGGCCTCGAACTTTGTGGGCAACAAACTGGTGAGCTGGTGGCACGCTTTGCTCAGCCGCATCCCGGTGGTGCGCAGCATTTACTCCGGCGTCAAACAAGTTTCCGACACCCTGTTTTCTGAGAAGGGCAACGCCTTTCGCCAAGCCCTTTTGGTGCAGTGGCCGCATGAAAACATGTGGACGATTGCTTTCCTGACCGGCACGCCCGGTGGCGAACTCAGCAACCATTTGCGCGGCAACTACATCAGCGTGTATGTGCCCACCACCCCCAACCCCACCGGTGGCTATTTCGTGATGGTCAACAAAGACCGCTGCATCGAACTCGAGATGAGTGTGGATGAAGCCCTGACCTATGTGATTTCCATGGGCGTGATCGTGCCCGGTGGTGCCAAGAACCCCTCCTTACAAGCGGCCCAAGGCCAAACCTCCAACAGCTGAAAGATTTTTATGGCGATGCGCTCCCACTACTGCGGTCTGGTGACCGAGGCCCTGCTGGGCCAAAACGTGACCTTGTGCGGCTGGGTGAACCGCCGACGCGACCACGGTGGCGTGATTTTTGTGGACCTGCGCGACCGCGAAGGTTATGTGCAGGTGGTGTGCGACCCGGACCGCGCCGAGATGTTCAAGGCCGCTGAAGGCCTGCGCAACGAGTTCTGCATCCAGATCAAAGGCCTGGTGCGTGCTCGCCCTGAAGGCACCACCAATGACAAGCTCAAGAGTGGTCAAATTGAAGTGCTGTGCCACGAGTTGACGGTGCTCAACGCGTCGGTCACGCCCCCGTTCCAGTTGGACGAAGAGAACCTGTCGGAGACCACGCGCCTGACCCACCGTGTGCTGGATCTGCGCCGCCCCTACATGCAAAACAACCTGATGCTGCGCTACCGCGTGGCCATGGAAGTGCGCAAGTTTTTGGATGCGAACGGCTTCATCGACATTGAAACGCCCATGCTCACCAAGAGCACACCCGAAGGCGCGCGTGACTACCTGGTGCCCAGCCGCGTGCATGACGGCCAGTTTTTCGCGCTGCCCCAGTCGCCCCAGTTGTTCAAGCAGCTCTTGATGGTGGCCGGTTACGACCGCTACTACCAAATCACCAAATGCTTCCGTGACGAAGACCTGCGCGCAGACCGCCAGCCTGAATTCACCCAGATCGATATTGAAACCTCGTTCCTGACCGAAGAAGACATCCGCGAGATGTTCCAGGGCATGATCACCTCGGTGTTCAAAAACACCATCGGTGTGGACCTGGGCGAGTTCCCGGTCATGACCTACCAGGACGCCATGCACCTGTATGGTTCCGACAAGCCCGACCTGCGTGTGAACCTGCAGTTCACCGAGTTGACCGACGTCATGAAAGACGTGGACTTCAAGGTGTTCTCCGGTGCGGCCAACATGAAGGGCGGCCGCGTGGTGGCCTTGCGCGTGCCTGGCGGCTCGGTCGAAGGCGGCGGTATCAGCCGCGGCGAGATTGACGCTTACACCGAGTTCGTGAAGATTTACGGCGCCAAGGGCTTGGCCTATATCCGTGTGAACGATGCTGCCAAAGGGCCAGACCTTGAAGGCCCCTCGCGGTGGCCGGGTCTGCAATCCCCCATCGTCAAAAACATCCACGACGCGGCTTTGCAAGCGGTACTCGAGCGCACTGGCGCGCAAGACGGCGACTTGATTTTCTTTGGCGCTGACAAAGAAAAAATCGTCAACGACGCCATCGGTGCCTTGCGCATCAAGGTGGGCCACAGCGAGTTTGGCAAGAAGAACGGTTTGTTCACCGCGGGCTGGCGCCCGATGTGGGTGGTGGACTTCCCCATGTTCGAGTTCGACGAAGAGAACGACCGCTACACCGCGGTGCACCACCCCTTCACCGCGCCCAAAGAAGGCCACGAGGACTGGATGGTCACAGCGCCTGAGAAGTGCATCTCGCAAGGCTACGACATGGTCTTGAATGGCTGGGAAATGGGCGGCGGCTCGGTGCGTATCCACCGCGCCGACGTGCAGCAAAAAGTGTTCGATGCCCTGAAAATCACGCCTGAAGAAGCACAGATGAAATTTGGCTTCTTGCTCGACGCGCTGCAGTACGGCGCGCCCCCGCACGGTGGTTTGGCCTTCGGTCTGGACCGTATCGTGACCTTGATGACCGGTGCCGAGTCGATCCGCGACGTGATTGCTTTCCCCAAAACCCAGCGCGCCCAGTGCTTGCTCACCCAAGCGCCGAGCCCTGTGGACGAGAAGCAGCTGCGCGAATTACACATTCGCCTGCGCAACCCCGACGCGGTCAAAACCGCTTAAGGTCTGCGGCAAGCTTGCTGCAGGTCAAGATAGCCTCAGGCGCTTTAGCCTGGTCTGCTGCACAATCAAAGGACGCCTTGATGGCGTCCTTTTTTTGTGCCCATTTTTTGCCTCATGTTGTGCAAGCTCATGACGACTGTCTGAAGGTAAACATGAAAATTGCTACCAAAATAATAGCTGCATGAGCATGCCCCACAAGATCCCGGCCTCGGTTTTGGTGGTCATCCACACCCCGCAACTGGAGGTGCTGCTGATACGCCGCGCCGATGGCGAGCCCGACCTGCCTTTTTGGCAATCGGTCACCGGCAGCAAAGACCATGTGGATGAGCCCTGGGCGCAAACCGCAGCGCGCGAGGTGTGGGAAGAAACCGGCATCGACTGCCGCCCCGGCACCGCCTTGGCAGACCAGTTGCGCGATTGGGCCATGGAAAATGTCTACGAAATCTACCCCCGCTGGCGGCACCGCTATGCCCCGGGTGTGACGCACAACACCGAGCGCTTGTTTGGCTTGCAGGTGCCCGAATGTGTGCCGGTGACCTTGAGCCCGCGCGAACACACCGCGTTTGAATGGTTGCCCCACCACGAGGCAGCCCAGCGTTGCTACTCGCCCAGCAACGCCGAAGCCTGTTTGTGGCTGCCCCGAATGTTAGCTACATGACATTTCGCGAGACATCCGTCCTGCGTGTGGTGAGCTACAACATCCACAAAGGCGTGCAGGGGGTGGGGCCGGCACGGCGGCTGGCCATCCATGACCTGGCGCAGGCGGTGGCCGGTTTGAACGCCGACCTGATTGCCCTGCAAGAGGTCAGCGCTTTTCACCACCGCGAGGCGCTGTTTTTCCCCCATTGGCCTAGCCAACCGCAAGCAGATGTGTTGGCCCCGCCGGGCTTTCATGCGATCTACCGCAGCAACGCCATCACCCGCCATGGCGAGCATGGCAATGCTTTGCTCTCGCGCTGGCCGGTGCATGCGCATCAGCATGAAGACATGTCCGACCACCGCTTTGAGCAGCGCGGCCTCTTGCACTGCGAACTTGACTGGCAAGGCCGTACCCTGCATGTGGTGGTGGTGCATTTGGGTTTGATACGCGCCAGCCGCGCACGCCAGGTCACACAGCTGATGGACTTCATCGCGCGTGAGGTGCCCACCCATGAACCCTTGCTGGTGGCCGGCGACTTCAATGACTGGGGCTTGCGCAGCACCCGCACGCTGGCTGGCGTGGGCTTGCACAGCGCGCAAGCCGGGCAGCACCCCACCTTCCCCGCGCGCTTGCCGCTGGCGCAGCTCGACCATGTGTACGCCCGCGGCTTGCACGTCACGCAGGTGGAGGTGCCGCGCGGACGGGCCTGGTGGCGCCTGTCGGACCACCTGCCCATCATCGTGAGCCTGACCCTGCCATGAGCCAGCGCATCTTGCCCATGCTGGCGCCGGGCCACCACATCGAGTTGCTTGAAGGCGGCGACGCTTATTTTCCCGCGCTCATCCAAGCCATGGACGCAGCGCTGCACGAGGTGCGGCTGGAGACCTACATCTTCAACGACGACGCCTCGGGCCAACAGGTCATGCAAGCCTTGATTCGCGCCGCACAGCGGGGCTTGCGGGTGTATTTGACGGTCGATGGCCTGGGCACGCCGCACTTGCCCCAACCCTGGTTGCAGGCACTCACCCAAGCGGGCGGGCAGTATTTGCAGTTCCGCCCCCTGGGCCGCTTGGGGCTGCTCTTGCCTGGCCAGTGGCGGCGTTTGCACCGCAAGCTCGCGCTCATCGACAACGAGTTGGCGTTTTGCGGCGGCATCAATGTGTTGGACGATTGGCTCGAACCCGGCGAGCCCCCGCTCACAGCCCCGCGCTTTGACTTTGCGGTGGCGGTGCGTGGCCCCCTGGTGGCCCAGGTGGCCACAGTCATGAAGCAACTCTGGTGGCGCGCCCGCGCGGTGCAGTCGGCCCGCGATGTGGACTTTCGCGGGGGCTGGGAAGCCCTGCAAAACGTGGCCAGTGCCCGCGGCCCAAGGGCCTCAGCCTCGAATGCGGCTAGAAGCGCGAGCAAATCTTCAGCGCCGTTGAAGAGCCGTGGGGCAGGGCAGGCGTCATTGACGTCCATGCCGGTGCGCGCTGCGCTGCTGCTGCGCGACAACGTGCGCCACCGCACACAAATTGAGCGGGCTTACCGCAAAGCCATCGGCAGCGCGCGGCAAGACATCTTGATTGCCAACGCTTACTTTCTGCCCGGTCGGCGTTTGCGCCAGGCCCTCATCCGCGCGGCACAACGCGGGGTGCGGGTGCGCTTGTTGCTCTTGGCCCAGTTCAGCTGGCCGCTGCAAGCCAACGCGGTGCGCTGGATGTACCGCCCGCTGATGGACGCTGGGGTGGAAATCCATGAATACGCTTCGAGCTTTTTGCACGCCAAGGTGGCGGTGGTGGACGGGCAATGGGCCACGGTGGGCTCGTCCAACCTCGACCCTTTGAGCCTGCTCTTGGCCCGCGAAGCCAATGTGGTGGTGCAAGACCCGGTGTTTGGCGCTCAGCTGCGCGAGCGTTTGCTGCAAGCCCTGGCCCAAGACGGGCGGGTGGTGGACCGCGCTGCGGTCGATGTGCCGCCCTGGAGCCGCTGGCTGGACCACCTGGCTTTTGCCTTGCTCAGGCTCATGGTGGTCATTGCCGGGCGCAGGTATTGATCTGGTGCAAGGCGTCAAGCGTCGGGCCAACAACAATTTCATTTATCGACATTGATTCGCTGTTAGCATAAGGGGATGTCTGATTTACCCACTTCTGGCCCGCACGCCCATGAGGGCGTGCCTGTCTCGGTCAAAATCCGCGAGCGCATCATGGCGGCGCGCAAGCGTTTCAATGCCAATGACAACATCGCCGAGTTCATCCAGCCCGGTGAACTTGAGCAGTTGCTCGACGAAGTCACCGGCAAAATGGAAGGTGTGCTCGACAGCTTGGTGATTGACACCGAGCGCGACCACAACACCGGTGACACCGCGCGCCGCGTGGCCAAGATGTACGTCAACGAGGTGTTTCGCGGCCGCTATGTGCATGGCCCGAGCATCACCGAATTCCCCAATGCTGAGCACCTCAACGAGCTCATGATCGTGGGGCCAATCACCGTGCGCAGCGCCTGTTCGCACCATTTCTGCCCGGTCATCGGCAAGATCTGGATCGGCGTGCTGCCCAACGAACACACCAATGTGATTGGTCTGTCCAAATACGCCCGCCTGGCCGAGTGGATCATGGGTCGCCCCCAGATTCAGGAGGAGGCGGTGGTGCAACTGGCCGACCTGATTCAGCAAAAAACCCAACCCGATGGCCTGGCCATCGTGATGGAAGCCAGCCACTACTGCATGGCCTGGCGCGGTGTGAAAGACATGGACAGCAAGATGATCAACTCGGTCATGCGCGGTGTGTTTTTGAAAGACGCGAATTTGCGTCGTGAATTTTTGTCCCTGATCCCAAGGAACAGCTGATATGTTGGTACGTTTGCTTTATGTGAGCCGTGCGGTTGACACCTCGAGCGAGATGATCGAGACCATCCTCACCAAGTCCCGCTCCCACAACCCCTCAAGCGGTATCACCGGCATTCTTTGCTATGGCGGCGGTATTTTTCTGCAGGCCATCGAAGGCGGCCGCTCTGCGGTGAGCGATCTGTACCGCATCATCCAAAACGACGCACGCCACAAGGATGTTGAGTTGCTGCATTTTGAAGAAATCACCGAGCGACGCTTCAGCGGCTGGACGATGGGTCAGGTCAACCTCACCAAAATCAATACCTCGATTTTGTTGAAGTATTCCGAAAGGCCCGAGCTTGACCCGTACGCGGTGTCGGGCAAAGTGTCCATGGCCCTTTTGGAAGAGCTCATGGCCACCGCCTCGATCATCGGCCGCGCTTGAACGTCAGGTTTGAGCTCTAGGACAGTTGTCGGCTGCGATTTTTCCAGCCGGCCTTCACGTCAAAAACAAATCGTTGTAGCGCTCGGCGCCTTGAGTGGCGAGCGTTTGGTGCTCTCAAAACTAGAGCGCTACACCACCCTTGAAGATTGGCAGCAGTGGCTGCGCACCCCGGCCGATTGGGTGGGTGGCTTTGATTTACCCTTTGGTTTACCGCGCGAGTTGGTGCAAACCTTGGGTTGGCCCACCGACTGGGCCGCGTGCATGCAGCACTATGCATCGCTGACCCGCGAAGAGATCCGCGAGACCTTTGCTGCGTTTTGCAGTGCCCGGCCTGTGGGCGGTAAATTCGCCCACCGCGCCACGGACAAACCCGCAGGCTCCAGCCCCTCGATGAAATGGGTCAACCCACCCGTGGCGTACATGCTGCACGCGGGCGTGCCTGCCCTCATGGATGCGGGCATTCACTTGCCCGGTTTGTGGGCAGGTGCTGCTGACAACCGCGATAACTCAGGCCAGGCGCGCCGTGTGGGCTTAGAGGCTTACCCCGGATTGCTGGCGCGTGAGGTGCTGGGTGCGCGCAGCTACAAGAGCGATGACCGCGCCAAGCAAACGCCTGAGCGTCTGATTGCCCGCAAAGACCTGATCACCGCGCTTGAACATGGCCAGACCCGTTTGGGCCTGCGCCTCAAACTCAGCCACGCGCAACGCGACCACTTGATTGACGACGCCAGTGGCGACGCGCTCGATGCGGTGCTGTGCATGGTGCAGGCCGCGTGGGCCAGCCAACAAGGCGCGCCCTGGTATGGCTTGCCGCCTGACCTGGACCCCTTAGAAGGTTGGATTGTGAGCGCTTGAGCACCCGCCGTTTTGGCGCTGAGCTTTAAGCGAACGTCGGTGAATGCCAACCGATCAATGCAGATCGGTCGAAGCCCTGAACTCGATGGTCGAGGCGCTGAGGTACTGCTGCGCGGCGTCGTGCGTGCTCAAGGCGCTGAGGTAGCGGCTGTCCACACAAATGCAATTGCCACCGCGGCTTTGTGCGGCCAGCAACTGGGCCAACACACGCGCCATCCACACACTCACCTCCGAGCGCACCCACAAAGGTGCAAAGGCCGCGCCAATGCTGGCGGTGAGCGGCTGGGTGAGTTGGGGGTGTTGCAGGTCTTGCACCATCAGCTGCAAACGCTGGGTCACCTCCAGGCCATGGTCGGCCTGGCAGTCGTGCAAGACCACACCAAACACCTGGTGGTCGATCAAGCCCACACGGTCTTGCGGGCGCAGGCTGGCGCACAAGGCTTGGCCCATGTGCTGCAGGACCTGGCCATGACCCGCGTCTAAGCGATCGGGTTGCAACATGATCATCATGGAACTCTCGCCGGACCGGGCGACCCAGTCGATCTCCTGATGCACCATGTCCAAAAAACCACGTTGGCTCAGCAGCGAGACGGGCGCACTGACCTGCGGGCGCAACGCTTCCCCGGACGGCTGAGGCGCCGTCTCAAGTTGGGGGCGTACGTCATCGGTCTGCATGGTTGGGACGTTGTTGTCCAATCCATTGTCTGAGTCCTTGAGCGGTCCTAGTCCCGCATAAACCCTCAAATACACACCTAATCCCAAGGTTTATGCTGCATGTTTGACGCTTCGCAAGCCCTTTTGACCATGAGCCCACAGCGGCGCGGCTTTCTCTCCCTCATCCTGGCGCGCGCGCTGTGTTGGCTCTGTGCGTGGAGCTTGATGTCCTCTGCGCAGGCACAAATCGCTGGGCAACCATCATGGCCAGGGCGCGTGACCTGGGTGAGCGATGGCGATACGGTGTGGGTGCAAGACAATGTGGGTGCCACCCACAAAGTGCGCTTGTTGGGCATCGACGCCCCAGAAATTTGCCAGGACCATGGTCATGCCGCCAAAGAAGCCCTGCAACAGTTGTTGATGGGCCACCACGTGACGGTGCAGGGCCAGCAGTTGGACGACTACGGCCGTTTGCTGGCGCGCCTGTACATCACCCCTGCCGCCTCAGGTCAGCCATCGCAACGGGAGGGGCAAGAGGTGCCGGCCGCACTGCCGGGGGAGCTGTTGGGGGCTAAGGCTGGCACCCAAGACGTGGGTCGCTGGATGGTGCAGCGCGGCCACGCCTGGTCTTACCGTTACCGCAACGACCCAGGCCCTTATGTGCAAGACGAGCAGGGCGCGCGAGCGGCTGGTTTAGGTTTGTTTGCGGCTGGTCGAGCGCAGCGCCCTAGGGATTTTCGACGTCACCATGGGCCTTGTCATGAGCCCTGGGTGCCGCACAGCTAGGGTTTCAGTGCGCTTGTCCGCACACCGGACAGGTCGGGTTGCGCGGCAGGCGCACCTCTGAGAAGCTCATGTCGCGACCATCGAGCATGGTCAGCGTGCCGGCCCGCGTGGTGCCCGCGCCGCTCAGAACCTTCAAGGCTTGCGCGGCTTGCATGGTGCCGATGATGCCCACCAGTGGTGCAAACACGCCCATGGTGGCGCACAGGGTTTCTTGCACACCTTCGTCGGGCGGGAACACGCAGGCATAGCAAGGCGAGGCTGCGTCGCGCGGGTCGTACACCGCCAACTGCCCATCAAAACGAATGGCTGCACCTGAGACCAGCGGCTTGCGGTGTTTCACGCAGGCCGCATTGACCGCGTGGCGGGTTTTGAAGTTGTCGCAGCAGTCCAGCACCACATCGGCTTGGGCCACCAGATCGTCGAGCAGCGCCGCATCGGCGCGTTGCTGCACGCCACTCACCCGCACCTCGGGGTTGATGGCGGCCACAGCGGCAGCGGCTGACTGCACCTTGGGCAGGCCCACGCGGTCCATGGTGTGTGCCACTTGGCGCTGCAAATTGGTCATGTCCACCACATCGTCGTCCACCAGGGTGATGTGCCCAACACCGGCCGAGGCCAGGTAAAGCGCCACCGGTGAACCCAAGCCGCCTGCGCCAATCACCAACGCATGACCGGCCAAGATGCGCTCTTGGCCTTCAATACCCACCTCGTTGAGCAAGATGTGGCGCGAGTAGCGCAGCAGTTGGTCGTCGTTCATGGCGCAAGCGCTTGCACGTGAGGCGGGGCCAGCCCGCTCACGCGCTCAGTTGTCCTTGGGCTCGTCTTTGCGTTCGGTTTGGGTCTTGCTGACCACCACCGGTTGGCCCTTGAGTTTGTTCAGGGCCTGTTGCAACTGGAAGTCTTTGTCGCTGCCGAACTCGGGCAGTTTGCGGTCGGTTGGCGGTTTCTTGGCGTCTTCTTCGAGTTTCTTCAGCGCGGCTTCGCGGGCTTTCTCACGGGCCTCGTCTTTTTGCTCGACGTTCTGGCCGCTGCTCAAATGTTTCTCCAGATCCGCCTCACGGGTGCGCAGCACCGAGAACAAATTGCCTTCCAGGGTCTCATCCACCATCACATCGGGCACGATGCCACGGGCCTGGATGGACTTGCCATTCGGTGTGTAGTAGCGCGCGGTGGTGATCTTCAAACCAGTGTCCGGGCCGAGCGGACGCACGGTTTGCACCGAGCCCTTGCCAAAGGTTTGGCTGCCCATGATGACCGCACGTTTGTGGTCTTGCAGGGCACCGGCCACGATCTCGCTGGCCGAGGCCGAGCCTTCGTTCACCAGCACCACCAGGGGAATGCTCTTCATGAGCGCGGGCAACTTGCGCAGCGGGTCGCTGGTGCCGGGACGGCGGTAGTACTCAGGTGCAGCTTTGTAAACCGCTTTGCTGGACTCCAGCTGGCCGTTGGTGGACACCACCGTCACGTTCTCGGGCAAGAACGCGGCAGAAATCGCCACCGCCGCATCGAGCAAGCCACCGGGGTCGTTGCGCAAATCAAGCACCAGGCCTTTGAGGTTGGGTTCTTGCTTGAGGATCTCTTCAACCTTGCGGGCAAAGTCATCCACCGTGCGTTCCTGGAACTGGCTCAAGCGCACCCAGCCGTAACCGGGCTCGATGAGCTTGCCCTTGACCGACTGGGTTTTGATTTCTTCACGCACGATGGTCACCGGGAAAGTGCGGCCTTCGTCTTTGCGGAAGATGGTGAGTTGCACCTTGGTGTTGGGCTCGCCGCGCATGCGCTTGACGGCTTCATTGAGCGTTAAGCCCTTCACCGCAGTGTCGTCAATCTTGGTGATCAGATCGTTGGTTTTCAAGCCAGCGCGAAACGCGGGCGAACCTTCGATGGGCGACACCACCTTGACCAAACCGTCTTCCTGGGTGATCTCAATGCCCACGCCTACAAAGCGGCCCGAAGTGCCTTCACGGAATTCTTTGAATGTTTTTTTGTCAAAGTAGACCGAGTGAGGGTCCAGGCTGGAGACCATGCCCGAGATCGCGTCGGTGATGAGTTTTTTCTCATCGACCTGTTCCACATAGTCAGACTTGACCATGCCAAAGACAGCCGCGAACTGCTGCAGCTCTTCCAGCGGCAACGGTGCCAGGCTGCCGCGTGCCACGGTTTGCAGCGACACCGTGGTGAGCACGCCCGCCATGGCGCCCACGGAAATCCAGCCGGCAATTTTCAATTTCTGACCCATATGTGTGACCTCTGAGGCCCAATATACACGCTGCTGGGCAGCGCGTGTGTGGGCCTGGTAAAAACCTTGTTGTCTGGCCTCAGGCTTTGCCTTGCGCAGCCACTGCCGCAGCGGCTTTGGCCACCGCTTGGGCGTCGCCCAGGTAGTAGTGGCGCAGGGGTTTGAGCTCCGCGTCCAACTCATACACCAGCGGGGTGCCGTTGGGGATGTTCAGGCCCACGATGGCCTCGTCCGACACATCGTCCAGGTACTTGATGAGCGCGCGGATCGAGTTGCCGTGCGCGGCCACGACCACACGCTTGCCGGCCTTGATGGCAGGGGCCATGGACTCGTTCCAAAAGGGCAGCACGCGCGCCACCGTGTCTTTGAGGCACTCGGTCAGGGGCATTTGCTCGGGCGTGAGCTTGGCGTAGCGGCGGTCACCTTTTTCGCAGCGCGGGTCATTGGCTTCCAGCGCCGGGGGCGGCACGTCGTAGCTGCGACGCCACACCAAGACCTGGTCGTCCCCGTACTGCTTGGCCACCTCGGCTTTGTTCAGGCCTTGCAGGGCGCCGTAATGACGCTCATTGAGGCGCCAGGTGTTGACCACCGGCAGCCAGGTGCGGTCCATCTCGTCGAGGGTGTGCCACAGGGTGCGGGTGGCGCGCTTGAGCACGCTGGTGTAGGCCAGGTCGAAGTCGTAGCCTTCGGCTTTGAGCAAGCGACCGGCGTTTTTCGCCTGGTCCACCCCGGTGGGAGTGAGGTCCACATCGGTCCAGCCGGTGAAGCGGTTGTCCAGGTTCCAGGTTGATTCACCGTGGCGGATGAGCACAAGTTTGTACATAGCTAGGTCCAGAAGTTTCAATAGGGGGCTGCGCCTTCAAGGCTTTGGCAGGTGTTTTTGCAGGTCTTGATGCAGCGTTTAACCCGACATTCTAAAATCTCAGGCTTTGCTGCTCAAAACCCAAGGATCCTTGTGAAATTTCTTATCGACAACTGGACACTGCTCTTGATCGCTTTGTCCTCCGGTGGCTTGTTGCTTTGGCCGGTCATCAAGGGTGCCGGCCCGGGTCTGAGCCCCTCGGCCGCGGTGCTGCAGATCAACCGCGACAAGGCGGTGGTGGTTGATGTGGGTGATGCCGCCGAGTACGCGGCCGAGCACATCGGTGCGTCCAAACACGTGTCGCTCGCGGAAATCAAGGCCAAGTTGCCTGAGGTGGTCAAGTCCAAAGACACGCCCATCATTTTTGTGTGCCCCAAGGGCATGCGCTCGAAAACCGCGGCCAGCCTGGCCAAAGACATGGGCTACACCCGTGCCGATGTGCTGTTTGGCGGCATGGTGGCCTGGAAAGAAGCCGGCCTGCCCACCGATAAAGCCTGATTGGCCTGATTGACTGGCCTGATTCACCAAGCCTGATTTTTTAGTTTTTTATTTTTTCCACCGAAAGTCCCGCCATGCAAGCCGTCAAGATGTACACCACCGCTGTCTGCCCTTACTGCATCCGTGCCAAACAGGTGCTCAAAGCCAAGGGCGTTGAGGTGATCGAAGAAATCCGCATCGACACCGACCCGGCTGCGCGCGAAATCATGATGAGCACCACCGGGCGCCGCACCGTGCCGCAGATTTTCATTGGCGACACGCATGTGGGTGGCTGCGACGACCTGATGGCTCTAGACGGGCGCGGCGGCCTGGTGCCCCTGCTGCAAGGCGCCTGAGCGACAAGCTGCCCTGCACTTGCGTGGGGTGGCTGGGCCAGACGCATTAAGATGCCCCCTGATTTCCGAAGATTCCCCTGTCCCGCCGCGCAATAACGCGCGCGGGTTTTTGATGATTGATTGAGAGACCCCATGGCTGACCAGCAAGACCCCGTGTTCCAAATTCAACGCGTTTACCTCAAAGAGGCTTCGCTGGAGCAACCCAATTCCCCCGCCATCCTGGCTGAGCAAGAAAGCCCGTCGGTGGACATTCAGCTGGGTGTGGAAGGCGCGCCGGTCACCGACGGTATTTTCGAAGTGGTGGTCACCGCCACCGTGCACACCAAGATCAAAGACAAAACCGTGTTTTTGGTGGAAGTGCGCCAGGGCGGTATTTTTGAAATCCGCAACATCCCGCAAGACCAGATGGGTCCCATCATGGGCATCGCCTGCCCGCAGATTGTGTACCCCTACTTGCGCGCCAATGTGGCCGACATCGTGCAGCGCGGCGGCTTCCCGCCGGTGCACTTGTCGGAAATCAACTTCCAGGCCATGTACGAGCAGCAGCAAGCCGACGCTGCCGCCCAGCAGGTTCAATAATGCCTGTAGGCATTACCCCTGTTGGTGATGCCGCTATTCAAACCATAGCATGAAGATTCTGGTCGTCGGCGCAGGTGCTTGGGGAACCGCCCTGGCCATCAGCGCGGCGCACCAGCACAGCGTCTCGCTCTGGAGTCGCGATGCCATGCAAGCCGCGGCCATGCAAGCCGCGCGTGAGAACGCCCGCTACTTGGCGGGTCAGTCTTTTCCCTCTGGCCTGAACGTGGTGCACGGCGCAGATAAGGCCACCTTGGCCACTCTGGCCAACGCGCACGAGCTGGTGATTGTGGCCACGCCCATGGCCGGTTTGCGCGAGGTGCTCACGCGCATCGCCCACACCGCCACGCCAGTGGCCTGGTTGTGCAAAGGTTTTGAGCCCGTCCAAGGTTCTGCGCCTTTTGGGCTTTTGGCCCATGAAATTCAAGCCCAGGTTGCTCCTAACTTGATAGCTGGCGTGCTCAGTGGCCCGAGTTTTGCACAAGAGGTGGCGCGCGGCCAGCCCACCGCTTTGGTGGCCGCCAGCGCCCACAAAACCTTGCGCGATGTGCTGGTGCATGCCTTTCACAGCGCGAGCTTGCGGGTGTATGCCAACGACGACCTGGTGGGCGTTGAAGTGGGTGGCGCGGTGAAAAACGTGCTGGCCATTGCCACTGGTTTGTGCGATGGCCTGAACCTGGGTTTGAACGCTCGCGCAGCCCTCATCACCCGTGGCTTGGCTGAGATGACCCGCCTGGGGCTGGCCCTGGGCGCCAAGGCCGAGACCTTCATGGGTTTGTCAGGTTTGGGCGATTTGGTGCTGACCGCCACTGGCGACTTGAGCCGCAACCGCAAAGTGGGTTTGTGCCTGGCCCAAGGCATGACGCTTGAGCAGGCCGTTGCATCGCTGGGTCATGTGGCCGAAGGCGTTTACTGCGCGCGCACCGTGGTGCAACGCGCCCAGCACCTGGGCCTGGACATGCCGATTGCCCAAGGCGTGGTGGCTTTGCTTGATGGGCAACTCAAACCCGCACAGGCGGTGGCTTTGCTCATGGGCCGCACACCGGCTGCAGAATAAAAAACGCCTGGCTGTCGTGGACAGGCCAGGCGTTGAGTTGGGTTAAAACCAGCTTGATTTAACCAGCGTTCACCCGGTTCTGGATGTGGGCCAGCGCCTCTTCCACCTGGTCCACCAAGATCAGGCACAAATCGCCCTCACCGAGTTTGTCCATGGCCGTGTCGATGGCCAAAAACTCACCGCGGATCTCGCTCACCTCGCTGGTGCGCTTCGCCCCCTTGAGGCCTTCGCGCAAGAGCGCCAGCACCTCGCCATCTTCACGACCGCGTTGGCATTGGTCTTGGTACAGCACCACGTCGTCAAAGGCAGCGCCCAGAATCTCGGTTTGCTGGCGGATGTCTTCATCGCGGCGGTCGCCCGCCCCGCTGATCACCACGCTGCGGCGTTGGCCTGGCATGGCTTCCACCGCTTTGACCAGGGCTAGCATCGCGTCCGGGTTGTGGCCGTAATCGGCAATCACCGTGGCGCCGCGGAAGTTGAACAGGTTGAAGCGCCCCTGCGCGTTGTTGTTGTCGTTGTCAAAAGTTTTCAGACCGGTTTCAATGACAGCCCAGTCCAGGTTGAGCCCCCAGGCTGCGGCCACCGAGGCCATGACGTTTTCCACCTGAAAACCGATGGTGCCGTTGAGCGTCAAAGGAATTTGCGCCAAGGGAATGCGGTGCAGCATCGGCCCTTGCGCTGCCACCAGGTTTTTGCCTTCGACATACACCGCACGGCGGCCTTGCGCGATGTGCGTGGCCATGACGGGGTGGTGCGGGTCTTGCGCGAAAAACGTCACCGCGCCTTTGCAGTGCGCGGCCATGGCCGCCACGATCGGGTCGGCCGCGTTGAGCACCGCAGTACCGTGGGTGTGGATGTTTTGCACAATCACCCGCTTGAGCACCGCCAGGTCATTGACCGTGGTGATGTAGTTCAAGCCCAGGTGGTCGCCACTGCCCACGTTGGTGACCACCGCCACATCGCAGCGGTCAAAAGCCAGGCCTTCACGCAGCATGCCGCCACGCGCGGTTTCCAGCACCGCGGCATCCACATCGGGGTGCTGCAACACATTGCGCGCGCTCTTGGGGCCGCTGCAGTCGCCGGTGTCTATGCGGTGACCGTCGATGTACACGCCATCGGTGTTGGTCATGCCCACGCGCAAACCGTTTTGCGCCATCAGGTGCGAGATCAAACGCACGGTGGTGGTTTTGCCATTGGTGCCCGTGACCGCCACCACCGGGATGCGACCGTTCTCGCCCGGCTTGAACATGGTGTTGATGATGGCCTCGCCCACCGGGCGGCCCTTGCCAAACGAGGGCGAGAGGTGCATGCGCAGGCCCGGTGCGGCATTGACTTCCACAATGCCGCCGCCTTGTTCTTCCAGGGGCTGGTGCACGCTTTCGCACACCACGTCCACCCCGCAAATGTCCAGGCCGACCATCTTGGCCGCGGCCACCGCACGTGCGGCCAGGGCGGGGTGCACGTCATCGGTCACATCGGTGGCTGAGCCGCCGGTGGACAAATTGGCGTTGTGGCGCAGGTTCACGCGCTTGCCTTTCACCGGCACGGTTTCGGCGTTCATGCCTTGGCCAGCCAGGCAGGTGAGCGCAATGTCGTCAAAGCGGATTTTGGTCAGCGACGTGGCGTGGCCCGTGCCGCGGCGCGGGTCTTGGTTGACCAGCTCCACCAACTCGGCCACGGTGTGCACACCGTCACCCACCACGCTGGGCGGGTCGCGCCTTGAGGCAGCGACCAGCTTGTCGCCCACCACCAGCAAACGGTAGTCGTTGCCGGGCAAAAACTTTTCCACCAAGATCTCGTCGTCGAACTCGCTGGCTGCAGCAAACGCCGCCTCCAATTGTTCGCGGGTGGTGATGTTGACCGTCACGCCCTTGCCCTGGTTGCCGTTCTTGGGCTTGATGACCACCGGCACACCAATTTCCAGCGCGGCTTCCCAGGCTTCCTCGGCCTCGTCCACCTCGCGCCCGGTGGGCACGGGCACGCCAGCCGAGGCCAGCAATTTTTTGGTGAGTTCTTTGTCTTGCGCAATCTGCTCAGAGATGGCGCTGGTCACGTCCATTTCAGCAGCTTGGATGCGGCGCTGTTTGCTGCCCCAGCCGAACTGGATCATGCTGCCGCCAGTCATGCGGCGGTAGGGGATGTTGCGCGCCAGGGCGGCGTCCACGATCGAGCCGGTGCTCGGGCCCAGTCGCTCGTCTTCGTCCAGGTCGCGCAGGCGAAAGAGAGCGCCCGCCAAATCGAAGGGCGTGTCGTTTTGGGCGGCCAGGCAAAGTTCCTGGGCCAGGTCAAAGGCCAAGCGGCCCACGGCTTCTTCGGTGTACTCCACCACCACCTGGTAAATGCCTTCTTCCACCGTGGCCGTGGTGCGGCTGAAGGTCACCGGGCAACCGGCTTGGGCTTGCAAATCCAGGGCGACGACTTCAAGCACATGGGCCATGGGCACAGTGCCGTCGTTGCCGATCGAGCGCAGCGCGCGAATGGCCGGGAAGCGCGCACGCAAGCGGGCTTCAAAACCATTGCGGGTGCCCACGGTGCATTCATCAGGCGTGCAGCTGACGATGGCCTCGATCGTGGTGTGGTGGCTCCAGAGGTTGGGGCCGCGCAGCGCGCGCAGACGGGAGACTTCCATGGCTCAGTACGATTTAGAAGGGTTGGCGTTGAAGGTGCGCAGACCCGCACCGATCAACTCAGGTTTGATGTCCAGCGCCCAGGCTGCGGCCACAGCGGCCATGACCATCTCAGGCTTCTCGGCCTTGCGCGGGTTGAGTGAACTCAAAGGGATGCGCGAGGCTTCGGTGTCGCCATGCGCCAGCACAATGTCAGCACCGCTCAAAAACACCACGCGCTCGCCTTGGGCGCGGTGGCCGGTGATGGCCTCAAGCGTGCCGTCAAGGGCGTAAAAAATGACTTTGCCGTCGCACAGCTCGGCCATCTCCACCACCTGGGCATCGGCCGCATTGAGCACCGCCGTGCCAGTGGGCAACACCACGTCGACCTGGGTGCGCACCACATTGAAATGATGCTCGTCGGTGTTGATGTAGTAGGGCTTGAGGTCCTCGTCCGAGTGCATGTCGGTCACAACGCCCACCTGGCAGCGGTCGTAGGCCAAGCCTTGGGTGAGGATGGTGTGCTGGGTGTGTTCGAACACCGCGCCTTCCACCGAGCGGTTGATCAGGACGCGCTGACCGGCTTCGCAGCTGATGGCGGGTTTGGGGTCAACCAAGCGGGTGTCCAGAAAGAAACCATCTTTGCAGGCCATGCCCACTTGCTTGCCGTTGATGTGCATGAGCCAAGCCACCAGGCGCGCGATGCGTGTGGTGTCTTTGCTGCCGGTGATGCCCACCACCGGAATACGGCAGTCGCGCCCGCGATCCGTCTGCGGGAACAGGTGGTCCACGATGGCCTGACCCACCGGGCGGGGCTGGCCTTCCATGGGTTTGATGTGCATGAGCAAACCCGGGCCGGCGTTGACCTCGTTGATGGCGCCGCGCTGGGTGTCCAGCGGCTGGGTGATGTCGGCGGTCACCAAATCGATGCCAGCCACATCCAGGCCCACCACACGGGCGGCCAGACAGGCCATGCGCGAGACCTCAGGGTGGACTTCGTCGGTGCAGTCGTAGGCCAAATCGCCATGGGGCTTGAGCAACACGGTTTGGCCCGCAGGCGGCACCGACTCGCCCGTGTAGCCCTGGCGTTGCAGCTCGAGCTGCACGATGGGTTCGCGGTGCAAGCGGATGGGCGAGAGCGGGAACTCGGCCTCAAAACCGCAACGCGGGTCGCTGTTGATCTGGTCTTCAATGAGTTGCAACACCGTGCTCTGGCCATTGCCTTGTACGGTGATGGTTTTGCCGCGGCTCGCGGCCACCATGCGGTTGCCCACCACCAAAAGGCGGTAGGCCTGGCCTTCGACATAGCGCTCCACAATCACGCTGCTGCCTTCTTTCTCGGCGCCCACAAACGCGGTTTGCACCTGCTCGCGGGTGCGCAAATTGGTGAACACGCCACGGCCGTGGTTGCCGTCGCTGGGCTTGACCACCACCGGCAAGCCGATGTCTTGCGCAACGTCCCAGGCCTCATCGGCGCTCTCCACCTCTTGCCCGTCGGGCACGGGCACGCCTGCGGCGGCCAGGAGGCTCTTGGTCAAGGTTTTGTCGCTGGCAATTTCTTCAGCAATCGCGCTGGTGCCGTCGGTTTCAGCCGTCCAGATGCGGCGCTGTTTGGCGCCGTAGCCCAATTGCACCAGGTTCACATCGTTCAAGCGGATGAACGGGATCTTGCTTTCTTCAGCCGCACGCACGATGTGGGCGGTGCTGGGGCCAAGGTAATCGCGGTCGATGCGGCGGCGCAGTTGCTCGATGGCGCCGGCCACGTCATAAGGCTCGTCGTTGATGGCGGCCAGCACCAGCTCTTTGCCCAGTTCCAGCGCTTTGCGGCCCACCTGTTCCTGGTCGGTGCGAAACACCACTTTGTACACGCCGCGCACATCGGTCTCGCGGGCTTTGCCAAAGGTCACGGGCATGCCGGCCAGGCTTTGCAGCTCCAGGCAAACGTGTTCCATGATGTGCCCGGTCCAGGTGCCATTGCGCAGGCGCTGCAAAAAGCCGCCGCGTTCCCCCACGCCACAGTAGTGTTCCACCAGGCTGGGCAGCATGCCGGTCAATCGCTCGTAAAATCCGGGGATGGTGTTGGACGGGTAGTCCTCCAACTCGCCGAGATCGATCCAGGCCTCAATGATGGGTTGGTAGGTCCAAATGCTGGGACCTGCCAAGTAGGTCACCCGCAAAATGTCAAAATTTTTCTTCTTCATGAACTGGTCTGGTCGCCTCAACGTATGCTTAGCGTATCCTGATCTGTGATCAGGACATATTACACGGTACTTGCTAGGGGGCTGGATGGCCATTTGGGACCCGGCAGAACCCCACCGAGCCGCCCAGCGGCCGCATTAAGAACACTTCAATGACAACCCACACGCCCGACCAAGACGCACTGATCAAGGATCTGGATGAGGTTTGGCACTTGCCTTTGCAAAAACTGTTGCATGCAGGTGAGAACGTGCTGGCCACCCTGGGCGTTGACCTGGACGAGCGTTTGCGTTTCGGCCAGGGCCTCTTGGTGGTCACCAGCCAGCGCGTGCTGGGCTGCCAGCCCGGCTTAGACCGTGATGTGGCCGCCAACTGGCAAGTCTGGGCCATCACCCCGGCTTTGAGCCTGCAGCACCACGACCACGCTGGCGTGGGCCACCTGGAGTTGTGCGATGCCAACGGCCGCCTGGGGCAGTGGTGCTTCACCCTGGGTAACAACCTGCAGGCCCTGCGGGTGGTTGAGCAATTCCGTGCCCAGCAAGAACACCGCAGCGGTTTTGAGCCGGTGCTGGCCAGCGCGGGGGTGTGCCCCAGCTGCAAGTCACCACTCGACCCCGATGCCGATGTGTGCCCCATTTGCACCAAGGTCATCCATACCCCGCCGTCCACCTGGACGCTGCTGCGCCTGTGGCGCTTTGCCAAGCCTTACAAAACCCAACTCATTTGGGGTTTTGTGCTGACCCTCTTGGGCACCGCGGCCAGTTTGGTGCCGCCGTACATGACCATGCCGCTCATGGACGAGGTGCTGATTCCCTACCAAAACGGCAAGCCCATTGACCCGATGAAGGTGGGCCTGTACCTGGGTGGTTTGTTGGGTGCGGCCATGCTGGCCTGGTGCCTGACCTGGGCACGCACCTACATCCTCGCTTTGGTGTCTGAGCGCATCGGCGCAGATTTGCGCACCACCACCTACAACCACTTGCTCAGCCTGTCGCTGGAGTATTTCGGCGGCAAGCGCACGGGCGATTTGATTGCCCGCATCGGTAACGAGAGCGACCGCATCAATGTGTTTTTGTCGCTGTATTTGCTCGACTTTTTCACCGATGTGCTCATGCTCCTGATGACCGCAGCGATTTTGTTTTCCATCAACCCACCCCTGGCCCTGGTCACCTTGTTGCCGCTGCCCTTCATCATTTGGATGATCCACGCGGTGCGCTTCAGGTTGCAAACCGGGTTCGAGCGCATCGACCGTGTGTGGTCCGAGGTCACCAGCGTGCTGGCCGACACCATTCCCGGCATTCGTGTGGTCAAGGCCTTTGCGCAGGAAAAGCGCGAGTCGGGTCGCTTTGCCGATGCCAACCGCTACAACCTGCAAGTCAACGACAGGCTCAACCGCGTGTGGTCGCTGTTTGCACCCAGTGTGTCGTTTTTGACCGAGGTGGGTTTGCTGGTGGTGTGGGGTTTTGGGGTGTGGCTGGTCTCGCGCGACCAGATCACGGTGGGCGTGCTCACCGCCTTCATCGCTTACATCGGCCGCTTTTACGGCCGGCTCGACTCGATGAGCCGCATCGTCTCGCACACCGAAAAATCAGCCTCGGCGGCCAAGCGTATTTTTGATATTTTGGACCATGTGTCCTCGGTGCCTGAGCCTGTTAACCCGGTCAAGTTGGAGCGGGTCGAGGGTCGCATTGAGGTGGTGGATGTGGGTTTCCGTTATGGCAACCGCGAGGTGAACAAAAACATCAACCTCACCATCGAGCCTGGCGAAATGATTGGCTTGGTGGGCCACAGCGGCTCGGGCAAGAGCACGCTGGTGAACTTGATCTGCCGTTTTTACGATGTGTCCGAAGGTGCGATTCGTGTCGACGGCGTGGATGTGCGCTCGATGCCCATTGCCGACTACCGCCGCCACATCGGCCTGGTGCTGCAAGAGCCGTTTTTGTTCTTCGGCACGATTGCCGAGAACATCGCTTACGGCAAGCCCGATGCCAGCCGCGACGAGATCATTGCCGCCGCGCGCGCCGCGCACGCGCATGAGTTCATTTTGCGCCTGCCCCAGGGCTATGACTCGATCGTGGGTGAGCGCGGCCAGGGCTTGTCGGGCGGTGAGCGCCAGCGCATTTCGATTGCGCGTGCCTTGCTCATCAACCCACGCATTTTGATTTTGGACGAGGCCACTGCCTCGGTGGATTCCGAGACCGAAAAAGAAATTCAGAAAGCTTTGGAAAACCTGGTGCAAGGCCGCACCACGATTGCCATTGCGCACAGGCTCTCTACATTGCAACGCGCCGATCGCCTGGTGGTGCTCGACCGCGGGCAGGTGGTCGAAGAGGGCACGCACGACGCGCTCATGGCCTTGGAAGGTGCTTACTACAACCTGTACCAAGCCCAGGCCCGTAACATGGATGTGGATCTGGACGATGCTGCTCCTAAAGTAATAGCGGTCAGCGCCCCGGTGACCAAGGAGGCGGTATGAGCCAGACCGTGAACCTCACAAAAAACAGCTTTGGCAAATTGGTGCTGGCGCTTGAGGGCCAGGTGCTGGAAGGCGTGTTGCCGGTTCGGGCCTTTCCGATTCAGTCGCCCGAGCAAGGCATTGCCCTGATGGACACCGATGGCCACGAAGCGGTGTGGATCGACGACCTCAACAGTGTGGCGCAACCTGCACAAAGTTTGATACGCGAGGCCCTGGAGGGCCGCGAGTTCATGCCCGAGATCGAAGCCATCACCGCGGTGAGCAGCTTTGCCATGCCCAGCACCTGGACGGTGCGCACCCACCGCGGCACCACGCAGTTTGTGCTCAAGGGCGAGGAAGA
>CANGLW010000014.1 GCA_947454955.1 Comamonadaceae bacterium
GAAGGGTTCACGCCTGAGGTGTGCAGGCGAACCCGCACCTCACCGGCACTGGGTTCGGGGGTGGGCAGTTCGCCCACAGTCAACACATCTTTGGCGGCACCTAATTGGCTGTACCAGGCTGCTTGCATCGTCGTCCTCACTTTGGTTTTGAAGCATTGTGAGGCAACTCGGGCCCATCAGGCCATGTGTGGACTACGCATGAAAAAGCCCGGCATGACAGGTCACGCCGGGCTAGGTGTGTCCCAAGGGCTCAGCGCACCGTGTGCAAGGCCACCACGTCTTGCACGCTCAGGGCTGTGGGAGCGTTCAAGGCCGCCACCACCTGGGGCGTGTGCCAGGCACTGGTTTTGCGGGTGTTGAAGTACTCGTCGTAGCGGTGCACAAAGTCTTTGCTGGCTTGCGGCAGGTGGCACACACGGCAGCTGTCGGTGCTCACGCTGCTTTTCTCACCCGTGGGGGTGTAGGCCGAATAAATCCAGTTGCCATTGGCCAAAGCAGGGTTGGCCTTCTCGCCCCAACCCACGTTCTTGCCCTGCACAAACACAGACACCAACTTTTCTTTGACCAGCTTGCCATCGGCATCGCGCTGCAAGGTGCCGTCGGGTTTGAGGGCCGCGGCGTAGTTTTCCATCACGAACACCGAGCCATTGGGGAATCCCTTGGCGGCGGTGCCTTGTTGGGCCACCGGGTTCATGTAAATCTCGCGGACCTGCTTGGCATCAGGCCGCTGCACAGCCGACAAAAATTTGGGCCAGCTTTTGTAGTCAGCAGGCAAAGCCAACTCGCCGTCGTTGAGCGCCACAGGTGCTGGGGGTGTGGGCGTGGTGCAGGCCGAGAGTGAAAGGGCTGCGAAAGTAGCCAAAGCCAGGCCAGAAAAAATCCATTTGCTTGTCATGGTGAGTCAACATCAACACGGCACACGCCGCCTCACCGAGGTTACGCAGATGCGCGCCCAGCAGCTTGATAAAAAGCAGGGAAAAGACCGCACATCTGAGGCCCTTCACTCCTAACCGCGGCTCAGCACTCAGGCCAAAAACAAGGCTTGCAAGTCGCTCAGAAAATCAAAGCCACGCTCGGTGGGCCAGACGCGTTGAAGGTCGCGCTCTATCAGGCCTTTGGCCTGGGCTTGTTCCAGGCCCTGCGCAATGGCGGTGATGGCCAAGCCCGTGCGCTCTTGAAATTCAGTCAGCGTGAAACCCTGACGCAAACGCAAAGCGCCCAGCATGTATTCAAAAGGCAGGTCTTCACGGGCCACGTCTTGGTCTTGCGCGATGGCCTGGCCTTGCATAGCGCCGGCCATGTACAAACGTGGTTCGCGCAGCCGAATTTGCCGCACCACACGGTGCGCGAAACTCAGCTTGCTGTGCGCGCCAGCACCGATGCCCAGGTAGTCGCCAAACTGCCAGTAGTTCAGGTTATGCCGCGCATGGTGACCTGTTTGCGCGTAGGCCGAAATTTCATAACGCTGCAAGCCCGTTTGCCCGGTGCGCTCGGTGATCACATCGAGCATGTCGTAGGCCAGGTCGTCCTCGGGAATTTGCGGCGGGAACTTGGCAAAGTAGGTGTTGGGCTCGATGGTGAGGTGATAAATCGAGAGGTGCGGCGGCTTGTAGGCCAGGGCGGTGTCCAAATCGCTTTGCAGCGCTTGCAAGCTCTGCCCGGGCAGGGCGTACATCAAGTCCAGGTTGAAGGTGTCAAACACCTCGGCGGCCTCGTCCAATGCGGCTCGCGCCTGCGCGGCATCGTGCACCCGGCCTATGCGCTGAAGCAGCGTGTCGTTGAAGCTTTGCACACCCACCGACAAGCGTGTCACACCAGCAGCACGGTAAGCGCGAAACCGCTCTTTCTCAAAGGTGCCTGGGTTGGCCTCCAGGGTGATTTCGCAGCCCGCCACCAAACGCAAGCGCGCACGAATTTGCGCCAACAAACGCTCAATGGCCTCAGGCGAGAACAAGCTTGGCGTGCCCCCGCCGATGAAGATGGTTTGCACACTGCGCCCCCACACCAAGGGCAGCGCGGCATCCAGGTCGGCCAGCAGCGCGTCGATGTACGCGTCTTCAGGGGGCGTGCCTTCGTGCGAATTGAAGTCGCAATACGGGCATTTTTTCAGGCACCAAGGCAGGTGCACATACAGCGAGAGCGGCGGCAGGCTGCTGAGTTGCAGCAAGCCAGGCCGCATGTAGTGCGTGACATCTTTCAGGGCCTGGCTCATGCAATCACAACCATCGCTCTTGCATGAGTGCCACCATGGCACGCGCAGCTTTGCCGCGGTGGCTGTTGGCGTTTTTCACCTCAACCGGCAGTTGCGCAAAGGTTTGACCGAACTCGGGGATGAACATCACCGGGTCAAACCCAAAACCATGGCTGCCCACGGGTTCGCGGGTGATCTCACCCACCGCGCGGCCCACCGCCACCAGGGGCTCGGGGTCTTGCGGGTGGCGCACGGCCACCAGGGTGCTGACCAGGGCCGCACGCCGGTTGCTGATGCCTTGCATCTGCTCAAGCAAGGCACGCACATTGTTGTCGTCACCCTTGGGGTAGCCAAACTGCGTGGCGTAGTAAGCCGTGTCCACGCCCGGCAAACCACCAAAAGCGTCCACACACAGGCCCGCGTCATCGGCCATGGCCGGCAGGCCGCTCAAGCGCGAAGCGTGGCGTGCTTTGGTCAAAGCGTTTTCAATGAAGGTCTTGAAAGGCTCTTCGGCCTCGGGTATGCCTAAGTCCCCTTGGCGCACCAGCGTCATGCCCAGGCCAGAGAACATGGCTTGCAGCTCGGCAAGCTTGCCCGCGTTGTTAGAGGCTAAAACCAGTTTCATGAAAATTTACTTTAAAGCCGGCTCAGTTCAACACTACCAGCTATCAATTCCATAGCATCAGCTTTTCAAGGCGGCTTTTTGCAGGTTCACCAATTCGCTGATGCCGGCTTCAGCCAGGCCCAGTAAAGCATTCATTTCAGTGCGCGAAAACGCCGCGCCTTCGGCTGTGCCTTGCACTTCCACAAAGTGGCCTGAACCGGTCATCACCACGTTCATGTCGGTGTCGCAGGCCGAGTCTTCGGTGTATTCCAAGTCCAGCAGCGGGGTGCCTTGCACAATGCCCACCGAGATGGCGGCCACATGGTCTTTGATGGGTGAGGCACTCAGCTTGCCCTCTTGGATGAGCTTGTTCACCGCGTCTTGCGCAGCCACAAAAGCGCCGGTGATGGCCGCGGTACGCGTGCCACCGTCGGCTTGGATCACATCGCAGTCCAGCGAGATGGTGCGTTCGCCCAGGGCTGCCAAGTCAAACACCGCGCGCATCGAGCGGCCAATCAAGCGCTGAATTTCCTGGGTGCGGCCACTTTGCTTGCCACGTGCGGCCTCGCGGTCGCTGCGGGTGTGGGTTGCGCGGGGCAGCATGCCGTACTCGGCCGTGACCCAGCCTTCACCACTGCCACGTTTGTGCGAGGGCACGCGCTCTTCGACCGAGGCGGTGCACAGCACGCGGGTGTTGCCAAACTCGATCAACACCGAGCCCTCGGCGTGGATGGTGTAACCACGGGTCATGCGCACGGGGCGCAGTTGGTTGGCGGCTCGGGCGGCGCTGCGCTGAAATTGGCTCATAGGAGGTCCTGAACAGAAAAAACGGGGGTGGCCTTCAAGGCCGGGGGCTTGGGCGGTTATTCTTGAGGCTTCGCAGGCTACTTAGCCGTTGCGCCTCACACCTGAAACACTTATGTCAGTCTACAGCATGACCGGTTACGCCAGCGCCCAAACGGGCCTGCAAACCGGTGCCCCCCAACAGCGCAGCAACACGCAAATTGGGCTGGAAATTCGCTCGGTCAACAGCCGGTTTTTAGACCTGAGCTTTCGCCTGCCCGAAGAACTGCGAGCGGCTGAACCCGCTTTGCGTGAGTTGCTGACCGCGAAACTCAAGCGTGGCAAGGTGGAGGTGCGTGGCTCGGTCGAGCAGCAAAACGCCACCGTGGTGCCTGAGCCCTCGGCAGAGCTGCTGCAGCAATTGCAGCAGGTGCAAACCCATGTTCAGCAAGCCATGCCCCAAGCACGCGCCCTGAGCGTGAGCGATGTGCTGCGCTTGGCCGGCACACAAAGTAGCAGCCCCATCGACGCGGTGCAAGCCGCCCTGCCCCTGGCCAAAGAGGTGCTCGAAGCCCTGATGCGCGCCCGTGCCCGCGAGGGTGAGCGCTTGGCCGTGATGCTGCTGGACCGCATCAGCCAGTTGCGCACTTTGGCCGCCCAGGCTGGCCCGTTGGTTCCCAAATTGGTGGAACAGCAAAGAGTGCGTTTTGTCGAACGTTGGAAAGAGGCCATGGCCCTGGGCGAAGGCTCGGTCACGCCTGAAGCCGCAACCGACCGTGCGCTGACCGAGGCCACCGCCTTTGCCATTCGCATTGATGTGGCCGAAGAAATCACGCGGCTCAACGCCCACCTGGACGAGTTGCAACGCCTCATCGAAAAAGGTGGTGAAATTGGCAAGCGCCTGGACTTTCTGATTCAAGAACTCCACCGCGAGGCCAACACCCTGGGCTCCAAGTCAGCCGCGTTGGAGCTGACCCGCATCTCGGTGGACATGAAGGTGCTGATTGAGCAAATCCGCGAACAAGTACAAAACATCGAATGACCATGAGCACTGAAGCAGGCAACCTGTATGTGATTGCCGCCCCCAGCGGGGCGGGCAAGTCCAGCCTGGTCAAGGCGCTGATGGCGCAAGACCCGCAGCTCGAACTCTCGGTCTCGCACACCACCCGCGCACCCCGCGGGCAAGAGCAGCATGGGCGCGAGTACTTTTTTGTGCCGCACGACGAGTTCGACCGCATGGTGGCCAACAACGCGTTTGTGGAGTGGGCGCATGTGCACAGCAACCGCTACGGCACCTCGCGTCAGGCCATCCAAGACAAAATCAGCAGCGGTGCGGACATCATTCTGGAAATCGACTTTCAGGGCGCGTTGCAAATCAAACAACTGTTCCCCAAAGCGGTCACGGTGTTCATCTTGCCGCCCAGCTGGCCCGAGCTTGAAGCCCGCTTGCGTCACCGGGGCGAGGACAGCGAGGATGTGATTGCCCTGCGCCTGAAAAACGCCGCCACAGAAATGGCCCAAGCGAAGAACTTCGACTTCGTTATAATCAACGATTCGTTTGAACGTGCGCTGGGTGATTTGCAAGCGATTGTTCGCACCCACCGCCTGACTGACGCCGCACAGCGCCGCAACAGGTCTGACACCTTTGCAGCTCTGCGTCTGTGACCCCCACCGGAGAATAGCCATGGCCCGTATCACTGTTGAAGATTGCCTCGAGCGCATCCCCAACCGCTTCCAACTCGTGCTGGCAGCCACCTACCGCGCCCGCATGCTCAGCCAAGGCCATACCCCCAAAATTGAGAGCAAAAACAAACCTGGCGTGACCGCCCTGCGCGAAATCGCAGAAGGCAAAATCGGCCTGGAAATGCTCAAGAAAGTTCCGGTTTAAGACTGGTTCATCAACCCCACATCAAAGCACCCTCAGGGTGCTTTTTTGTTGCCCGACACATCGCTGAGGCTGGGCTATATTAAAGGGGTGAGTAAGCTGCTCAAACCCCAAACCGCTCGCCCCCACAAACCGGGTGCGGACCAGGCCGCGCAGGTCAAAGCCACGGCTTTGAACGCGGCCAACGCGGCTGCAGCCAGCTTTGCCAGCCTGACAGCGCGCCTGGACTACCTCTCAAGCGCTGACCTGGCCTTGGTGCGACAAGCCTACCGCTTTGCCGACGAGGCCCACTTAGGGCAGATGCGCAACAACGGCGAGCCTTACATCACCCACCCGATTGCTGTGGCTGCGCAATGCGCGCAGTGGAAGCTCGATGCGCAAGCCTTGATGGCCGCCCTGCTGCACGACACGCTGGAAGACTGTGGTGTCACCAAGATTGAGCTGATCGAGCGCTTTGGCCCAGCCGTGGCCGAGTTGGTCGATGGCCTGACCAAGCTCGACAAGCTGCACTTCAACACCCGTGAAGAAAACCAGGCTGAGTCGTTTCGCAAAATGCTGCTGGCCATGGCGCGTGATGTGCGCGTGATCTTGGTCAAACTCGCCGACCGTTCGCACAACATGCGCACCCTGGCAGATGTGCCGCGTGAAAAATGGGGCCGTATTTCTTCTGAGACCTTGGAGATTTACGCCCCCATTGCCCACCGCCTGGGCTTGAACCAAACCTACCGCGAGTTGCAAGACCTGTCGTTCAGGCACCTGCAGCCTTGGCGCTATGAAGTGATTGCCAAGGCCGCGTCCAAAGCACGCAGCCGTCGGCGCGACCTGATTCAAAAAGTGCAGCGTGAGGTGGAGCACGCCTTTGCCAACCAGGGCATGACCATCCGCTTGGCTGGCCGCGAAAAGACGCTCTATTCCATCTACCGCAAGATGGACGACAAGCATTTGACTTTTGCGCAAATCACCGACATTTACGGCTTTCGGGTGATCGTGCCCAGCACGGTGGACTGCTACACGGCGCTGGGCGTGCTGCACCAGCTTTACAAACCGGTGCCCGGTAAATTCAAAGACCATATTGCGATTGCCAAGCCCAATGGTTACCAGTCGCTGCACACCACGCTCATTGGCCCGTCAGGCGTGAATGTGGAGTTTCAGTTGCGCACCGAGGCCATGCATGTGGTGGCTGAATCTGGTGTGGCAGCGCATTGGCTTTACAAGGCCAACGACCCCGAGAGTTCCACCGCCGACCGGCTGGGCACCAAGTGGCTGCAGTCGCTGCTGGACATCCAGGACGAGACGCGGGATGCAGCCGAGTTTTGGGACCATGTGAAGTTCGACCTGTTCCCCGATGCGGTGTATGTGTTCACACCCAAGAGCCGCATCTTGGCCTTACCCCGTGGTGCCACGGTAGTGGACTTTGCCTACGCCATCCACTCCAGCGTGGGCGACCACGCCACGGCTGCACGCGTCAATGGCGAGACCGCGCCGCTGCGCACCGAACTGAAAAACGGCGATGTGGTGGAGGTGGTCACCGCCAGTGATGCCATCCCCAACCCGGCCTGGCTGAGCTTTGTGCGCACCGGGCGGGCACGCTCGAAGATTCGCCATCACCTCAAAACCTTGGCGCAAACCGAGTCTGAAAGCCTAGGCGAAAAATTGCTCACCCAGGCCCTACGCGCCGAGGGCTTGGACAAACTGCCCGACACCGATGAACAGCATCAGGGCGTGTGGGACAAGTTGTTGCGCTTCACAGGCAACAAAACCCGCAGCGACCTGTTGCTCGACATTGGCCTGGGCAAACGCATCGCCACCATTGTGGCCAAGCGCCTGCTGGTGCTGATGATGGAACTGGGTGAGAAACCCGACGCCCTGCTGCTCTCGCGCGAGCGCTTCACCGCGCACGACAAAATTTCACAAGGCGCTTTGGTGCTGGACGGCAGCGAGAACGCCTCGGTGCAATTTGCCACTTGCTGTCGCCCTGTGCCGGGCGACGCCATCATGGGCTATTTGGGGCGTGGCGAGGGGCTGGTGGTGCATCAACAAGGGTGTGCCATTTGCCAGAAGCTGCAACACAAAGACAGTGAGCGTTTCATCACCGTGGACTGGGCCGACGAGCCGCTGCGCACCTTTGAAGCTGCGGTGCAAGTTACGGTGGTCAACGGCAAAGGTGTGCTGGCGCGCGTGGCATCGGCACTGGCCACCGCTGAGGCGGATATCAACCACATCGACATGGGCGAAGAAGCCGCCCAGGAAACCACCGCCCTGCGCTTTGTGATTGCGGTGCGCGATCTTCAGCACCTCGAAGCTGCGCTTCGTGGCCTGCGCCGCGTGCCTTCAGTGATCCGGGCAGAGCGTCTCTTCAACCAAACCCACGGCCCCGCCCGTTCTTTGGTTGATTTTTGATTTGCTATTTAAATAATAGCTAGATTGACTGATTAGGTGCTGGGTAAGCGACCGCCAGCACCTCAACCTCTTCCATGCCAGCAGGCGTCATGAGCTTGACCACATCACCCACCTGCGACTTGATGAGCGCGCGTGCGATGGGCGCGATCCAACTCACCTCGCCTTGCAAGTTGTCGGCCTCATCAATACCCATGATGCGGATGGTGCGCTCGTTGCCTTGGCTGTCGGCGTAGGTCACCGTGGCGCCAAAAAACACCTGATCTCGCCCGTGGTGAACGCAGGGGTCGGTCACCTCGGCAATCTCCAGGCGTTTGGTTAAAAAGCGAATGCGCCGGTCAATCTCACGCAGCCGTTTTTTGCCATACAGGTAGTCGCCATTTTCAGAGCGATCACCATTGCTCGCAGCCCAATGCACGATCTCCACCACCTTGGGCCGCTCATCATCGATCAGCCCCATCAACTCCGCGCGCAAACGCGCATAGCCCTGCGGCGTGATGTAGTTCTTCCCGCCAGCCGGGAGAGGCGGCAGGCCCAACTCCTCGTCGTCGTTGTCAGACTCTTTGGTGAACGCTTTGCTCATGATGGAGGTGGATGATGCCATGACCAGAAACGAAAAAACCCTGGAACTTTGCAGTTCCAGGGTTTCACGTTTGGTGCGGCTGGCAGGATTCGAACCCACGACCCCTTGGTTCGTAGCCAAGTACTCTATCCAACTGAGCTACAGCCGCTGAAGCTAAAAGTATAACACAGTTAGCTCACTCATCCAGACAGCTTTACGGGAGGTGGGCCTCACCTCAGATGATCGTCGAGGCCCAGGACTCAGGTGAACATGTCGGGTTGGGTGGCCACCAAGTGGTCGTAAATGGGTTGAAAGTGCAGCCAACCGATGTACTCCGAGCCCACGTGTTCGCGGCTATAGCGTGCACGCTCTGGCGGCACGAGCACGGGCTTGTGGCCCGAGGCCTCCACCACCAATTGCTGGCGGCAGCAACGTTCCAGCGCAATGAACCAGAAGGCAGCGGCCTCAATGCTGTGGCGACTGGCTGTTAACAAGCCATGGTTTTGGTGAATGGCGGCCTTCACACCTTTGAACCAATCGCACACAGCCAAGCCGGCTTTTTCTTCAACAGCCACTTGACCGGCTTCGTCTTTGATGACGATGTGGTCTTCAAAAAACGCAGCGGCGTCTTGCGAGATGGGCTCAAGCGGGCGGCCCAGCGCAGCAAACGCGGTGCCATAGACCGTGTGCGCGTGGCACATGGAAATGATGTCGGGATGGGCCTCGTGCACCGCAGCGTGCAACACAAAGCCAGCACGGTTGATGGCGTGCTTGCCCTCCACCACTTGCCCCTTGTGATCGGCCAAGATCAGGTTGGACACTTTGACTTGCGCAAAGTGCACGCACATCGGGTTGGTCCAGTAGAGCTCTGGATGCTCGGGGTCGCGAATGGTCAGGTGACCCGCGAAACCGTAATCAAAACCCTCCAAGGCAAAGGCGCGGCAAGCAGCCACCAGGCGCTGCTTGCGGTGCAGACGCTCGGCCTCGAAGCTGTCAAACGCCTTGATCTCGGGGTAGATCAAGCCGGTTTGCGTGGGGTCGTAAATCGATTTTTTTTGAACATTCGCTTGAGGTGTTTTGACTTTATCCAACATCGCTGTCTCCTTCAAAATTACAAATTCAAAGACAAGGTTTTACCCTTGGCACGTGACACACACACGGTGAGGCAATGCGTTTTTTCCTCATCGTTCAAGATGTAGTCACGGTGGTCCACCTCGCCATCCACATACTCAACTTTGCAGGCACCACACAAGCCCGACAAACACGAGGTCGACACGCGTCGCCCTGTGAGTTCAATGGCTCGCACAATGGTTTGATCTGGCCCGACCTGAATGGTCTCGCCGCTCTTGACCAAATGCACCTCAAAGGCACCATCGGGCAAGTCGGTTGCTGTGGGTTCCGGGGCTTTGAAATGCTCGCAATGCACCGCTTCTTGGGGCCAGTGCGCACTCGCCTCTGCACAGGCATTCATGAAGCCCGCTGGGCCGCAGTAGTACACATGCGTGTTGGGCGCAGCCACTTTGAGCAAGCCTGCGATGTCCAAACCTTTGCCTGGTTCACCACCGTCAAAGTGGAAATGCAAATTCTCAAGCGGCACCAGGGCTTGCAACTCCTTCATGAAAGCCACATGGCCCGGGCTGCGCGCGCAGTAGTGCAACTCAAACGAAGCCCCTGCCGCCTTAAGCGTGTGCGCCATGGCTTTCAAGGGCGTGATGCCTATGCCGCCTGCTATCAAAATTGAATGTTGGGCTGCGCTTGCCAAAGGAAACGCGTTGCGTGCAGTACCGACCTGCAAGAGATCGCCCACCCGAACCTTGTGGTGCAGGGCTGAGGAGCCGCCGCGGCTTTTGGCCTCCAGCAAGACACCCAGCAACCAATGGCTGGTGTCGCTGGGGTCACCCGCCAGCGAATACGAACGCACCACGCCACCGGGCAGATGCAAGTCCACATGCGCACCGGCTTCAAAAGGCGCCAGGGCATGACCCTCGGGATCCACCAGCTCGTAGGAACAAATGCCTTGGGCTTGCCAACGAATGGCCTGCACCCTCAGCAGTTGAGTGTCGGTCGCTGTGCTCATGCGTGACGCTTGGCCAACACGTCTTGTTGCAAGGCTTCCATTTTGGCTTTGACAAAATCAGTGCGCTCTTGGCCTTTGAGCTTGTCCGCTTCGGTGAGGATCACCACCACTTGCTTGGCCAAATAGCGGCGCAAGGTCACCTCTTCTTCGGTGGTGCGGCCCACTGGCAAGTCAAACACATTGCCTGAGCAATAGCTGTTGGGCTGACCGTCGTTGTCGCGCAACCACTGGGCAAATTGCTCAGGACCTGCATTGGGGTTAGAGCCGCGCACCGCGTCACGCAAGAGCTTGCGGAACATGTAGAGACCCGCATCGAACTTGGTCGGGTTCTCCAAGGCATGCACAGCGATCGGGCGCTGGCTGATGATGGCCTCGTAGTCACCTGGCGCGTATTGGCAGTCTTTGTAGTTGGCGCGTGCGCGGTGATCGGTCGGGATGGGGGGCATGTCTTTGAGTTCGTACTTGCCAAAACGCTCAGGCCGGCGCATGGCAACTTGACCTTCTAAGAAGTCAATGGTTTCGTAACCCACCATGTTTTTGTCGCCCACGCCGCGGGTGTCAATGCCCGGCCCCATCACACGCCAGCCAATCATCTTGGCGTTTTGATCATCGACTGGCACCGTCCAGCGAATCATGTGGAAGCGGCTGAAGAGCTTTTTCTTTTTGCCATCTTCTGAGGTGTAGGCGTGCAAGCTCAAGTTGGGCAACACCTGGTGTTGCACGCGGATGAACATGTGGCCATCGTCCGCGCGACGTGCGCCAGCAGCGGCCAAACTACGGCCGCCATGCACAGGCACGAAATGCATGTCGGGCGGAACCTCCATCGAGGCTGCGCCCACTTCGTCAAAGGTGGTGCCTTGGAAATGCTCGCCAGTCACTTGTCGCTTGGCGTGCAAAGCCATGGTGTGGTAGTTGTCGGCCGAGTTATCTTGAACTTGCAACCAGTTGCAATGCTGGAAGTTGCTGTAGGGCACCAGCTCATCGCCCTCAGCCACGGTGAAGTTGGACTCCCACTCAGGAAACGGCGGCTCTTGCTCGGGAGGGCCCATGTAGGCAAACACCAAACCATGACGCTCAAAAGCCTTGTAAGCACCTTGACGGATCGAGCAACGATAACGCTCGCCCTCTTCCTCTTCCCCTTCAGGAAACGGCACGCGCAAGCAGGTGCCGTCAATGTCAAACACCATGCCGTGGTAGCAGCAAGAAATGCCGTGGTGTTCGATCTTGCCGTACTCCAAGGACGCACCGCGGTGCACGCAATGCGCATGCAACAAACCAACGCGACCTGCGCCATCGCGGAAGGCCACCAACTCTTCGCCCAAAATTTTCAGAAAACGCGGGGTGTCGGTGAGTTCCATCGACATGCACACGGGGTGCCAAAAGCGGCGCATGTATTCACCCGTGGGCGTACCTGCGCCACATTCGGTCAACTCAGGGTCGTGGCCAGGCACGCGATTGACGTGATAACCACCAAAGGGAACGAGTTTTTTCTCGGTAGCGCCTTCGAGCTGAGTTGTTTTATCTCGCGTGTTCATGGTTCGACCCTTGACTTCAAAAATTAGCTAAGCCCTAAATGTACTCCGTATTCCGTATACAGACAAGCTCAGGGGAAAGTTCTTCGCATAACTAGAAGGTAAGAAAGGCGAGTGGAGCGGCGGCGCAAACATGACGCACACATGAAAAAGTCACTTTGTAGCGTTGTACAAAGTGACTTGAAGGATTGGTAGGGCGTGAGTGACTTGAACACTCGACCAAAGGATTATGAGTCCTCTGCTCTAACCAACTGAGCTAACGCCCCGGCCAGCTTGCATTGTAAAGCGGCTACTTGGTGTGGCTCAGGGCATTGCCCAGCAGTTTAGAGGTGATGTCCACAATCTGAATCATGCGGTCGTAGGGCATGCGGGTCGGGCCAATCACGCCCAGGGTGCCCACCACATGACCATCGACCTCGTAGGGCGCGCTGACCACCGACAGCTCCTCAAACGGCACCACCTGGCTCTCACCGCCAATGAAGATGCGCACACCTTCGGCTTGGCCGGCAATGTCGAGCAGGCGCATGAGCTGAGCCTTTTGCTCAAACACATCGAAGGCGCGGCGCAGGTGACTCATGTCGCTGGAAAAATCTGAGACAGAGAGCAAGTTGCGCTCGCCAGAAATGACCACCGCGTCTTGCTCTTGCGACATCGCCTCGGAGCTCACGTTCACCGCAGCTTGCATCAGGCTGGCAATCTCGGTGCGTAACTTCTCCACCTCTTTTTGCAGTTTCTCGCGCACCTGCTCGATCGTCAGGCCCAAGTAGTTGGCATTGAGGTAGTTGCTGGCCTCGATGAGTTGCGACTGCGAGTAATCCGCCTCGGTGAAGATGACGCGGTTTTGCACATCGCCATCGGGCGAGACCAAAATGAGCAAGATACGCTTTTCCGACAAACGCAAAAATTCAATATGGCGAAACACCGAGGTGCGGCGCGGCGCCATGACCACGCCCACAAATTGCGAGAGGTTGGAGAGCAAATTGGCCGCGCTGTTGATGACCTTGAGCGGCTGGTCTGGGGCCAGGGCTGGCGCGGTCAGCTCTTCACGCTGCACGGTGAGCATGGTGTCCACAAACAAGCGGTAACCCAGCGGGGTGGGCACGCGCCCGGCCGAGGTGTGCGGGCTGGCAATCAGGCCCATTTCCTCCAGGTCCGACATGACGTTGCGGATGGTGGCGGGCGACAGTTCCAGCCCCGAAGCCCGGGACAAGGTGCGGGAACCCACAGGCTGTCCATCAGCGATGTAACGCTCAACCAGCGCTTTGAGCAACAACTTAGCACGGTCATCCAACATGAGGCCATTTTAATGATGTAATTTGCCCATGACCTCCAAATTCCGTCAGGTGGCTTTGATCGGCAAATACCAGTCTGCGCCCTCACCGGCCGCAGTGGCTGCAGCCAGGCGCGTGGTGGAACAGGTCGCCAGCTTTCTGGAACAACAAGGTTGCGAGGTGGTGCTTGAAGCCCAAACTGCTGCCAACACCGACCTGAACAGCTACCCCGCGCTGGATGCCGAGAGCATCGGCCAACGGTGCGACCTGGGCCTGGTGGTGGGCGGCGACGGCACCATGCTGGGCATCGGGCGCCAACTGGCCTGCTTTGATGTGCCACTCATTGGCATCAACCATGGTCGCCTGGGCTTCATCACCGACATCCCGTTTGACAGCATGGGCAAGACGCTCACGCCCATGCTGCGTGGCGAATACGACGAAGATGTGCGCAGCCTCATCCATGGCCAGGTGATGCGCGGCAACGAATGCGTGTTTGACGCCCTGGCCATGAACGATGTGGTGGTTCACCGCAGCACCGCCTCGGGCATGGTGGAGTTGCGTGTGGAAGTGGACGGCCGCTTTGTGGCCAACCAGCGCGCTGATGGTTTGATTGTGGCCACGCCCACCGGCTCCACCGCTTATTCGCTGTCTGCCGGCGGGCCGATTTTGCACCCCTCGATTGCAGGCTGGGTGCTCGCCCCGATTGCGCCGCATACGCTGTCCAACCGGCCGGTGGTGTTCCCCAACAGTTCAGAAATTGCGATTGAAATTGTGGCGGGCAAAGACGCAAGTGTGAACTTCGACATGCAGTCGCTGGCCTCGCTCTTGAAGGGCGACCGCATCATCGTCACCAAGTCTGAACACCAGGTGCGTTTTCTGCACCCGCGCGGCTGGTCTTACTTTGACACGCTGCGCCACAAATTGCATTGGAACGAAGGGGGCGTGTGAGCGTGGGTCTGCGGCGCATTGTTCTTCGCAACTTTGTCATCGTGGCCGAGCTCGACCTGGCCTTCGAGCCGGGCTTCACCGTGCTCACCGGCGAGACAGGTGCGGGCAAATCCATCCTCATTGACGCTCTGCAGTTGGCCACGGGCGCGCGCGCCGACAGCGGCGTGGTGCGCGAAGGCGCTGAACGCGCTGAAGTGAGTGTGGAATTTGATGCCACCGCGCCAGTGCTGGCGTGGTGCGAAGCCCAGGGCTTTGATGCAGACGAAGGCCTGCTGCTGCGCCGCTTGGTGGACAAAGCAGGCAAGAGCCGCGCGTGGATCAACGGCAGCCCGGCCACTGCTACACAGCTGCGAGAACTGGGCGAGCAATTGCTGGACATCCACGGCCAACACGCCTGGCAAAGCCTGACCAAACCCGAGAGCCTGCGCGGCCTGCTTGATGCCTACGCGCAGCTCGATATTCAACCCCTGTCTGAAGCTTGGCACACATGGCGCGCAGCCCTCAAAACCTTTGAAGAAGCGCGCGCTGCGCAAGACAAGCTGGCCAGCGAGCAAGAGCGTTTGGTGTGGCAAATTGGCGAGCTTGAAAAACTCAACCCGCTTGAGGGTGAGTGGGACGAGCTCAACACCCAGCATGGCCGCCTGGCCCATGTTCAAGCCCTGCTGGACGCCACCGAAGGCGCCCTGCAACTTCTGCAAGACGAAGAAGGCAACGCGCTGGGCCAAGTCAATCATGCGCTACAACTTTTGCAGCAGCAAAGCCGTATAGAACCTGAATTCAAGGCCATCGGCGATGTGATGGCCTCGAGCCTGGCGCAACTTGAAGACGCGGTGCACAGCCTGCGCACCTACCAACGCCATACCGACGTTGATCCCGCCCGCTTGTCTGAGTTGGATGCGCGCATGACGCTGTGGATGTCTTTGGCGCGCCGCTACAAACGCCAACCCGCTGAGCTGTCCGAGTTACTGGCCTCATGGCGCGCTGAACTCTCTCGCCTCAACGCCGCTGCCGACTTAGGTGGCTTGCAAGCTGCTGCAGATGCAGCGCAAGCGGCTTACGAGAAAGAAGCACAAGCCATTTCAAAAGCCCGCGCCAAAGCCGCGCCACGTTTGGCCAAAGCCATCACCAGCGCCATGCAAGGCCTGGGCATGCAAGGTGGGCGCTTTGACGTGGCCTTGACGCCCTTGGCCCAGCCCCAACAAAGCGGCTTGGAAGAGGTGAGCTTTTTGGTGGCTGGCCACGCGGGCAGCACACCGCGCCCGGTGGGCAAAGTGGCCTCAGGTGGCGAGCTTTCGCGCATAGCTTTGGCCATAGCTGTCACCACCAGCCAGTTGGGCACCGCGCAAACTTTGATCTTTGACGAGGTGGATGCCGGTGTGGGCGGCGCGGTGGCACAAACTGTGGGCCGGCTGATGAAGCAACTGGGCATCGACCGCCAAGTGCTGGCCGTGACCCACCTGCCCCAAGTCGCGGCCTGCGCTGACCACCATTTGGTGGTGGCCAAGCAGCGCTTGGGCAGCAGCACCGTGAGCAGCGTGACCGCCTTGATGCCCGAAGCCCGCGTGAGCGAAATCGCCCGCATGCTGGGCGGCGAACATTTGTCAGACACCACCCTGGCACACGCCAGAGAAATGTTGCAAACCTCACCATGAACCCCATGGAACTCGTCCTCATCACCGGCATGTCGGGCTCGGGCAAATCGGTGGCGCTCAACGCGCTGGAAGACGCAGGCTACTACTGCGTGGACAACCTGCCGCCTGAGTTGCTGATGGATTTGGTGACGCTGGAAAAACGCATGTCGGCCAAACGCCTGGCCGTGGCCATGGATGTGCGCAGCGCAACGTCCCTGCCGCTGGTGCCACAGCTGTTGGAAACCTTGCGTCAAGATGGCATTGACGTGAAGCCCATGTTTTTAGATGCGAGCACAGGCGTGCTGGTGCGGCGCTTTTCTGAGACGCGGCGCAAGCACCCGCTCTCAGACATGAGCAGCGCCCTGCGCCACGCCGAACCCCGCGCCTCAGAAGACACCGGCCAGCACACCTGGGCTGACCTGCCCAACCGACGTGCCTTGGTAGACGCGATTGAGCTGGAGCGAGAATTGCTGGGTGCGCTGCGCGAGCAGTCGCATGTGATTGACACCAGCCTCATCCGCTCGGCGCAACTGCAAGCGCGCATCAAAGACATGGTGTCGGCCACGGGCAACCAGCTCACCTTGGTGTTCGAGTCTTTCGCCTTCAAGCGCGGCATCCCGGGTGATGCCGACTATGTGTTCGATGTGCGCATGCTGCCCAACCCGCATTACGAGCCGGCCCTCAAAGAACTCACGGGTTTAGACGCACCAGTGGCTGAGTTTTTGAAAGCTCAACCTGATGTGCTGCGCATGAAAAACCACATCGAAGGCTTTTTGAACGATTGGCTGGCCATGCTGACCGAGAACCACCGCAGCTATGTGACGGTGGCCATCGGTTGCACGGGTGGGCAACACCGCTCGGTGTATTTGGTTGAAGCCTTGGCTGCAGAATTTGCGGATAAGTGGCGCACACTGAAACTGCACCGCGAAATCGATAAAGGCTGAAGCCCTTTTTTCTCAAGCTCACGCTACAAATTCTGTAGCAAGGTTTTGATGGGTGCAGGCAGCCCCAGCGCCAAAGCTTTTGGCAAGGCGATCCACCGACCCGTTGGGTTAAGCGGCTTTTGCAAACTCACCAGCACCGGGTGCAGGTGCAAGTCTTTGTGGGTCAGCACATGCTTGATGGGTTCGAGCACTTGCATGTCTTGCGTCGATCCACCGGCTTGTGACAACAACACTTCAAGCTCGGCCATGGAGCCAAACATCTCAAAGCAATACAAGCCCGCCCACACCCCCGGCGTGGGCCGTTGGTTCAACCACACCTCGCCTTGTGCATTGACCGCGCACAACAACCAATGCGACTCGGCACTGCGTTTGAGCTTGCGGGTTTTGACCGGGTAAGCCTGCGGCGTGCCTTGGGCGTGGGCCACGCAATCAGCCCGAAGCGGGCAAGCCTCGCACTGAGGCTGTCGGGTGGTGCACACCGTGGCGCCCAAATCCATCACGCCTTGGGTGTAAGTGGGCATGTCAGCCGCTGGTGGCAAGACATCGCGCGCCAAGGCCCACAGTTGCTTTTCTTGCGCGCTTAAAGCCAGGTCACCCGCAAAACCCAGCACCCGGGTGAGCACGCGTTTGACATTGCCATCCAAAATCGCCGCGCGCTGCGAAAAGCAAATCGAGGCGATGGCCGCTGCCGTACTCGGGCCAATACCAGGCAACGTTTTCAGCTCTTCTTCAGTGCGCGGGAACTGCCCGCCAAAACGCGCCACCACCTGTTGCGCGCAGGCATGCAGGTTGCGCGCGCGGCTGTAATAACCCAGGCCGCTCCACAAGGCCAGCACATCGTCCAGCGGTGCCTCGGCCAAGCTTTGCACGTGTGGGAAACGCTGCAAAAACCGTTCGAAATACGTGATGACAGTGACCACCTGGGTCTGCTGCAACATGATCTCAGACAGCCACACATGGTAGGCGTCTCGGTTGCGCTGCCAGGGCAAATCATGGCGGCCATGCGTGCGCTGCCAAGCCACCACTTTCTCTCCTAAGTTTTCACCCCATTGATCGCTCATGGTTTTTGACAAACCGGGCAATAAAACGTGGCGCGCTGGCCCTGGCGAATCATCTTGATGGGTGTGCTGCACACCCGGCAAGGCTCGCCTTCGCGGCCATACACATTGGCCTCCAACTGAAAGTACCCCGACTCACCGTAGGCGTTGGAAAAATCTTTCAGCGTGCTGCCACCTTTTTCTACCGCACGCGCCAACACATCACGCACTGCGGCATACAACTTCGCCGCACGCGGCTTGCTGATCTTGCTCGCGCGCGTGGTGGGCCGAATGCCTGCCAAAAACAAAGCTTCAGAGGCGTAAATATTGCCCACCCCCACCACCACTTCACCGGCCAGCAACACCTGCTTGATTGGGGCTTGCCGTTTTTTCAGGCCTTGTACAAAGGCAGCGAAATCAAAGCCATCACTCAAAGGCTCCATGCCCAAGTGGCCCAGCAGCTTTTGCGCTTCGGGCGCTGCTTCTGAAGCCGCCCACACTAAGGCACCAAAACGGCGCGGGTCATTCAAGCGCAGCGTGCCTTGATCGGTGACCAAGTCCACATGGTCGTGCACACCAGCTGCGGGCTGCTGCACAGCAAAGCTCACGCTACCCGACATGCCCAGGTGCAAAAGCAACAAGCCTGGGTCGAGGTCAATCAACAGGTACTTGCCGCGCCGGCGCACCGCCACCACTCGCCGGCCACGCAGGGCCTCGGGGTCTAGGCCCAGCGGCCAGCGCAGGGGCTTGCCCAGGCGCAGTGACAGGATCTGAGCGCCCTGGATGCGGTCGGCAAAACTGCGGCGGGTGACTTCAACTTCGGGTAATTCGGGCATGAGAAAGAGGGAAAACCTGCCAAGGATTATGATGGTTTGCATATGCCAAGTTTTCGCTGCAAATCACGCCCCAGCTCAGGTGCCTGTTCAGGTCCCGCTGCCAGTACCGAACCTCGTTCTCCAGGACTTCGCAAGTCGCTGGGCAGTGCCATGGTGGGCGCCCTGCTGATGTTCGGTACACCCCAACAGGTTTGGGCGGCGGAGACCCCAGCGAACTCGCGCATGGACGCACCGCTTTTTTACCAGCTGCTGCTGGGCGAGATCAGCTTTCGCGAGGGCGACCCAGGTGCTGGTTTTTCTTTTGTGTTGGACGCAGCCCGCCGCGCGAACGATGCGGCGCTGTACAAGCGCGCTGCTGACATGGCTTTGCAAGCCCGCTCGGGTGAACCTGCCCTGCAAGCCGCCAAGGCTTGGAAGCAAGCGTTTCCCAATTCGCGCGATGCCAACCGGTATGTGCTGCAAATTCTGATTGGCTTGAACAAGCTCACGGAGGTGCTGGAGCCCCTCAAGCAAGAAGTGAACTTGAGCGAGGCCAGCGAACGGGCTGAAGTGATAAACGGCTTGCCGCGTTACTTCGCACGCAACAACGACAAGCGCGCGGCTCTGGCCTTGGTCGAACAGGCTTTGCAAGACCACCTGAAAAACTCAGCCACGGGTGCGCCAGCCTGGACCACGATAGGCCGCATGCGTTTGAGCTTGGGCGACACCGAAGGCGCACTCAACAGTGTCAAGCGTGGTTTGGCCATCAACCCCAAGGCCAATGGCCCGGTGCTGCTGGCCCTGGCCCTGATGGTGGGCAAAGAGCCGCAAGGCGAAGCGGTGGTCAAAGCCCAGCTGCAAAGCCACAACAACCCTGAGTTGCGTTTGGAATACGCCCGCGTGCTGATTGAAGCGCAGCGCTATGCTGAAGCAGCCGAACAGGTCAAACGCCTCACATCTGAAAAGCCCGAGTTTGAGCAGCCCTGGCTCATCCAAGGTGTGCTGGCCTTGCAAGATAAAAAACTCGACCTGGCAGAGTCTTCCCTCAAACGCTACTTGGCTTTGATGGGCGCCAAGCCTGAGGGCGAAGAACAAGACCGCGGCCTGGTGCAGGCCTACCTGTCGCTGGCGCAAATTGCCGAGCAACGCAAAGACTTGAATGCCGCTGAAATGTGGCTCTCGAAAATCAGCAACCCCGAAGATCTGTTGCGCACCCAAAGCCGGCGCGCGGCCATGTTGGTGCAGCAAGGTAAATTGGCCGAGGCGCGTTCGCTGATCCAAAGCCTGCCGGAGAACAGCCCCGAAGACGCACGCAACAAACTCAGCGCCGAAGCCGCCTTGCTGCGCGAAGCCAAGCGCTACCAAGAAGCCTATGACTTGCTGCGCGACTGGACGGCACTGAACCCGACCGACACCGACATGCTCTACGACCAGGCCATGGTGGCTGACAAGCTCAAGTTGTATGAAGACATGGAGCGGCTGCTGCGCGAGATCATGAAGATCAAGCCTGATTTCCACCATGCTTACAACGCCTTGGGCTATGCCTTGGCTGAGCGCAACATCCGCTTGGACGAAGCGCGTGAGTTGATTGAAAAGGCCCTGTCGTTCGCCCCGGGCGACCCCTACATCACCGACAGCTTGGGTTGGGTGGAGTTTCGTGCGGGCAACAAAACCGCAGCCGAAAAAATTCTGCAAACCGCTTACAAAGCCAAGGCTGATGCGGAGATTGCCGCGCACTTGGGCGAGGTGCTTTGGAGCTTGGGCAAGCGCGAGCAAGCTCTGAAAGTTTGGCGCGAAGGCGTGCAGACCAACCCCGACAACGACACCTTGCAGGAAACCCTCAAGCGCCTGCGCGTCAAGCTGTGATCCTCCCTCAAGGTCACCTTGGCCGGCTCTTGTTGCTGGCAGCTACGTTTTTCATAGCATCTTGCGCTCAAATCAAGCCAGCAGCGGAGTCATCAGCACCTCAAACCTGGGAAGGTCGCTTGGCTTTGACGGTGCCAGGCAACGCCCAGGAAACGCAGTCTTACTTCGCCGGTTTTGAATTGAGTGGCCATGCCCGCCAAGGGCAGATGCGTTTGCTCAGCCCCTTGGGCCAAACCCTGGCCAGCTTGCATTGGTCGCCCCAGGGTGCTCGTTTGGAAAAAGGCGATGAGGTTCGCCTTTACGATTCGGTGGCCACCATGACCGAGGCACTGACCGGCCAAGCCCTGCCCTTGCAAGCCTTGTTTGATTGGCTTGAGGGCCGGGCCACCCCGGTGAGTGGCTGGGACGTGGACCTCAGCGCCCAAGCCGCTGGCAAAATCACCGCCAAGCGCCGCTCGCCGCCGGCCGAACTCAAAGTGATCCTCAACCCATGACCCTGCATGACGTGCTGGCCCCGGCCAAGCTCAATTTGTTTTTGCACATCACCGGCAGGCGCGCGGATGGCTACCACCTGCTGCAATCGGCCTTCATGCTGATTGACTGGTGCGACACCCTGCACTTTGAGCTGCGCCCAAGCGGCATCAGCCGCGAAGACTTGACCACCCCCCTGCCCGCTGATGATCTGGTGCTGCGCGCTGCCCGCGCTTTGCAAGCTGCCACAGGCTGCACCCAGGGCGCGCACATCGCCATCGACAAACAAATTCCAGCCCAAGCCGGTATGGGCGGCGGCTCGTCGGATGCGGCCAGCACGCTCATCGCCTTGAACCGCTTGTGGGGCCTGGGTTTGAAGCGTGAACAGCTCATGAAAATTGGGCTTGAACTCGGGGCGGATGTGCCATTTTTCATCGGCGGCTCACACGCCTGGGTGGAAGGCATAGGCGAGCAGCTCACCCCTTTGCAGCTGCCTGCCGCACAGTTTTTGGTGGCCAAACCCGATGCCGGCCTGCCCACCGCGTTGATTTTTTCTGATCCGCAGCTCAAGCGCGACAGCTTTGCTGCTACAATCACAGGCTTTGCTGCTAACCCATACGGCTTTGGCCGGAACGACTTGCAGCCCGTGGCTGAGAAACTTTGCCCTGAGATGGTTGAGGCCTTAAATTGGCTTCACACCCTCGGACTCCATGGCAGAATGACCGGCTCGGGAAGTGCTGTTTTTGCATGGGCGCCTGAGAATTTTGGTGTGCCGTCGGCGCAAGACACACTGAAAGTCAGGTTGTGTAGCAATCTGGCCGCTCATCCCCTCGCGGGTTGGGTCGACTGAAAAGTTTCGGCTGGTGAACTTGTTCATCAGCCCGTGTAGGGGAGTCGCCAAGTTGGTTAAGGCACCGGATTTTGATTCCGGCATGCGAGGGTTCGAGTCCTTCCTCCCCTGCCACCTCGTCTAAGTCTTTATTGCTGGGATGCTCATGTCGGCCGTTCATTCTCCCGAATTCATGGTTTTCAGCGGTAACGCAACACCCGCGCTGGCTGCCAATATCGCCAAGCATCTGGGCATCCAGGTCGGCGCTGCCACCGTGGGTCGTTTCTCTGACGGTGAAGTCACCGTCGAGATCAACCAAAACGTGCGCGCCCGCGACGTGTTCGTGGTGCAAAGCACCTGCGCCCCCACCAACGACAACCTGATGGAACTGCTCATCATGGTCGATGCACTCAAGCGTGCCTCGGCCGAGCGGATCTACGCCGTTATTCCTTACTACGGTTACGCCCGCCAGGACCGCCGTCCGCGCTCTACTCGCGTGCCCATCACCGCCAAAGTGGTGGCCAACATGCTGCAAGCCGCCGGTGTGGCCAGCGTGCTGACCATGGACTTGCACGCCGACCAAATACAGGGTTTCTTTGACATCCCGGTCGACAACATTTACGCCTCGCCGGTGTTGCTGGGTGACCTGCGCCAGAAAAATTACGACGACCTGATTGTGGTCTCGCCCGACGTGGGTGGTGTGGTGCGCGCCCGCGCCCTGGCCAAACAGCTGGGTTGCGACCTGGCCATCATCGACAAGCGTCGCCCCAAGGCGAACGTGAGCGAGGTGATGCACGTCATCGGTGAAATTGAAGGCCGCAACTGCGTGATCATGGACGACATGATCGACACCGCGGGTACGCTGGTCAAAGCCGCCGAGGTGCTCAAAGAGCGCGGCGCGAAAAAGGTTTACGCTTACTGCACGCACCCGATTTTTTCGGGCCCAGCGATTGAGCGTATTTCCAAGGGCAATGCCCTGGACGAGGTGGTGGTCACGGACACCATCCCACTGAGTGCCGAGGCCACCGCCTGCACCAAAATCCGTCAGGTCAGCGTGGCGCCTTTGATCGCCACCACGATCTCACGCATCGCCAAAGGCGATTCCGTCATGAGTTTGTTCCTGGATCAAAACAACCTGTTCTGATTCGGATCATCAGCCGGCTGGGTAACCAGCTTTTTTAAACCGGCATCACACTGGTCGCGGTGGATGTCTTTTGGAGTACGTTATGAAATTTGTCGCTTTTGAGCGCGCTAAGCAGGGAACGGGTGCGAGCCGCCGTCTGCGTATCACCGGTCGCACGCCCGGTATTGTTTATGGTGGTTCCGGCGAACCCCAGCTCATCGAGCTGGACCACAACGCCCTGTGGCACGCCCTGAAAAAGGAAGCATTCCACTCGTCCATCTTGGACATGGAAGTGAACGGCCAAACTGGCAAAGTGTTGCTGCGCGACGTGCAAATGCACCCCTTCAAACAGCTGGTTCTGCACATCGATTTCCAGCGCGTGGACGCCAACACCCGCCTGCACATGAAAGTGCCATTGCACTTCAGCGGTGAAGAGAATTCCCCCGCCGTCAAGGCCGATGCTTGCTTGGTTAACCACGTGATGACCGAACTGGAAATCACCTGCTTGCCCGCTGACCTGCCCGAGTTCATCTCGGTGGACCTGAGCGGCCTGACCAAAGGCGTGTCGCTGCATGTGAACGACATCACACTGCCCAAAGGCGTGACGGTGGTGACCCACGGCAAACCCAACCCCGTGTTGGTGTCGGTGGCCGCACCCGTGGAAGAGGAAGTGGCTGCACCCGCTGCCGCACCTGCTGCAGAAGCACCCGCCAAAGGCAAGAAGAAGTAATTCTTCGCGCCCTTGCCAAACAGCCCACTTCGGTGGGCTGTTTTGTTTTGTGCCCCTGCTTGGCGCGGGATAATCACGCATGATCAAATTATTTGTTGGCCTGGGCAACCCCGGCCCCGAGTATGAAAGCACCCGCCACAACGCTGGGTTCTGGTGGATCGACGCGCTGGCCCGCGAGCTCAAAGTTAGCCTGAGTTATGAGCGCAGCTACTTCGGCCTGATGGCCCGCACCACCGTCAAAGGTGAGACGGTGTGGTTGCTTGAGCCGCAAACCTTCATGAACGCTTCGGGCAAATCAGTGGCAGCGCTGGCGAAGTTTTTCAAAATCAAACCCGAAGAAATTCTGGTGGCACATGACGAGCTCGACATCGTGCCCGGGCAGGTCAAGCTCAAGCGCGGTGGCAGCCATGCAGGGCACAACGGCCTGCGCGACATCCACGCCCAATTGGGCAGCGACGACTACTGGCGCCTGCGCATCGGTGTGGGCCACCCCGGCGTGAAGTCTGAAGTGATTCATTGGGTGCTGAAAAAGCCCTCGCCTGATCACCGCGAGGCGATTGAGGCCTCCATCAGCCGCTCGCTCAAAGCCCTGCCCGAGTTGCTTGGTGGCGATGTGAGCAAAGCCACCATGCTGATCCACACCAGCCAGCCCCCAAGGCCCAAACCGCCCAGGCCAACTGCCGGTTCGAACGACCCAACCACGACGCCGCCAGCAGCAGACAAACCCTGAGTTCTCTTGCACCGCTCAGGGATGAGCTGTATAAATTCCCCATAAAAATTCAGGGGGATGAGATGAACCACAAAATCGGTTTGAGGGTCGACATCAAGATCGGCATTGCTCTGCTTTTGGGAGCAAATTTCTCAATGCCGGCAAAGGCTACAGAGGTTTTTCGATGTGGCAGCCAGTTTTCCGACTTGCCTTGCAGCAACACAGCAAGCGCGACCCAGGTGGACGACACACGAAGTCGCGCACAGCAACGGCAAAGCCAAGAAGCCACACAACACCACCAAGTGGCAGCGCAACATCTGCAGGGTCAACGGCAACGAGATGAAGGGCTTGCACGCGATGCGCAGCGCTTGGCCCATGTGGCTCCGCCACCGCCCCCAGTTCAGGCCAAAGCGCCCGCTCCTGTTTTGCGACCACGCAAGCACCACGGGCCAAACACGCCGCACTTCACTGCGCGCAGTGCCGATGCAGCATCACAAAGCAGCAAGAAAAAATGACTCAGCTGGCCGCTTGCAAGCGGCGGTATTTTTGCCAGAGCGACTCTTGGTTTTCCACATGCTGTGGGTTGACCGGAATGCAGGCTACCGGGCACACCTGCACGCACTGCGGTTCGTCGAAATGCCCCACGCACTCGGTGCAGCGGTTCGGGTCAATCTCGTAAATTTCCGGTCCGAGGTAAATCGCCTGGTTGGGGCATTCAGGCTCGCACACATCGCAGTTGATGCACTCATCGGTGATCATCAAAGCCATGGCAAAGCTCCGGCAATCAATCGCAAGTCGCTGGTCATGCAGACTTCAAACGACCGACTTTTTCAAGCAGGCGCTGCGCCACCATGGGGTGCACAAAGGCGTCGATCTCGCCCCCCAAGGTCGCGATCTCGCGCACCAGGGTGCTCGAGACAAACTGGTACTTGTCACCGGGCGTCAAGAACACGGTTTCCACATCAGGCATGAGGCTGCGGTTCATACCAGCCAACTGAAACTCATAGTCAAAGTCGGTCACCGCGCGCAGGCCACGCACCATGGCTTTGGCACCGTGGGCCACCACAAAATCGCGCATCAAACCCGAGAATGGTTGCACCGACACATTGCCAAAAGGCTGCACGAGTTCTTGCGCCATGGCCATGCGCTCGTCCAGGCTGAACATGGTTTTTTTATGGTGACCGGCGGCCACCACCACGATGATGTGCTCAAAGAGTTGCGCAGCGCGGCGCACCATGTCCAGATGACCCAAGGTCATGGGGTCGAAGGTGCCGGGGTAAACAGCGGTGATTCCAGTGCTCATGCCTCATTCTCCATCACTTGCAGCAGGTGTGCATGCACCGCCCCTGCCTTCATGAAGCGGTGTTCGCGCAGGCCCAGGGCGGCCAGGGCCTCAGCATCCCAGTGGTGCGGGGCTTCCAGGTAAATCCAGCCACTGGCACTCAAAATTTTGCGCGACGCGCGCAGGGCCTCTTCAAACACCGGGGCTTCAAAGGGCGGGTCCAAAAACACCACATCGGCACTGCCGGGCGTTTGGCGCGACAGCCAAGCCAGGGCATCGCCCCGCTGAATAGACACCGTGCCTGCCTGCAACTGGGTTTGCGTGGCTTGCAGGCGTTGGAGCAACTCGGGGTTTTGCTCCACCATCACCACGCGGGCTGCACCACGCGACGCAGCCTCCCAGCCCAATGCGCCGGTGCCGGCAAAGGCATCCACACAGCGCCAGCCCCCCAGGTCTTGACCGAGCCAGTTGAACAGGGTTTCACGCACCCGGTCGGGCGTGGGTCGCAGGCCCGGCAGGTCAGGCACGCTGAGCTTGGTGCGCTTCCACTGCCCGCCGATGATGCGGATTTCGCCCGCGGGTGTGTGGCGTGTGCCAGACTTGGTTTTACCCACTTTGCGAGGCGCAGCCTTCACGGGTTTAGCGCTGGTTTTGGATGTGCTCAAGGTTGTCCTCCCACCACCACGGTGACCATACGATCGGGCTGCAAATGGCGCGCGAACGCGGCCTTCACATCGGCCACGGTGATCTTGTCCACACGCGAGGTCCAGGTGTCCAAATAATTCAGTGGCAAGTTGTTTGCAGCGATGTTGGCCACGTTGTCCAGCAGCTTGCGGTTGGTGTCGATGCGCAGGGCAAAGCCGCCGATCAAATTGTCTTTGGCAGCTTGCAACTCAGCTTCGGTCGGGCCTTGGGTGACAAACTTCTTCAACACCTCGCGCGTCACGGCCACTGCTTGCGCAGCTTGGTCAGGGCGGGTTTGCAAGCTCATGGTGAACGCCCCGGCATGCAGGCCCGGGTTGAAGGTGCTGTAAACGCTGTAGCTCAAGCCGCGCTTTTCACGCACCTCGGTGGTGAGTTGCGACACAAAACCGCCACCACCCAAAATGTAGTTGCCCACCAGCATCGCGAAAAAATCAGGGTCGGCGCGGGTGATGCCGGGCTGGCCAATCAGCACATGCGCCTGGGCTGATTCAAAAGGCACCGCCAGGTTTTGCGCACTGGCCAAAGGCTGCACATTCGCCACCGCGGGCAAGGCGGTGCAAGCTGCTTGGTTCAGGGGCTGCATGAGGCGGCTCACCAACGCGTCGGCCTGCGCGCGGGTGATGGCACCCACCAAGCTGATGCGGGCGCGGCAGGGCAGCACCGTGCGGGCGTAAAACGCGCGCATGTCAGCCACCTCGATGCGGTCCAGCGTCTGGGCCGTCACCTCAAACCCATACGGATGGCTGCCGTACACCGCTGCGCTGTAGGCCTTGCCCGCGCGGGTGGCGGGGCGGGTGTCAGCCTCTTTGATGGCGGCTTGCCAGCGTTTGCGCTCGGTGGCCCAAATGTCTGCGGGCCAAGAAGGCCGGGCCAGTTGTTGCGCGGCCAAGGCCAGCGATTTGTCCAGCAAGTCAGGGTAGGTCAGGGTGCGCAGACTGAAACTCAAGCGGTCAGCACTGGCACTGGCGCCAAACGAGGCACCCAGGTCGGCCCAGGCTTCGCTCAAAGCGTTTTCATCAAGCGCTGGGCGCTGCCCCAACGCCAACACACCCTTGGAGGTCATGGCCGCAGAGGCACTGGCTAAGCCGGCTTGTGCTGCCGGGTCGCGGCGGCTGCCACCATCCACATCCATCAGCACATCGAGCATGGGGATGGCCGGACTTTCCACCAAAAACACCTGCGCCCCGCTGGCGTGTTGCCACGTCACAATCGGAATGCCTGCCAACACCTGTGGGCTTAACAGGGCTGCAAGCAGCATACAGGCTGCTTGTGTGGCTATTTTTTGAAGAGCAGTCATTTTTCAGCCCTTCAGTGACGCGCACCCGCAGCGGGTTTCGCGCGGGGTTTGGTTTTGTCGATGGGTTGCGGCACCAAGTGCGCCACGGTGAGTTGCTCGTCGCCAAAATACTTGGCGGCCACCGCCTGCACTTGCGCAGCAGAGACCTCACGCAAAGCAGCAATCAATCGGCTACCAGCATCCAGCGGCAAGCCTTGCACCCAGTAGTTGCCCAGCTCACGGGCCTGGTTGAACACCGAGTCGAGCTTGTACACCTCGCTGGCCACCCACTGGGTTTTCACGCGTTGCAACTCGGCCTCGGTCACGCCGTCTTGGGCCACTTTGGCCACTTGCTCTCGCAAAGCTAATTCCAGTTGCGCGGTGGTTTTGCCCGGTGCAGGCACGCCGGTCATCATGAAGAGCTGCGGGCCCCTGCCCCACAAACCATTGCCAGCACCTGCGCTGTCGGCCAAGCGGTCGGCACCTTGGGTCAAAGCACGGTCCAGGCGCGCACCGTTGTAGCCGTCCAGCACCGCCGATAGCACGGTCAGGGCCAGGGCGTCTTGGTCATCGGGCTGCATGGCCTCCAAGCGCTTCAAGCCCGGCACGCGGTAAGCCAAGGCCACATAGGCTTGCTCGGCGGGGGCTTTGAAGTCAAAACGGCGCGGGCCTTGTTGCTCGCCTTCGGTGCGCGGCTTGCGATCGGGCAACGCACGCTGGGAGATGCTGCCGTAGTAACGCTCGGCCAGGGCTTTGACCTGGGCCACATCCACATCACCAGCCACCACCACCGCGGCATTGGCCGGGGTGTACCAGCGGCGGTAAAACTCGCGCGCATCATCGGGCGTCATGGCTTGCAAATCGCTCATCCAACCCACCACCGGGCGGCGGTAGGGCGAGGACAAAAACACCTGGGCGTTCAAAGCCTCGTGCAAGAGCGAGCGCGGGTTGTCCTCGGTGCGCATGCGGCGCTCTTCCTTGACCACCTCGAGCTCTTTTTTGAACTCTTCGTCGCTCCACTGGTTGTTGGCAAAGCGATCGGCCTCGATCTTCATCACATCTTCCAAGCGACCAGAAGGAATCTGCTGGTAGTAACCGGTGTAGTCCTGGCTGGTGAAGGCATTTTCGCGGCCACCCAGGGCCGCCACGATGCGCGAAAACTCACCGGGCTTGAGTGTGGCCGTGCCCTTGAACAGCATGTGCTCCAGCACGTGAGCCACGCCGGTGGTGCCGTCCACCTCGTCCATGGCCCCCACCCGCACCCACAGCATGTGGACCGCCGTGGGCGCGCGACGGTCGGGCTTGACGATCAGCGTCATGCCATTGGCCAGGGTGAACTGTTCTACCTTTGGCAAGACCGCGGCCTTGGACGATGGGGACGGCGAGGCTTTGATGTCTTGCGCAGGCGACAGATTAGCCGCACCCGCTTGCAAACCCCAGGCGCAACACAAAGCAAACAGCAAGACGCCCGGCCTTGCGCGTGAGGGGGAGAACCAGCAGGTCATTGGGTGTTTCATAGAATGTGTCATTCTAAGAACGATCCCCATGTTCAGCTTTTTCAAGAAAAAAACCCCTGCGCCAGCGCAACCAGAGGCCACAAGCTCGCCTACTAGCTCGCTTGCTAGCACGCCAGAGATCACGCCTGCCGCTGATCTTGCGCCTGCCCCAGCTGCTGTGCCCGAGCGCAAGTCCTGGCTGGCCAAGCTCAAAGACGGGCTGCGCAAAACTGGCTCCAGCATCGCCACGGTCTTCACCGGCACGCAGATCGACGACCAGCTGTATGAAGACCTGGAGTCGGCCCTCTTGATGGCCGATACTGGCGTGCAAGCCACCCAGGCCCTGTTGGCGACGCTCAAGCAAAAGGTCAAAGACACGAAAACCACCGAGCCCGCCGCGGTCAAAGCCCTGCTGGCCGACTGCCTGGCTGAGTTGCTGGCCCCCTTGGAACAACCCTTGGTGATTGGCGAGCACCGCCCCACGGTGATCATGGTGGCGGGCGTGAATGGCGCGGGAAAAACCACCTCCATAGGCAAGCTCACCCACCACCTGAGCAACGAAGGCCAATCGGTCTTGCTGGCCGCGGCCGATACTTTCCGTGCCGCAGCCCGCGAACAGCTGGGCATCTGGGCCACCCGCAACACGGTGGACATCGTGAGCCAGGAAGGCGCAGACCCAGCCTCGGTGTGCTTTGACGCGGTGACTGCTGGGCGCGCCCGCGGCAAAGACGTGGTGCTGGTCGACACGGCCGGGCGCTTGCCCACCCAGCTGCACCTGATGGAAGAGCTGAAAAAAATCAAACGCGTGGTGCAAAAGGCCGATGCCACCGCCCCGCACGAGGTGCTGCTGGTCATTGACGGCAACACCGGGCAAAACGCACTCGCCCAAGTGAAGGCTTTTGATGAAGCCCTGGGCCTGACCGGCCTGATCGTCACCAAGCTTGATGGCACCGCCAAGGGCGGGGTGCTGGCCGCGATTGCGCGCGAAAAACCTGTGCCGGTGTATTTCATTGGGGTGGGCGAAAAAATCGATGAACTCGAGACCTTCAACGCCCGGGAATTTGCCCAAGCCCTGCTGGGCTGAGGCGCTTGGCCAAGAGCGGATAATGTCGGGTTAGAAACGGCACACCATGACGAACCAATTCGACAAGAAATCCCAAGCCTGGTCGGCGCTTTTTTCCGAGCCCATGAGCGACCTGGTCAAGCGTTACACCGCCAGCGTGTTTTTTGACAAACGCCTGTGGGACGCAGACATCACCGGCAGTCTGGCGCACGCCGAGATGCTGGCTGCGCAGGGCATCATCAGCACCCAAGACCATGCCGACATTCAGCGCGGCATGGCGCAAATTCGCGCGTCCATCGAAGCCGGGGAATTCGACTGGCAACTGGACCTGGAAGACGTGCACCTCAACATCGAAGCGCGATTGACCCAATTGGTGGGCGATGCTGGCAAGCGACTGCACACCGGGCGCAGCCGCAACGACCAAGTGGCCACCGATGTGCGCCTGTGGCTGCGCGGTGAGATTGACGCGATCTCGGGCCTCTTGGCCGAGCTGCAGCGATCCATGTTGGATGTGGCTGAGAAAAACATCGATGTGATCTTGCCCGGTTTCACCCATTTGCAAGTGGCCCAACCGGTGAGCTTTGGCCACCACATGCTGGCTTATGTGGAAATGTTTGCGCGTGATGCCGAGCGCCTTGCTGATGTGCGCAAGCGCGTGAACCGCCTGCCCCTGGGCTCGGCCGCACTGGCTGGCACCAGCTACCCGCTGGATCGCGAGCGCGTGGCACGCAGCCTGGGTATGGTCGATGAACATGGCCAAGCGCAGGTCTGCCAAAACAGCTTGGACGGCGTGAGCGACCGCGACTTTGCGATTGAATTCACCGCCGCTGCCAGCTTGTGCATGGTGCACATCAGCCGCTTGAGCGAAGAGTTGATTTTGTGGATGAGCCAGAACTTTGGCTTCATCAAAATCGCTGACCGCTTCACCACCGGCAGCTCCATCATGCCGCAGAAGAAAAACCCCGATGTGCCCGAGTTGGCGCGCGGCAAAACCGGGCGTGTGGTGGGTCACTTGATGGGCCTCATCACTCTGATGAAGGGCCAGCCCCTGGCCTACAACAAAGACAACCAGGAAGACAAAGAACCCCTGTTCGACACGGTCGACACCCTCAAAGACACCCTGCGCATTTTTGCCGAGATGGTGGGCGGGCAGGTGGACGCGAGCGGTCAGCGCAGTGGTGGCATCACCGTGAATGCGCCAGCCATGGAGCAAGCGGCCTTGAAGGGCTACGCCACCGCCACCGACCTGGCTGACTACATGGTGAAAAAAGGCCTGCCTTTCCGCGATGCGCACGAGGCCGTGGCCCACGCGGTGAAAACCGCGCAAGCCCAAGGTGTGGACTTGTCCGAGTTGCCTCTGGCCACCTTGCAAACCTTCCACCCACAGATTCAAGCCGATGTGTTCGAGGTGCTCAGCCTGCGCGGTTCTTTGAACGCGCGCAACACCTTGGGTGGCACCGCACCAGCACAAGTGGCCGCGCAAATTGCACGCCATCGTGCGCGCTTGACTTAACGAACGAGACACACATGACTGCACAAACCGAGATCGCTCCCCTGCAATGGTCCGAAGCCCTGGTGCTGGGCGACGCCAAAACCGACACCACCCACCAAGAGTTCATTGACCTGGTGCATCAAACTGAAGCTGCCACTGGTGCTGAACAAACCACGCTTTATGCCGACTTGGTAGCCCACACCGTAGAGCACTTTGGCCAGGAAGAACGTTGGATGTTGGCCGCTGGCCTGAACGCTGGGCACTGCCATTTCTCTGAGCACCGCAATGTGCTGGAGGTGATGAAAGAGGTGGAGCGCCGCGCCGCTTTGGGCGAAACCCATTTGATTGCCAACATGCTTGAAGCCCTGGCTGAGTGGTTCCCCATGCACGCCACCAGCATGGACGCTGGCCTGGTGGAGTATTTGCAAACCACCGGCTTTGACACCGCCACCGAAACTTTCAAGGGCGAAGCGCCCACGATTGAACTGGCTTCCCCTGAACAAGGTTGTGGCACACATCACGACCACAACGCGCCCAACCACTGCTGAACACCATGACTGTCATCACCACCATTGAAGACCTGCGCGTATTGGCCGAGAAGCGCGTGCCGCGCATGTTTTACGACTACGCCGACTCGGGCTCTTGGACCGAGAGCACCTACCGTGCCAATGAAAGCGACTTCCAAAAAATCAAGCTGCGCCAACGCGTGGCGGTGAACATGGAAGGCCGCAGCACGGCCACCAAGCTCATAGGCATTGACGCGAAAATGCCGGTGTGCATCGCGCCTGTGGGCCTGACCGGCATGCAGCACGCTGATGGCGAAATTCACGCCGCACGCGCCGCTGAAAAGTTTGGCATTCCCTTCACGCTCTCGACCATGAGCATTTGCTCGATCGAGGATGTGGCCGAGAACACCAGCGCGCCTTTCATCTTCCAGCTCTACATGATGCGTGACCGCGACGCCATGGCCCGCATGATTGACCGCGCCAAAGCGGCCAAGTGCAGCGCCCTGGTGCTGACGCTGGATTTGCAAGTGATTGGCCAGCGCCACAAAGATTTGAAAAACGGCCTGACCGCCCCACCCCGCCCCACCCTGGCCAACATCATCAACCTGGCCACCAAGCCACGTTGGTGCTTGGGCATGCTGGGCACCAAGCGCCACACCTTCCGCAACCTGGTGGGCCACGTCAAAGAAGTGAGCGACATGAAATCGCTGGGCGCCTGGACGCGCGAGCAGTTCGACCCCAGTTTGAGCTGGGCCGACATTGCCTGGGTGAAAGAGCGTTGGGGCGGCAAGCTCATCCTCAAAGGCATCATGGATGTGGAAGACGCGGTCCTGGCCGTCAAGAGCGGTGCAGACGCGCTGGTGGTGAGCAACCACGGTGGTCGTCAGTTGGACGGCGCACCTTCGAGCATCGAAGCCCTGCCCGCCATCGTGGCCGCGGTGGGCAGCGACATTGAGGTGTGGATGGACGGCGGCATCCGCAGCGGCCAAGACGTGCTCAAGGCCTGGGCCTTGGGTGCCAAGGGCGTGATGATTGGTCGCGCCATGGTGTATGGCCTGGGCGCCATGGGCGAAGCCGGTGTGAGCAAGGCGCTGGAAATCATCCACAAAGAATTGGATGTGACCATGGCTTTTTGCGGCCACACCAACCTGCTCCATGTGGACCAGAACATCTTGCTGCCGGGCACCTATCCCGTCTGATCAGATCGGGGGCGTCGATGTCTGAGCCGACATCAACCCGCCCCCGCCGCATTGCGCACCTGGACATGGACGCGTTTTACGCGTCGGTGGAGTTGCTGCGCTACCCCCAACTCAAAGGCCTGCCGGTGGTCATCGGTGGTGGTCGACGCCGTGAAGACGAGCTGCTGGCACGCCTGAACGCGCAGCACCCCGAACGCGTCTGGACCGAGCAAGACCTGGGCGAGATCCCGGTGGATTTTTTTCCGCGGCTGTCCGGGTATGTGGGCCGGGGGGTCATCACCACCGCCACCTATGCCGCGCGCCAATTCGGCGTGGGTTCGGCCATGGGCTTGATGAAAGCCGCAGCGCTGTGCCCGCAAGCGATTTTGTTGCCGGTGGACTTCGAGCGTTACCGCGCGTTCTCTCGGCAGTTCAAAGACATCATCACCGACATTGCGCCCTGCATGGAAGACCGCGGGGTGGACGAGGTTTACATCGACTTCACCGAGGTGCCCGGTGGCCAACGCGAAGGCGGGCGGGTGTTGGCGCGCTTGATTCAAAAATCGATTTTTGAGGCGACAGGGCTGACCTGTTCGGTGGGCGTGGCGCCCAACAAATTGCTGGCAAAAATGGCCAGCGAGTTCAACAAGCCCAACGGCATCTCGGTGGTGATGCTGCAAGATTTAGAGGAAAAAATTTGGCCCTTGGCTTGTCGAAAAATCAATGGCATTGGCCCCAAGGCAGATGCCAAGTTACAAGGCTTGGGCGTCCACACCATTGGCGAATTGGCCGCTTGCACCCCTGAGTTTTTGATGACCCATTTCGGGCGAAAAAGCGGGCTGTGGATGCACCACGCCGCCCATGGGCGTGATGACCGACCGGTGGAAACACACAGCGAACCCGTGAGCTTGAGCCGCGAAACCACCTTCAGCCGCGACCTGCATGCGGTGCAGGACAAAGCCGAGCTCTCGGGCATCTTCACCCAACTGTGTGAACGCGTGGCGGCGGACTTGCAACGCAAGGGTTACCGCAGCAAAACCATCGGCATCAAGCTGCGTTTCTCAGACTTTTCCATCGTGACGCGCGACATCACTTTGGAGTTGGCCGTGGATGATGTGCAAGCCATCCGTCAAGCAGCGGGACAATGCCTCAAACGCGCACCTTTGCAACAAAGGCTGCGCTTGCTGGGGGTGCGGGCTGGCTCACTGGTGAAAACAGATGCCCCGCAAACCTCACCCAACATGACAGAACAGCTCCTGATTTAGGAGCAAAGCTTACTGCCGCGCGTGCCGCGTGTTAACGGGCAAAGCCTGCGGGTGGCTGGTGCGAAAGGGGTTGATGTCCAGACCCCCGCGACGGGTGTAGCGCGCATAGACCGAGAGTTTGCTGGGCCGGCATTGGCGCCAGATGTCGGTGAAGATGCGCTCCACACACTGCTCGTGAAACTCGTTGTGGTTGCGAAAACTCACCAGGTATTGCAGCAAGCCTTCCTGGTCAATTTGTGGTCCGCTGTAACTGATTTGCACGCTCGCCCAATCGGGCTGGCCGGTCACCAGGCAATTGCTTTTGAGCAGGTTGCTCACCAGCACCTCGCTCACCGGCGCCTCACCTGTGGTGGCTTTGAGCAACTCAGGCGCAGGCTGGGTGTGGGTGCATTCAATGTCCAGACGGTCCAGGCTCAAACCATCAAGTTCATGCACAGGCTCGCGGTCAAACAGTTCAGGCAGGATGATCCTCACACCCACGCTGCCGCTTTGGTTCGAACCGCGCCACACCGCTTCACTCAGGTCTTGACGAATCAGGGCTTGCACCGCGGCCGCATCTGCGAAGCGGGAGTTGTTGAAGCTGTTCAAGTAAAGCTTGAAAGACTTGCTCTCGACGATGTTGCGCGTTTCGCAAGGCACGGTGATGTGCGCCAAGGCCACTTGCGGTTTGCCGCGCAAATTGAGCCAACTCAACTCAAAGGCCGTCCACAAATCAGCCCCCATGAAAGGCAGATTGTCACTCAAGCCAATCTCATCACGCTTAACGGCACGCGCAATCGGGAACAAGAGCGAGGGATCGTACTGGTCCGCGTAGGACGAGACCTTACCCAGAGGCGAGTCTTCGGGTCGAAGAGGCTTGTCAGGTGATGATGGCGTGCTCACAACTCAGTCCTGCACCTTGCGGCGAAACACCAATCGGTCGGGCTCAGAGACCGAAGCCTCAAACGCATAGCCTTCGAGGTTGAATTTTTTGAGTTGCTCCACCGTCTTCACACGCTTGAGCACCGCGTAACGCGCCATCAAACCCCGGGCACGTTTGGCCAGGAAGCTGATGATTTTGTACTTGCCGCCCTTGTGGTCTTCAAACACACATTCGACCACCCGGGCTTGCAGGGCCTTGCGGTCCACCGACTTGAAATACTCTTGCGAAGCCAGGTTCACAATGACTGCTTGCTCTTGTTTTGACAGCTGCTTGTTCAAGTATTCAGAAATCTGCGAGCCCCAAAACTTGTACAAGTCTTTGCCCTGCGGGTTGGCCAGCTTGGTGCCCATCTCCAACCTGTAGGGCTGCATGTAGTCCAGGGGGCGCAGCACGCCGTACAAGCCACTCAAAATCGCCACATGCTCTTGCGCCCAAGCCAGATCTTCGGCTTTGAGTGACTTGGCGTCCAAGCCCTCGTACACATCGCCATTGAAAGCCAGCACCGCTTGCTTGGCGTTTTTCGCGGTGAACTTCGGGCTCCAGGCTTGGTAGCGCGCCACGTTCAAGCCCGAGAGCGCGTCGCTCAGGTCCATCAGCTCGGCAATCTCTTGCGGGCTGTGCTCGCGCAGGATGTCAATCAGCGCCTGGGCTTGCGGCACGAACTGCGGCTGGGTGTGCGCCACCCCAGGCGCGGGGGTGTCAAAGTCCAGCGACTTGGCGGGAGAGAGCAGGAACAACATGGTGAACAGGGTTCAGGCTTTGGGCGTCTGTGTTGAGGCTGTTGGGGCCAGGCCAGAGGGCACTTGGCCTTTGGGTCGGTACATCTTAAACAACTGCTCCGGCCCCACGGTGAAATAGTCGGCCGGGCCGCCTGCACGCAAGATGTGACCGGCGTTCGCCGTGTCGTAGACACCGTCTTTGAGCAAGCGCTTGTCGATGTGCACCGCCACCACCTCACCAAACACCATCCAGGTGGGCACAGGCTGTTGGTCCAAGCCCTGCAGCTGCAAAATTTGCGTCACACGGCACTCAAAACTCACCGGGCTTTCTTCCACCCTAGGCGCTTTGACCAGGCGCGAAGCCGCGGGGGTGAGGCCGGCCAATTCAAACTCGTTGACCTCTGGGGGCACAGCCTCGCACGACTGGTTCATCGCCTCGGCCAAGTCGCGGGTAGCGAGGTTCCAGACAAATTCACCGGTGTCTTGTGCGTTGCGCAAGGTGTCTTTGGCGCCAATGCTGGCAAAGCCCACCAGCGGCGGCGTGTAGTTGAAGGCGTTGAAAAAACTATAAGGCGCGAGGTTCAACACCCCGTCTTTGCTGCGGGTGGAAATCCAGCCAATCGGGCGTGGGCCGACGATGGCGTTGAAGGGGTCATGCGGCAGGCCGTGGCCTTGGGCGGGTTCGTAAAAGTGAATGTCTGTCATGGTGGTCCTTAAGTCTCTCAATTCTGCCCTTCAGTGGCCTTGGGTGCTGCGGTGACGGTTCACCTCGACCTCGCTCACCTCAGCGGCGTCGTTGCCCCAACTGTTACGCACATAGGTGAGGATAGCGGCCACCTCACTGTCTTTGAGCACCAGCACATAGGGCGGCATGCCATAGGGCCGCGGGTTGCCCTGGGTGGCTGGCGAGTAACCACCGTACAGCAGCATTTGCACCAAGTTGGCGGTGGTGTGCATGTTGACCGCGCGGTTGCCTGAGAGCGTGGGGTAAGCGCCCGCTTGGCCCTGCCCTTGCTCGCCGTGGCACTGCGCACAATGCTTCTCGTACAAAGCTTGGCCTTGGGCCATCTTCGCGCTCGAGAGTCCAAACTGCCGGGTGATGAGCATGCTGCCCGCGGCTTGGTGTTGGCTCACCGGCAGGCCTTGCAAAAATACCGCCATGGCGCGCAAATCGGCATCGCTCAAATACTGGGTGCTGCCCTGCACCACCTCGCCCATGGGGCCGCTGACCCAGGCGCGGTGACCCACACCGTTTTTGACCTCATCGGTCACACCGTGTTTGAGTAAGCGCACCACCTCGTCCACCGACCACTGCGACACACCAGCTTCGGCGGGGTCGGTGAGTGAGGGGGCGTACCAGTTTTGCAAGGGAATCAAGCCACCGGCTAAGTCCAGGGCGTCGCGGGTGGCGCCCAAAGCATTGCGCGCGGTGTGGCAGGCACTGCAGTGGCCCAAGCCTTTGACCAGGTAGGCCCCGCGGTTCCACGCTTCGCTGTGCGCCGGGTCGGCTTGGTACAAGCCCGGCGAAAAATACAAGCTGCGCCAAGCACCCAAGGCCAGCTGGGTGTTGAAAGGCCAGGCCACTTGGTGCGCGGGTGTGGCTTGCTCAACGGCCGGCAGGCTTTGCAAAAACGCGAACAAGGCATCCGAGTCTGGGCGCGACACCAAAGTGGTGTTGGTGTAGGGGAAGGCCGGGTACAGCAAACGCCCATCGCGTGATTGGCCATGGTGCAAGGCACGCCAAAAATCATCACGGCGCCAGCTGCCCAGGCCGGTGCGCACATCGGGCGTGAGGTTGCTGGCGTAGACCATGCCAAACGGGGTTTCAATACCGCGACCACCCGCATACGGCAAACCACCGCGCGCAGTGTGACAGGCCATGCAGTTGCCCGCACGCGCCAGGTAGGCACCACGCTCAACCTGGGTGGCGTTGCTCTCAAATTCAGAGCTGGCAACCGCCACCGGGCGGCCCCACCACCACGACAAGCCTGCCATGACCAACAGCACAGCGAAGCCGAACAAAGCCAAACGCTTGAGCCAAGTCATGGGCGCACCTCAGGCTGCGCAGCGGTGCCACAGCGCATCTGCGCGCCTTGGCCCACCGCCACCTCACGCCCCGCAGCTGCAGCGGGGTGGGTGTTGGTGGGCAAAGGCTGCATGCCCAACCAAGTGGAAACAGCAGTGAGGTCCTCAGCACTCAAGCGCTTGGCTATCTGGGCCATGCAATCGGGCGCATGGGCGCGGCGCTGACCGCTGCGCCAAGCGCCCAACTGCGCGTTCACATAGTCGCGCGGCAAGCCCAACAAGCCCGGTGCGTTGGGCAAGAGGCCGGTCAAGCGCTGGCCGTGGCAGTTCACACAGGCGGGCATGTTCAGGGCCTTGTCGCCTTCCAGGGCCAGTTGCTGACCACGGGCCAATTGCTGCGCAGTGACAGCGGGCTGTTTGGCGCTTGGCGGCGGGTAAGGCAAATCGAGCGACGCAAAGTACTGCGCCATGTCCCACAGGTAAGCGTCGGTCAGGGGGTCCACCAGGCGCGTCATGAGGCCGTAGTGGCGCCGACCTTCCTTGAAATTGAGCAGCTGGTTGTAGAGGTAGCCCGCCGGCTTACCGGCAATGCGGGGGTAATAGCCGTCTGGCCCGGCACGGCCCTGCTCGCCGTGGCAGGCTGCGCAAGCCCGGGTGCGCTCGGCCATGTCGGAGACCTTGGCAGGTGCAGCCACAGGGCCAGCTGTGGCTGACAAAGCAGCCAGGCACAGGGCTAAAAACAAAACCAGCTGGCAACGAACCAGCTGGCTCAAAAGCGCAAAACACATGCGTGAATGTTAACGCCCCAGCCCTTGAGCGCAGGCCTGTGATCCACAAACCCCCACCCGAAGCGGGGCGGGCGAATAAAATCGGGGGCTAACCCGAATTCGACCATGACCACTGACACCCAACCCGGCCTCAACAGCCTGTCCAAATCCTTTGAACCTGCCGCTCTGGAGGCCCACTGGGGGCCCGAGTGGGAGCAACGCGGCCTGGGTCGTGCAGGCTACCGGGGTACAGGCGCGCCGCAGTCCGGTCAGCCCTCCTTTGCCATCCAGCTGCCGCCCCCCAATGTGACGGGCACGTTGCACATGGGCCATGCGTTCAACCAGACCATCATGGACTCGCTCACCCGCTACCACCGCATGCGAGGCGACAACACCGTGTGGGTGCCCGGCACCGACCACGCCGGCATTGCCACGCAAATCGTGGTGGAGCGTCAGTTGCAAGAGCAAGGCATCAGCCGCCACGACCTGGGCCGCAAAAACTTTGTGGCCCGTGTGTGGGAATGGAAAGAACAAAGCGGCAACACCATCACCACCCAAATGCGCCGCATGGGCGACAGCGTGGACTGGAGCCGCGAGTACTTCACCATGGACGACAAGCTCTCCCAGGTGGTCACCCAAACCTTTGTGAGCCTGTACCGCCAGGGCCTGATTTACCGCGGCAAGCGCCTGGTGAACTGGGACCCCAAGCTGCAATCGGCGGTGTCGGACCTGGAGGTCGAGAGCGAAGAGAAAGACGGCTCGCTGTGGCACATTGCCTACCCGCTGGCCGATGCCAATGGCCAGCCCCAGGCTGACGGCGCCCATTTGGTGGTGGCCACCACCCGCCCCGAGACCATGCTGGGCGACGTGGCGGTCATGGTGCACCCCGAGGACGAGCGCTACACCCACCTGATTGGCCGCCACGTGGTGCTGCCGCTGTGCGACCGTTTGATTCCGGTGATTGCCGATGCGTATGTGGACAAAGCGTTCGGCACCGGTGTGGTGAAGGTCACCCCCGCACACGACCCCAACGACTACGCGGTGGGCCAACGCCACAAGCTGCCCATGATGGGCGTGCTCACCTTGCAAGCCACGGTCAACGACAACGCGCCCGAGAAATACCGCGGCCTGGACCGCTTTGTGGCGCGCAAACAGATCGTGGCCGACCTGCAAGCGTGTGGCGCGATGGTGGAGATCAAAAAGCACAAGCTCATGGTGCCGATTTGCACCCGCACCGGTCAGGTGGTCGAGCCCATGCTGACCGACCAATGGTTTGTGGCCATGAACCAAGCGCCGGCTACAGGCATCGATGAATCGCACCTGCCCGAGAAATGGCGTAACACCTCGATCGCGCACAAAGCGATTGATGCGGTGGCCAGTGGCGAAGTGAAGTTTGTGCCCGAGAACTGGGTCAACACCTACAACCAGTGGATGAACAACATCCAAGACTGGTGCATCTCGCGCCAGCTGTGGTGGGGCCACCAAATTCCTGCTTGGTACGGCAGCGATGGTTCAATTTTTGTAGCACACAACGAAGACGAGGCGCGGGCTCTGGCCGATTCTGCTGGATACAAGGGCGATTTGGCGCGCGACCCCGATGTGCTCGACACCTGGTACTCATCGGCCCTGGTGCCGTTCTCCACCATGGGCTGGGGAGGAACTTCAGCCATGGGTCGAGCCGGCCAGGCGGCAGGCGATTTGGCAAGCGCAGCGCCTATGAGCCAGAGCCTGACAGGTTCGGCACAGGGCGGCGCCAACGCCAACAACACGGACGATCTGAATCTTTACCTCCCCAGCAGCGTGCTGGTGACCGGCTACGACATCATCTTCTTCTGGGTTGCCCGCATGATCATGATGACCACGCACTTCACCGGCAAGGTGCCGTTCAAAGACGTGTACATCCACGGCTTGGTGCGTGATGCCCAGGGCCAGAAGATGAGCAAGTCTGAAGGCAATGTGCTGGACCCGGTGGACCTGATCGACGGCATTGAGTTGGCGCCTTTGCTCGACAAACGCACCATCGGTTTGCGCAAACCCGAGACCGCGCCCCAGGTGCGTAAGAACACTGAGAAAGAATTCCCCAACGGCATTCCAGCCTTTGGTGCCGATGCGCTGCGTTTCACCTTCGCCTCACTAGCCAGCTTGGGGCGCAACATCAATTTTGATAGCAAGCGCTGCGAGGGTTACCGCAACTTCTGCAACAAACTGTGGAACGCCACCCGCTTTGTGTTGATGAACTGCGAGGGCCAGGACTGCGGCCTCAAAGAACACACCAAGGCCGAATGTTCCGCACCCGAGTTTGACGCCCAAGGCGTGCAAACCAAAGCAGCTGGCCCCATGTACCGTTACATGACCTTCAGCCAGGCCGACCGCTGGATCAGCTCGCTCTTGCAGCAAACCGTGCAAGCGGTCGAACAAGGTTTTGCTGACTATCGTTTGGACAACGTAGCCAACGCGATTTACGACTTCGTGTGGAACGAGTTCTGCGACTGGTACTTGGAAATTGCCAAGGTGCAAATCAACACCGGCGACGAGAGCGAGCAACGCGCCACACGCCGCACGCTGATTCGCACGCTCGAAGCCATCCTGCGCCTGGCCCACCCCATCACGCCTTTCATCACCGAAGAGCTGTGGCAAAAAGTCGCCCCCGTGGCGGGCATGCTCAGTGCCGACGCGCAAGCCTCCATCAGCGTGGCCAAGTTCCCGCAGGCCTTGATGAACAAGATGGATGACAAGGCCATCGCACATGTGGCGCAGCTCAAATCGTGGGTGGATGCTTGCCGCAATTTGCGCGGCGAGATGAATGTGTCCCCCGCCAACCGTCTGCCTTTGTATGCCGTGGCGGCCGATGCTGCGCAGGCTGCACAACTCAAGGCCGCAGCGCCTGTGTTGCAAGCCCTGGCCAAGCTCAGCGAGGTCAAGGTGTTTGACGACGAAGTGGCCTGGGCTGCTGCCGCGCAGTCGGCCCCAGTGGCGGTGGTGGGTGCCACCCGCATTTGCCTGCACATGGAAGTGGATGTGGCCGCTGAGAAAGCACGCTTGAGCAAAGAGCAAGCGCGCCTGGAAGGCGAGATCGTCAAGGCCAACGGCAAGCTGGGCAACGAGGCCTTTGTGGCCAAGGCCCCGCCTGCGGTGATTGACCAGGAACGCAAACGCTTGGCTGATTTCACCGCCACGCTGGAGAAAATCAAAGACCAACTCGCGCGCTTGGGTTGATGTGACATCACCTCGACACGAACTTGCAGTAAGCTCATCTCAAGGACCTGAGACATGAAAACCATCAACACCGCCGTGTTTCCTGTGGCCGGCATGGGCACACGCTTTTTGCCCGCCACCAAGGCCAGCCCCAAAGAGATGATGCCGGTGGTGGACAAGCCGCTGATTCAGTATTGCGTGGAAGAGGCTTATGAGGCGGGCATACGCCACATGGTGTTTGTGACCGGCCGCCACAAGCGCGCGATTGAAGACCACTTTGACACCGCTTTCGAGTTGGAAACCGAGCTCGAAGCCAACCACAAACACGCGCTCCTGGAGATGGTGCGCGCCATCCAGCCCGCTGACATGGTCTGCACCTTTGTGCGCCAGCCCCGTGCGCTGGGCTTGGGCCATGCGGTCTTGTGTGCTGAGCATCTGACCAACAAAGAAGCGTTTGCCGTCATCTTGGCCGATGACCTGATGATCGGCAAACCCGGCGGCCCAGGCGTGCTCAAGCAAATGGTGATGCAGTTTGAAAAGCTCGGCCGCTCAGTGCTGGCCGTGCAAGAGGTGCCGCAAGAACACACCAAACGCTACGGCATTGTGGCGGGCACCCAGGCTGAAAATGGCCTGACCCGCGTGACGCAAATTGTGGAAAAACCCGATCCAGCCCAAGCCCCTTCACGCTTGGCGGTGGCGGGGCGCTACATCCTCACGCCCATGGTGTTTGAGCAAATCAAACAGCAGCCACGCGGTGCGGGTGGTGAAATTCAACTCACCGATGGCATTGCCGGCTTGCTGAACCTGGAAGCGGTGTACGCCTACGCCTACGAGGGCAAGCGCTACGACTGTGGCTCCAAAGATGGCTTCTTAGAAGCCACGGTGGAGATGGCCCTGCAGCACCCTGAGGTGGGTGCGGGCTTTCGCGAGTACCTGAAAAACCTCAAGCTCTGAGGGTTCAGCGCCTGCGCATCAGGTGCACAAAAGCATCGCCTTGCGCGCTTTGCTCCAGCAACTCGTTGCCAGTTTGCTTGGCAAAGGCTTGAAAGTCGCGGGTGGAACCCGGGTCGGTGGACACCACGCGCAAGACCTGGCCTGAGCTCATTTCAGACAAAGCTTTTTTGGCCTTGAGGATGGGCAAGGGGCAGTTCAAGCCCTTGGTGTCGAGGTCGCGGTCGATGTTCATGGCTTGATTTTACGGGGCGCCGAAAAACGTGACGCCAGATCAGGTCTTGGCTTCAACCCAAAAACTGCGGCGTGTGCCCGCGGGAGGTCAACCAATCGGCCAAGGCATAGCCGGTGCCAGATGGCCAGCAGCGCACGTCTTCGGGCGTCATCAATTTGTAGTCCACCAACTCAGGCGAGAGCTGCACCACCCCCGAACACTGGGCATGGTAGGCAATGATGACCTGGTTCATGCGCTTGAACTCGTAAGCGCCAATCAGGTTGAGCGCATGGGTGTCCAGAGACGTTTCTTCTTTGATCTCACGCCGGATGCCGTCTTGCGGCGACTCGCCCATCTCCATGAAGCCGGTGATGAGCGCGTACATCTTGTGGGTCCACGCGGCATTGCGCGCCAACAAAATGCGGCCGTCCAACTCAATCACCGCGGCCAGCACCGGCGTGGGGTTGTTCCAATGCGTGAAGCCGCAGGACGTGCAGCACAGGCGCTCGGTGGCACCACCGTCTTCCATGCGGGGCAGCCACTCTAATTCGGTGGCGCAATGGGGGCAAAACTTGAACCAGTTCATGCGGGGAACACGCCGGTGGAGAGGTAACGGTCACCCCGGTCGCACACAATGAACACGATGGTGGCGTTGCTCTCGCGTGCGGCGATTTGCTGGGCCACCCAGCAGGCACCGGCCGCAGAGATGCCCGCAAAAATGCCCTCTTCGCGCGCCATGCGGCGGCACATGTCTTCGGCATCCGTCTGGCTCACATACACCAGCTCATCCACATGGGTGGGGTCGTAAATTTTTGGCAAGTATTCCTGCGGCCATTTGCGGATGCCCGGAATGCGCGAGCCTTCGCTGGGTTGCGCCCCGATGATTTGGATGTTCGGATTTTTGCTTTTGAGAAACTGCGACACCCCAGTGATGGTGCCGGTCGTGCCCATCGCGCTCACAAAATGGGTGATCCGACCTTGGGTTTGCTCCCAAATTTCGGGGCCGGTGGTCTCAAAGTGGATGCGCGGGTTGTCCAGGTTGGCGAACTGGTCGAGCACCCGGCCTTGCCCTTCAGCGGCCATCTTGTCGGCCAGGTCACGGGCGTATTCCATGCCGCCTGATTTGGGGGTGAGGATGAGTTCCGCACCAAAGGCCTTCATGGTCTGGGCGCGCTCGATCGACAGGTCCTCGGGCATGATGAGGATCATGCGGTAACCCTTGATGGCCGCGGCCATGGCCAGGGCAATACCGGTGTTGCCCGAGGTGGCTTCAATCAGGGTGTCGCCGGGCTTGATCTCGCCGCGCTCTTGCGCACGGGCAATCATCGACAAGGCGGGTCGGTCTTTGACCGAGCCCGCCGGGTTGTTGCCTTCGAGCTTGCCCAGCACCACGTTATGGCGTTGGGCGTTGGTCTCAGCTCCAAGGCGTTGCAAGGCCACCAGCGGGGTTTTGCCGATCGCGTCTTCAAGGGTCGGGTAATTCATGGACATAACTGTGCAATAATAGCGTTCTTCGCAAGAAGCCCAGGTGGTGAAATTGGTAGACTCAGGGGACTCAAAATCCCCCGCCGCAAGGCGTGCCGGTTCGAGTCCGGCCCTGGGCACCACATCCAAGCCCAAGCAACCTCACGTTGCTTGGGCTTTTTTACATCATGGACATCACTGTACTTGCTGTCTTGCTGGTCATCGCCGGCTTGGCCCTCAAACAGCGCTACCAAGCGCCGCGCGTGCTGCTGTTGGCCCAGCATTTAGGGCAGTTCAACATCGAGCCCTTGATGATGCAACTGCACCAGGGCTATTTCCGCGCCCTGGACGAGCAAGACCCCGAACGCGCCTCACAAATTTGGGCTTTGCAGACCAGCGCCGAGCAGTCTTTGCTGCAACAATTCCAGGCCTTCACCAAGTCCTTCGAAGGTGTTTACCTGGCCCGCACCCAGGTGTTCAAACTGGCCGTGGCCCTGCCCTATGCCGACCGGTTTTTACCCACCTTGTGTTTTGACGCGCGCCTGGTGTTTGCGGTGCATGCCCAGGGCATCGCACGCGCCATTGAATCCACCCAAAGTTCAGGCCCAAGAGCGCGCACCATTCTGGCTGAGTTGTACCTGATGCAACACAGCTGCCACTGGTTTTGCCGCTCTTTGCCCACGGCCAGCGCGCGCTTGTTGAGCCGTCACCAAACGTCTTACGAGCAGGTGCTGCAAGCCATCACCCCGCAAACCCGGCGCGACTATTTGGCACTGGTCTCGCGCAAACCGTCCCACACCTCGGGGTAACGCAGGCGCAGCTTGAGCTCGCGTTGCATGCGCTGGGTGGCGATGCGGCGCGATTCATTCATGAAGCTCAGCACCATGGGCGAAACATGCTGGGCCATCTCGCTGCGCGGCACGCGCTTGGGGTGTGGCAGGCCATACAGGTCGGCCGCCTGCGTCATGTAGTCACCCATCTTGAGCACCGAGCTGTCTGCCACGTTGTAAACCCTGCGATTACGCCCGCGCCACAGCGCTGCCAGGCACGCACGGGCCAGGTCATCTGAGTGGATGTGGTTGGTGTAGACATCGTCGGCATCGGCCAGCACAGGCGTGCCGCGCAGCAAGCGATCACGCGGCGTGCCGCCTTCGCGGTCGGGGGCATAGATGCCGGGAATGCGCAGCACGCTCACCCGGGTACGGGTGGCCACCCCAGCACGCGCCAAGCTGCGTACCTGGCCTTCTGCATCCACCCGGCGCTGCGCGCGCGCGGTGGTGGCGTTCAGGGGTCGGGTTTCAGGCACCCAGTCGCCTGCGCAATCGCCATAGACACCGGTGGTGGAGCCATAGACCAAAGACATGGGCAAACCGCGTTGTCGCAAAGCTATCAGCAAATGGCGTGTGCGCGGGTCTTGCCGACCCTCCAGGGGTGGTGGGGCCAGGTGCACCACGCGGGTGGCCAGGCCAGCCAGGCGAGACAGTGTCGCTGGCGCATCCAAATTACCCAGCAAAGGTGTGATGCCCTGCGCACGCAACTCGCTTTGGCGCTGCGGGCTGGAGGTCAAGGCCAGCACACGCAAACGGGATGCACGCGCCACACGCAGGCCCACATCGCCACAACCCACGATCAGCAGGCGTTCGCGGCGAAAGCGCGCAGGCAGCGCGCCCAGAGGGCTTTGGTTTGACGGCAAAATAACGACCTTTGCAAAACCCCAAGGATAAGAGATGTCGTTCCAGATCAGTGTGCAACCCAGCGGCCGTCAATTTGAGGTGCTCTCGGGTGAAACCATCCTGGCCGCTGGCATCCGCCAAGGCATCGGCTTGCCCTACGGATGCAAAGACGGGGCGTGCGGCTCTTGCAAATGTAAAAAAATCTCCGGCTCGGTGACCCACGGCGCCCACCAAAGCAAGGCCTTGAGCGCTGACGAAGAAGCCGCAGGCATGGTGCTGACCTGCTGCGCCCAGCCAGGTAGCGATGTGGTGTTGGAGTCGCGCCAAGTGACCGAAGCCGGGGCATTTGTGGTGCGCAAATTCCCGGTGCGGGTGATCACCTTGGAGAAAAAGTCTGACGATGTGATGGTGGTGCAGTTGCAGCTGCCAGCCAATGACAGCTTTCAGTACCACGCGGGGCAGTATGTGGAATTTTTATTGCGTGATGGCGCGCGCCGCAGCTACTCGATGGCCAATGCGCCTGCTGGCACCATGGAGCTGCACATTCGCCACATGCCAGGCGGCAAGTTCACCGACCATGTGTTCGGTGCCATGAAAGAAAAAGAAATTCTGCGCATCGAAGGGCCGTTTGGCAGTTTTTACCTGCGCGAAGAATCCACCAAGCCCATCGTGTTCCTGGCCTCAGGCACCGGCTTTGCGCCGATCAAAGCCATCATCGAACACATGAAGCTCAAGAACATCCAACGCCCTGCGGTCTTGTACTGGGGCGGCCGACGCCCGGCCGATTTGTACTTGACCGACTGGCTGCAAGTGCAATTGGTTGAGCTGCCGAACCTGCGTTTTGTGCCGGTAGTCTCCGACGCATTGCCGCAAGACCAGTGGACGGGCCGAACCGGCTTTGTGCACCAAGCGGTGCTGCAAGACCTGCCCGACCTCTCGGGCCATCAGGTGTATGCGTGTGGCGCACCCATCGTGGTGGAGTCTGCCAAGCGGGATTTTGTGGCGCAAGCGCATTTGCCCGAAGACGAGTTCTTTGCCGACGCCTTCACCAGTGAGGCGGACAAAGCCGCGGCTTGAACCAGGCGCTTTAAGCCTCGCCCAAGTAGGCCTGACGCACAGCCGGGTCGTGCATCAGGTCTTGGGCTGGGCCACTCAGAGTGATGAGGCCGGTTTCCATCACATACGCGCGGTCAGCCAGGGCCAGGGCTCGGCTGGCGTTTTGTTCGACCAGCAAAATGGTCATGCCTTGCGCGCGCAGCTGGGCAATCACCTCGAAAATTTTGTCGACCATCAAGGGGCTCAAACCCATGGAAGGTTCGTCGAGCAACAACAACTCGGGGCGACTCATGAGTGCGCGGCCCATGGCCAGCATTTGCTGTTCACCACCACTGAGCGTGCCGGCCAACTGCGTACGCCGCTCTTGCAAGCGCGGAAACAGGGCGTACATCTGGGCCAGGTCTTGCAAGACTTCTTTGCTATCACTTCGGGAGTAAGCACCCATGCGCAGGTTCTCGTCGATGCTCATGCGGGCAAACACACCACGGCCCTCGGGCACCATGGCCAGGCCTTGGCCCACCAAGTCCCAAGCACCCTGCCCGGCCACTGCTCGGTCTTTGAAACGCACCGCGCCCTCAAAGGCCAAGCTGGCAGTGATGGCCTTCATCGTGCTGGTTTTGCCCGCGCCGTTCGAGCCAATCAGACACACCAGTTCGCCACGCTGAACCTCCAGGCTGATGCCTTTGACGGCTTGGATGCCGCCGTAATGCACACGCAGGTCTTGCACGCTGAGCATCATGCCGCTCCGTGGCCCAGGTAGGCCTCAATCACTCGCGGGTCGGCTTGCACCGCAGCGGGTGTGCCGTGCGCAATCACCTGCCCGTGGTCGAGCACGGTGACCTGGTCACACAAACCCATCACCAGTTTCACGTCATGCTCAATCAAGAGCACCGTCACCCCGTCAGTGCGAATGCGCTCAATCAAAGCGCGCAGCTGTACTTTTTCAGACGCGTTCATGCCCGCGGCCGGTTCGTCCAAAGCCAGTAACTGCGGCTCGGTGGCCAGGGCACGCGCAATTTCCAGGCGGCGTTGATCGCCGTAACTCAAGGTGCGCGCAGTCACCCCTGCAAGATCTTCAATGCCCACATAGCGCAGCCAATGTTGGGCTTGCGCGCGGGTGTGGGCTTCCTCTTCCAAGAACTGTTTGGTTTTGAAAATGGCACCGAGTGCACCACTGCGCGTGCGCACATGGCGGCCCACCATCACGTTTTCCAGCGCGCTCATGTCGGCAAACAAGCGTATGTTTTGAAAGGTGCGCGCAATACCGGCACGCGCCACCTCATGCACCGCCTGCGGCCGATACGGCTGGCCTATCAATTCAAACTGCCCAACATCGGCTACCACCAAGCCGGTGATGACATTGAACAGCGTGGTTTTGCCTGCGCCATTCGGGCCAATCAAACCCGCCACCTGGCCACGCTCAATCTGCAAGCTGACCTCAGACAAAGCCTGCAAGCCACCAAAGCGCTTGGACACACCAGCTAGCTTGAGCAAGCTGCTCATGCCTGGCCCCCTGATGAAGTCGACACTTTAGGATGCTCTGATTTTGGTAGCGATTTCTTCATGCCAGGCTTGGGCCACAGGCCTTGCGGGCGCAAAAGCATGATGCTGATCATGGCCAAGGCAATGAGCAGCTGGCGCAAAATGGCCGGGTCCAAACGCCCACCGGTCATGGCTTGCAAGGGTGAGGCCACATAACGCAGCACCTCAGGCAAAGCCGCCAGCAACACCGCGCCCAAAATGACGCCAGGCAAGTGGCCCATGCCACCGAGCACCACCATGGCCACGATCATCACCGACTCCATGAGGCTGAAAGACTCGGGCGAGATGAAACCCTGAAACGCAGCAAACAACACGCCCGACACGCCCCCGAAGGTGGCGCCCATGCCAAACGCCAAGAGCTTGAGGTTGCGGGTGTTGATGCCCATGGCTTTGGCGGCAATTTCATCTTCACGGATCGCCATCCAAGCGCGGCCCACCCGCGAATCGGCCAAGCGCGCGCACACCACCACGCTGAGCACCACCAGCGCCAAAAACAAGTAGTAGTACAGCGTGACCGAGGCGAACTCCACGCCCCACACACTGAGCTTCTTGCCCAGGTTCAAGCCGAAAATTTGGATGCTGTCGATCTGCCCCAAGCCCTTGGGGCCGTTGGTGAGGTTGAGCGGGTGGTCCAGGTTGTTCAAAAACACGCGGATGATTTCACCAAAGCCCAAGGTGACGATGGCCAGGTAGTCGCCGCGCAAACGCAGCGTGGGCGCGCCCAACAACACCCCCAGCACGCCCGCCAACACAGCAGCCAGCGGCAACACCAGCCACCACGCGATGTGCAGGCCTTGCGGGAACATCACCGCGATCCATGCAAAGGTGTCGGTGAGGTGCGGCGAAGCCAGCAGGCCAAAGATGTACGCACCCAAGGCAAAGAAAGCCACATAGCCCAGGTCCAACAAACCCGCGTAACCCACCACCAGGTTCAAGCCCAAAGCCAGCAGCACATAGAGCAGAGCCATGTCGGCAATGCGCACCCAGGCGTTGCCAAAGCTTTGCAAGACCAAAGGCAAGATGAGCAGCAACACAGCGCCCAAGGCATACCGCCAGCGTGGTGGGATGCGCGCCATCATCACGCCCGATCCGCCACACGCTCACCCAGCAAGCCCGAGGGCCGCAGCGTCAGCACAATGATGAGCACCACAAACGCCAAGATGTCCGCGTAGTGGCTGCCCAGCACGCCACCGGTGAGTTCACCCAAGTAGCCCGCACCGATGGACTCGATCAGCCCGAGCAACAAGCCCCCCACCACCGCACCACCCAAGTTGCCAATGCCGCCAAACACCGCGGCGGTGAAGGCTTTGAGGCCTGGCAAAAAGCCCATGCTGTGCTGCACCGTGCCGTAGTTGGCGGCCCACATCACACCGGCTGTGGCCGCCAGCACCGCGCCAATCGCAAAGGTCGCGGAGATCACCAGGTCAGGCTTGACCCCCATGAGGGCGGCCACCCGTGGATTCTCCGAAGTGGCGCGCATCGCCCGGCCCAAACGTGTGCCATGCACCAGCCACATGAGGGTGGCCAAAGCCACCGCGGTCACACCCAAAATCAAGACTTGGGTGGGCGTGATGACGGCCCCACCCAACTCAAGCGGCGTGGCGCTCAAGAGTGTGGGGAATGATTTGTAGTTGGGCTTCCAGATGATCATGGCCAGCGTTTGCAGCAAGATGGACATGCCCATGGCGGTGATCAGCGGTGCGAGTTTGGGGCTGTTGCGCAAAGGCCGGTAAGCCACTTTTTCAATCAGCACATTGAGCGCTGCAGCCGCCGCACAGGCCACCACCAAAGAAATCAGCAGCACCAACCAGCCGGGCATGGCCGGCATCGCTTCTTGCAGCAAGCCAATGACCGTCCAGCTCACCAGCGCGCCCACCATCAGCACCTCGCCATGCGCGAAGTTGATGAGGTTGATGATGCCGTACACCATGGTGTAGCCCAAGGCCACCAGCGCGTACATGCTCCCCAGCACCAGGCCGTTGATGATCTGTTGAAGCAGGGTGTCCATCAGGCTTTCCCGGCTTTGGTGTTGAGGTCGTGGAGCTGCCGCATTTTCTCGGCGATTTTGATCTCCAAGCCACGCTCCACCGGTTGGTAAAAATGCGGCGCGGCCATGCCCTCGGGCAGGTAGCGCTCACCGGCGGCAAAGGCGCCTTCTTCGTCATGCGCGTAGCGGTAGCCCTTGCCGTAGTCCAAGGTTTTCATGAGCTGGGTGGGGGCGTTGCGTAAGTGCATGGGCACCGGGCGCGTGCCGTCTTTTTTCACCCAAGCTTTGGCCTGGTTGTAGGCCTTGTACACCGCGTTGGACTTAGGCGCGATGGCCAAATACACCACGCACTCGGCCAAAGCCAATTCGCCTTCGGGCGAACCCAGGCGTTCGTACACCTCGGTAGCGTCCAGCGCCAAACGCAAAGCACGCGGGTCGGCCAAGCCGATGTCTTCCGCGGCCATGCGGATGAGACGGCGCGCCAGGTAGCGCGGCTCTGCGCCACCATCGAGCATGCGCACCAGCCAGTAGAGGGCGGCATCGGGGTCGCTGCCGCGCACGCTTTTGTGCAGGGCGCTGATGGTGTCGTAAAACTGCTCGCCACCTTTGTCAAAACGACGCAGCCGCTCGCCCAACACCTTGAGCATCCAGGCCTCGGTGATGCTGGCTTGGCGTTGCTGTTGCGCGGCCATCCACACGGTCTCTAAGGTGTTGAGCAAACGGCGCGCATCGCCGTCGGCATAGGCCACCAGTTTGTCGATGGCAGCAGCCTCCATCAAACCCTGCGCTTCAGAATCCGTAGCAAGACCCCCCAGTAAAACCAGGGCTTTGAGGACAATGTCTTTCAACACCTCTTCACCCAGGGGCTGCAGCACATACACCGCAGCGCGCGAGAGCAAGGCTGAGTTCACCTCAAACGAAGGGTTCTCAGTGGTGGCACCCACAAAGGTGAACAAGCCACTTTCCACATGCGGCAAAAACGCGTCTTGCTGCGCTTTGTTGAAGCGGTGCACCTCGTCGACAAACACAATCGTGCTTTGGCCCTGAGCTTGGGCAAGCTGCGCTTGCTCTACTGCTTCGCGGATGTCTTTCACGCCACCCAAGACCGCGCTGATGCTGATGAACTGCGCGCCAAAGGCATGGGCCATCAAGCGGGCGATCGTGGTTTTACCCACCCCAGGTGGCCCCCACAAAATGCAGCTGTGCGGCTGCCCCGACTCAAAGGCCAGGCGCAGGGGCATGTCAGCCCCCAGCACCTGGTCTTGCCCCACCACCTCACCCAGGGTCTGCGGGCGCATGCGCTCGGCCAGGGGTTGGTAGGGCTTGTTGACGGAACTCATGGTTTGATTTTAGGGGTGCGGCTCATCTGTCGCCCGGAATCGGGTATCGTGTGACCATTACTTTGAAGGACGCCCGTGGCCAAGCCCAATTACTCTTACGAAAAACGCCAGCGCGAACTGGAAAAAAAGAAAAAGAAGGAAGAGAAGGCTGCACGCAAAGCGGCAGGCGGCGACGCTGGGCACGAGACTTCAGAAGCAGGTGAAGGCTTGCAGCAAGACAGCGAGCAAGCGTCTACTGAATCCACAACAGCACCCACAAGCGACGCATCACCACCCGGCGCTGCCTGAAGCCCCAAGCGTTTAAGGCCGGATGATGTCGGCCCCTTTGGGGGGCGTGAACACAAACGCATCCGCCGCCAATTTGGGGTTGAGGTCCATGGCCTTGAAGTTGAGCACCGAGCGCTGAGCAAAGTTATCGGTCATCTCCAGCACCTTGATCGCGCCATCGGCAAAACCCAAACGGATGCTTTGCAAAGCCCCTTCACGTACTTTGGGCGTGGCTTGCACCCATTGCAGGCCATCACGATCGGGCGCGGCTTGCAGGCTGAAGTGCTGCTGCAAAGCCTGAAGGTCCGGCGCTGAGGCAATCAAAGCGGCGGGCGTGCTGCCCAGCACCTCGGCCTGTTTGCGCGCGGTCACCTGGTTCAAGTCCGCATCAAACAACCACAGGGTTTGGCCATCGCCCACGATGGTTTGCTCAAAGGGTTTGCGGTACACAAACTTGAAACGGTTCGGGCGGGCAAATTCAAAACTGCCACTCGAGGTGCGCACGCGCGGCGCCTGGCCTTCTTTGGCGGGCGAAGTCACGGTTTGGGTGAATTCGGCACGGCCGCTTTGCACCGTGCTGACAAATTTCTCTAGGCTTTTAAGGCCATCAGCCCATGCGGGGCAAACAGCAAGCGCTATCAAAAAAGGAGCAAGTAAACGCAACATCATTCAGCGCGGGTGGGCACCAGAATTTCGCGCTGGCCGCTGCCGCTCATGGCGCTGACCAAGCCGGCCTTTTCCATGTCTTCCACCAAACGGGCAGCGCGGTTGTAACCAATCTTGAGGTGACGCTGCACCAGCGAGATGCTGGCCTTGCGGTTTTTCAAGACCACTTCCACCGCCTGGTCGTACATCGGGTCTTTTTCACCACCGGCTTCACCATCGATGCCACCATCTTCACCGTCCACCGTGCCGCCTTCAAGCACGCCGTCGATGTAGTCAGGCTCGCCCTGGCTCTTGAGGTAGTTCACCACGCGGTGCACTTCTTCGTCGCTCACAAAGGCGCCGTGCACACGCACTGGCAAGCCGGTGCCGCTGGCCATGTAGAGCATGTCGCCCATGCCCAGCAAGGCCTCTGCACCCATCTGGTCGAGGATGGTGCGCGAATCAATTTTGCTGCTCACCTGAAACGCGATACGCGTGGGAATGTTGGCCTTGATGAGGCCGGTGATCACATCCACGCTCGGGCGCTGGGTGGCCAAAATCAAGTGAATCCCCGCAGCACGCGCCTTTTGCGCCAAGCGGGCGATGAGCTCTTCAATTTTCTTGCCCACCACCATCATCAGGTCGGCCAACTCGTCAATCACCACCACGATGTGGGGCAAACGCTGCAGCGGTTCGGGGCTCTCAGGCGTGAGGCTGAAGGGGTTGTAGATGAACTCTTCGCGCGCGGCGGCGTCGTCAATCTTGGTGTTGTAGCCGGCCAGGTTACGAACACCGAGCTTGCTCATCAATTTGTAGCGCTTCTCCATCTCGGCCACGCACCAGTTCAGGCCATTGGCGGCCTGCTTCATGTCGGTGACCACGGGGGCAAGCAGGTGCGGGATGCCTTCGTACACACTCATCTCGAGCATCTTGGGGTCGATCATGAGCAGGCGCACATCGCGCGCCTCAGCCTTGTAGAGCAAGCTCAAAATCATGGCGTTGATACCCACCGACTTGCCCGAACCGGTGGTACCAGCCACCAGCACGTGCGGCATTTTGGCCAGGTCAGCCACCACCGGGTTGCCCACAATGTCTTTGCCCAGGCCCATGGTGAGCATGGACTTGGCTTCGTTGTACACACCAGAGCCCAGAATTTCGCTCAAGCGAATGCTTTGGCGCTTGGCGTTGGGCAGCTCCAAGGCCATGGTGGTTTTGCCGGGGATGGTTTCCACCACGCGGATCGAGACCAGGCTGAGTGAACGCGCCAAGTCTTTGGCCAGGTTCACAATTTGCGAGCCCTTCACACCGGTGGCAGGCTCGATCTCGTAACGGGTGATCACAGGGCCGGGCTGGGCCAGCACCACACGCACTTCCACGCCGAAGTCTTTGAGCTTTTTCTCAATGAGGCGGCTGGTCATTTCCAGCGTTTCAGGTGCCACGGTTTCCTGGCGGCTTTGCGCGCCGTCGAGCAAATCGACCTGCGGCAAACGCGAGTCGGGCATTTCCGAGAACAGCGGCTTTTGGCGCTCTTTGGCCACGCGCTCGCTGGGCTGAATGTCCACCAGCACCGGCTCGATGAGCACGGGCACAGGCGCGGGCTCTGGGGCCTCTTCACGTTGGATCAGCACCACCTCTTCGCGCTCACGCAGGGCTTGTTGGCCCAGGGCGAGGTCTTCGGCGATCTCACGCTTTTGGCGGAAGGAGGCGATGAAGTCGTCAATCATTTCACCCAGACGCTCTGCAGCTTGCGCCCAAGAAAAACGGAACACCCAAGACATGCCCACCAGCCCCAAGCCGATGGCCACCAGGGCCGAGCCTGAAAAGCCTAACCAGCGCACGCTCAGTGGCCCGAGCAAATAACCCAGCACACCACCGCCATGGCCGGGCAAACGCGCTTCCAGGCTGTAAAAACGCGCCCATTCAATCATGGCGCTGGCACTGAGCAACAGCGCCAAGCCCACCCAAAAACCGACACGGCCGTGCATGAGTGTGTGCCAACGGCCCTGCGGCTCTTCGCTCACCTCTTCACCGCGCAACCAAATGGCCAAAGCTTTGAGCCAGGCGCGGCCACAGGCCAAGAAAAACCACCACACCGAGTAGCCAAACAGGTAATAGCTGGCGTCTGCCAACCACGCACCCAAACGCCCGGCCAGGTTGTGGGGCGCACCGCCCTGCCCAGAGGTGGACCAAGCCGCGTCGTGCAAAGAGTAGGTGGCCAGGGACATGAACCACAGCACCAGGCCGACCAGGGAAACAATGAGCAGCAGTTCATGCACAAAACGGCTCAGGCCGGTGCGCGGCACCTCGGGGGGTGCGTCGTTGCTCAGGGTGTGGATGGAATAAGTCATAGGCTAGGCAAGAGCTTAACGCATCATTTCTAGCATTTCATCTCTGGCGTGGGACTGTTTTTGACGGGTCAGCGACTTGCATCATCACCTGCCTAGCCAGATGGTCAAGGCATTAGCCCCAAGGCACAGGCCGGGGCCGCAAATTCTTACAATAAGGGATTACTTTGAAGATGACCATGTCCAACCAACACGCCCAAGTTCTGATCCTCGGCTCCGGCCCTGCCGGCTACACCGCCGCGGTTTACGCCGCCCGCGCCAACCTCAAGCCCCTGCTCGTCACCGGCATGGCCCAGGGTGGCCAGCTCATGACCACCACCGAGGTGGACAATTGGCCCGCCGATGTGCATGGCGTGCAAGGCCCCGAGCTCATGCAGCGTTTCTTGGAGCACGCCGAGCGCTTCAACACGCAAATCGTCTTCGACCACATCAACAAAGTTGACTTCAGCCAGCGCCCCTTCACCCTGACCGGTGACAGCGGCACCTACACCTGCGACTCGCTGATCATCGCCACCGGCGCTTCAGCCAAGTACCTGGGCCTGCCCTCAGAGACCGAGTTCATGGGCCGCGGCGTGTCGGGTTGCGCCACTTGCGACGGCTTTTTCTACCGCGAGGAGGTCTGCTGCGTGGTGGGCGGCGGCAACACCGCGGTGGAAGAGGCGCTGTACCTCTCCAACATCGCCAGCAAGGTGTACCTGGTGCACCGCCGCGACAAGTTCAAGGCCGAGCCCATCTTGGTCGACAAGGTCATGGAAAAAGTGGCGGCGGGCAAGATCGTGCTCAAAACCTTCCAAACCCTAGAGCAGGTGCTGGGTGACCAGACCGGCGTGACTGGCATTCGCCTCAAAAGCACAGTGGACGGCAGCACCGAAGATCTGGCGCTCAAGGGCTGCTTCATCGCCATCGGCCATGCGCCCAACACCGAGATCTTCCAGGGTCAGCTTGAGATGGAGGGTGGCTACATCATCACCCAAGGCGGCTTGAAAGGCTTTGCCACCCAGACCTCAGTGCCAGGCGTTTTTGCCGCCGGCGACGTGCAAGACCATGTGTACCGCCAGGCCATCACCAGTGCCGGTACGGGCTGCATGGCCGCGCTGGACGCGCAGCGCTTCCTGGAACAAAACGCCGCTTAAACGACTGCCTGTTGGCCACCCCAGCCCCGGGGTGGGTAAATCGGCTACAATTGAAGGCTTTTCGCAACTTAGGTTGCAGGGTTACCGCCACCCTACTGGCGAGGTGAGGCTGATGGAATTCATCGAACTCAGGTCCTGATGAGGGGCATGAGACAGGTTTTGTCAGCTGTTTGATCGGAGTGTCCACATGGCACGCGTATGTGAAGTTACGGGCAAAGGCCCCATGGTGGGAAACAATGTTTCCCACGCCAACAACAAAACCAAGCGTCGTTTCCTGCCCAACCTGCAGTACCGTCGTTTTTGGGTTGAGTCTGAGAACCGTTGGGTTCGTCTGCGTGTCTCGAGCGCTGCCCTGCGCTTGATCGACAAAAACGGTATTGATGCTGTGCTCGCTGACCTGCGCGCACGCGGCCAAGCTTAAGGAGAACACACATGGCTACCAAAGGCGGACGCGAGAAAATCAAACTGGAATCCACAGCGGGTACCGGTCATTTCTACACCACGACCAAAAACAAAAAAACCATGCCCGAGAAAATGTTGATCACCAAGTTTGATCCCAAAGCTCGCAAGCATGTGGAATACAAAGAGATCAAACTGAAGTAATTCAGCCAGACCTCTGAAGAAACCCGCCAACTTCGGTTGTGCGGGTTTTTTATTGCCTACTTCAGCCCTTCTGCTTGGCTGCAGCTTGCTAATCTGCTCGGGCAAGGCTTGCGCCATTCCGGCGCGTGGCCCATGCGCAGGAGCAGGTGGCTTGAACGATACGGATTTGAAGGAGCAGTTTTTTTTCCAGCTGGCCTGGGTGCTGGCGCTGGAAAAGCGCTACGTGAACATTCTGGAAGCGGGCCTGGTGCACGTCGCGTGCGACCCCAGCCACATGCAGTCACTCACCTTTGGTGCCAAAGACGCAGCCACCAATTTTGCGGATGTGCAGGCCCTGCTGCGCGAGTCCTTCCGCACCACCGACCTGATCGCGCGCATCGGCTTTGATGTGTGGATCCTCACGCCCTTCACCCAGGCCGACCCGGTGACCCAGAAAATTGAACACCTCTTGGAAGTGGCTGACCAACGCGGGGTGGCGATTGCACGCCACCAAATCAAGGTGCACCTGATCAAAGACCACCTGAGCATCGACAAAACCCGCGCGCCCGATGGCTTAGCGTTTTTGAACGCACTCAAAGATCTGGTCTGAAAGACGCCCACAAAAAAGCCACCCGAGGGTGGCTTTTTGCTGAGCGACGAGCAGCTTAGGCTTGGGCTGCGCGCAGCTTGCGCGAGAAGTCTTGCAGGGCCGAGATGCCGCTGTCTTCGGCACGGTGGCACCAGGCTTGCAGGTTGCTGAGCATCTGCTCGCGGTTGAGCGAGGTGTTGAGCCAGAGCTGGCGCAGCTCAGCTCGCATGGTCACCATTTTGTCGAGCACGGGCGAGGCAGCGCGGGCTTGGGCAAGTTGCGGCAGGGCCGAGGCCGGCACTTTCTCTTCATCGCGGTGCAACCAACGGGTGGCGGTTTTCACCACCGCGGCGTCGTTGCTGCGGGCCTTGAGGGCTTCGAGCTCTTGCTGCAAAGCACCGCGCATGCCGCGGGCGTAGCCAGCCATGATCTCGTAGCGGTTGGCAATCAAGGCCTCCAGGGTCTTGTCGTCAGCCACGGGTTTGATGTCGCCATAAACCAGCTTGGGTGGGGTCTTCTTGACCTTGGCCAGACCGATGGCTTGCATCACGCTGATGTAGACCCAACCGATGTCGAACTCATAAGGCTTGACCGAGAGCTTGGCCGAAGTGGGGTAGGTGTGGTGGTTGTTGTGCAACTCTTCACCACCAATGATGATGCCCCAGGGCGAGATGTTGGTGCTCGCATCGGTCGCTTCAAAATTGCGGTAGCCCCAGTAGTGGCCAATGCCGTTGATGATGCCCGCAGCGGTCACCGGAATCCAGGCCATTTGCACCGCCCACACGCTCAGGCCGGCAATGCCAAACAAGGCCAGGTCGATGATCATCATCAGGCCCACGCCTTGCCAGGAGAAACGGGTGTAGAGGTTGCGCTCAATCCAGTCGTTGGGCGTGCCGTGGCCGTAACGGGCCATGGTTTCTTTGTTCTTCGACTCGGCGCGGTAAAGCTCAGCGCCCTGCCAGAACACCTTTTTGATGCCGTACACATGGGGCGAGTGCGGGTCTTCGGCCTGCTCGCACTTGGCGTGGTGTTTGCGGTGGATCGAGGCCCACTCTTTGGTCACCTGGCCGGTGGTCAACCACAGCCAGAAGCGGAAGAAGTGCGAAGCGATCGGGTGCAGGTCCAGGGCGCGGTGCGCCTGGTGACGGTGCAGAAAAATCGTCACGCTGGCAATCGTCACGTGGGTGAGCGCCAGGGTGGCCAGGATGAGCTGCCACCAGTTCAAATCGAGCAAGCCATGGGCCAGCCAATCGATGATCGCGTTCAAAATGGCCCAGTCAGGAAGCAGCATGTGCAGGTTCTCGCAAATAAAAGCTCAGCGCCACAAAAGCGCTGATGGGTTGATTTTAACCTTGATGGGGGTTTTCAGGGGGGTCTAGCCCAGCAGGTGAGGCCTACCCCTACGCAAAACCTACACACCCCTCAACGGCGGGTCCAAACAGCGGCAAAAAAGCCGTCGGTTTGGTGGCGATGCGGCCAAAGTCGCAGGTAGGCCTGTCCGGACTCCCCACCATTGGACAGCAAGGCCGCGTCATTCACTTTGAGTTGGGTCAACAACTCGCCAACCGGCACTGGCACAAAGTCAGGATTGGCCTCAGAGAAGGCTTGTGCAATCGCCTCGTTTTCCTCAGGCAAGACGCTGCAAGTGGCATACACCAAGCGCCCACCGGCTTTGAGCAGTCTGGAGGCGCTTTGCAAAATCGCCGCTTGTTTGACAGCCATCTCAGCCACACCTGCTGCACTTTGGCGCCATTTCAGGTCGGGGTTGCGCCGCAGCGTGCCCAGCCCCGTGCAAGGCGCGTCCACCAACACCCGGTCGATCTTGCCGGCCAAGCGCTTGATGCGCTCATCGCGCTCATGCGCGATGGCTGCAGGGTGCACATTGCTCAGGCCGCTGCGGGCCAGGCGCGGCTTGAGCGCATCCAAACGGTGGGCCGAAGTGTCAAAGGCGTAAAGCCGCCCGGTGTTGCGCATGGACGCCCCCACCGCCAGGGTCTTGCCACCGGCACCGGCGCAAAAGTCCACCACCATCTCGCCGCGTTTGGCATCGAGCAACAAGGCCAAGAGTTGTGAGCCTTCGTCTTGCACCTCCACCTGGCCGCTGGTGAAGACCGCCATTTTGTTCAAGGCCGGCTTGCCATCGATGCGCAAGCCCCAGGGGGAATAAGGCGTCTCACGCGCGGCCACACCTTCGGCCTTCAAAGCCTTGAGCACATCGGCACGTTTGGCGCTCAGCATGTTGACGCGCAAATCCAGGCCAGCCGGGGCGTTCAGGCTGTCGACCAATTTCCAAAATTCATCGCCCAGCTGCGCTTTGAGCGGCTGCACCAACCACTCGGGCAGGTTGTGGCGATGGCGGTCCATCAGGTCTTTGGGGTTGACCTGCTCACACTGGTCGAGCCAGCGTTTTTCGTGGTCGGTGAGCGCCCCATTGAGGAAATCACGCGGGCCGTGGAAACCCAAAATCGCCATGCGCCGCTCTTTGGGGCCACTGCCCGAGGGGCTGAGGTGGTCGAACAACAACTTTTTGCGCAGCACGGTGTAGACCGTTTCTGCCAGGGTGGCGCGCTCACGCGGCCCTAAATTGCGGTGGTCGCGGAAAAAACGCGACACCACAGCATCAGCAGGGTGTTCAAACGTCATCACCGCTTTGACCAGTTCGGCCGCGGTATCAAGCAGGGCTTTAGGATGCATAGCCTTGCATTGTCCCACGAGCCTCCTCCTTCAAGCTCTCCAACGATCCACCCTATGACCACCGACAACGAC